>NZ_MRBK01000013.1 GCF_001969815.1 Bacillus swezeyi | reverse complement strand
AAGTTTTAGGATGTTGTCATTCTTTGCAGTCTAGAAAAGCCAAGCATCGGACTTTCACAGGACATGATGACGACGGTGTTCGGGCAGGATTAACCGCCGTTCCTTCCTTGTACATGAGCACCGGCTCAGCAGGCCTGACAACGAATCCGAGGGTTGTCGATACGCTAAAAATCCGCCTTGCTTCCAGCAAGACGGATTCAAACCATTTTTTATCCGACCATCTTTTCAGCAACATGCATTTCAGTAGAGACAGAGTGGTTTTCAGCCATCAGCCATCCTGAACATACAACGGCAGCAATCGCAGTGACAATTAAAAGTTTTTTCATGACATTCCCTCCACTTTTTTCATCTTTTCTTCTGCTTTAATCGCTTCCAAGAAGAAATAGGCAGCCTCTTTATAAAGAGATTTTCCCCTGTAAACATTGGCCGTTAAGAGTGAAAGCTCCCGCACGCTGTCATACTGCTTTGTTTTAAATAAGATCTCCAGATTATCTTTGCAATCGCTGAATGCCTTTTCACCACCCTCTTCATACGTTGCATATAAAATATTGATTTTCGCCTCAAATATATCATTCTCCATGCCTTTTGATCTTTCCTTCCCCTCTTTGTAAAGAGCGGCAGCCCGGTCATGCTCCCCTATTTTAAACAGCTCTTTGATCATTAAAAAAACAGCGTTGAAATAATAGTCTGAAGCGGCATATGCCTGATCGGCCAAAACGGTTTCCAAAAAACAAATGCTCTCTTCCGGTTTGTCCATCGCCGAATAAAGAAGGCCGAAATTATGCAGGAGCTGCATTTCTTTGAAATGATCGCCGGCATCTCTCGCTGTACCGATGGCCTGGGTCAAATATTCTTCCGCTTCTTTATATTTCCCGATCTCAGTGTAATTGCCCGCCATCGTGATATATGTAGAGACAAGATTGATATTATGTTCTGCATAGCTTTTAAATATTTCCATCGCTTGGCGCGTATGATTTAACGAAACAAGATTTTGCCCCAAGTAATAATATAATTTCCCGACTTTATCATGGAATTGCGCAGCTTCAATCTCGTCATGGACATTGGCGAGTTTTTTTTCGGCAATTTTATAAAAGCTGACCGCTTGTTCATAATTCTTTTTATAAACTTCGTACGCTCCTGAAAACAGGTAGTAATAATAAGATGTCATATCTGATGCAGCGCTGCCGCCGTTCGTTAACTCCTCTTGCTGTTCTATCTTTTTTCCCCGCGTATCATACAGCATGATTTTATGCCGCAGCTCCAGCAAAGAATAGTAGATTAATACCTCTTGATCTTCCTCCATCTCTGCCAGCATCGGTTTGACTTGTTCAAATAGTCGGATCGACTGTTCTGCATCATTTCTTCTGATGGCGCGGTACCATGAGTTAAGGGTGTTGGCGACTTCTTCCGCGGCGATTTTGTTCATATGGAGCTCCTTTCTTCCAATATTCAATTTTTTTATTTTTTCTTTGTACATATCATACTATATTTTTCCCTTTGTATAAATTAATAGTAATAGTTCATTTTTCTCACTTTACCGGATTTATCGCTTATTTTTTACATATTCAGGCCAAATGGCTCTTCAAGAGATGAGATAACGGGTCTGATGAATCAACCAAAAAGCACCCTTGGCGAAGGGTGCTTCAATATTAATAGGAACTTGTATAAGCATAGGTTAAGGCGCCGGTTGATGGATTATAGTATTTCCCCATTGCATAGGATGACCGCGGATCAAGATCATAGACCATCGGCGTATAGCAGGATGTTTGGCCGGGGAGCACTTTTCCGTTTCCTCCGGATGAGCTGCAATTCAGCTCTTTTCCATCAGTGTTCCTCTTCACGTACGCATTTGCCTCCCAGCCTGAAGGCACGGCTTTGTCCAGCGTAATTTTAGCCCATGCTGTTTTGCAGACGCTGCTGAATTTTAATTCCACGATTCCGAATTGTTTATTATTTGCATCTATCAGTCTGGCTGCCGCCTTTGTTGTGCCGCTTGAAGCGCAATTATTGTAGTAAGGGCTTTTGCCGTCGTACGAATGATCTTCAGCATGAGCCGACAATCCATTCGTCATGAAACATAAAAGAGTAATCAAACACATACTTGAAACCATAGCCAGACTTTTTTTCACAGAGTCCCATCTCCTCTTCATGTCATATGCGCAGCAAACCGCCAGCGCATAATTGATCATATTGCCGTTTTTCAAATTTATACCCTTTTATTTTTAAGACCTGCATTTCGCATCAGTAATTTTGAATAGGTTGAAAAGCCCTTTAATATCAATGGTTTAGCGGTTTGTAAAGCAGAGAATATTTTATTCTATTTCAATGAATTTTATCCGTCTCGTACCTAAATTCGCACCCAAAAATACAAGTGAATCAGAACAGTGGAAAAATGTTTGAAGAAAAACATCATATAGGATTAAAAATCGGAAGTCTCTTTGATTGTATAGGGGTATTTCCTTTAGCGGCTTCACATTATGGAATTGCACATATATGGGCAGTGAGGTAGAGAAAGTACCTATCTCCATTACCAAGCGGCACTTCCCACATATGCTTCATCTCGGAGATATTGCAAAAATAGATGGCTATAAAATGCCGCCTGTTCATGTCATTACATTTGGTTCCCCTTCGAATACCTTTTAAAGAAACAAGGAGGGAAATACCCGTCATCCATCCCTTTCGAGAAAGAAGTATGCGAAGTGCAGCCAAGGAGAAAGACAAAACAAGGTCCTTGGAAGCTTCGGACGGACAGGTGACCCTTTTCCAACTTTGCTCGCAGGAACAGTAGATTATTTTTCATTCTGGTATGAAGGAGAAGAAAAAGAAGGGTTTATCCGTCAGCTTATCCCATTGGAATATGAACGTTTGATGGGATTGCCTGAAGGCTGGACAGCTTATGGCAATAAGGAAAAAGCAATTACTGACCATGCCAGATATAAATCACTTGGAAATTCGATTGCCGTACCATGTGCCGAATATATTATGGCCAGTATTGCAGAAACACTATGAAAACAAGCAGAAAGGATGAAATGGAAATGAGCCAATTTTATTTCCGTTCCCCTTCTTTTTGACTTTATGACTCATGAGTAAAAAAAAGAGGTAATAAGAGTCCACTTACTTATTATCCTCTTTATTAACGTGTTCGATTTAAAACCTTGGAAACTGCTTTTTAAAAGATTTTACTATCTTTGTGGTTTTACTTAATGTATACTTTCTACTTTACGATACAAATGAAGAACCATTATTTTTATTATTATCATTTGATTTCAAGGAAAACGATAATGATTTATCAGTAAATTGGTCTCTTCATACTTAATCTGACTGAGCATTTCCTAGAAGTCATAAGCTTTTACTAACTAATGATGTTTAGCTGCTTTACCAACAGATGGAAAATTACTTTCATCTATTAAATATGTTGCAATCAATGCGATTACTAACAGAGCTGCTGCAAAATAAAATCCTATATTCATACTTCCTGTAGTGTCTGTTAGCCAGCCAGTAATATACGGAGCTAAAATGGAACCTAACATTCCAACAAAGTTGTAGAATCCAAATGCTGTACCTAATGATTGCTTTGGTGCATTATTTGCTACAACAGCAATTAAAACCGGGTTAACGCTAATTTTCCCTACAATTCCATACACAATTAGTGTCATATACAGAATTGGTAAGCTATCAAAGTAAACAATTGCAGCTGTTGATAAAATACCAAACGGTAACATCATGAGCAATACTGGTTTACGCCGGCCTAACTTATCTGACAGCCAGCTAAAAAATAATGAACCTGGAATCGCTGCCCATGGAACAAGTGATGCAACAAAGGCAATATTTCCTCCGGTTAAACGGCGTGCTGTTTCTAAATAGTATGGTAACCAAGTATAATCATAAAGAATCCGTAAATAGAGCAGAAAATAATAATATATGCCAAAATTAAGTTTCTATTAAATAAAGATGAAAACTTAAACGGTTCAGCGGTACTTTTAACCTCTTTATCAGTTTTTGGCTTGTCTTTAATTACAATTGCCATTGCGATGCCGATAAGTACAACCGGTACTGCGATAACAAAAAATGGGACTCTCCATCCGAATCCCCATTCTCCCACAACATAACTGGAGATATAATAGCCAATTGAAGTACCAAAAGCCATCCCTGCATTAATCACAGCACTGCCTAATGTTAAATGGTTCTTCGGGATAATTTCGGATGATATTCCATATTGCGGCCCATAATATACCCCCTGAGCCATACCAACCATAAGCCATGCAGAGATAAATAGAAAGAATGTAGGCATCATCCCTGTAACTGCTGCGAGCGATCCAAATAGAATAACACCAGGAACCAACACTCGTTTTTTTCCAATTTTATCTCCTAATATTCCAGCAGGAACGTTCATACCCGCATAACCGATGAAAAATATACTCATAATTAAGCCAAGTTGTGCCTTGCTTAATGAAAACGCTGATTCAATATCCCCCATAATCGGGTTTAATATTGTTCGCGTTGCATAAAGAGCTACCCAACCGAAGAAAAATACTATGACAACTTTTACCCAATAGGGAACCAGCGGTTGCTTTCCTTTACCTTCAACTGATCCCGCCTCTTTTGTCATCAAACTTCCTCCTTCAACTTTTAAATGATCCATTATTTTCTACTCATCATTTGAATTTCGATTTAGACTTCATAGGTTGTTTCTTTTCGAAATCTACCTGCTCTGCATAAAGAATCCCATTATAAAGATTGTTCAGAAATTTTCAATGGAAATGACACATCAAATGTGGTCATATCTGAAAAAAGGAGGAATTTTGGCTTTTTATCCTCCTTATGAACATACACGGATTGTCTTATTTTGTTATGCGTGTACCCGCTTTTCCATCTAGTGCAGCTACCGCTTGATCCAATGAACAAATAATTGCCTCTTTACCTAACTTTGCAAATTCTATAGCCGCTTGCATCTTTGGCAGCATACTCCCAGCAGGAAATTGCCCCTCTGCCACATATTGTTCTGCTTCTTCTACTGTAATTCGGCTTAGTTTTTGCTCATTTTCTTTGCCAAAATTGATAAATACATTTGGTACGTCTGTCAACATCATGAAAACATCAGCATTTACCTGTTGTGCAAGCTTTAATCCTGAACGATCTTTGTCTATTACTGCTTCAAGACCGTGTAATAGACCGCTGTCGTCACGATATACAGGTATACCGCCGCCGCCAGAGGAGATAACAATAGTTTCATCAATTAAACGTCGAATCTCTTCTATCCCATGGATCACTTTCGGTTCTGGGGAAGGCACAACTCGTCTATAGCCACGCCCTGCATCTTCTGACATAGTAAACCCTTTTTCTTCTAATTGCTTCGCTTCTTCCTCTGAATAAAATACTCCTATTGGTTTCGTTGGTTTTTCAAATGCTTTATCATACTTGTCCACTTCAACCATTGTTAGAAATGTAGCTACATTCGCAGTAATGCCCCGTTCTTTAATATGGTTTTTCAAAGCTTTTTCCAGCATATAACCAATGAATCCCTGTGATTCTGCGTTACAAGCATAGATTGGCAGCGGTTCAACGACATTTTTAGCAGCTTCGTTTTGAGCAATAATATTCCCCACTTGTGGACCATTGCCATGTGTAATCACAATTTTATGTCCTGCTTCTTTAATTTCAATCATATGACGTGTTGCAGAGATTACATTTTTGAATTGATTAGCATAAGTTGCTTCTTGTTTTGGCTGTAAAATTGCATTACCTCCTAGTGCCATTACTACACTTTTCCCCACTTCTTTCACTCCTTTGTTAAAGCCATATAAATTCCATATAAAGTATCCATCCCAGAAGAAGAACCTACTTTTATAAGGCTTTTCATACTTTTTAAAGATGAATCATGTTGTAATCTTGTAATTTTCGAACTAAATAAACCCTCTATAGCACAAGTTAAAAAGCGCGTGCTAACAATGGTTGTTAAGGGTTTTCTGATTAGATTTCCCAATGTTCCAAGGTGTTTTTGTGCGATAAAAGAGTCGATGAAATGTCCATATAATATACCGACCAATATATCGTCACCCGTTGGTGTTAAACCTTGGCCCCGTCCGATAAAGTAACGAAACTCCTCTTCCAAATTTTCAGTTGGATCGTGTAATTTATTTATCAAGTCCGACACATGAGCTGATTCAAAATCAGTAGATTCATACGATTTAAATGAAATTTGTTTCACGTTTTCTTTTAATTTATTTATATTTGCATGTTTAAAATCCGTATATAACGGAAGTATTTTCGCATTAAAATTGAGTTCAAAACGGTTGTGGGAAAGATGGTTATTGCGAACGTGAAATGTATCTCCCACCTCAAGACCGGCTTTTAATGTTTGCTTCGTTTGTGAGTCAAGCAAGATTCCAAATGGAAAGGTCCCATTTTCATTTGTGCCGATAAATATCAATTCATCATTCCGATCAACAATATTCAAACCTTTTTCAAAAATGCTGTGCACAGTAAACGTTTTTCCCTCAATTAATAGCTGAAGTGCGATTGAACCAATCGCACTTGCCTGTAAAATCATCCTTGAAAACCTAGTTTTTCAGCATATGCTGTGATTGCTTTCTCAAAACATTCGATTGGAGGATGAACTGTACCAGCACCAATTTGCCCATATCCAGCAATTTTATGTGCAATACCTGTGTTGATTACCGGCGTGATACCTGTTTCAACAACTTTACGGGCATCAATACCTAAACACGCACCTTTGAAGTCCCACGTCGGAATAACAAAGTTCGGATTTTCTCCAACACAGATTTCAGCCATTTGATTGCTTGTTTCAAGCGCATCATTAAATCCACCTGTTCCGACAAAACGTGTTACTGCAGGGGCAGCAATCATTGCTACGCCGCCAACACCGATTGTTTCTGTAATCGCTGAATCACCGATATCTGTGTTTGCATCTTCCGCTGAGTAGCCAGTAAAATATAACCCTTGTGGTGTATTAACAGGTGCTGTAAACCACTCATCTCCCATACCTGCAATACGGATGCCAAAGTTTTCACCATTTCGGCACATTGCAGTAACCACCGTACCATGTTTGATTGTACGCGCTGCATCCATCATTGCTTTTCCAGTCGCCATGGCAATGTTTAAGAAAAATTGGTCTGTATCAGCTAAAAATTGGATAACTTCTGTACTTTGTTCGTTTTCAACATCATCTAATGCCGAAATTACTGGAGCAACTTCTTTTAAAAACGCCAATGATGCTGCAATATTGCGCTGGTGAAATTCATCCCCCATTGCAATAGCTTTAGCAATCAATACATTAACGTTTAACCCTCCATCAATTTTTCTTAATGCCTTACTTAACACCGGACCCAACACATCTTTCATCCAGTGCAGGCGATTGATTACCTGCTCATTATAAGCACCGAAGCGTAATACTGCACCGATGCCTTCGTTCATTTGACAGTACGCCTCGTTGCCGCTCTCTTTGTTAATAACAACAAGAACTGGCATATTAGGTGATGTAATGCCTCCCATTGGACCAACCGCATTCACATGATGACATGGAATAAATGTAATCTTCTTGTTTTCAAGCAGTTCACGCGCTCCCTCTTCATCTTCTGCCCATCCTTCAAAAAGAATCGCTCCAACACAAGAACCTTGCATAGGATCTGTCATATTTTCATATTTAATTGGAGGCCCAGCATGTAATAACACATAATCTTCTAATTCAGGAATCACAGACTTGGCAGGTACAACATCAGTTAAGAATGGTGCAGCTGCTATTATCTTCTGGATAACAGCTTCGTTCGCTTCATTTATTGTTTTGTACCCCATTAGATTGTCTCTCCTTCATAGTAGTTTAGAAATTGAAGTACTTTCATTAACTTTTCATCGCCGCCAGCAATTGGACGCCAGTTAAATTGAACACACTCTGATCCGCTGTTCTGAACAGCTGCTGTAAAACTTTTTAGCCCAATATTGATGACACTTGGTTTCGTATTGATTAAGGACACAATTTTTTCGTCTACTGTCAAGTCTTCTTGGGTATGTTCAAATTTTTGTATATCAAGGACTGGCTGTTCCACTTTTCCTCCTACCAGTTTAATCGCTGTACGAACCATTTGGTCGTTTGTCTCACAAATCATTGCACCATTTTGTTTTAAGGTGTCAATTTGCTTTTCGTAATCTTGAGGATCTTGCGCTGTACCTACGACTGTTGCAAGTACTGCAAGTTCACGACCACCCTGATGTGCATTGGCTAAAATACGTTTAATGGCTGGTGCTAATTCATTTGCCATATCATCATGACTGCCATAGCCAATAACGTTATCAATCATGATTACTGCTGTTTCAGGATCGTTTCCAGATGTTTCAAGCACTTCGATACGTTTTTCAGGATCAATCATCGGGTGCGGCTTCCCTTGGGTATAAATATCATCGCCTAAGTCAATAATTTCATGATGTTTTGTTTTTAGGATATAGGCATCTTTCTTCTCTTCAGGTACTTCCTCTTTGAATGCCTCTTTCACTAACACAGCTGCTTCAGATGCCAAGGTACCACCTGAGTAATAACCTTTAATACCAACTTGTGAATCTTTTAACGACACGTTTACATTTTCAGCCACTGTCGGTTCAAAATTCGGTTTGTCACCATTGGATAATTGAACAGATACAACCGCTGCTTCTTCAAGTGTATACGCATGATAAATATTTTCTTCCTGATAAGTTGGTTTATCTCCTAAAAATAACGTAACAACCGGTTTTTCAATATTTCTTAATACATTTAATACTTTTTGCTGCACTTCCTCTGCAGGCGGTTTAGAAATTACTGTAATCACTTTTACTTTCGGATCTTGATTCAATGCTTTGATACTATCTAAAACCGTGGTAGCACCAACCTCTGTTGATAAATCCCGACCGCCTGTACCAATTGCGTTTGTTACACCTTTACCATAACGGTCAATGATGCTTGTCACTTCCTGAATCCCTGTACCTGATGCACCCACAACGCCAATATCTCCTTCATTCACGATATTTGTAAATGCAAGTGGCACGCCATGAATAATTCCGGTACCGCAGTCTGGTCCCATTACTAATAATCCTTTTTCATGCGCCTTTTGTTTCAACTTAACCTCATCTTCTTTAGATACATTGTCACTGAATACAAATACATGTAACCCTTCATTCAATGCATTTTCCGCTTCCATTGCTGCATACTGACCAGGAATAGAAATCAATGCCAGGTTCGGGTTGTTCGCAAGCTCCATTGCACGCTTCCAGTTATGTGCTTCCTGGTCTTTAGATGTATTTTGTGAAGCAGAATCACCTTTTAAAGCTGCTTCTACTTCTTCTTTCACTTCCGATACTTTTTCTTCCTGATTTGTATCTATAACGATGACAATATCATTTGGGTTTGCTTTTTCCAATTCATCTGTGCCCAAACCCGAAGATTTAAAAATGTCTTTGTTAGCTGGTGTTCCCATCATGATCGATACTTTGTTTACACCATCTATTGCAGATAACTTGTTTGATAAAAGCATTAACACGATAGAATCTTGATAGGTGTTTTCTTTTATAATTGTGTATAACATAATGATCCTCCATTTTGTTATTCTGCAAATCTATTCTTTCCATGATAACGATTAAAATGAACATCGCCTGAAACGAGGTAGTTATAAATATCGTCTACAATTTCAATTCCTTCTTTATCATATTTTGCACTTCTTAATTTACCGCGCTCACCCGGATAATAAATTTCTCCATAGCCTTCTGCTGCCGGGTGTGCTTTTAATTCATCGAGCATCGTCGAAATCTGTTGTTTAAAAGCAGTTAAATCTGTGAAGTATGCAGGGTTAATAACAATATGAATTTGCCCTAAATCGCGACCTTTTGTCAGGTCTTGATACATGGAAGATACATGTACGCCATGAGGTACTCCAAGAAGGCTGCCTGATAAAATATCCACCATCATCATCAATCCATAACCTTTTGGACCAGCAATTGGCACAAGTGCATGGACATCTCTTGCATTCGTTGTTGGTGCACCGGCTGCATCTACTGCCCATGTTTCCGGGATCGATTCATTTTTACTTCTTGCATCCAATACTTTTCCCCATGCCTGAACAGTTGTCGCCATATCAAATGTGATAATGCGTTCATCAGCCGATGGTGCACTAAAAGCAATTGGATTGGTGCCAAAGTATGGTTCTGTTCCTCCAAACGGTACGACCATTGGATCTGATTGGCACATGCTTAAAGCAACCATGTCTTGTTCTGCTGCCATTTCAACAAAGTAACCCAATGCACCGCTATGCGAGATATTCTTCATTCCTACAACAGCAACACCTGAATTTTTTGCCATTTCGATTGCTTTTTCCATCGCTTGTTTTGCTGCTTGGTGACCTGGACCATTATCTCCGCTAAAGACAGCGGATGCAGGTCCTGTTTGTTCAAATGTGTAGTTTGGGTTTGCTGTAATACCGCCTTTTGCGATTCGTTCGGCATAGTATTCCACACGTACTGCACCATGGGAATGGATCCCTCTATGATCGGCGAATGTCAATACATCTGAAACATCGTGTGCGGCTCCTTCATTTAATCCAGCTTTGATTAGCTTCTGTTTGATTAAATGAAACAGCTCTTGCTTAGATACACGCATCTGATTCCCCCCTCCCATTACATAATTAGTAAATTTTGTCTGACTCTAAATAATCTAAAATTTCCTTTGTAACTGGGATACCTGTTTTTTTATACTGTTTCATCACATCTATTTGAATTTCACCGGGATAATACACTTTGTCAAATCCTTCAGCAGGTGGGTTGTCATGTAATTCTTCAACCATTTGAGATATTTTTTCCAAGAATTGCTCCTTCCCACCAAAGTATTCAGGATTGATTACGAGATGAAGCTGTCCTAAGCGACGGTACTCTGATAAATCTTTATACATGGAAGTGACATGCCTGCCAAATGGCAAGCCGAGTAAACTCCCCGATAAAATATCAACCATCATCATTAACCCGTATCCTTTAGGCCCAGCCATTGGTAATAATGCATTTACCTTAAACGGGTCTGTTGTTGGTGCTCCATTTTTATCCACTGCCCATGAGTCTGGGATAGATTTGTTTTTACTTCTTGCATCTAAGATTTTCCCCCAGGCTTGTACCGTTGTTGCCATATCAAAAAGTATTGGACTACCATCTTTTCTAGGCGCACTAAAAGCAATTGGGTTGGTACCAAAGTACGGTTCGGTACCACCAAATGGCACGACCATGGGATCAGATTGACATACTGTTAATGCCACCATACCTTCTAATGCTGCTTGACGTGCATAATAACCAATAGCACCACTGTGTCCCATTTCTTTTACACCGACAACACCGATACCTGATGTTTTTGCTAATTCGATTGCCTTTTTCATTGCTTGATAACTCACATAATGCCCTAACGCATTATCTCCGTGATAAATCCCTGATGCTGGACCCGTTTTTTCGAAACTTAAGTTTGGTTTCAGGTTATATCCACCTTTTAATGTACGTTCGGAATAGTATTGCATTCTCACAGCACCATGTGAGTGAACACCTCGTTCGTCTGCAAAAATGAGTAAGTCAGCTGTTTTATCCGCTTGTTCTTCAGGTAAGCCTGCTTTCACTAATTTATCTTTCATTAGCTGCCGGAGACGATTACTTTCTACATACACTAATGGTTCACTCATTAAAATTGCCCCTCTTTATAGATTAATATCTCTATTCGCATCCTTTGAATAAATATACGAGAATGGTTCACCCAAACCAATTGCATAGGTTGCTTGGGGCGTATAAGCTCCCATAAAAATATAGTCACCTTTATCAACTGGCATCCACTCGTTGTCTAAGTTGTAAACACCCCGTCCACTTAATATATAAGCACCATGTTCTTGAACGTGCGTTTCAATGTAACCGTGCGAAGCACCTGGCTCAAATGAAAGAATATGAATGTTCATGTCATATGCGATTTCTTTTGGCAGCAAATCTTGAATTAATACTTCTTTCATACCTTCATAGGCTTCTTGTTTGATGTTATTCACATTACCTGTAACAATTTCTGGTGTATGTCCTTTAAGCGGCTGATAACGCTTTTTGTATAAAAACAAACGGCTATCCTCACCATTATTATTATTATCAAACGTCAATTGTAAGTGTGGAGGTACATATAAGAAGCCGCCTTTTGTTAATTCGTATTTTTTACCATCCGCAAAAGCGTTGATTTTACCATATTCAACGTACACAAATGATTGGATACCATCACCAGCAAAACCAGTTTTGTTTCCGCCCTGGTTTTTAACTGTTACCAAATAATCTACAAACCTTGCACCTAAACGCGGAGATCCTAAAATGGTGACATCACAATCTTCAAAGCCAGGTACAACATTATTAACCAAGCCATCAGGTGTGATTACCGCATAATTATCTTTTTTTATTACTGAACGTGTTTCTAATAAACCTTCTCTGTATCCTTGATTATGATTTAAGTAACTCATGAGTATCTGGCTCCTTTTCATTCTTTATAAGCTAGTTCATACAATACATCTTTCAATACTTCAATCCCCTTCACAAGGTCTTCTATCTTCGTTTCTTCATTGGTATTGTGGCTAATTCCGCCAATAGAAGGTACAAACAACATTGCTGTAGGAACAAAATCCGCAAAAATTTGTGCATCATGACCTGCACCGGATGGCATCAATTTATAGCTGTCCCCCACATTATTCTTAGCTGCTTGTTCAACTATTTGAATGATTTCTTTATCCATCAATGACGGTGCTTCATCCATCCATAAATTAATGTCATAAGTCATGCTGTTTGCTTCTGCTACCGCTTTAATTTTATCTTCAATTTCTCTCGCAAAATCATTTAATAGTTGTTGATCAATATGACGACAGTCTATCGAAAAAGTAATTTCTCCAGGGACGACATTTACGGTGTTTGGAACAGGAGTGACATGTCCAAACGTTAATACAAGAGGCTCCCCAATTTCTCTAGCTCGTTTCGTTAAGTCTGTTACAATTTCACTATATGCAACAACTGTATCTCTTCGTAATGACATCGGTGTTGTGCCAGCGTGATTTGCTTCACCTTTCAAGTTAATTGTGTAACGTTTTTGACCAACAATCCCAGTCACAACACCAATCGCTTTATTTTCCGCCTCTAATACTTTCCCTTGTTCAATATGTACTTCAACAAATGCTTTAATATCGTCACGAACATCATCTGTTTTACGGTAATCAAAACCGGATGCATGCATAGCATCTTCGAATTTAATTCCTTCAGCATCTTCTATTGTGCCAACATCCGTTTTTTTGGCTAAGTTAAAGAAGTTTTTACTTCCCCAAAATGTATATGGGAAGCGACTTCCTTCTTCTTCTGCGAGTGATAATACTTCTATTGTTCGTAATGGTTGACCATATTTTTCTTTTAAATATTTCACAGCAACCAGTGCAGATAAGATACCGAATTGTCCATCTAGATGACCACCTTCAACAACTGTGTCGATATGTGATCCTGTTAAAATAGTTTCTTCAGAATATTTACTTCCAACAAGACGACCAGATAAGTTCCCAACATCATCAAAGCTTACTTCTAAACCTTCTTCCTTAAATGTTGCTTCCAGTTCGCGAACTGCAGCAATCCATTCAGGAGAGTATAACAGACGCGTAATACCCCCTTGTTCTAAACCGCCAAAACTTGTGAATTTCTTATCCAACGTTTCAAAGGTTGATTGAATATCCATTCTTTTTCTCCTCCTTTCCCTTATTTACTTTCATCATAGAACCCTGTTTACAACCATTCATTGACATAACCAACAATAATGGAAGAGCATTTTATGCACTTTCAACAAATACACCTTTTAATCAAAATATGGTATCTAGATAATGGACTAATGCCAGAGGAAAAAAAGAAACTGTTGGCTTTCGATTGCATAAAAACTTGAAAAAATACGCTTTATAACAAATTAAATTTACATCGAGTTTCTCCTAAAAAAAATCGCAGAGCGCCCGCTTAAAAATATATAGATTGGAGCGAAGCAAAATCTCCTGTTTTTTGACGACTGACTATCTCTCTTACCCAACAAATAAATAAGGTGCAAATTTTATACTTCCTTATTCAAGAAAAAAACTACCCTATAAATCAATAAAAAACATTGATTTATAGGGTAGTTTATCTGTTTCATTACATCATAAATGATATGCCAAGAGTCAGGATACATACGAGCAGCAGCAATTCTAGGGTGTACCTTAATGTATATTGAAAAATTTTTGACTCATTTCCAATTTGATTAACAGCAGCTGCTGCAATAGCGATACATTGTGGTGAAGTCAGCTTTGCCATGCTCCCTCCAGCTGTATTAGCCGCCATAAGCAATGCTGCTGACATACTGATTTGCAAGTGTAACACATTCTCAGGACGCCTTCATACAAACATTTTCACAGGAAGTGGCGCGCATGTATTCCATATTTTCTGCAGGAAAACAACTTCATTTACTTTTTATTCATTTGTTTTCATCCCAGATATTACTCCCCAACCAACATGTGAATTAATTCGCTTTTATTTTTGAAATATTTTACAATTATTGTCAAATAAAAAATTCTCTTTAGCTCTCACGAAATGGCAGATGAATAAATAATCTTCAGAGGAACAATCTGCCTTCACATCTTCCTTTGCCTCAAATTCCTGACGGGACAGCTGTCCCGTCACTTAAGGAATAAATCTTCCTACTTTTTCATTTGAAATCCCGTTTTCTTTATCATAGATTTCGACACCACGAACGATTGTTTTCACTACCTGCGCACCAATTTTGCGACCAATATATGGACTAATTTTGTGTCGATATGCTAAGTCCTCAGCTTTTAATTCATAAGGTGCATCTTTCTTAATAAATACGAAATCCGCATCTTTCCCTACTGCAATACTGCCTTTTGATGCTAGATTAAAACGTTTCGCAGGGTTTGTAGCAATTATGGCTGCAAATTTGGATAATGACATATTACGTTTTTGCACACCCTCATCAAATAATACGTCGACAATATTTTGTACACCTGCGATACCTCCCCAAGCTTCAAATGCATTATCCGTAGCTTTTAAGTCTGGGGTACATGGTGAATGGTCTGATGTTACGAATGAAATATCTCCGTTTAATACCCGATTCCACATGCCTTCTAAGCGTGATTGCTCACGGATTGGCGGAGAGCATTTTACAACTGGTCCGATATTATCTAGTTCTTCTTTATAGAAATATAAATAGTGTGTACATGTTTCGCATGTAATATCGACCCCTTCCTGTTGCGCTTTGACAATTTCATCTACGCCCTCTTCACAAGCTACATGAACGATGTGTACACGACATCCCGTTTCTTTCGCAAATAGAATTATTTTTCTAATCGGTTCTACTTCAGTAAATACGGGGCGAGAATCTACATAAGCGCGTAATGAAGTTTCACCATTTTTAGATGCTATTTCCCCTAACTTATCCGTAATTGCAGCATTTTCAGCGTGTATAGATAATATTTTGCCTGTCTTCGCAATTTGTTTCATACCTTCGTAGAGGGAATAGTCATCCACGTTCATGAAATCTCCTTCTATAGAACGGTCACCACATGTTGCTACAAAACATTTATATGCAACAACACCATTGTTATCTAACTCTTGAATACCCCCATCTAAGTTAAATGGTACTAAACCGCCGTAACTCGCAACGTCTACAGATAATTTTCCTTTTCCAGCTTTAAATTTTTCTTGAATAGATTTCTCATCTACCGTTGCTGGCACTTGATTTAACGGCATTTCAATAATCGTCGTTACACCGCCTTTTGCAGAGGCACGTGTTCCTGTGTCATAGCCTTCCCATTCATCACGATAGCCGCCGCCCGGCTCTGTGATATGCACATGTGCATCAATCATACCTGGAGATACAATAGATCCTTTTGCATCGATAATTTTTGCACTTGTACCCAAATCCTTACCGATTGCTGCGATTTTGCCATCTTTAATCCCTACTTCGACTTCTTGTTCACCATTTTCTAGAATGACTAATCCATTTTTGATAATTGAATCAAAATTCATCAAAATCATCCTCCTCTTTTAATGGTTGGATAAAATGGTAGCCCCACCCCACTATCATGAAAACGGGAAAATCTTATTCATTAGGATCAATAAAGCTTGTGAACCAGCAAATGTTTGAAATCAAAACCAGGAAATCCAAGCCACAACACCACAGAATACACCTGGAGTCAGCACCTATATCACCATAGGCATGTCTTAAATGCATAAAAATGGGACGCCATATTTTGAACCTGTGTATCCGTTTACAACAAGTCATAAGGCTATCTAAGAAGGAACTTATAACAAGGGATACTATTACTTGAAACGGTGATAATCCCAGTTGTAAAAAATCTAACAGCTATATAATTCGGAATATGATGCACTGTTCCCATCCACAACGTAAAAAAATTAAATGAGGATGAATTTCTTTGTTCAAGTGATCTTCGACATGATATCTTTGTTATAACCACGCTTTTCAAAAAACGAAGAATCATGTTGAAGCATAATGATTCTCCTTTAATATTTTTAACTAAAGGATTATACGTATAATAACCTTCAAAAACAGTGTATTATCAGAGTGTGAAGTTATCCTTGTAACATCTGACATATTTCATTTTTATTTTATCTTTTTCTAACAAAGATAAGGAGGTAGCCTTGATGACAACATTAAAAGAAATATTATCTGTACTGCAATTTTCAGATTTAACTTTGCTGAATGAGCAGGGCGATTTGGAACGAGTGGTAGAAATGGTTGATATTACAGAAACGCCTGATATTAAAAATTTTACAACACCATACTCACTTATCGTAACAACAGGAATGAATTATCAGTATGATCAATCTGGACTAATCAGTCTTATTAGTGAGTTAAATGATATACAAGTTGCTGGTCTAGGTATCAAGCTATCCCGATTTTTAAAAAAATTAGATGATGAGGTTATTGCATTTGCAAACAAATTAAAATTCCCAATTATTGAAATTCCAGAAAGTTGGAATTTGGGATCCATTACTCATCATATATCGTCATTTATCTTGGATGAAGAAACAGAAAAATTACACTTCGCATTAGATATCCAACAAGAGTTAAATGCTATGCTTATGCAAGGGTTAAGCCTGAACATGATGATTGAACGTTTAAGTAGACTTATAAAGGTTCCTGTAATGCTGCTAAATTCTTTTCATCAAGTTGAGTCATCGAGTCATCACTTTCATCAACACTCAGAACATGTTCAAAAGAACCTTAATTATTTCAGAAGATATTTAAATTCAGAGCAAATCGAACCAAATCATAATGGTGTTTTCCAGGAAGAATATGCTATATTTAAGGTTCCTGCATTTAAATATTTTCCGTATTACCTTATGATTTCAAATGTTAATTTGCTCAACTATCCGATTAGTTTATTAACAATAGAACAAGCAGTCAACACACTTAGTCTCGCAATTTATAAAAATAGTAAAATCAAAGAAGCAGAGCAGCAGGACGTGAACCATTTTTTCACATCACTTATGTCCGAACATCCTGATAACCTTGTTTCACTAACACAACACACCGACCTTTTAAAAAAATATCACATTCAACCTTCCAAATTCTATCAAGTGATTATTTGTGGGATTGACAAAGAAAAGAATGTTGAAAATAGCGTCTACTTAAATGAGCGATATCAGATGACTTTTGAGTGGCTAACGCATAAGTTTACTGCGATTGACCCTTCCATTAGTATATATATGTCTCAGGGTGAACGCAGATTTACGATACTTTTACAAAGAAGACATCATTATTATTCGGAATACTGCAGATATATCCAAAAAGAGTATCAGCTATTTTTTAATAGCTCCCTTTCATTTGGCATTGGTAATGAGGTCTCCGAGCTTTCACAATTACCACTGTCTTTTTTCGAAGCGAATGAGGCTTATGATAATAAATATGAACAAGGCGAAATGGAATTTATAGAGCCCTACAAATCCAAAAGCGTAGAAGAATTATTACAACTCATTCCAACGAATAAATTAAAGCCATTTATCATTTATACACTCGGTCCTTTAGCCTATCCCCAAACAATGAAGGAAAAAGAACTAAGATTTACATTAAATGTCTATATGGCAAACCAATGTGATCTTACAAAGACCTCAGAAGATATTTTTATTCATCGTAATACTGTGAAATATCGTATTAAAAAATGCGAAGAAATATTAGGTCAATCTGTAGAATCTCCTGATACATCACTGAGCATTCGATTGGCATTATTTGCTTCAGAGAAAATATCGTTGTAAATAAAAAGGAGAACCACTGGAAGTTCTCTTTTTTATTTATTTAGTTAGCTACTGTTTTATTCTGTCTTAACATAACCACAAGGAAAAATAGCAACGCTGCTGCTGCAAGAAGGATGGTTGCAATATAGAATGCTAATACTTGCGAGCCAGTTACATCACCAATATAACCAGTAAGTGTTGGTGCAATAACAGATGAACTCATTCCAAAGAAGTTAAATAGAGTTAATGCTCTAGCAACTCTATCTCCTGATACGGAATCAGATACATAGGTTATTAAAACTGGATCAATCGCAAGTTTACCTAATAAGCCATATAAAATTAACGCAATATACAGTACTGCAGGATTTGGTGCAAATACTGTCAAACTAATTGTTACTGCTGCAGCAATTAATAGAAATAAAATTAAACGCAGACGCAAATGTGCATTTTTGTCTATGTATTTAGTAAATATCAAAGCACCTGGCACTGCAGTGACCGCAACTAGTGCAGCTACATATCCTACTGAACCTTGAGCAAATCCTTTTTCTGCTACAAGGAAGGATGGCAACCAAGTTACTATCATATAATAGCCATAGCATGTTGCAAAATATACAAAATATACAACTAATTGTCTTGGAGAAAATAAGCTTTCATTTTGAATATCTGTGCTTTGTACGGCGGCTTTCTTCTCTTCAGCCACTTCCTTATCTGATGTTTTATCTTGTTTAATAAACAACACAAACACAAATGTTACAGCTACGATAACGATAGCTGT
Source organism: Bacillus swezeyi (assembly GCF_001969815.1). Lineage (GTDB taxonomy): Bacteria > Bacillota > Bacilli > Bacillales > Bacillaceae > Bacillus > Bacillus swezeyi. The sequence continues at coordinate 203,037 of NZ_MRBK01000013.1, read as the reverse complement.
TATAAAAAGCATATAATTCCATTGAATTTCAAAACCGCCTACTAAAACCGATGATCCGATTAGTCCAATTACCATCCCTAATGCTGAACCGCTATTTATAATCGCATTGGAAAAGCTTTTTTTATCTTTTGGCGTATGTTTAGCTGATAAGGAAAAGGCTGCACCGTAATATGAACCAGTCGAAATACCAGCCAATAACGATCCAATGTATACTTGCATGATAGTTGAACTTGTGCCAATTACAAATGCAGCTAGCGCAAAAACGATAAATGCAGGAATTAACACCTTTTTTTGTCCAAATTTATCGACAAGTGCTCCAGACGGAATTTGCATACCCGTATATGCAAAGAAATAAATAGAAGCAACCAACCCCATTTGTGTGTCACTAATATTTCCTAATGATTCTTGAATCTGTGGATATATTGGCGTAAGTATTGTACGATAAATCCAAATAGCTACCCACCCTAAACACAATGCAATAATGATCTTTTTGTAATAATTGGGGTCATGTTTAATTGTTTTTTCCACGGTATGACACGCTCCCTTTTTATTATTTAATTATATTTTTTATTTAATTAAATTGTAGGTTATAAGCCAGTCAATAACATTGTTCACTTTCGACAAAAACAAAAGTAACATTATACATTTTAGACAAAAGGCGTCTGCTTAAAAATATCGATGGAATGATTCATCGATAGAAGCTAATCTTATTTTTCCCCAGCTCTCTCATTTCCATAAAGGTAATAATAGTAACGCCTTTTCCCCTCTCTCATTATTACTTCCATGAGCAAACACTATTTTGTAAAAAAATCTTCAGACAAACAAGAAATAAGCCCTAATAACTCTAGAGTTATCGGGCCTATTCTATCTATAACAAGGTTTGCGCGTGTCCTTACAGACTAAGAACCTAACGTCTGATGTATTTAGGTTAATCATGCTTATGCGGAATGAAACCAATGGGTGTCGGACCCGCTATTCCAATCATAACGAAATTTTTATCGGAATTATTTGTCATTCCATGCTTTTCCCCTGCACGTGCAACAACGACATCACCAGCTTGAATCGGAACCGTTTCGCCACATTCAGGATAAAAATCTGCTGTTCCTTCGATGACAATCCATATATCGTCAGCATTCTCATGCGAATGGATTGGCAAAGTTTGTCCCGGGCGCATACACCATACAGCTCCTACAGTATTAGGTGTTTCATAGAAAATATGTTTTGTTGCTTCTTCTTCTCTAAACTCCTGAATGTCTGGCCAATGGAAAATACGATTTTTTAAATCTTCTCTTGTTACTTCTTTCAGTGTCATTGTATTTTCTCCTCGCTTCATTTTCCAAAATGCCGCATCGCTATTGTTCAATTATTCACATATTATTTTACAAGCAAAACACTTATCTGATCTGTAAGAAAAGCTCCTCTATATTATCTTTGAATAATATTCTGAGGTCTACCTTCCAGGAATGCAATGGTATTATTGAATGCAATTTCAGCACGCAATTCCATTGCCTCATCCGTAAAGAAACCTACATGTGGTGTTAAAATAACATTTTTGGCATGTAATAGTTTATAGTCTCTTGGAATAGGAGGCTCCATATCAAACACGTCAATACCAGCTCCAGCAATTCTTCCCTCATTTAACGCATCAGCCAATGCGTCATTATCAATAATTGGACCTCGTGCACAGTTGATTAAAATGGCTGATTCTTTCATTAGCTCTAATTTTTCTTTGGAAATCAAACCTTGTGTACTTGGTAGTAATGGTACATGTAATGACACAATATCGGATTGTATTAATAATTCATCTAATTCCATGTACTCGATGCCCAAATCTGTAGCTTCTGGATTTTTTCGAGATTGGTCTGAAGCTACCAATTTTGCACCAAATGCTTTAAACAAGTGAGCAGTCATCATACCAATTTTACCTGTACCAATCAAACCAACTGTTTTTCCCTTAATTTCACTACCTTGGAATGCCCCAGGATAATTATCAGCACGAATTTCTTTATCCCCACGAGCGATGCGGCGATATAAATCTAATACTAAACCAATTGTTAATTCTGCAACTGCTTGGTTCGCATATCCAGCTGCATTACATATCATAATATCCTGGTTCTTAGCCTGAGCAAACCCTATATGATCGACACCTGTAAAAGCAACATTGATTAATTTTAAGTTATCATTTTGATCAATTGCTTCTGAAGGATAAGGATTATTCGCAATCATAATAACATCTGCACCTTCACTACGTTTTGCCAATTCTGCCGAATCCGTTGTTTTCTCATTGTAGTAAACAAATTCATGGCCTTGCTGTTTGATGGGTTCTGCTAATTTCTCAATGAGCGAATCTGAAACATTTAATGGTTCTAATAATTTAACTAACATTTAATCCATTCCTCCCCGTGATTTTTTAATCATTTACCACCTGTAGCTTTTATGTTAGTTTGTGAAACTCTTCACAAATTTATTTTTACAATAGCCCATTTCATATATTCTGTCAATCCATTCAAAAAATTAAAATAAATTTAATGAACAATAGCTTATGAAGGTGGGGCTTCAATAGAAGAAATCTCACGTGCCTTAACGCATTCTGATACAAAAACAACGCTGGCCTATGTAAATACACCAAATGTAGTTGATTTATCCGCTTATCAGAAATTTGAACATCGCTTAAAAGCTGTTCAAAATGAATAATTAAATGACAGGTAAAAAAGATGATTCTTTTTTAAAACAAATATTTTTACAGAAATTAGGATCACCCATTTTCGTACCCAATTTATTAAAAAAGCACTTCCTAAATAAATGGGAAGGGCACAAACGTTGGTATAACAGTGTTCTTAACGTTTTGAGAACTGAGGTGCACGACGAGCGCCCTTAAGACCGGCTTTATTTCTCTTTGAAAAACAAAAAATTCTCCGATATATATAGCAAACGCCGCGCAAAAAGGAGGAAAGCCGATGAAAAAATTTGGACTGGCCGCCGTTTCCGCCATGTCATTTTTTAGTTTTTCCACCGTTTCACCTCTACAAGCAGAGAGCAATGAGCAAGAAAAAGAGGTTATTGTCGTCTATAAAAATCAAAGCGGAAAAAAAGCGGTCATGGAACAAGCGGAATCCGTTGAACACATTTATCAGCAGCTTCACGCAGCCGCCGTCACCGCGGATGAAAAAAAGGTGCGCAATTTAGAACATGACCCTGATGTGCTGTATGTCGAAAACAATGCTGCGGTCAAGGCTGCCGGAATTGCCCCATTAAAAGCAGTTTCAAGCGGAACAGAGCAAAGCACTGGCTCAGTTACACAGTGGAATGTAAAGTTGATTCAAGCCGCTCTTGCCTGGAATAAAGGTTTGACCGGAAAACGTGTAAAAATCGCGGTCATAGACAGCGGAATTGCGCCGCATGAGGAACTGTCGATTGCCGGTGGAGCCTCAATGGTGAGCTATACCTCGTCATACCACGATGACAACGGCCATGGAACACATGTTGCCGGAATTATCGGTGCAAAGCATAACGGCTATGGGATCGACGGAATTGCGCCCGATTCGCAGTTGTATGCGGTGAAAGTGCTTGACCAGAACGGCTCAGGCGATCTGAAAAGCATTTTAAAAGGAATCGATTGGTCGATCCGGCACGGGATCGACATCATCAATATGAGCCTTGTCGTATCCGGCGACAGCCAAATACTGCACGATGCTGCAGATAAAGCGTACAAAAAAGGGCTAATTCTCGTAGCTGCAAGCGGAAATGACGGAAACGGAAAGCCCGTTCATTATCCGGCCGCCTACAGCAGCGTGATTGCCGTTTCAGCAACAAATGAAAAAAATCGGCTCGCTTCGTTTTCCAACACAGGCGGCGCCATCGAGTTCGCCGCTCCAGGCACTTCAATCATCAGCACATCTTTGCACCGCGGATATGCGATCGGCAGCGGGACTTCCCAGGCTGTTCCGCACGTAACCGGCATGTTCGCTTTATTAAAACAGCTGGATCCCGCCAGTACAAATGCCGAGCTGCGCAGAAAAATGCAGTTTTATGCCCGCGATTTGGGCGCGTCCGGGCGCGATTCGCTGTTCGGCTACGGTCTGGTCCGCTTTAAAGATACAGCGGCGCAAGCGGCATTTGAAAAAGCGCAAAAAGCCGTCGGGAAGGCTGAAAAAAGCAAGAAAAAAGCCGACATTGATGCGGCGCAAAAAGCAATCGATCCGCTCCCTGCAGACACCGATAAAACCGCTTTGAAAAAAAGGCTCGCCCGTGTGAAAGAACAGCTCAAAAAAACGGCCGAAAGCAAAGTAAAGCTCGCTGAAAAACAGAAAAAGAAAGCCAATGCGGACGCCGCCCAAAAAGCGGTCAATGAGCTCTACAAAGGTTCTTTTAAAACAAAACTGCAAAAACGGATCCATTCAGTCCGCTCAAGCCTTCTCAAAAGCGCACAGCAGGCCGTCTCAAAAGCTGAAAAAACAGCGAGTGACGCAAATATCGGCAAAGCGCAAAAAGCAATCAATGAACTCCTTGCAGGGAAAGATCAAATGAAACTGCAAAAAAGACTGAACACCGTAAAAAAGAAAGCTGCCCTGGCTTATCAACAAAAGGTGGAGACAGCAAAAGCAAAAGTGAAAACAGCCGAAAAAAGAAAAACGAAAAAGACGAAATCGGCCGCGCAATCGGCGGTGGACAAGCTGAAAGCATCGGCCGCAAAAAAGAAGCTGCAAAAAAGGCTGAATGCCATTAAATTGAAGTAAGACAAACGAAAGCAAGCCTTGAAGTTATGTTGTTTAAAAGTTTTATTCATATTTTCGGCTTCTCTATTTGCCTGATTTGGGCGGGGTGGGTTTGCCATGCTGAATGATGTATCAACGTTTTATACAATAAGGCTCTATTTCACCTTTTTATCTAAAAATAGCAATTCCATTTTGATTAATTTTTCAATGTGGAGTTTATTCCTTTGAGGGAGCTTTTAAATCAATCTTTATTCGAAGAGCTATGCCTGATCGAAATATCATCGCCACTATTTGATTTATGGCCTTTTTCTTTTTTGCATCAACCAGCCGCTTTTTCTGCCTACAGCCATTTGCTTTCAATTTTATTTCCAGCTTCCTGCCTTTTGTTCAGTCGTCTTATTGGGGTGTTTGCCCCAAGGCAGTCCCTTGGAAATGATGGACGGTTGTAAAAAAGGGGTGGACATTTCCTCCCCTTTTTGAGCCGCCTGCTCACTTCTTATCGATTCTTTCCGTCACAATTCCGACAATGTCCTGATCCGACACAAAGCCGAAATGGCGGCTGTCAAAGCTGTGGATTCTGTTATCTCCAAGGACAAAATAGTGATTTTCGGGAACTTTCTCCTCCCCCGTCACTTCTTTCAATGTAAAATCCCCGGTCAGATCTCCCCCTGCTGTCACGGATTTTAAATCATCCAAATAAGGCTCTTTGACTTTTTTTTCATCAATATAAAGCTGATCATCTTCATATCTGAGGGTTTCACCCGGAAGCCCGATGACCCGTTTAATGAATATATCCTTTTCAGGCCCTTTAAACAGCACGATATCAAATCTGCCGATCGTCTTAAAATGATGGGCGAACCGATTGATCAAAAGCTCATTGCCCTCCTGAAAGGTTGGATTCATGCTGACTCCTTCCACTTTATATTCAATAAAAACGGCGTTTTTCACCTGAATTCCAATGATGATTAAAAGTACTCCGGCTATGACCCAAAAACGCTTTTTCACTTCTATGTCCCCCTAGTCATTCTCTCTCTGGCTGAATTTCACGTTCAGACGGTGTTCAACCCGTTTTCCGGCGTACCATAAAATCAAAATGACGATAGTGACCCCGGCTGTTCTTAAAGGCTGTGTGAAGAGCGCCATCAGGTCATGTCCGATAAAGCTTACTATAAAAATCATGACGAACTTTCCGCAAAGCACCGCAAGTGTAAAAGGCAGCAGGCTGATTCTTGAAAGGCCTGCCACAACATTCACTGCCGCAGAAGGTGTGAATGGAAAACAAAGCAGCAGAAACAAAGGACCAAAGCCTCGTTTTTCGACCCAGATCATCAGCTTTTTCACAGATTGATGCCTCCGTATAAACCCCAGAGCTTTTTGCTGGCCAAAATGGCGGATAAAAAGGAAGACGGCTATCGAGCCCGCAGATGCTCCGATCCAAGTGAAAATGAATCCCTGCCACAAACCGAACGAATTCACATTGGCGATCACAAACACGATCAGCGGCAAAAACGGGAGCAGTGCTTCAATGAACGGCAGCAGTATGGCTGCAAAAGGACCAAAAGCCCGATAGCTCTGAAAAAAGTCTGTTAAATTCTCTTCTGTAAAATAACTGAATAATTGCTCCAACATAATTCTCCTCAGGCGGTTGTCTACTTCTATTCTACACGTTCAAGCAAAAACTTTAAATCATCCGTCTCCGGATGTTTCTGTATTAGTCTGAATCAACTTGATCTTTTTAGTCATTTTTTCCCGGTTCTTGATAAAAGAGCGGCCTATCGTGTAAAATACAAATAGAACAAATGTTCCTTACCACTGAAAAGAAAAGAGGAGAAAAGCCATGACAAGAATTCCCTCAGATGTCAGGGACACGATTGAAAAGGCTATTTACCTTCCGATGACCATCAGCATTTTAAATAAAGATCTCGGCAACATCCAGCAAGGTCCGTTTAAGCTGAAAGACCCTTATCTCCGCCTGATTGAGCAGGCGTTGAAGCTTGCCCAGCGCGATTTATACAACATAAAAAACGATTTACGGAGACGAAAAGTCAAAGTTCATGAAGTGTCCCGGGACGAAGCGTTTACGATGTATTCCTTTATATATGAAGGATACGAAGAAGAGCACAATTACTTTAATCCCCGCATCCGCAACCAGGTCGCCGCCCTTTTAGAGCACTATTTATTCGCGGCGAAAGCCTGATCAGTAGCGTTTTTTCAGCTCTCTGAGGATGAATTCATATATCAGCTGGTTCCGGTCTTCTTTCGGATACAGCATAAATTCCTGTTTCTTTTGCATGGCGCTGCCTTCGATCCGATCAAGAAATTTGGTTCTCAGCCACGCCGTGCGGTAAACCTGATTTTCGAAAGATGTGATGGATACAGGCAGCTCTAATGTTTCCCCATTTACAAAAGTGACGAATGTATTGTCATATTTTGCCGCGCAAAATTCGTGAACATGTGCATGGGAAAGCCACCCGCACTGAGGCCTCGTTGAGGAGAATGTGGGAAAAAGAAAAATATTGGTTGAATGATCGACCATAATCGGCGGTTTATGGGAAACTTTAATCACTTCATATGTGCCCGCTTTTCTTCCGGCATAGCTTGAACCGAAATAGCGGCAGCTTCTTTCTATGATTTGAAAAGGCCTCATATTGACCCGGAATGTCCTTTCGGTTTCAAAAATTTTTGAAGCGGGCTTTTCACCCTCTCCCAGAGGCAGAACGGCCATTGTCGAACTGTTTACTTCATAAGAATCCTTTGTCATATCCTCTGTACTCATCTTCATGATCCTCCTAGCCATTTAGTAAATTTATACTATTAATCTAACATTATCCTTTACAAAACGACAGGATTTTTTCCAATTAATTTGAAAATATGTTTTTAAAATTCCATTTTTATTTTTTATCCGGGCAAACTTGCGTTTTTTTGTCCAAATATACAAACTTTTACTCTCATAAACAAGCTTCTTTGAATAATTGTCTAAAAATTATAAATACTTATTGATTTTTTGGTGCGTAATCCATATACTATAAAAAAGGCATCAGGGGGAATCTTTATGAAAGAGAAAAAGTCGTACGCTGAGCTCATGAAGTCCCGCAACACCCAAAAGGTAAAAGAACTTGATGTAACCATCATGGATATCTACATTCAAATGGTCCTTGATGAATCGTTGTTTAAACGGCGTTTGAACATGCTGAGTGACAAGATCAATGAAGCATTAGACAAAGGAGATAAACAATCTTTCCTTGAGCTATCAACAGAATATACTGCGATGAAATTGCACGCATAACGGCCAATCCCGACAGGATTGGCTTTTTTATGTGCGGTAAAAGGTCAAGTGCATAGAGCCCTGGCCTTTTTAACCATTAATGATCGTCCCGCCATTGACATGAAGCACTTGGCCGGTCATGTAAGATGAATCTTCACTGGCCAGAAACAGGTAGCTCGGCGCTACTTCAACCGGCTGCCCCGGACGCCCCATCGGCGTCGTTGAACCGAATACCTCGACTTCTCTCTCCGTAAATGTCGAAGGGATAAGAGGCGTCCAAATCGGCCCAGGAGCCACTCCGTTGACGCGGATGCCCTGATCAACGAGCGACAATGCAAGCGAACGCGTAAATGATGTAATCGCTCCTTTTGTCGACGAATAATCGATCAGCCTTTCATTCCCGGCATATGCGGTAATGGACGTCGTATTGATAATCGAGCTGCCTTTTTTCAGATGAGGCAGGACGGCTTTTGTTAAATAAAACATTGCAAAAATGTTGGTTTGAAACGTCCTGATCAGCTGGTGGCTCGTGATCTTTTCGATTCCTTTTTGCGGATGCTGTTCAGCCGCATTATTGACCAAAATATCGATGCTCGGAAATGCTTCCTTCGTCCGGCTGACCACCTCATTGCAAAAAGCCTCGTCTCCGATATCTCCGGCAATCAGCAAGCACCGGACTCCTTCTCTTTCCACATATCCTTTTGTCTCCTCTGCATCACGGTGCTCATTTAAATAAACGATGACCACGTTTGCGCCTTCCTTTGCAAACAAAACGGCCACCGCCCGGCCGATTCCGCTGTCTCCTCCCGTAATAATCGCCGTTTTCCCCGCCAGCTTTTTCTCCAATTTCGGCCTGTCGAAAACAGGGCGGGGATCCATCAAATATTCCAGACCGGGCTGCTGGGTCTGGTGCTGTGGAGGCAGTACTTTTTTCTGTTGCTTGCTCAAAACAATTCCTCCTTCACGATTAAACCTTATTATTTTATGAAACATAACGTTTTTTATGACGAGCCTTTTCCAGTGTATGAATATTTCACAAATGGAAAATTTAAGAACAAAACCAACTTTGGAGGGAACTTTGTGGCAAACAATGAACAAAAACTGCCGAATTCACCTGAATCGTTTTGGAGAGACAGTACGAATCTTCCTTCATTTCCGGAACTAAAGGAAGACGTGAAGACAGATGTCGCGATTATCGGGGGCGGTATGACCGGATTGACGACAGCTTATATGCTGACACAAAAAGGATACAGCGTCCTCTTGATCGATGCGGACAGCATCCTGAACGGAACGACAGGACATACGACGGCCAAAATAACCGCCCAGCACGACCTTATTTATGATGAGCTGATCAATCACATCGGAATGCCAAATGCAAGGATTTATTATGAAGCAAATCTCCAGGCGCTTTCGTTCATCAAAAACCTTGTACTCGAACAAAATATCCCCTGCGATTTTGAAGAACAGGACGCGTGCATCTATACGACGGAAGAAAAATCGGTCCAAAAGATCAAAAAAGAATATGAGGCTTATCAAAAACTCGGAATCGACAGGGAATTCATCAAAGACCTTCCTGTCGCCATCGATATTAAAGCCGGGCTTGTGATGAAAAACCAGGCTCAGTTTCATCCGCTTCATTACTTAAAGCACCTTGCAGAGACTGTCCAAAAAGCCGGAGGCCAAATCTTTGAAAACACAGCCGCCAAGGAGATCGAAGAAGGAGACCGTCCAAAAGTGCTGACAAGAAGCGGGTATAAGATCTTCAGCGATTATGTCGTATGCTGTACGCATTTTCCGTTTCATGACAAAAAGGGCTTTTACTTTGCAAGGCTTGAGCCGAGCCGCTCATACGTACTCGCCGTCAAACCGAAAACACCCTACCCCGGCGGCATGTATTTAAGCATTGACCAGCCTTCCCGCTCCCTTCGCTCGGTGATGATAGACGGAGAAAACATGGTTCTTGTCGGCGGAGAAAGCCATAAAACCGGACAGGGAAAAGATACAATGGAGCATTATCAAGCGCTTGAATCATTTGCAGAAGGCGTGCTCGGCATCGAAGAGATCCCCTATCGCTGGTCAACACAGGATTTAATCAGCCTTGATAAAATCCCTTATATCGGGCCGATTTATCCGAAAGAGAAGCGGATCCTTGTCGCGACCGGATTTAAAAAATGGGGCATGACATCAAGCACGCTCGCCGCTCAAATCATGACGGATCATATTACAAACGAAAATAATCCGTATCAAGAAGTCTTTAAACCTTCTCGCTTTCATCCAGATCCAAGCATCAAAAAAGCGATTTCCTACAATACGGATGTCGCAAAACACTTTGCTGAGGGAAAGCTCGAACAGCCGATACGGAAGCCGGATGAACTTGTCAAGGGAGAAGGAGCGGTTGTCACGGTCAGCGGCAAACGGGCCGGCGCATACCGTGATGAAAACGGAAAGCTGCATATGGTCGATACGACCTGCACCCACATGGGCTGTGAAGTCGAGTGGAATGACGGAGAACGGACATGGGACTGCCCCTGCCATGGTTCAAGATTTTCCATTGACGGCGAGGTCATTGAAGGACCTGCGGTCATGCCGTTAAAAAATCCTGAAAGCTGAGGTGTGAACTTAAATAATAAGAAAAACAACCGATAAAAAGATAAATGCTGGAAATTTTAAAAAACCGGCAATTTTTTATTAGCGTTTACAGGGGGATACGATCGTGTTATTCAAAAAGGATAGAAAATCAGAACGGTCATTTTTTGCTGGGGAAAACGATAAACAAATCAATAGAATCAGGCTTGAACACCATTCAGAATTTAAAAAACAGCTTGCCATGGTTGATTTAACAGATGATGATCTTTGGGTGCTGAGCAAGCTGAAGCCTTTGGTCACTGAACATATCGAGTCCATCGTCAGCCAATTTTATCAAAATCTTGAACATGAAAGCTCGCTGATGGATATTATCCATGATCACAGTTCAGTCGACCGTTTAAAAAAGACATTGACCATTCATATACAGGAAATGTTTTCCGGTGTCATCGACGAAGCATTTTTAGAAAAAAGAGTCCGGATCGCCCATGTTCATCTTCGTATCGGACTGCTTCCAAAGTGGTATTTGGGCGCCTTTCAAGATCTTCTTTTATCACTGCTAAAGATTTTCGAATACGCCTTAAGCGATAAAGAATATAAACGATCTGTCAAGGCAGTGACGAAAATCCTCAACATTGAACAGCAGATCGTTCTGGAAGCTTTTGAAGACGAGCATGCAAGAATCCGTACGCACGAAGAAGAAAGAAAAAATGAGCTTCATAGGCAAATCAAAGATACCTCCGGCTCTTTAGCCGCTTTATTTGCCGAAACGACGGGTGCGGTGCAGGAATTGGTGGATAAATCTTCAGAAATCGCCGAAACGTCAAGAGCGGGAACAAAGACGGCTGGCTCAGTCGAAGAAAAATCGATCGGCGGCAAAATGGAGCTTGAGGAGCAGGAACAACAGCTCAATCAAATGGGAAGCAGCATGACCGAGATTGAACACGAAATCAAAAAACTCGAAAACATCGCACAGCAAATCGAAAAGATTTTTGGAATTGTAACAGGCATTGCCGAACAGACAAATTTGCTTTCGCTCAATGCTTCGATCGAATCGGCAAGAGCCGGGGAGCACGGCAAAGGATTTGCGGTCGTCGCCAATGAGGTCAGAAAGCTTTCCGACGACACGAAAAAAACCGTCTCAGCCGTATCAGAGCTGGTCAATAACACAAACGCACAAATCAGCATTGTCACTAGACATATTACAGATGTGAACCAGCTTGTGAAAGAAAGCAAGGACAAAATGTCAGATATCAACCACTTATTCGATGATATTGTCAGCAATATGAAAACAAGCAAACATCAAAGCGGCAGAATCGAAGGTGATCTGCAATCCTTTTTAAGCGGCCTCGAAGAAGTAAATGGAGCCGTATTGCAAGTCGCATCTTCAGTCGATTCCCTTGTTGAACTGACAAAAAAATAAGCTGCAACAAACATGCACAGGTCACGGGATGATCTGTGCATGTTTTTCGGACTCTTTTTGTAAACGTAATTTAAAAATTAGTTGACATTACAAAAGACTCAATGATACTTTGATTCTATTAATATATTTGAAAGGATCGTAGTCTATTATGCATGTAAAAGATATGACATTCATTTCTCTAAGTACAGCAATCATCGCAGTCCTCGGGTTTTTTCCGCCGATCGTTCTACCCTTTACACCCGTGCCGATTACATTGCAGACATTGGGCGTTATGCTTGCAGGAGGAATAAACAAACCAAAAAACGCGGGGCTCAGCCTGATCGTCTTTTTGCTGCTTGTCGCCAGCGGCATGCCTCTTCTTTCAGGAGGAAGGGGCGGGATCGGCGTTTTCACAAGTCCAAGTGCGGGCTTTTTGCTCGCCTACCCTGCCGCGGCGTTTTGCATCGCTCTTGCCGTCGGCAGACTTTCCATTTTACGTTTCCGGAATATTTTTTTCATTCATCTTTTATTTGGCATTTTATTCATATACGCGATCGGGATTCCTGTTCAGGCTTTTTTGATGCAAATTGATTTTATAACGGCGCTGAGGTATAGCTTGGTCTATGTTCCCGGGGATTTGCTAAAGTCCGCAGCCGCAGCTTATCTCGTGCTAAAATTAAGAAAAGCATTACAAATCCGCGATGCTGGAAATTAGTATGGAGGAATCGCAAAGTGCCAATTACCGAAACCTATCATTACCACGCTCAACATCATCCTGAAAAAACCGCCATCCAATTCGAGGCAGAATCGATCAATTACAGGAGCTGGCATCAGCTCGTCTGCCGGACGGCAAGCTGGCTAAACGGCAGACAACAGGACAATAAGAGAATCGCATGTCTGCTTTCGAACGGCCTTCCTTTTTTGCAGCTGTTCGCCGGTGCGGCAATGGCCGGGTGGACGGCTGTTCCATTTGATCCGCGATGGAGCCTGTCTGAATGCAGGGAAAGGCTTTCCGTTTGTAAACCCGGATTGATCATTTCAGAACGGCCGTTTCCTGATGGTGAAGATGCACTGCTTTTGGACGAATGTCTGGAGGACATTAAAACTGCACCATATGCTTCGGAACCTGACATCCATGATGAAGAGCCGTTTTACATCGGCTTTACTTCCGGTTCTACAGGAACGCCCAAAGCATTCATCAGATCGCACCGTTCCTGGATTGAGAGCTTCCGCATCAGCAGCAGGGACTTTCAATTATCGGGAGCGGACAGGGCTGTCATTCCAGGCTCCCTTTTCTTTTCACATTTTTTATACGGAGCGATGAACACATTATATCTCGGCGGAACAGTAGATCTCATGAAAAAATTTTCGCCGCTCAAGCTTGAAAAAACAATCGCCCGCTCGCCTGTCACAACGATATATACAGTGCCGACAATGACCGAAGCCGTGAGATCAGAGAAGAGGCGGATCGATAAACGGCTCAAAGTCATTTCTTCCGGCGCCAATTGGAGCAGGGAGGCAAAAAATGCATTCCAAAAGGCATATCCGCAGCTCTCTTTATATGACTTCTACGGTACATCGGAATTAAGCTTTGTCTCCGTTTCCACCCCCCGTGATTTTGAAATGAAGCCCGATTCTGTCGGACGCCCCTTTCAAAACGTGGACGTCGCCATCCGCTCAAGCTCAGGGGGAGCCGTCAAAGCCGGTGAGATCGGCAAAATTTACGTAAAAAGCCCGATGGTGTTTTCAGGATATTTGCAGAAACAAGCCCCGCTTCCCCCTCTTGATGAAAACGGATGGATCACGGTTGATGACATGGGCTGGATGGATGATGAAGGCTACCTATATGTAACCGGAAGAGAAAACAGCATGATCGTCTACGGAGGCATCAATATTTTCCCTGAAGAGATCGAAGGTGTTCTCAGCTCACACCCGGAGGTAGAAGAAGCAGCGGTCATCGGCATCGCTGATGATTATTGGGGAGAAAAAGCGGCCGCCGTCTATAAGGGCAAAGCCACGGTTAAAGAGCTTAAATCGTTCTGCAAACGGCGGCTGGCTCCTTACAAAGTACCGAGAGCATGGTATTGCTTCGAACAAATCCCGCATACTGCCGGCGGAAAAATCGCCCGCCACCTCCTGAAAAAACAGCTGAAGGAGCTGATGAAATGAGAGCTGTTATCACAGCCGCCAAACGAACGGTCATCGGCAGACAAAACGGATTTTTGAAAACAGCAGAGCCGCACGAATTGGCCGCAGCTCTCATTAAATACCTTGAGAAACCGCTGAACGGAAACTTGAACGAGGTCATTCTCGGGAACGTCGTAGGGCCGGGGGGCAATATCGCCCGTTTATCAGCCCTATCTGCCGGTCTTCCTGCTTCGGTTTCAGGAATGACGATTGACCGTCAATGCAGCGCAGGCCTTGAAGCCATCCGCACAGCCTGCTATTTCGTGCAGGCCGGCGCAGGAAGCTGTTATATCGCCGGAGGAACGGAAAGCGCGAGCCTCTCCCCTTTCCCGCAAAGAGCGCGGTTTTCTCCTGATGAATGGGGCGACCCGGAGATGGGGGCTGCAGCAGAGCTGACGGCGGAAGCCTATCACATCACCCGCAACATGCAGGATGACTATGCACTGTTAAGCTATGAAAGAAGCTTACGTGCATTTGAAGATGGTTGTTATGAAGATGAAATACTGCCATTTCAAGGTTTAGCGGTTGATGAAAGCATGACCCGCAAGCGGCGGATGGATAAAATCGTGTCAAGGGCTCAGCCCGCTTTCAAGAAACATGGCACCGTGACAGCAGCCAACAGCTGCGGGATTCACGACGGTGCAAGCGCCGTCGTCGTCATGGACGAACAAAAAGCGAAGTCTCTCGGCTTAAAACCTGTTCTGCGATTTGTTGACAGCGAAGTCAGCGGGGTTAATCCAAACTTCCCGCAAATTTCACCTGTACCCGCCATTGAAAAGCTGTTAAAGAAAAGAGGCCTTTCCGTTCAGGATATCGATCTGTTTGAAATCAATGAAGCATTCGCCGTAAAAATCGCGGCCTGTGCCCAAGAACTTGGGATTCCCTATCATAAACTGAATGTCAGGGGCGGAGCTCTCACGCTCGGACACCCTTACGGCGCTTCAGGAGCCATTTTGGTGACCCGTTTATTTTTTGAGGCCGTACGACGAGACGATCTGAAGTATGTCATTGCCGCGATCGGCAGCGGAGGCGGGATCGGAACAGCCGTATTATTTGAAACCGCCGTTTGAATTTTTGATCATGTCAGTCATTATTCGTGAGTTCTCGTTTTTAAATTTAGTATAATGGCCTTATCACCAAAAAACGTGCACTCGTTGTTCGAAAGGAGATTTTTTCAAAATGACTGCGATTTGCTTAATCCGGCACGGAGAAACCGACTGGAATGCTTTAGGAAAACTCCAGGGAAGAACAGATATCCCTTTAAATGAAACCGGAAAAAGACAGGCGAAAGAAACCGGAGAATTTTTAAAAGATGCAGATTGGGACGTTATCATTACAAGCCCTTTAAAAAGAGCCAGGGAAACGGCGGAGATCATCAATCAATATTTGGGGCTGGAAATCGTCGAAATGGAGGATTTCATCGAACGCAATTACGGAGACGCGGAAGGAATGCCATTTGCAGAAAGAATGAAGCTGTATCCCGATAAAAACTATCCGAATCAAGAATCAAAAGGAGCGTTGGCTGAACGTCTAATGACGGGTATTCAAAAGGTCAGTGACAAGTACCCCGATCAAAAGGTGCTCGTCGTTGCACACGGAGCCGCCATTCACACCCTGCTGTCAAAGATTTCAAACGGAAACATCAATCTTGAAAACACGAAACTCGTCAATGCCTGCCTAAGCAACATCAGCTTTCAAGAAAACAAATGGCTTGTAAATGACTATAACCGGTCAGACCATTTGTCTGACTAACATAACAAACCGGACGGTTCAAATCCGTCCGGTTATTTCGTTCTGCCCTGTTTTGCCTCACGCCGCAGCAAATAGATAAAATAAGGTCCTCCGATAACGGCGGCAATCAGCCCCGCCGGAATTTCAAGCGGAGGCATCAACCCTCTTCCGATGGCATCCGCCAAGAGCAGGATGATGCCTCCGATCAAGCCTGAGACAGGGATCAGGAGGCGTGAGTCGAAACCTGCCAGCTTTCTCGCGATATGCGGCGCCATCAGCCCGATAAAACCGATTGTACCCACAGCGGTAACGGCCGCCGCTGTCAGCGTAACAGCTGCCGCAAGCAGCAAAAACCTGGTCTTTTCCAGGCTGATGCCAAGACTGACGGCAATACTGTCACCCGACTTGATGATGTCAAGCGACTTTGCCGCAAGCCAAACGGGCGGAATGAGCAGACAGCACCAAATGAAAAGGGACAGCACATCATCCCAGCTTCTTCCCCATAAACTTCCATTCAGCCAAATTAGAGCGCTGTTCACATTCGGACTGGCTCTTGAAATCAACAGCTGGATGCCCGAATGACAGAAAGCATTGACGGCGATTCCGACTAACGCGAGCCGCACTGCGGATATTCCATTTCGATAAGCCAATGAATAAACGAGAACAGCCGCCAGAATGCTGCCTGAAAAAGCAGCGCCTGTCAACAGGAGCGGACTTTGCTGTGAAAACAGCACGGTGACGATCACCGCCCCGAGCCCTGCTCCCCCTGTAATGCCGAGCGTGTCCGGCGCGGCAAGCGGATTTCTCATCAGAGACTGGGCAATAACCCCCGCAATTGCCAAAGCGGCTCCGGCCAGCACGGCCAAGATGATCCTCGGCATCCTAAATTCCATCACCATAAACCGCACCCCGGGATCTCCTTGTCCTGTCAAAGATTTAATCACGTCTAAAAGCGGGATTTTCTCATCGCCGATCGCTAAATTGACTAAAACAAGCAGCAGCAGAAAAGCGGGCAGCACGAGCAGGACGGCCGCTGTTTTTCCAACATGTTGTTTTGTTTGGTCTGTAAGTTTGTTCAAGACGCGGCCCCCTCTTTTCGTCTTCTCGCCAAGTAAATAAAAAAGGGTGTTCCGAGCACTGCTGTGACAACGCCGACCGGTGTTTGATAAGGAAAATAAACAAATCGTGATGCGATATCGGCCAGAAGGAGCAGAACCGCGCCTAGCATCGCCGAATACGGAATCACCGTTCGGTAGTCCGCCCCCATGATATAACGAATCATATGAGGAACCATCAAACCGATAAAACCAATCGGACCGGCGGCCGCCACAGATGCCCCCGCAAGCGCGACGACAGTGATGGCTATGAATATCCGGCTGATCCAGACTTTTTGTCCCAAGCTTTGAGAAATATCATCACCAAGGCTGAGGACGGAAGCCGCTTTTCCTAAAGCAAAAGCAGTCACTAAACCGGCGGCGCTGACCGGAATCAAAAAATCCAGCTTGTCCCATGAACTCCCGGCTAAAGAGCCGGAAAGCCAAAACAGGATCGTCTCCGTCGACTCTTCATTAAAAATCAGCAGCATTTGTGTCACTGACGCAAGGATCGCTTGGATAACGACACCGATTAATGCAAAACTGATATCGCGATGATGCTCGCTTAAAACCGATGCGATCATATAAACAATCAGGGCGGCGGCCGATCCTCCGGCAAAAGCGGCGCCCATCGTCAGCTGGAGACTGACAGCAGCCGGAAACATCACCAACAGGAACACGACAGCCGCCGAAGCGCCTGCATTAATGCCAAAAACACTCGGGGATGCAAGCGGGTTTCTCGTCACCGCCTGCATAAGCGCCCCCGCCGCTCCGAGATTGGCCCCGATCAAAGCGGCTTCCAAAGCGCGCGGTATTCTAATAGACTGAATGATAGAATGCAATTTTGACCCATCATATGAAAAAACGGCCGCCCATATATCAGAAAACGCGATATTGGATGAACCGATAGATATCGACAGCATCAAACTCACAATGAAAAGAACCAAAAAAACGCCCCTGATCAAGAGCTTTTTTTTCATAAAAGCGGATCACCTCCTGAGAAAAAACAAGCGCATGCTTTCCGAAAAAAGCATGCGTTGGTCTGCCTGAAGAAAACACCGGCAGTGATGGAACATCTGTCTTTTTATGATTTCTTTTCGGCAGCCGGCAGAATATCTTGATCGATTTCGTCAATTACGGCATTTGCCCCGTTCACGCTGCGGCGGAGCGACCACGCAAATCGATCAACCTCATATACTTTATGATTCTTCACAGCGTTGAGCTTCTGCCAAAGCGGATCTTTTTCAATCTCCCTTTTACCATATTTATCCAATTTATCTTTTTCTCCTGTCATCAATATAATGACATCCGGATCTTTTTCAAGGAGCTGTTCGATCGTCATTTTAATATTGACGGACTCACCGTTTGCAGCTTCACTTTTTTGGCTGTCCCCCACACCGTATGTGTAGCCGATTTTCGTTAACAGCTGAGACGTGAAAAAGTTCTCGTCACGGACGGTGATCTCTTCATTTGTATTTCCGATTAGGAGAATGCTTTGCTTTTGATCAGAAAACTTGTCTTGCAGAGATTTCAGTTTTTCGTTATGCTCAGCCAGTTTTTTCTCCATTTCGCTTTCTTTGCCGACCGCTTTTGCAATCGTTGCGGAAGCGTCAAGCGTATCCTGATAATCGGCATTTAAATTTTGCAAAGCAATCGTCGGCGCGATTTTTGACAGTTTATCATACACACCGCTGTGTCTGCTTGAATCGGCGATAATTAAATCGGGTTTTAAAGCGGCGATCTTTTCAAGGCTTGGCTGGGCGCGGGTGCCGACCGAAGTATAGCCTTTTATTTCTTCTCTCACTTTTTCATTAATAAACTTAGGCTTCCCATCATCCGCGACACCGACAGGTTTAATGCCTGTGTCCACCAGCGCGTCAATAAAACCAAGTTCAAGAACGACAACCTTTTTCGGGTTTTTTGGCACTTTCGTTTCGCCAAGGTCATGTTTTACCGTCACAGTATCCTGATTTTCGGCACTCTCTTTTTGTCCGGAGCACGCCGACAAAACAAACATAAGCAGGATCAAAGATAGAATCGTAGTAAAGTATCTGAGCTTCATATGTATCTCCTTTTTTCTTAATAGACGATAACATTATAGCAACAGAGCGGGATCATGACAATGATAATCATTATCATTTTTATAAAAATAGAGATTTTCATCTCCTTTAACACTGCACTTTTCGGCAGCCTCTGCCATGTACACATTTTAAAAATATTATTTTATAAAATGAATAAATAGTATTTTCATAAAATAAAGGAATGAAATAAACTCTTGTCCCCTTTGAGCAACGGGACATCTTTCATACGAACAAAACAGCGAAAACACCTACTTTTGGTGTTGTTTATTTTTCTAAAATCGTTATTTATAACTAGAAAATCGCAAGGGCTTCTTCAAAAAAATAGGTCTTCCAAATAATTCATTTTTTCTCTATAATGAATTAACAGAATACTTTGAATAGAGTATATTATCCTTCTATTTTAATTATTCTGAATAAAATAAGAGGAGAGTGAGTAACGATGAGAAAAAAGAGTTTATGGCTTAGTGTGCTGACGGCCCTTCTGCTTGTTTTCACAATGGCTTTCAGCGATTCGGCTTCTGCTGCCCAGTCTGCGAAAAATGTAGAAAAGGATTATATTGTCGGATTTAAATCCTCAATGAAAACAGCTTCCGTCAAAAAGGACGTCATCAAAGAGAGCGGCGGAAAGGTCGAAAAGCAGTTTAAAATCATCAACGCAGCAAAAGTGAAGCTCGATAAAGAAGCGCTGAAAGAAGTAAAAAATGATCCGAGCGTCGCGTATGTAGAAGAGGATCACGTCGCACATGCACTGGCACAAACTGTCCCTTACGGCATCTCGCTCATCAAAGCTGACAAAGTACAAGCCCAAGGCTATAAAGGAGCTAATGTAAAAGTCGGTGTCATCGATACCGGGATCCAATCCTCTCATTCAGACTTAAATGTCGTCGGCGGAGCAAGCTTTGTATCCGGTGATTCCAACCCTTATAACGACGGGAACGGACACGGTACACATGTGGCAGGTACGGTAGCTGCGCTTGATAATACAACTGGTGTTTTAGGTGTTGCGCCAAATGTTTCCCTCTACGCCATCAAAGTGCTAAATTCGAGCGGCAGCGGAACATACAGCGCCATCGTTAGCGGAATCGAGTGGGCTACGGCAAATGGAATGGATGTCATCAACATGAGCCTCGGCGGATCATCCGGCTCGACTGCACTGAAACAGGCGGTGGATAGAGCATATTCAAGCGGGGTTGTCGTTGTGGCAGCAGCGGGGAACAGCGGATCATCAGGGAGCGCTAATACAATCGGCTATCCGGCCAAATACGACTCTGTCATTGCTGTCGGTGCGGTAGATTCTAACAGCAACAGAGCTTCATTCTCAAGTGTGGGAGCAGAGCTTGAGGTCATGGCTCCGGGTTCAGCAGTGTACAGCACGTACCCTGCCAACACTTATGCAACACTGAACGGAACTTCAATGGCTTCTCCTCATGTTGCAGGAGCAGCAGCTTTGGTCTTGTCAAAATACCCAACGCTTTCAGCTTCACAAGTTCGCAACCGCCTCTCCAGCACGGCGACTTATTTGGGAAGCTCCTTCTACTATGGCAATGGGCTGATCAATACCGAAGCTGCCGCTCAGTAACATATTTTAACAAAAACTGTATAGAAAAAGCTAGTGTCTAATGACATTGGCTTTTTCTTTATTCATTTGATGCTTTTTCAACATTTTGAATGCGTTCCATAATCGTCGGGTGTCCGTATTTAAAAATTTTGACGAGGAATGGCGGATTCGCCTCGCTCAGCCCCGCTTTCGACAGCTCCTGAAAGGTAGAAACAGCAGCCTCTTTGTTTTCCGTCAATTCGATGGCATACTGGTCAGCCGCTTTTTCCTGATGTCTTGATACTGCGTTTGTAAAAGGAGAAACAGCAAAGGAAATCACACCGAGGACGACCAGTAAAAGCGGAAGTGCGGCCAGATCAGATTTGCCTGCAATATGAAGCCTACTTCCATAGCGGCTGATCATCCATTTATATATTGTGCCGATCACATACAAACCGGCGAGAGACAAAAGCAAATACCCGCCGAGCCCTATGTAGACATGCTTCATCACATAGTGGCCCATTTCATGCGCCATAATAAACAAAATTTCAGACCCATCAAGCTTGTTCAGCGTCGTATCCCACAAAACGATCCTCTTATTGGCACCGATCCCTGTCACATAAGCATTTAATGCGTTCGTTTTTTCAGACATGTTCACTTCATAGACATGATTTGCCGGTATATCCGCCTGATCGGCCAGCTTCAGAATGTGCTGCTCCAAATCTTTATTTTTCAGCGGGTAAAAATCATTATACAAAGGGTCGATGACAACTGGCTGGAGAAAAAACAAAAAGAGCGTAAACGGAACGGTCAAGCACCATGCATAGAACCACCACCGTTTTTCATGCCTTTTGATCAGCCAGTAAAACACCATGACTACCCCTGCCGTTAGTGGAAAACTGATCCAAAAGTCAATCACCTGATCTTTGATCCAGCTCGCAGTCGTCTGGGTTGAAATCCCGTACTCTAACGAGAATTGGTAGCTGATCCAGTCAAGCGGCAATGAAGCAGCCGTCACAATCAAAAATAAGCTGAAAACATAAACCGCAATCTGAATGAACCTTCGCTTTGAAGTCTGCTCCGCCCAATGCTTCATCTTCTTGGATAAACCTGCAATCAAAAGAATAAAAAACAAAAACCATTCAAACGGAATCCGGACAAAAAACAGAAAATCTTTGATTTTCGAATATTCTTCAGTCAGCATGAGTTCCCGTTGATTCATAAATGTCGCCGGGTCTGCGCTTGTCCCTTTCAGCCCCTCAGGAACGGAGGAATCGCCGGTCAGAAAGAGATACCAATAGAAAAAAAGACCATACAGAACATAAAGCAGACCGGCGCCTACAATCCACTTCCGCATGACGAATCACTTCCTCTCACAAAAGCCGTTTCTTCTATTGTAAGCTTTTTATCGCAAAGTTAGAACCAAGCCTTACAATGAGAACAAGAGACCCGCTCCCGCAAGCGTCAAGATCGTTCCTGTTACAACAATGATGACGCTCGCCCCTAAATAGGAAAATAAAAACGCAATAAGAGCGCCGGCAAGTCCGTAGAGCATGCCGCTTTGAATGAAAAAAACCCCCGGAAAAATCAAAGCTCCCAGAACAGCGTAAGGCACGTTTTTTAAAACACGCTCTAAAAAGCCGGGAAGTTTGAGGCTTTCAAAAGCGACTAAAGGGATCATCCGCGGCACATATGTAACAGCAGCCATTCCGAGAATCATCCAGATAATGGGACTAAACATATTTTCTTTTCCCCTCTGTTCTAAAATGATAAAGCCATTCAATCAGGACAGCTGAAAAAAGCGTAGCGCAAACGATCGACCAGCCAGCTGACAGCATGCCGTTCAACTGGAAAATAGTATTGAATAAAGCTGCCGCCCCCGCCAAAAAAAGAACTTTCATCTGTTTTTTCATAGTCGGGACAAGAAGTCCGATAAACATTGCGTAAAGGGCAATGCTCATGCTTTCCTGCAAGACGGCGGGCATCGCGGCTCCTGCAGCATGACCGGCAGCACTCCAAAAAACCCAGCTCACATATCCGATCGAACCAAGGCCCATCATATATCGCGTTGTCAATTTTTCTTTTCTTAAAGCAGCGACTGTAAATGACTCGTCCGTCACCGCAAAAAAAGCATAAATCGCTTTTTTCCAGGATGAATCCTTTTCAACCAACTGATTCAAAGAGGCAGAAAATAAAAAATGCCTGATATTGACGATAAAAGTCGTCATGATAATTTCAATGATTCCCGTTTGAACGGCGAGCATGCTCAAAGACATGTACTGTGACGCCCCGCCAAAAACAAGCGCACTCATTAAAAACGTTTCAAAAAGCGACAAGCCCGTTGTTTTTGCCAAAAGCCCGAACGTCAGAGCAACCGGAATGTAGCCGACTGCAAGCGAAGTCCCTGAACGAAGTCCATCAATAAATGTAAGTGAACGCTGGTTTTCCATTTTGACACCTCTTACGGATAATAAATTAATGTATAGCAAGATGCGGCTTGTTCCGTATCGTTTTCATACGCGTGAACAGTATTTGCGGTGAAATGCATGGCATCACCCTCATGTAATTCACAGCTGTAGTCTCCCGCAGCCACCTTCATCGTTCCTTTGCTGACGAGCACGTATTCTTCAATTCCGCCGTGATGGGGTTCAGACTCATGCATACAGCCCGGCAGCAGTTCAATATAAAAAATTTCAAACTTTTTTTTCTGATCGTATGGGAAATGCGGGAAAGCCGCATATTTATCTTCCCCCGCCATAACAGGCGTTTTCTCGAGCCTTCGGACGATTGTCGGTTCCCCGGCGGGCTTTTCAGCCAATGAAGTAAACGATACCTGCAGGCCGTTGGCGATTTTCCACAGCGTGGTAATCGTCGGGCTTGAAGCGCCTTTTTCGATTTGCGCGAGCATTCCTTTGCTGACGCCGGTTATCGATGATAGTTGATCAAGACTGTAATTGCGGACTTTTCGAAGCCTTTTGATATTTTCGGCCACTTGCTTTTCAATGGAATTCATCCTTTAGCCCCCTCGCAATAAATTGAACATTTGTATAATTTATTGAACATTATAGCATATTTTTTCAGGATGAAAAGACCTCTAAACGGAGAAACTTGCCTAGAGGTGATCATTCTGAAAAAAAATAATGGGCATCGTGCTTTTTTTCGGTATTTTATCACTCAGCGTTTTTTATATATTCAACCTGATGGCAAAGCCTTTTGATTCAAGAAATGCCGAAGAAATCATATTTATGCCGGCAGAGAAAAGCGGGAAGGCGATCAGGATCAAAGAGAGGCAGAGCATAGACGGCATTTTGGATACGTTCAACAAAGGAAAAAGAATGAAGAAAAATAAAGCTCATGAACGATCTCAGCCAGACTATCACGGAGATATCAAAATGAGCGATACACACCATGTCCCTTTCACCGTCTGGCTTGAGAAAGATCAAGCCGTGATCTTACAAAACGATGATGATACTTATTTCCATCTCAATCAACGGGACAAAGCCGATCTCATTAAAAAAATGCAAAAAGGGACGTAACCCCGTCCCTTTTCTTTGTTTAAGATTGCTTCGAAAGCATGTCCTTTAAAGCGCGCCTTAAAATTTTCCCGGTCGAATTTTTCGGAATTTCCTCCAAAAAAACAATTGCTGAAGGCCGCTTGTATTTGGCAAGGTGCTTTTTGCAGTGGGAAGAAACGTCATCTTCTGTAAGCGTCTTTGTCTTCGGAACGACATAGCACTGAACCGCTTCTCCTTTAGTGGGATCGGGAACCCCGATAACCACCGCCTCGGCCACTTCCGGATGCCGATAAAGAACCTCCTCGATTTCTCTCGGGTACACATTGTAGCCACCGACAATGATCATATCTTTTTTTCTGTCGACAATATAGAAATAACCGTCTTCATCCCGTCTTGCCAGGTCGCCCGTATAGAGCCATCCGTCTTTCAATGTATGGGCCGTTTCTTCAGGCATCTTATAGTAGCCCTTCATCACATTCGGACCCTTGACAATCAATTCGCCGACTTGGCCTGGAGGAAGCTCTTCCCCAAGTTCATCTACGACTTTGTTTTTCACATTGAGAATGTTGGTGCCGATCGATCCCGGCTTGCGGCCTGTGCTGAACGGATTAAAACATGACACAGGGGATGCTTCAGACAATCCGTAGCCTTCTAATACGAGAACATCGAACTTGTCTTCAAAGCTCTTCAATAAGGCGACAGGCATTGCGGCACCTCCTGAGATGCAAATCCGGATGGAATCAAACCCGGTTGCATCAGCCTCATCATACTGGTACAAATAGTTATACATCGTTGGAACACCGGAGAAGATTGTCGCTTTGTACTTTTTAACGAGCTTAAAAACGGCGGCCGGACTGAACTTCGGCACGATAAGGATGGCGGCGCCGTTCATCAGCGGAGCGTTCATGCAGACCGTCAAGCAGAACACGTGGAACATCGGCAGAGCGGCAACGACAAGATCGGCTTCATTCATCGTTAAATACTGCGCCGTATCATTTGCATTTGAAAAAAGATTTTGATGTGTCAGCATCGCTCCCTTCGGTTTTCCAGTCGTTCCCGATGTGTAGAGAATCGCGGCCGTATCTTCTTCTTTGAGCTCAGGAAAAGACTGAACAGAAGATCTCATCATCTTTGAAAACGATTTCAATTTCATGTTGATCTCTATGTTTTCTGATTCTTTAAGCGGTTCTCCTGTCTCACAAAGCACAACATGCTCGACTTTTGGAAGAGATTCATGCATTTTTTCATACAAAGGAAGGAGCTGGCCGGCTGCCACAATGACTTTTGCATCTCCATTGGTCAGCATATAGCCGATCTCTGTCGGTGTATAAGTCGGATTAATTGGAATAACTACAGCCCCGGCTTTCAATGCTCCATAAAAAGAAATCAGAAAATGCGGTGTATTGCCGAGAAGCAATGCGACATGATCCCCTTTTTCAACCCCTAATTCATGCAATCCCCCGGCAAAACGATCAATTTTTTGCTGCAATCCCCCGTAAGATTCTGTCTGTTCCCCAAAAATATAAGCGGTTCGGTCAGGCTTTGATTTAGCTGTTTCACCTAATTTTGAAACTAAATTCATTCTCCCACCCCTTAAAAATGAATGAATAACCATTCATTTTGTGATAATCAAAATCTATCCCCATTATATTAAATGAACAGAAAACACTCAAGAGCTCGAGGGAAATATCTTCCATCCCTCTTCATTTAAAACCGGGAGTAAATGAAGAAAAGAGCTGCCCCCAGCTCTAAAAACCGATGGGCATGCTCTTCTTTAGTATACGAGATCCAAAAATTCTTCTTTTTGAATGTTGCCGAAATAATGCTGAATATCAACACCTTGAAGGGCTTCTTCGATTGCATTTCTCTCATATTGAACACCTGCCAGCTTCTCTTCGATGTCCCCGATATCGCCGACTCCGAAAAAGTCGCCGTATACTTTACATTCATGAATCACGCCTTTATGTACTTCGAGACGAATGTCGATTGATCCGGCTGTAAAACGTTTTGAATGCTGGAGGTTGAATTTTGGCGATTTTCCGTAGTTCCAATCCCAGTTTTGATAACGTTCTTTTGAGATTTGATGAATGATTTTCCAATCCTCATCAGTCAGCTTGTACTCCGGAATTTCATCCTCTGTCTCGAAAATGTAGCGAAGGAGGAGATTCCGGAATTCCTCGGTCGTCATCTTCTGATCAAGAAACTCGCTGATGTTGGCAACACGGCTTCTAATCGATTTAATACCCTTTGACTCGATTTTATCCTTCTTCACCTTCAATGCGGATACGACGTGTTCAATTTCGGAATCAAATAAAAGCGTCCCATGACTGAACATTCTGCCTCTCGTTGAAAACTGGGCATTCCCCGAAATTTTACGTCCGTTCGCCATCAAATCGTTTCGGCCGCTCAGCTCTGCGTCCACACCAAGCCGCTTTAAAGCCTCGACAACAGGCTCTGTAAACTTCTTAAAGTTATGAAAACTGTTGCCGTCATCCTTTGTAATGAAGCTGAAATTCAAGTTTCCGAGATCATGATAAACAGCTCCTCCGCCCGAAAGCCTGCGGACGACGATAATCCCATTTTCATCTACATACTTTGTATTGATTTCTTCGATTGTATTTTGATTTTTGCCGATGATGATCGACGGCTGATTGATATAAAACAGCAGATATGTTTGTTCTGGGTCAAGATGCTTTAAGCAGTACTCCTCAATTGCCAAGTTGATCCTCGGATCTGTGATATGTTGATTATCGATAAACAGCATGTTTCTTTCCTCCTTCTAGTCTCCCCACACAAAACCGGTTTGCGCCAGATCAACAGCGCCGTTATAAACCGTTTTTGCCTCTTCTATTAGTTTCTGATGCTCCCCAAAATGCGGGAGGTGTGTCAGCAGAAGATGCCCTGCTCCGGCT
Source organism: Bacillus swezeyi (assembly GCF_001969815.1). Classification (GTDB taxonomy): domain Bacteria; phylum Bacillota; class Bacilli; order Bacillales; family Bacillaceae; genus Bacillus; species Bacillus swezeyi. The sequence continues at coordinate 176,015 of NZ_MRBK01000013.1, read as the reverse complement.
TCCGCCGCGATCCGGCCCGCTTCAAGGCTGTTCATATGCCCTGCCTTTGCACCGTCCTGGCCCGCATAAAAATTGCACTCGCTGATCACTAGATCCGCCCCTTCGCTAAAAGGGATAAACGCTTCCTGAAAGCTAGAATCAGCAGTATAAACGACAGAGTGTGCACCGTCTGTGATCCGCATAGCAAAGCAGTCAACAGGATGCGCCGTTTTCAAAAATGTGAATGTAAACGGGCCGATTGTTAAGGGCTGCCCAGGATCGTACGGGTATCCGGCAGTATGCGTTTTATATGTAAGCCTTGAAAACTGATCTTCATCAAAAGGATGTCCATATATCGTAAGCGCATTCACGCCTTTTCCAAGGAATGAACCGACCAGTTTGGCAAATTGCAAAGGGCCGATGTCTGCAATATGGTCGTGATGATAGTGGGATAAAATAACGGCATCAAGCTTCTCAATAGGCAAAAACTGCTGAAGTTTGGATAGAACCGCACTGCCGCAATCGATTAAAACAGAGTAATCCCCTGATTGTACGAGATAACCGGAAGTCGCTTCATTCGCAGCCGGAAACCCTCCATAGCAGCCTATTACAGTGATCTTCATATCATTCACACCCCATGTTTATGGCTTTAGTCCCCCTATTCAATATACCCATTTTTCTTAAAAATTGCATGTTTTATGTTTTGTCATAAAACAGACATTGATTTTCTGCATACTGTTATAATACAATGTTATCAACAAATGAATTGGGGGAATTGAAATGCTGGCTAAGATCACCGAGTTTTTCAGAAATTTACCTTCCAAAAAATGTACAGAGTGCGGCAATGAAATTGATGAACAGCATGAATGCTATGGAAATACATGTTCTAAGTGTCTCAATTTGAAAGATCTATAAACCTGGCAAAATACACTCCGGAGGACATTCGATCCCCGGGGTGTTTTTTTGTCACAAAGTTAGTCATAAAGAGAGAGATTTGTGTCAAAATTCATTATTTTAATAACATTTTACTATGTTTATTAGGAAAAATAGACTCCGCTTTGCAGACCAGCTTGGCTTTAAAACCGGTATAATGATCTCATATCTGAATTTTCAATATATTCAGATGTTATTTTTTTATGGACGAGCTGCTTTTTCTTTCGCTATACTTAATTTACGATCTCGCATTTAATATTCTAGTATAATTAAATATTCGTTGGGAGGGCCTCTATGAAAAGATTCAAAATCGGATTGGCCACACAAATTTTTCTCGGACTGATTTTAGGTGTTGCAGCTGGAGCGATTTGGTTCGGAAATCCTGCTGTTGAAACATACCTTCAGCCTGTGGGCGACTTATTCTTGAGACTCATCAAGATGATTGTCATCCCAATTGTCGTATCAAGCTTAATCGTTGGGGTTGCCGGAGCTGGAAGCGGCAAAAAAGTCGGCAGACTCGGCTTCCGGACGATTCTCTATTTTGAGATCATCACCACTTTTGCGATTGTTCTCGGCCTGCTCTTGGGAAACATTTTGCAGCCTGGACACGGCGTTAATTTTTCGGGTACCGAAAAGACGGATATTAGCCAATATGTCCAAACCGAAAAAGAAGCCAGCACAAAATCGGTCGCAGATACTTTCTTACATATTGTGCCGACAAACTTTTTCCAATCTCTTGCCGAAGGAGACCTGCTGGCGATTATTTGCTTCACCGTCCTCTTTGCCCTCGGGGTTTCAGCAATAGGAGAAAAGGGAAAGCCTGTGCTTTCGTTTTTTGAAGCAACTTCTCAGGCCATGTTTCATGTCGTCAACATTGTCATGAAATTTGCGCCGTTCGGGGTGTTTGCTTTAATTGGTGTAACGGTTTCAAAATTTGGTTTTTCTTCATTGCTGTCGCTGGGAAAGCTTGTTTTATTGGTCTATTTTGCACTGGCTTTTTTCTTGATTGTCGTCTTTGGCATTGTCGGCAAATTGGCCGGCATCAGCATATTTAAATTTTTGGCATACCTAAAGGACGAGCTTCTCCTTGCGTTCAGTACATCAAGCTCAGAAACCGTTCTGCCCCGCGTGATGGAAAAGATGGAGAAAATCGGCTGTCCAAAAGGGATCGTCTCGTTTGTCATACCGATCGGCTATACCTTTAATCTTGACGGCTCTGTACTATATCAGGCGATTGCCGCTTTGTTTTTGGCGCAGGTTTATGGCATCGATCTGTCCATTGCCCAGCAGCTTACCTTAATTCTCGTACTGATGGTCACATCAAAAGGAATGGCTGCGGTGCCAGGCACATCGTTTGTCGTGCTTCTGGCGACGCTCGGAACAATTGGCGTCCCGCCTGAAGGACTGGCTTTTATCGCCGGCGTCGACCGGATCATGGACATGGCGCGTACGGTCGTCAACTTAACCGGAAACGCCCTTGCAGCTGTCGTGATGTCCAAATGGGAAGGTGAATATGACGCATTTAAAGGACACGCTGAACTGAACAAAACTGAGCCTGCTGACATGAAAATGTCCAGCTGACTGTACACTGAAAAACGTATGTTTCCGGGCGGAAAACATACGTTTTTTTCAAAAATATACGATTTAATCAAGAAAGCTGTCCAAACAGCTTCCTTCCAGTTACATACGATGTACTGTAGTTAAATTAAGAAAGAAACAGGAGGGAAGCATAATGTATTATTACGATGACCATTGCAAAAAGGACTATGACTATGACTACGACTACTTCAAGAAAGACTGCGATTGCAAGAAACACTACTACTATTATTATTACTACTATTATCCTTGCTTCAAGAAAGATTTTCACTTTGACCACTGCAAAAAGAAAAAACATTATGACTACTGGTAAGTAAAACAGTCATCCCAAGGGATGATTCCTAAAGGATGATTCCTAAAGGCTGCCTTCCACACCTTTTTCTCCCAAGCGATCACGAGATCCTTGGGAGTTTTTTAACGAATTCAAATCATCTCAGACTGGACGTAGTGGTACAAGAGTTTTGCCGTATGCTCCAATGATGCCTTATGCGTCCTTTCAAATGCGTGGGAAGCATCGATTCCGGGGCCGATTAAACCATGGACGATATCATGGCCTGCTTTGATTGCTGCGGAAGCGTCTGATCCGTAGTACGGATAAATATCAAGCTTATACGCGATCCCGTGCTTCTCACAAATCTCAGCCAGACGCTTTCTGAGACCGTAATGATATGGGCCGCTTGCATCCTTCACACAAATGGATACCGTATACTCATCCGTCGATTGCCCATCTCCAATCGCTCCCATGTCAACAGCCATATATTCCACTGTTTCGGACGGAATATTTGAATTGCCTCCATAACCGATTTCTTCATTATTTGAAATTAAAAAATGGGTGGTGTAAGGCAGTGTAATCTGCTCTGTTTTGACTGTTCTGATCAGCTGCAGCAAAAGAGCCACGCTCGCTTTATCATCAAGATGGCGCGACTTGATAAATCCGCTCGGCGTAATCTCAACCCGCGGATCAAATGAAATAAAATCCCCGACATTGATGCCAAGCGCCCTGGTGTCTTTTTCATCCCGGACAGGCTCATCAATGCGAACTTCCATGTTTTTCTGGCTGCGCTCGGCTTTCCCTGCGTCTTTATAAACGTGCACAGACGTTTGATGCATTAAAATCGTACCTGTATATGTTTTTCCAGCTGACGTTTCAATTCTGCAATATTCGCCTTCGATTGAGTTGTAATGAAACCCTCCGATTAAATCAATTTTCAGTCTCCCGTCTGATTTAATCTCTTTTACCATCGCACCAAGTGTATCGACGTGCGCCGTCAGCATCCGGTGGCGCGAGTTGTCGCGGCCGGGAATAGTTGCGATCAGCCCGCCTTTATGATTGAGCCTCGTTTCAATTCCCTCTTCCTTTAGAAGCCCGCTGATATAGTCTATGATCTCATATGTATGTCCGGTTGGGCTTGGGATCGAGACCAGCTCTTTGATTAATTTCATCGTTTCCTGAACAGATGACATCTTCATTCCTCCCATCTTTATATGTATCCAGTATACATGAAAAAAACAAACTAGTACCAGATACTAATACTTGGTGATATAATATAAAAAAAGGAGAGTGAGTTCATGAAAACTTTATCAAAAGCGCGAATATCCGCGATCGGCACCTATGTCCCGGAAAAGCGGCTGACCAACGAAGACTTGGAAAAAATCGTTGATACCTCTGATGAATGGATCACACAGCGGACGGGAATGAAAGAAAGACGCCTGGCGTGTGAACAGGAATTTACCTCAGATCTTTGCATTAAAGCTGTCGAAAATTTGAAGCATAGATATAAAGGCACACTTGATGATATCGACATGATCATCGTCTCTACGACAACGGCCGACTATGCTTTCCCGAGCACAGCCTGCCAGATTCAGGAGCATTTCGGATGGGCTGATGTCGGGGCGGTGGATGTCAATGCAACATGCGCCGGATTAACATACGGTCTGCATATGGCCAACGGGCTGATCACTTCGGGATTGCACCGAAAAATCCTCGTGATCAGCGGTGAAACATTATCAAAAGTAACGGACTATACAGACCGAACATCTTGCATATTGTTCGGAGACGGAGCAGGCGCGTTGCTTGTTGAACGGGATGAAACAGCCCCGGGCTTTATCACGTTCGTCCAAGGCACTAAAGGAGACGGTGCCAGACACTTGTACAGAACAGGCTTAAGAAGCGATTTAAAGGGTGAACAGCTAGCAGGCGGAGGAAAAATGGTCCAGAACGGGCGCGAGGTTTACAAATGGGCGGTCCGCACGATTCCCGACGGAATCAAAACACTGCTTAAACAAGCGGACTTGAATCTCGAAGACATCGATTGGTTCGTTCCGCACAGCGCAAATCTGAGGATGATCGAGTCGATCTGCGAAAAAGCCGGAATTCCAACCGAAAAAGTACTGACTAGTGTTGAATGGTTTGGCAATACATCATCGGCTTCGATTGTCCTGGCCCTTGATGAAGCCGTCAAAAACGACAAGCTGAAAAAAGGGGATACCTTGCTCCTATACGGCTTTGGCGGAGGTTTTACATATACCGGACTTATCGTGAAATGGGGGGTGCCGGCTTCCTAAAACAAAGAAGGAGGATTGGTTGTTATGAACCAATCCTCCTTCACAAATTGTCGCCATCATATACCGCTAGAAGCCCCCTGTTCGCTTGCAGAGCCTTCAGCCGGCAGCGGACAGCTTCATCTTGAAGCTCCTTCGCTTCGGCTATTTCGCCTTTTTAGCGCTTCTTTCATGCACTGTTTGCTGATGTCCCCTGCCTTCTTCAGCTCATGTCGTTCTACTTGGAGCAGTAGTCCTTCATCATATTGTTTTGCATCAGGCTGCTTTAATTGCCGCGCTGCCAGGTTGTCTGAAATAAATCTGAATATGCGGGGCTGTTTATATGTTCTGGCTATTTCGTTTCATGCTCTTTCAGCTTCAGCTGTCCTGCCGTTTATCAACAAAATGTTAAACATGCAGTCCGGGCGGTCCTGATGTTTTTTAAAACGCGAGTCTTTTGCATTTTTCGTCCAATACAAGGCTGAAAGTTCAGCATACCCGCAGACAGCCTGTCAGAAACACAAATAAAATCTGATTCAGAACGGCCAGCACGACAGCCGTAATAAACAGAATGTCTTTTGCTCTTCTCGTGTGATCCCTGTACTTATCGGCATAAAAAAACATCTTTTCAAACCCGAAGCCGGGCTGAAAAGATGTTTTTCCCTTAAGCAGGCTGCTCCTCAGTTTTTCCTTTTCTAAGCAGCACTTTAAAATAGATCAGCGTCAAAGCCATCATGACGAGAGCAACACCGCCGAGCACAGCGGCCTGCTTCCACATATATCCGTAATCGCCGCTTGATATCACAGCTCTGTAGCCCGCAATGCTGTAGGTCATCGGCAGTGCGGCATGTATGACTTGGAAGAAATGAGGAACAAGCGCAAGCGGGAATGTTCCGCCGCTTCCTCCAAGCTGAAGTACGAGGAGAATAACGGCGATGAACCGGCCCGGATTCCCCATCGCGGCCGCCAAAAACTGAATGAGCGCAAGACATGTTATGCTCATGATTATGCTGAATACATAGAATCTCCAGACGCTTTGCACTTCAAGCCCGATTCCCCAGAGGATGATCGTACAGGCGATTACCGCTTGAAGAATGCCGACCGGCAGAAGTACGCTGAATTTGCTGATGAACCAGCCGAATGCAGATTCAGGTTTGCCTGAAGGCTGTTTCACATCGAACACGACAGTGATCATGAGCGCACCGACAAATAATCCGAGCGATAAAATGTACGGGGTTAATCCCGTGCCGTAATTGGAAACCGGATCGATCTTGTCGCCTTTGACATCGACAGGATCAGAGAACATATTGTAGTTCTTTTCTCCGGCTTTGATATCGCCCGTCTGATCAGCTGCGTCAGAAAGCTTATCGGAAAGCTCCCCGCTGCCGCCTTTAAGCTTGCCAAGACCATCGTCAAGGGATTTTGCACCCTTCGCCAGCTGTGAAGAAGCATTTTCGAGCTTCTTGGAAGCACTTTGAAGCTCGCCGAACTTCCCGGTCAATGTCTGGCTGCCTTCAGCAATTTTGGAAGATCCGCTTTTCGCTTCTGCAAATTTTTCGTTATAAGCTCCCAGCCCGTTTGTGAGGGCATCGAGTCCGTTTTGGATCTTCACAGATCCGGTATACAGCTGATTCACTCCGGAAGGAAGCTTTTTAAGTTCTTGAAGCTTCTGTTTAATGGCCGACAGATCAGGAAGCTTGCCTACATCCGGAATCTGCTCTTTCAGCCGGTCCAGTTCAGGAAGTTTTACCTCTTCCACCTTCTGATCGATTTGCTTTGAAAGAGCCTCTTTTTGTTCTTTTGTCAGAATGGTGCTAGATTCAATGATTTGTTTTACTTGAGCATTTTGGTTTTTAAGGGCGTTTTCAAGCTTTGTAATGTCGTTTGAAATTTGGCCGATTTCTTTTTTCGCCTTTTCAGCATTTGAAAGCGCCGTTTCCAGCTGTTCAATTTTCTCATCTGATATCGCTGCTTCGATTTTGCTTACTTGCTGAGCTTGCTCATTCAGCTGCTCTAAACCAGACACAAGCGCAGGCATGCCTTGCTGAAGCTGCTGTGCACCACTGTACAGCTCACCGCTTTTTTCCTGGAATTGCGCAAGCGCGGAATCCAGATCATGGATTTTTCCATTCAGCGTGTTGAATGCCTCGCCAAACTTCTCCATTCCGTCTTTGTTAAAGGTCAATTGGCTTTTCGCTAATTTTTCAAGGTTCTTTTTGAGCGTTTCACTGCCTTCTTTTGCATCCTTTAAGCCTTTATCAAGCTTTCCGGCTCCTTCGCTCGCTTCTCCCAGCCCTTTTGCAATCTTTCCGAAGTTATCAAAGATCACTTCAGCGTACTGTTCGCTGATTTCTGAGCCGATCGAATGCTGCAGCTGATCAATCGCCTTGTCGCTGATCTGAGCGCCGACATAGTTGCGGCCGGCGTTTGTATGATAGATCAAGTCAAGCTTTTTCGGCTTTTCATCTAATACTGTGCTGGCGTCCTTTGAAAAGTTTTCAGGTATTTCGACAACCATATAATATTCCTCATTTTGTAAACCTTTCAGCGCTTTTTCTTTCGTTGTAAAATGCCAGTCGAATTTTTTATTCTCTTTTAGTTCTTTGACAAGATCGTCGCCTATGTGAAGGTCTTTTCCTTCATATGTCGTTCCCTTGTCAGAATTGATGACCGCTACAGGGAGCTGGTCGACATTTCCGTAAGGGTCCCAGTATGCCGCCAAAAAAATGCTGCTGTAAATCAGCGGAATAAAGAGAACCCCGATGACGGATATTAGAAGTTTTTTATTGGTTATCAGTTCTCTCCACTGGTTTTTTAAAACATTCATGTTGATACGCCTCCTAATCAATGGCCGATCTCTTGATGTGGCCGCACCCCTTTAAAAAAGGAAGGATCATCTAGCGGGACAATCCTTTTAAAATATACATTTTCAGCATTTCTGCTATATCTTCTTTCTGTAATGGATCATGGTGTTTTTCCCAATCAAAGATGAGTGCAATGTATAGCTTAAAGATGACAAATGCATTCAGCTCAGGATCACACGGTCTAATATCGTCATTTTTAATCGCTTCTTTAATTTTTTTCTTAATGTAGTTAATCACCATCCGCTCCAGCTTCTCGATCACTTCCCGGGCAGCTGGGGTACCCAGTTCAGTTGCCTCTTGAAAGATTTTAATCGTCAGCTGATGTTTTTTTCTGTACTCCAAAATGGCCATCATTGCGCGATGGGCATTTTCGTGAAAAGGCTGCCCCGGGTCGATCGCATGATCAGCCGTTTGTTTCATTTCAATCAGCAGCGAAGAAAAAATTTCGCCGAACAATTCTTCTTTATTTTTGAAAAATGTGTAAATCGTGCCCTTTCCGACATTTGCGAGCTTTGCCACAAGATCCATCGTCGTCGCTTTGTACCCAAATTGTGTGAATGATTTTTTTGCCGCTTCGATAATGAGTGTTTTCCGATCTTTGCTCATGTTTTTTCACCCCAGAAATGACTATTTGAACATTTTGGTCAATAAGTACAAAAAGTAATTTAACACATCTGAATGCAAAAAGCAATCATTTCAATTTATCTTTATATAAACAACCATTCATTATGTAGGCTTAAAACCAGAGCAAATAAAAAAAGCCGCCGATATCACTCGGACAGCTTCGCTTACTTTTATTCTGCTTTTTCAAATAGGTGGGAAAGCACATCTTTTACGGCTTGTTTGCCTTGATCAATGCAATCCGGGATGCCGACGCCTTCAAAAGAAGCGCCCGTTACAAAAATCCCGGGATATGATGTTTTTAAACCTTCCCGTATTTCGTTAATTCTTTTTTTGTGGCCGACATGATACTGCGGCATCGCTTCATTCCACCTCGTGATACAGCTCATTTCCGGCTCGCCGTCGATTTTCATGATCCGTTTTAGATCATCGAGTACGATCTTGACCATTTCATTGTCGGACTGCTCGACAACCGATTCATCCCCGGCTTTTCCGACATAGGCTCTTAATAAAACTTTTCCTTTCGGCGTTGTATTCGGCCATTTTTTATTTGTCCATGTACAGGCGGTAATGGAAAAGTCGCTGTTTCTCGAAATGACGAAGCCTGTGCCTTGATGCTCCATCTGTACAGCTTCTTCAGGAAAGCCCAGCGCTACATTTGCAACTGATGTCGAAACCATATCCTGCAAGCCGTTCAGCCAATCCTCACCTTGAAACATCGTAGAAACTACTTTATGAGGAGCCGTGATCACGGCGGCGTCCGCATCGAGCACGCTCCCATTGTCAAGCTTCATGCTGTACCCGTTTCCAGCATGTTCAACGCTCACAACCTTTGTACCCTTATAAACCTTCGTCAGTTCAAGCTGTTTTTCCAGTTCTTCAACAATGGTCTGCAATCCGGTTTTCAAGGTTTGAAACTGGCCTTTCTTTTTTGCCGGTTTGTTGCTGTTTGCATTGCCGCGCGATTTTTTCATTCCGATAATCAAGCTTCTGTGCTTCTGCTCTGTTTGATAGAACTGCGGGAAGGTCGACATCAGACTGAGACGGTCGATATCACCGGCATAGATGCCTGACAAAAGCGGTTCAATCAGGTTCTCTACCACTTCCCCTCCGACTCGTCTCCTGAAAAATTCTCCGAGTGACTGATCTTCCTGAGGCTTGCTTGCAGGAAGCACCAAATCCATCCCAGCCCGCAATTTTCCCTGAAAGGAAAACAGTCCAGTCGTCAGAAAAGGTCTGATTTCTGTCGGCACCCCCATCACGGCTCCCTCTGGAATCGGATAGAGCGTTTCATTTACGAGCACATAAGACTGACCTGTCGCATTGTTCACAAGCAAATGATCCAACCCCAGGTCCTTGACAAGCTGAGGAGCGCTTTGTTTTCGTTCCAAAAATGAGTCCGGACCTCTTTCAATCACATAGCCGTCTTTATGGACGGTCTGAATCTTTCCGCCTAATCTCGGACTCGCCTCAACAAGCGTCACTTCAGCCGGGAGACCGTTTTTTTTGATTTCTCTCTCCAAGTAGAAGGCGGCGGCCAGTCCGGTAATACCGCCGCCGATAATTACAATCTGCCTACGTTCTCCACTCATCATAAAATCGCCTTCTTTACTGTTCTTCTTTCTCCAATTCTTTTCGCACAACGTCTGCCAAAGCATCGATAAACTGCGGTTTTGCATTAGGCATTTCCGGTCTGTAATAGCTTGCTCCGATATCATCTGTCACGACTTTGCATTCGTAGTCATTATCGTACAGGACTTCCAAGTGGTCGGCTACAAAACCGACAGGAGCATAAACAAAAGCGCTGTATCCTTTTTGCTCGGATAAGTCCCGCGTCAAATCCTGAACGTCAGGCCCAAGCCATGGGTCAGGTGTGTTGCCTTCGCTTTGCCAGCCTATAGCGTAATTCTTAACACCCGCTTTTTCAGCAATCAATCTGGCTGATTCTTTGAGCTGATCTGGATAAGGGTCTCCCATTTCAACGATCTTCTCTGGAAGGCTGTGTGCCGATACGATCAAGACGGCGTTATCCCTTTCCTCAGACGGCATTTGGGCATACGTATCTCTGATCTTGTCCGCCCAATATGTGATGAATTTAGGCTCATCATACCAGCTGTTAATCGATGTGATGTTTAAGCCGCCCAGCTTTTCAGCTTCCTCTTTCGCCCGTTTATTGTATGACTGCACGCTGAACGTGGAGAAGTGGGGCGCAAGTACGATGCTGACGGCTTCTGTTATACCGTCTTTATGCATGTCCTGAACGGCGTCTTCAATAAAAGGTTCAATATGCTTGAGACCGATATAAGCTTTAAAGATCACGTCATCCTGAACCTCATTTAAGCGCTTTTCAAGCTGCTCCGTCTGCTCCTCGGTAATTTTTGCGAGCGGAGAAATTCCCCCGATCGCCTTATAGCGGTCTTGCAAATCCTGAAGCATGTCCGGCTCAGGCTTTCTGCCTCTCCTGATGTGCGTATAATAACGCTCGATATCTTCTTCCTTATATGGCGTTCCGTACGCCATGACAAGAAGCCCCATTTTCTTTTTACCCAACATGAACACCTCTTTAAAGATCTTTATCTATTCGTATTTTGACAGTTTAAACTGTAAAGACCAACTGAAATGCTCATGGGATCAGGCTCGATTTTTTTGAGGCGGAATACTCATGAACAAATGCCGTCAATTTTTTCAGTGTATCAGGGCTGACCTCAGGGAAGATGCCGTGACCGAGGTTAAAAATAAACCGGTCTGTCAGCATTCCTTGATCCAAAATGTCTTTTGTTCTAGCCTCGATGATGTCCCATGGCGCAAGCAGTATCGACGGATCCAGATTTCCCTGAAGGGTTTTGGTCAGTCCTTCATCCCTTGCTTCCTGTATGCTCATCCGCCAGTCAAGGCCGACGACGTCGAGTGAAAGGTCATGCCAGTCGCGGGCAAGATGGCTCGCGCCCACACCGAACATAATCAGCGGTACACCTTCAGTTTTGAGCTCTTCAAAGAGAACGTCCATTGTCGGTTTGATGTAGCGGCGGTAATCATTGGCGTCCAATGCTCCGACCCATGAATCAAACACTTGAATGGCTTTTGCGCCCGCGCGGATTTGGGCTTTCACATAAACAGCCGCCATGCCGCCCAGTTTTTTCATCAGCTTGAACCATACTTCAGGCTGGCTGTACATAAACGCTTTTGTTTTATTGTAGTTTTTAGACGGGCCGCCCTCTATCATATAGCTTGCCAATGTGAACGGGGCTCCGGTAAAACCGATCAGCGGAACGTTCAGCTGCTCCTCGGTCAATAGCTTAATCGTCTCCAGCACATATGGAATATGTTTTTCCGGCTCAAGTTCACCAAGCTTTTCAACATCTGATGCCGACGCAATCGGATGATCGATAACCGGGCCGATTCCGTTTTTAATCTCGACATCGACGCCAATTCCTGGAAGCGGTGTCATAATGTCCTTATAAAGAATCGCCGCATCCACCCCGTACTGTTCAACAGGCAGTCTTGTCACATAAGCGCACAGTTCAGGCTGATGCGTAATGTCAAATAGCCCGTATTTTTCTTTAAGCGCCCGGTATTCAGGCTGCGATCTGCCGGCCTGCCTCATGTACCATACAGGTACATGATCGGTCTTTTCTCCGCGGCACGCTTTTAAAAATGTGTCATTAAAAGCCTTGTCGTTTTTCACTCTGATTTCCACCTTTCAAGCTGCAACCATACGTTCGCAAAATTACTCCTTCAAATATACCGTTTTTTTGATGTGCGGTATACTCATGAGACTTATTGTTCAAAAAATTGATGAATTTCGAGTTTCTAATGACCCGAAGGGAATATTTTCGGCTTGATAAAATCGGTCCCTTTCCCCTCTGTTTTTGTCTGCGGATTGTATGGAACAATTCTGTATGAAACGTCGGAAAAGATATTTGCATACGGAATCTCATAGCTCCCTTTTCCTGTAACAGTTTTTATCAGTGCCTCTTTTCCGTTTTTCTTTTCATATATTCGGTATTCGGCTCTTTTATCCTCTTGCTCATGCCATTTTAATGACACCGTAATCAGTCCCATAGGTGTAAAGGAATAGTCTGCCTCAGCGCTTTCCAAGTCTTCAAGGTGGATCGGCCTGTCCAGATCCTTTACGCCTTCCGGCTTTTTGAATGTATCCGTTTTTTGTTTGGAGCGCTTTAAAATGTCTTTAAACAGCCTCGTCGGATAAGAGCTTCCGCCTTTTAAATAGTGGGCTTCATCTGTTTTATCGTAGCCCATCCAGACCGCTCCTGTCACTCCGGGAGTATACCCGGCAAACCATGCGTCCTTTGTACCGCCCTCTTTTCCGGTAAACGTAGTGGAGCCTGTTTTTCCGGCTATCTCTCCGGAAAACTCACCGGCTTTTCCAGTACCGCTTTTGACAACCTCTTGAAGCATGCGTGTCATATTCCAAGCGGTCTGTTTACTAAATACCTTCTCTGGTTTATCTTCATGGCGGTATAATACATTCCCGCTTTCATCCGTGATTTTTCTAATAAAGTATGGCTTATCATATTTTCCTGAGTTTGCAAACGTCCGATACGCACCGGCAAGTTGAAGCGGCGACACTCCTTCTTCGAGGCCGCCGAGTGCTAAAGCAAGGCCTTCATCAGGTATGTTCATGCCCAAACGGCTTACATAAGGCTTCGCGGTTTCAATACCGATTTCATTCAGCGTCCATACGGCAGGCGCATTTTTGCTGTCAGTCAACGCATCGACCATCGATACCTTTCCTTCATATTGCCCGTCATAATTTTTAGGAGCATAGCCGCCATATGAGAGCTGTTTATCTTCAAGCAGGGAGTAAGGCTTAAAAAGCTTTTCCTCAAGGGCGGGTCCGTAGACGGCAAGCGGTTTGAAAGTTGATCCCGGCTGGCGCGCAGCAGTCGCTCTGTTATAGCTTTTTGGAAGATAATCCCTTCCTCCAAGAGCCGCGACTACACCTCCTGTCTTATTGTCGATAAAAACGGCGCTGCCTTCGGCTTTTTGATCAGTTCCTGGAAAGTAGGCGTCCTCTTTCATCAGTGTATAGGCGGCTTTTTGAATCGAGACATCAAGGGGAACACTGATGGTATATCCGCCTTGCAGAAGCTGTTCGCTTGAAATGGAATAACGATCTTCCGCCTCTTTTATCACAAGGTCAATATAGCTGTCAATCCAAGGATTTTTTGACTTTTCTTTTACATGAAGGCCCAAAGTGCTTCCTTGTGCCCTGACCGTTTCTCTTGAACTGATGTATCCTTGCTCATTCATCATACTGAGTACGACGTTGCGCCGCTCTCTGCTTTTTTCCGGGTTGAGAATGGGTGAATAAGTAGACGGCGCCTTGGGAATCGAAGCAAGTACCGCGCCTTCGCTTACATTTAAATCTTTTGCATCTTTATTAAAGTAATAATTTGCGGCAGCCTGAATCCCGTATACACCGTGTCCGAAATAAAGCTGGTTTAAGTACATTTCAAGCAGCTTGTCCTTGCTGTAGTCACGCTCTAAATTAATAGCAATAATGACTTCTTTTGTTTTCCTTAAAAATGTTTTGTCATTGGTCAAAAAGGTATTTTTAGCAAGCTGCTGGGTAATCGTGCTTCCCCCTTCGACTTTGCCTCCGGCTAATATATCTTTGTAAATCGCACGGCTCACCGATTTGAAATCGATGCCGTGATGCTCATAAAAGCGTTTGTCCTCAACTGCAATAAACGCATGTTTTACTTCGTCCGGCACTTCACCGATTGACACCGGGCTTCTGTTTTCAGTATAGAGGCTTGCGACTTCTTCTCCATTTTGGTCGACGATCTTTGAAGACGCATGGAAAATCAGTTTCTTTTCATCAATCACATAGTCCCCCAGAAATAAAATCGTTATATAACCAATTAAAGATAAAAGGAAAATGGCCGCTGTTATGATGATTGGAATGAAAAATCTCTTTCTCATATATTCACCTCATTCCTTTCTATAGCTAGTATGGGAATTTTTTCTTCAAATTATGTTTGCGCATTTATTCATTTCCTCGATAGAATTTTAAATCAACCTTTTGTTATACTATCAAAAAAGGGGTGGGTAAAATGAATTTTTATATGACACACGGAACAGTCGATTTTTTAAAAAAGATTGCTGAAAAAAACGGTCTTGAAAACATGCTGTTTATGAAAAGCTACGAATCTGCGCTTCTTTTTCACGAAACGGACGGAGAGAGCGTTTTTCAGGCTCCTCACCGCTACGACGTCATCGATCAGTCCGGAGAATTGAAACAGCCCGGCTTTCTCGTCCTCAACAATATCCCTGTAACACCTGAAGGCAGGCCTCTGTTTGAAACCCGTTTTAAAAACCGGGCCGGAAAAATTGAAAATCAGCCCGGCTTTAAAGCGCTGCGAGTACTCAGACCGCAAGACAGCGACACATATATCGTCTTATCACTGTGGGAGACCGAACAGGCCTTTCAGGATTGGAAAAACTCAAAATCCTTCAACGAAGCTCACAAAAAACAGCAATCTTCAGCAGGAATCAACAAAGGCGGAACAATCTTTTCAAGGCCCTCCTATATTTCATCATACCATTCTGTCGAATAACTGCCTGATCGGCAGTTTTTTTATTTCCGAGGAAATGACCCTCTTTCACAATCTTGCAGCCCAAGAATAAGCTGTATAAGGTTCAGGATAACGGGGGAATGAGCATTGGATTTCGAACTAACATCCGTTCATTTTTTGTATTTGGGCTTTATTGTGGCGATTCTCATGTTTATGCTTCTTCGTCTCGATACAACATTTATATCGCTTGCAGGGGTTTTTTTCATTTCCTTATTGGCGACCCATTCCGTAAGCGCCTCTGTCATCGGCGTATTTAACAGTTTAATTTACGCCGCCCGCGAACTCCTCCCGACCATTTTCATCATTTGCTTTATCGTTTCAATGAGTGAGCTTTTAACAAAAACGGGCATTAATGAAACGATGATCACACCCATTGCCAAGTGGATAAAAGGGCCTGTGCTGGCCTATTGGATCACCGGAGCGTTAATGTTTATCATCTCATCCTTTTTTTGGCCATCTCCGGCTGTTGCTCTCGTTGGAGCCGTGCTTCTGCCCGCCGCTCTTAAAGCCGGTCTTTCACCGATGGCCACAGCGGCGGCGATGAACCTGTTCGGCCATGGTTTTGCCCTGTCAGGCGATTTCATCATTCAGGCAGCGCCGAAGTTGACCGGAGATGCCGCCGGGGTTCCGGTCACAGAAGTGATGGCCGCCAGTATTCCGCTCGTTCTGATCATGGGATTTGCGACTACACTGACAGCTTTTTTCATGTTGAAAAAGGAGCGTTCCGCTTCTTATACACGTATTGAAAGCGGCGGCCTGCAGAAAGACGAACCGGAATGGCTTCTTGGTCCGGCAGCGAGAACATGGCTTGCATTCATTGTACCGGTCATTTTCATAAGCGATATTGTCTTGATGTTTATGATGGGCCTGCAGGGGGATGAAGCGACTGCGCTTGTCGGCGGAACTGCTGTTTTCGTGCTCATGCTTATCCATTTTATCGTCTACAAGCATCGATGCCTTGAGAAAATCACCGATTATTTCATTCATGGATTTCAATTCGGTTTTAAAGTGTTTGCTCCCGTCATTCCGATTGCCGCTTTTTTCTACCTTGGCGACGCAGGTTTTGAGAAAGTGATAACAGCCGATATTCCAGGGTTTTCCAACAGGATCGTTCATGATCTCGGCTTGTCTTTTGCCCATTCCGTTCCCCTGTCTCCGGAAATCTCAGCTATTGCGCTGACATTTGCCGGTGCAGTAACAGGACTTGACGGTTCAGGATTTTCCGGCATCTCTCTCGCCGGTTCTGCTGCCAGCATGTTTGCCGCGGCGATTGACGGCAATCCTGCTGTTCTGACAGCCCTCGGCCAAATTTCTGCAATCTGGGTCGGCGGAGGGACGCTTGTTCCTTGGGCAATCATCCCTGTGGCTGCCATTTGTCAAGTCGATCCGTTTGAACTGGCAAGAAAAAATTTTATCCCTGTCGCTGTCGGGCTGACCGTCACGACAATTGCTGCGATATTTCTTTTATAAAACTTGGCAGCAAGGTTGAACAGCGGCTTAAACTGTCATAAAATTATAAAAACTCACCATTCCTAAAAGGAGGAATATTTTTGAGCGCAGCCGCATTAAAGCAAACGATCGATCAGCAGCTCGACAGGCACTACGATGAAATGGTCAAATTGAGGCGCCATTTCCATCAGCATCCAGAGCTCTCTTTTCAGGAAAAGAAAACAGCCGCGTTTATCGCTTCTTATTATAAAGCGCTTGGGATTCCGATTCGCACAAATGTCGGAGGGGGCGGTGTCCTTGCTTACATTGAAGGCGGGCAGCCGGGTCCTGTCATTGCGCTAAGAGCCGACTTCGATGCTCTGCCCATTCAGGATGAAAAAGAAGCGCCTTACAGGTCTACAGTTCCCGGAGTCATGCATGCGTGCGGCCATGACGGCCACACCGCGGCACTGCTCGTTCTCGCAAAAATTTTGAACCAGCATGCGGACGGTTTAAAGGGAAAGATTGTGATGATCCATCAGCATGCTGAAGAATATTCGCCGGGCGGAGCCAAACCGATGATTGAAGACGGCTGTCTCGATGGAGTCGACGTCATTTTTGGCACCCACTTGTGGGCCACAGAGCCGCTTGGAACCGTTCAATACCGAACAGGCCCGATGATGGCAGCCTCTGACCGTTTTACGATTACGATTAACGGTAAAGGCGGCCATGGCGCACAGCCCCATAAAACAAAGGATGCCGTCCTGATCGGTTCACAGATTGTTACCGCCCTTCAAAACATTGTCAGCCGCAGGCTTGATCCCACACAGCCGGCCGTCATCTCAACAGGCTCTTTTCTCGCGGAAAACTCTTTTAATGTGATTGCCGATAAAGCCGTTTTAATTGGAACGGCACGATCCTTCAGCGAGGATATCCGCACCCTTATTGAAAAAGAGATTGAAGAAGTTGTGAAGGGCATTTGCAGCATGCATGACGCCTCTTTTGACTATTTATATGAAAGGGGCTATCCGGCCGTCTGCAATCATCCCCAAGAAACAGCCTTTCTCTCCGAGATCGCCAGAAAGACGGAAGGCGTCCAAAAGGTAACGGAAAGCGAATTGCAAATGGGCGGAGAAGATTTTGCCTATTACCTCCAGCATGTCAAAGGCACCTTTTTCTTTACAGGTGCAAGCCCTGAAAATCCCGAAAATATCTATCCGCACCACCATCCGAAATTTGATATCAATGAAAAAGCGATGCTGATTTCCGCCAAGGTGATGGTCAATGCCGCAATCACTTATCAACAACAGGGAAAAATGTCTGCCGCATCAGCGGATATTTAGCATCTCAGTTGAAAAAATGACCGGTTTTCATCATTTTTGAAGAACAAAAGACAGCCGGATGATCAAAATCCGGCTGTCTCTTTAATGTATCTCAAATGAAAGACATGTCTCGCCGTTTCCCCTAGATGGCCCAGCAGCTTATAATTGGCCGTGCCTCCGATAATTGCCCCGAAGCCAGGAACAAGCTGAAACAATTTAACGAGATCAAGATAATCCCGGTATTCCTGCTGAAATGCCTGCCAATCAATGTCGCATTTTTCAGCTTCCCAATTTTCAATGATGCGGAAAATCTCTTTTCGATGCGCTTCACCAGAAAATGCAAGCTGAAAAATATACAAGAGAAACATTCGCTCTTCCTTCTCCTTGACATCATAGCCGTAAATGGATGCCAATTCAAACAGGCATTTCATTTTAATGCCGAGCAGCAGCGGAAAATCCGCCAATCCGAGAACAACCCCGCCAGCACCTGTTCCGACTCCTTCCACAGCGGCAGCCTTTTGATATTGGGCAATCGTCTTTTGCGCCAATTGGTCTTTTTCCCTTAACGAAAGCGACCCCGTCTCCTTTTGGAGAGTCGTCAAATTTGAACCGAGCAGTGTCGCTTCGACCATCTTTTTAATGCTTTCTGTGACGGCCTTGTGCACTTTGTCGGGAATGCGTGCATTAATCTTTGCCTGGACGCCTTTTGACATCCGCTCGGCCATTGATGGCTTTCGCAGAAACTTTATTTTCCAGCGGCAGGCTTCATCTAAATACAGCTGGTTTTCATTCATGTGCCTTTCACCTCTTCTTTATTCATACTGATGGCAAAAGAAAAGGATTCATTTATCTGCGCGCATTTTTCTTCAGTCTGCTGCTGAAATAAGGCTTCATCACGACAAATATCAAAAGCGCAGAACCGGCCAAACCGAAAAGCGCCCCGGTCCAGTGCATCTTGACGCCGGCAGCGGCGGCTAAAAGGAGCGCCTGAATGCTCAAAACGATGTGGAGGAGCCGGAAGAAACTCTTTCGTCTTTCTTCCTGTCTGACGGGATAGAGCTCCTGCAAAGACAAGTGGGAAAAATGATCAAACAGCGGTGTCAGCTGAATGCCGGTAATAAATACGGTAAAGACGATCAGCAGTGCAGACACCCACTCAATAGTCGAAAAATAAACAATGATGAGTGCGAAAATCACGGTCAGTCTGATGACGATCCCGAAATAATCGTTTGATCTGATGAATGCCCTGCCATACATGTACGCAAATGTCCGGCGCTGATCATACGGGATGGGGCTGAGCATCCAGTCAAGATATGCTCTTCTTTTCGCCTGTTTCCTCAGATGAGGGACATCCGTAAATAAGTTAGCAAGCCTGTAGAACCGCTGTTTTCTCTTGATTTCATCTTCGATATGCAGTTCCCATTTAAAAGACTTTTTCTTATCAACCACTGTAAAATACACGAGCAGAGCGGCCATGATCGCATAAACCGCGATGGCAAAGCCATAGGACGCCTGCAAAACAAAGTAGATGACGATCGTATTGAGAAAAAGGCGGACAACCTGATCCATGATCCGCATGTTTTTTTCGCCGAAAAATGTCATCCTCCATTGCATCGCCATATTCCAGACTTTTAATACAAGCAGCTGAATGAATAACATCAAATAAGCCGATAATGTCTTGCCGCTCACCTCGAAATACAGCGGCGTTAAAGCGAGCATCACAGCAATCAGCGGAAACAGCTGCGTGATCAAACTGAACCGGAAGGCCTGCTTAAGATAAGGCTTCATTTTTGCTTCAAGAGGCAATAAAAACACAAGATCGGCTTCTTTGATCAACGTTCTGACATAGGAGCCCGTCAAAATAAACGAAAACAGGACGGCCATCAGCCAGTAGGCCGGAAATCCTTCCGGCATCTCTTTCAGCCATTTGCTGTACCAGCTCGCAGCCCCTGCCAGGAAAAAAATCATGACGATGACGAGATGATCATTCAGCATATATTTCAAATAGGATCTTGTTTCTTTTATATACTCCTCGATTCTTGTCTTCCAGATCCCTTGAATGCTATTCATAGCTCTCTTCCTTCGTCAGTTCAAGATACAGATCATCAAGGGTCGCCTCTTTCATCGAAAACTGTTCTCTGAGCTCTTCAAGCGTCCCTTTTGCACGCACTTCGCCATTATGTAGAATAATAAATGCATCACAATACCGCTCTGCGGTTGCTAAAATATGCGTTGACATCAAAACGGCCGCCCCGTTTTTCTTCGCTTCATTCATCCGTTCAAGCAAAGCGTTGATCGCCAGCGGATCAAGGCCGAGAAAAGGCTCGTCAATAATGTAGAGGTCAGGCTCCACCAAAAAAGCGCACATAATCATGACCTTCTGCTTCATTCCTTTTGAAAAATGAGCCGGGAACCACTTGAGGCGCTTCTCCATCCTAAACTCCTTTAACAGCGGAGGCAGCCTTTTTTCAAACGTATCTTTCGATAAACCATAGGCCATCGCGGTCAATTCCAAATGCTCCTTCAGCGTGAGTTCCTCATATAAAATCGGTGTTTCCGGGATAAACGTGAATTGGGAACGGTAGCTTTCCGGATCTTCCATGAACGTCTTGCCGTTCAGCTCAACAGATCCTTTGTGCGGCTCCATCAGTCCGATAATATGGCGAATCGTCGTACTTTTCCCGGCTCCGTTCAAGCCGATCAATCCGACGATCTGCTCCCGTTCAATCGTAAATGAAACATCGCGCAGCACCGGGTTTCTTGTATATCCTCCAGTCAGATCTTTAACGGTCAGTAGTGACATACGTTCGTTCCTTTCCTGCATTTTTCTTAATAGTACCAAAAACAAGGAGGTATTTGAAACGTTTTCCCTCCGGCTATCTAAAAAGAAAAACGAATAATCGAAAACAGTTCGGGACAGTCTAAGTTGTGAAGAAGGAGAGCTGATCAACTCTGGCGAATGAGGTGTTTGTCAAAGACAATAATCCGGCAAGAGTCTTGAGTATGAAACATGTCAAAGCTTAGAAATTTCTTTCATCCACTGAATTGAGAAAGCATCCGATTCATATGACAATATGTCGTTTGAAAAAGATGTGACGATCAAATGAGGTGTTTGTCGCAGGAAATGTATAGGCGTTCCAAGTCTTCATTTTCAGGAAAAATGGGGTGCTTGCAAAAGGCAAGAAACGTTTCTTAATGAAAACAGCGAACCTTCTTCAGGCAGGGTGAACGCGGGAGCCGTTCATCCTGTTTTCGTGTTTCTGTGAAAATTGTGGTAATATGATGCTTATACATAACCTTTCCTAATGGAAAAAGGAGGAAAAGTATGAGCGATTGTATTTTTTGCAAAATCATTAATGGAGAAATTCCTTGTGCAAAGGTATTTGAAAATGAACACGTCATGGCTTTTCTCGATATTAGCCAAGTAACGAAAGGACACACCCTTGTCATTCCCAAAGTCCACAAAACCAACATATATGAAATGACTCCTGATGTTTCAAGGGAATTTTTCGAAGCAGTTCCAAAAATCGCCCAAGCCATCAAAGATGAGTACGAACCGATCGGTTTAAACCTGCTGAACAACAATGGCGAAAAAGCGGGACAGTCCGTCTTTCATTATCACATGCACATTATTCCCCGCTACGGGAAGGGAGACGGATTCGGCGCCGTCTGGAAAACACATGCTGACGATTATTCACCCGAAGATTTGCAGTCAATCGCCTCTTCCATCAACAGCCGTTTGACTCAGTCTTCATAAACAAAAGCTTTTCAAGGGGGCATTGTTCGAAGCGATGCCCCTTTTTCGTTTTAAGTCCCCTTTCTTCTTCCCGCTTGTCATAAAACCTTCACATATGTTGATCCCTCTTGATGGGCCTAGAATCTGTATTGCTCTATATTTCACACAATTCAAATTTTTTATGTATAACGGGAACCTTTTATGATAGGATTGTTTTATATTTTTATACATGAACAGGGAGCGATTGTGATGATACGTACAACGAACTTTAATGCAGGACCTGCGGCATTGCCTTTAGAAGTGTTACAAAAGGCGAAAGACGAGTTTATTGATTTCAACGGTGCAGGGATGTCTGTAATGGAGCTCTCCCACCGCAGCAAAGAGTATGATGCCGTTCATCAAAAAGCGAAAGCTCTTTTAAAGGAACTGATGGAGATACCTGACGATTATGAGATTTTGTTTCTCCAAGGCGGAGCAAGCCTACAGTTTTCAATGATTCCGATGAACTTTCTCTCCAGCGAAAAAACGGCGCACTTCGTCATGACCGGGTCATGGTCTGAAAAAGCGCTCGCAGAAGCAAAGCTGTTTGGAAACACATCGGTCATCGCGTCAAGTGAAACCGATACTTACAGCTATATCCCGGAAGTCACGGAGATCCCGGCAGACGGAGCGTACCTTCATCTGACATCCAACAACACAATATTCGGAACACAGTGGCAGCAGTTTCCCGACTCTCCGATCCCGGTAGCGGTTGATATGTCGAGCGACATTTTGAGCAGAAAAATCGATGTGTCCCAGTTTGACATCATCTATGCCGGAGCCCAAAAAAACCTGGGACCTTCAGGCGTCACCGTCGTCATCATGAAGAAAGAATGGCTCGAAAAAGAAAACGAACAAGTGCCGAAAATCTTAAAGTACTCAACACACGCAAAAGCGAATTCGCTCTACAACACCCCTCCGACTTTTGCGATTTATATGCTGTCACTTGTGCTTGAGTGGCTGAAAGAAAAAGGCGGTCTCGCTGCAACCGAAAAACGCAACAGCGAAAAGGCGGAGATTTTATACAAGGCGATTGATGAAAGCGGCGGATTTTACCGCGGCCATGCGAGAACAGACAGCCGTTCAAACATGAATGTCACCTTTACGCTTAAAAATGATGAACTGACCAAATCATTCATCGCGAAGGCGAAGGAAGAAAAAATGTCAGGCCTTGGCGGACACCGTTCAGTCGGCGGCTGCCGTGCATCGATCTACAATGCCGTATCTGTTGAAGACTGCGAGAAATTGGCGGCCTTTATGAAAAGATTCCGGGAAGAAAACTAATTTTTTATCCTTATGATGGAAGCTGCCGAAAAGGGCTTCCCCATTCATTCAAAAGTTTGATATACTACTAGAAAGCTTTCGCAATAAATGGCGAGCATATTATTGGAAAGCATAAAAAGAGCCTGAGATGAGGAGAGAATAGAGATGAAAACAAAAGAATTAGTGGCAATGGCCCTGTTTGTCGCCATTGGAGCAGCACTGCACGCCGTCATTCCGCCTTTTTTCTACGGAATGAAGCCGGATATGATGCTGATTATGATGTTTATGGGAATCATTTTGTTCCCTAGAGTGCAGAATGTGCTTGTCATCGGAATTGTGACTGGCATTATTTCCGCTTTAACGACTGCATTTCCGGGAGGACAGCTGCCAAACATCATTGATAAACCGATAACAGCTTTGATGTTCTTCGCCGCTTTCCTTGCTGTGAAAAAGCTTGGCAGCAAAACATTTGCGGCTTCCGGATTAACTGCTGCAGGAACGATCCTTTCTGGAACCATCTTCCTTACAGCGGCACTTTTCATAGTGGGACTGCCTGGAAACCAGGGATTTATTGCACTGTTCACTGTTGTCGTTTTACCGGCGACACTGATCAACACGATCGCCATGGTCGTGATCTTTCCGATCGTGCAGTCAATCATGAAACGCTCAAGACTGATCGAACAAGTCAAATAACCAAAACCTCTTTAAGAAAGGTCTATTCCTTTTTTGAAGAGGTTTTTTTCGTTTCGATGGTCAAAAAAAGAGGAATCCACCCGATATTTTATATAAGAAGCTGAATAAAAAACAGGAGCAAGAGCACTAGTCCTGCGCTTCCCGTACAAAAAAGCGCTTTTTGTTTAAGGACGCGTTTCGGCGGATAAGATGTAGAATATCCGAGAAGTCTTAAATAGTAAAAGGAGCCGGCGGTGAAAACAGCGCATAAAATGAGCAAAACGATGATGATGACAGACAACCCTCTCCCTCCTTTTTAAAAAAGTATGCTAAAATAAAGCAAGCTATGCAGAAGTTTCTGCTTTGAGGGAATTCAGACAAGACAAGCTTCACACTTTTAAATCATGAAAAGGCTGGCGCTTTAGCCTGAATGCCTGACCTTTCAAAAATATAAACGGGGTGATGTACATGTCAAAAGGCCGATCTTTAGCAGCTGGACTGATTGTAGGAGGAGTTATCGGCGGAATTGCAGGTTTGCTTTCCGCACCGACTTCAGGAAAGAAATTGAGAGGACAACTCAAAGCCAACTGCGGAACATTTGAAGATACTGTCAAAAGATTGAAAAGCGACGGGCTTGCTTTAAAAGAGCAAGTTGTCAAAACCGCCAGAGAAGGCGCTGAAATCATTAAAGACGTCGGCAGCGAACTGCAGACATCCATCCAGGAGTGGCGCGAAGAAATCAAGCCGCAGCAGCAGGACCTAAAAAAAGAAATCGCTGATATTGAAGAAAAGATCAAACAACTGGAGAAAACCTTACAAAACTAATATACTCAGCGAAAAAAATGAACCTTTAAAAAGGGGTGTGAATGGACATTTTCACGCTCTTTTTTTAATCAAAATGCTGGTTTCACACCGAAATGATGGATTTTTTAAAAATTTCGTAAATTTACATCTTTATTAATCTTTATTTTATTGGCATAATAGAAATTATAAGATAAAGAGAAGCAGGTGAAGTGAATGAATCGAGCGGAAGAGCCCTATACAGTGAAAGAAGCCCTTTTATTCAGTCAACGAATGGCACAGCTCAGCAAGGCGCTTTGGAAATCGATAGAAAAGGATTGGCAGCAATGGATTAAGCCTTATGATCTCAACATTAACGAGCATCATATTTTGTGGATTGCCTACCAGCTGAACGGAGCTTCAATTTCTGAAATTGCCAAGTTCGGCGTCATGCATGTTTCCACAGCGTTTAATTTTTCAAAAAAGCTTGAGGAAAGAGGATATCTTGAGTTCTCCAAAAAATTAAACGACAAACGCAATACGTATATTCAGCTGACGCGAAAAGGCGAAGAAGTTTTCCTTGAAATCCTCGAGTCTTATGACCCGTCCCGGAACGCTGTCCTAAAAGGCGCTCAGCCCCTTCATCAGCTTTATGGGAAATTCCCTGAAATCGTTGAAATGATGTCTATCATCCGCCATATTTACGGCGATGATTTCATGGAAATTTTCGAAAAATCGTTTTCTAATATTGAAAATGAATTTATCAGTGAAGAGGGCAAAATGAAGAAAAAAGAAGAAGCGAAGGAATCCGGGGAATTGATAGAGATGGCCAAACCGCTTGAGCCTATTAAAAACTAAGCCAGATCGTATTGTTTGATGATGCTGATAAACTCGCTCATCAGCGGTTTGTAAAGACCTTGTCTGTGAAGGGCGAAAATCGTTTCGTGCACTTCAAGTTTTTCATTTAACTGTCCGGCAAAAAGCGTAAGGAGATGGTCGAACATCACATATCCTTGCGCTTTTTGTGCTTCCAGCTCCATCGCGAGTTCCTCGCACAGCTTTTCCGTTTCCTTTGCTTCTTCCTCTGATAAGCCCTGTTCAATCAGCATTTTATAATATGGATATTGATCCATATCCGCTGTGTTCAGCAGCAGCTTCATATAATATTCCAACCGCTCAAGACGATGTTCAAATGAATTCATATTTGTCTTCTCTCTCCCTTTCCCTTATTTTAGCCGAAATTGCCTTTTGATGAAAGTTCAACGTAAAGATTTCCGTTCCTTTTAGGGTCCTCTAAATTCTTTGTAAAATAACGAAATTTTTTTCGAAAAAGCATTGATTTTTCTCATGCAGAGGAGTAAATTATTCTGAGGATTTCATATATCATTTTTTTGAAACGGAAGGATGTTACGTATGAGTTGCTGGAAAACCATCAATCTGATTAGAGATTATGGAGGCATGCGCATTGGGCTTACTGCCATCAGTTTAATGATTTTATTTTTTATTCCCGAATATTTGGCTATGCAGCTTATCCATCCGCAAACCGTTCAGAGAGGCGACCATGCTCTTTTGTTTGCCGGGCTTTTATTGGCGGCGATTATCGCACATAAAATCCTTCACATTTTACCGATAATCAGTAAGAAAAGAATAGAAAAAAAGATATTTTGGCTGAAAATGAGAACATGGAGAGAAATACCGAAAAATACGATGCTTGTTTCTCTTCTATGCCCATTCCTCATCATTACACCCGTTTTTTTCTATGCGGGGGCCGTGATGCCAAGCTTTGCCCACTATTTCTGCATCATTTCCAGCATCCATTTTGGTTATTGTCTGCCGGACTTTTTGTTTGCCTGGAAATTGGTCAAAGCGCCGAAGAATTGCTTTGTAGATCAAGAAGCCGATGATTTCGATATTTTAATTCAAAAATAAAGGGAGACTGACACTTGGAAAATCCCTTTTTTTCAGTCTATTTTCTATCTTTTTTAATAAATATTTGGTAATGTAGTATGGAGTATAAACAGAGAGAGGGGGATCTCCTATTATCCTTTTTTATTTCATCTTGTTCGCGGTCTTTACTGTGTTCAACATAAACAAGCTTACAAACTCTTTATGCCTTGTCAGAGAGATTCCTGAAGAACGGCAGGATAAGGTATTCAGAATGATCAACGTGCTGATCTTGATTTTATTGATCTCATCATTTATTGAAATTTCCTTCACGGTGTAAAGAAAAAGGATAGCTGCCGGTTATGATACGGCAGCTATCCTTTTGTTTATTAGCATATCCAAGAAGCACCAATAATAATTAATAAAATGAACAGAACCACCAGCAGTGCAAAGCCGCCAGCAAAACCTCCTGCGTAACCGTCGCCCATATTGACACCTCCTCTGTCCCAGTCGTTACATTAGTGTATGCACGAATGTCATGAAACGATTAGGCTCTTCACACAAAAGAAAAGAACCGCCTGAAAAAAGCGGTTCTTTCCCTATTTTCTAGGTTTTAGTACAGATAAGCTGCACCAACGATGATTAACAAAATAAATAACACGACCAATAAAGCAAAACCGCTTGAGTATCCTCCGCTCATGTTATTGACCTCCTTTTCTTGATCACTATATTTGTATGACCGGGAAAGAAATTTGACTAGACGGATGCCCCTCTGTTGAAAATCTTTTTACAGCATGTCAGAATATGATATGATACAATTCAAAGGAAGTTTAAACTGTAACGATTAGGAGTGTTAGCATTTATGAAGAAGATTGCAATTGCGGCGATTACGGCGACAAGCGTTTTGGCTCTCAGCGCGTGCAGCGGGGGAGATTCTGAAGTTGTTGCTGAAACTAAAGCTGGAAATGTAACAAAAGAAGAGCTTTATAATGTTCTAAAAGAAAATGCCGGAACGGACGCGCTGAACATGCTTGTTCAACAAAAAGTGCTCGATGATAAATACGACGTCTCCGACAAAGAAATCGACAAAAAGCTGAACGAGTACAAAAAAACAGCGGGAGACCAGCTTGATGCGCTCATCGACCAGAAAGGCGAAGGCTACGTCAAGGATCAGATTAAATATGAGCTCCTGATGAAAAAAGCCGCAAAGGATAACATAAAAGTAACCGATGATGACGTAAAAGAATATTATGACAGCTTAAAAGGCAAAATCCGCGCAAGCCATATTCTTGTAAAAGAAAAGAAAACCGCGGAGGAAGTTGAGAAAAAACTGAAAAAAGGCGAAAAATTTGAAGACCTTGCAAAAGAGTATTCAACTGACGGCACCGCTGAAAAAGGCGGAGATCTCGGCTGGTTTGCCAAAGAAGGCGAAATGGATGAAGCGTTCAGCAAAGCCGCTTTCGCTTTAAAAACAGGTGAAGTCAGCGATCCGGTTAAAACTGACTACGGATACCACATCATTAAGAAAACCGAAGAACGCGGCAAATACGAAGACATGAAAAAAGACTTGAAAAAGCAAGTCAAAGAACAAAAACAAAATAATCAAACTGAGCTCCAGTCTGTTATTGACAAGCTTGTGAAAGACGCTGATTTAAAAGTAAAAGACAAAGACCTGAAAAAACAGGTTGAACAGTCTCAGTCACAGACAAGCAGCAGCTGATTTCAGCAAAAAAGCTGTCCTCCCCTTTTACGGGGCCGGACAGCTTTTTTTATGCAATAGAATGGTTGTTTTCCGCTGAATTCTCACACTGTTCGTCTTTTTCATCGACAGAACGTTTCATTCGCCTTTCTTTTTCCTTTTCCATCCGCTCGATATAAATGCGGCCTTCTTTTTCTATAAAAGCCTGATCGATCTTTTCTTCTTCCTTTGCCGTCGTCATCAGCTTATAGGCGCTGAATATGATACCGACAATACAAAGGTAGACCCACCACGGAAACAGCAGCACGGCTTTTCCCCCTTTTTCAAAAAGCTGTATATCAGACATTATGCAAAAGGGAGACAAGTTATGACGTTTATTTATGAAAAACAGGCTTGTAGAAGGAACGGTTATCCAAAGCAAACACGCGCTCAGTGTACTCCCCTGGCTTGACCCGTTCGAGCGCTCTGTCCATCATATTGATTTTCGCGTCAAGATTGTCGATATAATGAAGGACTTCCGCCTCTTTGACCATCGGCGGCTTCGGGCTCCCCCATTCAGGCTTGCCGTGATGGCTTAAAATCAAATGCTGAAGAATAAGCACTTCTTCGGAGTCGATTTGAAGCTCTTCAGCGGCTTTTGAGATCTCCGTCACCATGATCGAAATATGGCCGAGTAGATTCCCTTCAACGGTATAAGTGGTTGACACCGGGCCGGAAAGCTCTTTGACCTTACCAAGATCGTGCAGGATGACACCGGCATACAAAAGATCACGATCAAGCGCCAGATACAAATCTGCGACCGATTTGGCCAGCTGCAGCATGGAGACAACGTGGTAAGCCAGTCCTGATACGAACTCATGATGATTTTTCGTCGCGGCCGGAAAGTCGATGAATTCATTCCCGTATTTTTTGACGAGGTGTCTCGTGATTCGCTGTATATTCGGATTTTTCATTTCAAAAATATATTGGGTGACCATTTCCATCATTTCATTCTTCGGGATCGGAGCGGTCTCCAAAAAATCGTCGATTTGAACATTTTCATGTTCGCCCGCAGGTCTGATATTCCTCAGCTTCAGCTGGTTCCGTCCGCGGTAATGATGAATGTCCCCGACCACTTTGACGATCGTCTGCGGTCCATAGGTCGTTTCATCATGCTGTTTAGCGTCCCAAAGCTTTGCTTCAATATCTCCTGACTGATCCTGCAGCATCAGTGTTAAAAACGGTTTTCCGTTGCTTGCGATCCCTTTTGTTGACGATTTGATGAGCAAATACATATCCACCTGCTCGCCAACTTCATGCAACAATATACCTTTTGCCATTATAAAGCTCCCTCCGTTTTCATACATAAAATCATTATAGCACAGACCTAGTTTAACCTTATTTTTCCATCTCCTTCAAGAGTGGTGAAAGCTGTATCACCTCTTCCTCGCAAAAAGCCTTCCTCACATGTTCATGACAGGTAAAATATAATATTTGCTGATCTTCGCCTGAAAGCTGTTTTAAAATGTCCAGCACTTGTTTGAACCTTTCATGATCAAAGTGAACAAAGCTGTCATCAAGCTGAAAAGGCAGCTTGATCCCCTTTTGGTGGGACAGAGCAAGCGCAAAGCGTATCGCTAAATAAAGCTGTTCACAGGTCGCCTGGGACAGCTCATGAGCATGAAAAACAGCGCCGTCTCTTCTCAACACCATGATGGAGTCATCTGTTTCAGAAAAATAAATTTTTTCATAACGTCCGCCTGTTAACGGCTTTAATAGAGATTCGGCCGTTTGTAAAAGCTTCGGAAGCCGAACCTTCTTATGATCTTCTATCCTGTTTTTAACCGCCTGCCTGACCAGCTTAACAGAAGCCCACTTTTTGGCAAGCAGAGCGACTTGCTCTTTTTGCATTTCCACCTTGTGGACAAGCTCGGATACCGTGCCGGATTCCTCCAGCCTGTGCTGTTCAGCCAAAAGCACCGCAGCTTTTTCCCTCTCCTCTTTCAAAAGCTTGTCTGTCCGGTCTTTTTTTTCTTTGGCCTCGGCCAGCTTCTCTTCAAGATCGACAAGAGCATGGTTCGCTGCGAGCATGATGGCCTTCTCATCTTTTTTGCCGAGTTCTGCTTTGATCCGGCCTAGCCTTGTTTTCAATTCCTTTCTGATTTGATCGCGCTTTGCCAGCTCGATAAACGTATCTCGGCCGTCTGCTCCGGCCTTTTTATACAAGGCCGCGATTTGCGATTTAAAATACTCCGCTTCTCTCGCCAATTCTTTTATTTGTTCTTCTGTGTGCTTAAGGGACAAATCCGCTTCCTGTTTCTTCCGAAGTTTTTCTTTTTCTGATTCAAGCCCGCTTTTCAGCTTGAACATCAGCTCCTGTACGCTTCCTTCAGGATGGTGAAGGAGTGAGGCAAGCTGGCTTGAGCGCTCTTCAAATGATGTCCTTTTTGATTGGAGGCGGCTTCGCTCATCTTTCATTTCCCTCATTTTTGTTATTTCCGTTTTAAGATCTTTGATCAAGGCATAAGCGTCAGATAAAAAAGACGGGTCAATTGACACGTTCAGCTCTTTTAAATAGCGGTCTGTCTGTTCCTGATAAGGATACATGTCCTTTTCCCATTCTTCGAATTTCCGAATCGCCCTTTCGTAGTCCGCTTCCTTCTGCCGGAGCTCAGCCTGTTTTGCGATGAAGAGCTGTCTGTTTTGATCATCTCGCCACAGTTCTTCTCTTAAGGTATTCAGTTCAGATCCGCTTTCTTCGGCGCTGCGTTCTGCGTCTTCAAGCTGTTTTTGAATGAATACCGCAACAGAAGACGGCTCCGGCTTCTTCAAAGCAAAGAGCAGCAACAGGAGCGAAACAGGGACGATAAAAACAGCTGGAAGCCACTCTTGCAAAAACAGCGCCCCCAGACTTCCGGCAATAGCTGCTAAAAGCGCCCCGGCAGCTAAAGCTTTCCTTTTTTTCGCCCGCACTTTTTGTTCACGCTTCAGAACTGACAGCTGGCCGAGCAGCTCTTCCCGTTTTACCGATTGTCCGCCGGCGGCTGCCATTCGGCTCAGCGCCTCCTCTTTTTGTTTGCGAATGTCGTCCGGCAACACCTCGTTTGCAACGTCGGCATAAGCTTGTTCCGCTTCTTCAAGATCAGTCCTCGCCTGTTCAAAGCGTTCATCAAGCTCCCGTTTCTGCTCGCGCAATCGGAGAAAAGCCTGAACCGACTCCTGCAGCCTCCACTCGTATTCGTAGGTGGTGTCCGCCTTGAGTATCTCCGCTTCGCTTGCAATTTTCAGCCGGGCCATCCCCGCCTGAATCCTTTCATCCGTTTGTTTCAGCTGATCGGCCAGCGTCATGATTTTCTCTATGTATGATTGGTAAAGCGGATACTCTGACAGCAGCTCTTCAATTTGCGCTTCATACTGCAAATGACCTTCCGATGGTGCAAGAGCTTCCGCCTGCTTTGCCAAATCGCATCTTTTTTCTTCCAGCGCCTTCAGCTGAGCCATTTTCGGATGAAGATGAGATTCGTACTTTTCAAGTTCAAAAAGCCCTGCCTCAGGGAAGGCATTTTCCAAGGCGCCGCCTTCTGCATCAAGCTGTGCGGCCAGCTGCCGTTCTTCCTCCTTCAGCGGATGAATCTCGATCGCCCGTTCAATCTGCGAGATGTAATGGCCGAGGTCTTTGAGCAGCTGTTCGTTCTCCTTCATGGACAACTCAACCGCTTTTTTTCCGCTCAGTATATGATGATAATCGCCTTCACGCGCTTTAGCCTTTTTCAGCTCTTCTGAAAGCCTTTTTAATTGTTCTAGCTCCTGGTTGAGCTCTGGCTTTCGCCCGTTCGGTTTAAACAGCTCTTCCTGCCTTTTCGTCAGGCCGGCATCCATCTTCGAAATGGCATCTGATCCGAATAGACTGGAGAAAAGCAAAAACCGGCCGATTTGATCACGGTTAAATTTGTGAATTTCCTGAAGCCCGAATACATCAAACGAGTAAATCGCCTTGTACAGCCGCCTGTCGATGTTAGACAACAGCTGTTTTAAAAAGTCCTCTGACCGGGTGCTTCCGTCTTCTAAAAAAACGTTTACCCGTTCAGGTTTTCCCGCGATCCGTTCGATGCGGATATTGCCCAATTCAGGATGCCGGGCTTCGAGCATTCCTCCGTAAATGCCGCCTGTCTTCGGTTCATACCTTTTTGTTTTCGGAAAACCGAACAGCATGCTTTCTATAAATGACATGAGCGTCGTTTTCCCGGCTTCATTCAGCCCATAGATTAAGTGAAGGTTGGCAGCAGGTGACAGGCGAAATGTCTGGTTCACAAACTTTCCGTATCCGTATATATGTATAGCGTGAATATTCACCCCGTATCCTCCCTTATCTTCTGATTGTCTTCAGCTCATGAAGCAGGACCTTTTCCGCCTGAAGGCGAATGTCGTGCAAATCCTCTTCACTAAACCGCTCTCCGTACCTTCTGAAGACGGGGTGCCGCTTTAAATCGTCAAGAATCAGGCCGAATTCTTGAAACTCATTGATTTCACGGGTCAGCTCCTGAAAGAACGCATCATTTTCTATTCCCGTCATACCGCTTTCAGTACGATCTTCGACAGCGGCAAGCCAGATGAATGCTTCTTTTTCCTGCTCTTCCTCGTGAAAGGTGTCAAGCAGCTCTTCTGTCATGACCGACGCTCCGTCAGCCAAATAATGAGGCGCTTCTCCAGTCAGTACGGCTTTGATGAAAACGGGCTTCCCTTTGTTTCTGAAAGATTGAAAAACGTCTTCGATGCGATTGATTAAGTCAGTTAAATGCCGTGTTTCCGATACGTCGATGTCAATCGTTTCCCAAAGGACATCTGAGGCGGCTTTAAATTCAAAAGACAGTTCGCCTTCACGGGCTTTGACGAGATAGCAGCCTTTCTCGCCGGTTTCTTTCATATGGCGGGATTGTGTGTTTCCGGAATAAATCACCGCCGGATGTTCGGCTGAAATGACCTGTCTTTTATGAATATGGCCGAGCGCCCAATAATCCATTTCACCGTTTTTTACATCTTGCAGGGAAAAAGGGCAGTACGGATCATGGCCGCTTTCACCTGAAAGGGTCCCGTGAATCATGCCGATATGGAGAGGGGCGTCCGTCGTTCTTTTCATTTCGGAAGCCTTGTTCTCAAATACCGACCGTTCAGGATAGCTGTATCCATAGATGCTCGCTTGAAGCCGGCCGTCCTTGTAAAATGATTTCTCCTCAACATCTTCCGAGGAGAACATATGAACATTGTCCGACCATTCAATCGGCGTCCACTCCCCGCCCAAATGATCATGGTTTCCGAAAATCACATAAGCGTGGATGCCGTTTTCCTGAAGCCTTAAAAACTGTTTTCGCAAAAACATTTGCGCTTTTAAGCTGCGGTTTGCTTCATCGAAAAGGTCTCCGGCCAGTAAAATGAAATCCGCCTGTTCATCGATAGCAATCTGGAACACATTCGCGGCGCTTGTAAATGTACTGTTTTTAATCCGCCGGTATATCCTTTCGGGAAGCCGGCTGATGCCGTGAAACGGACTGTCCAGATGGAGGTCGGCCGCATGAATGAAGGTTAGGTTTGTCAATCTTCTGCTCCTTTTCCTAAAACATGTCTGCCCTCATTTTATCATGGCTTCCAGGCGAATGCACGTTCTATTGATCTATCTGAAAAAAGCAGCTTTTCTTTCAAGCTGCTTTTCTCTTTTTCTCATTTATTTGTCTTTTGACAGACGAAGCGCCTGTTTGATGTTTTTCAGTCCGCCTCCAGTGCCGTACATAAGAACGCCGCCTTTATACACTCTCGCTCCGATGATGGCGAGAATGATAATGGTTGCAGCGGTGATGCCGATGCCGAGGGCCGCTTCCCAAAACGGGATATCAAGCATGCCGACTCTCAGGAACATAATCATCGGCGCAAAGAACGGAATGAATGAAGTGACCGTAATAAATGGCGCATCAGGGGTATTCAACCCCACCATCGCGATCACAAATCCGGCGACGACCAAAAAGATCATCGGTGAAATCGTCTGCTGGACATCTTCAATCCGACTGACAATGCTGCCGAGAAATGCCGCAAGCGTTGCATAAAGGAAATAGCCGAGCGCTAAGAAAATCACGCCATAGACAAGCGTTGATACGGGAACGCCGGAAAAATCCAAAAATCCTTTAATCTGCTCAGCAGCTCCACCGGCTTTCTCTTGGCTTGACTGCAGAGAGAGATAGCCTGCGAGAAACAGAACAGCGAGCTGTGTAAGCCCCAATAAAGCGATGCCGAGCAGCTTGGCAAACATTTGCTGGACGGGCGCTACGCTTGAAATTAAAATCTCCATGACACGGGACGATTTTTCAGTCGCCACTTCAGTCGCAATCATTGAAGCATACATGATCACAGAAATATAAATGACAAACAACACAATATATACTAGGACTGACGCCTTTTGAAGCTCTTCTTCTGTTTTGGCCCCTTCTTTTAAAGCGACGCTTTTGACTTTAACCGGTGTAAAAAGCTCGTTCAGCTTTTCCTGCGGCACATTTAATTCAGCCGTTCCGACGGCGATTTTCGTTTGTGAGAGCGCCTGTTCAATCGTGGAAACAGCCGTTGAATCGGCAATATCAAGCGCTTTATACGTCCCTGTCAGCCCGCCTTTTTCACCCTTGGCTAAGATCAAAATCCCGGCAAGCTCTTCATCTCTTACAGCTTTTTCGAGATATTTTTCAGACTTTTCCGCTTTTTTCAGCTCCAGCTCATGATCCTTGTCTATCGCCTTCACCTGCTGGGAAAATGGTTCATACAGCTGATTCGATTCGTCAATGACGGCGATTTTATCCGGTTCGCCTTCTTCATTGTCAAACAGAGAAATAATTGAGCCCAAATTTGTGACAACCATGACAAGTGCAAGCGTAATCGCAGTCGAGATGATAAACGATTTCGTTTTCAGCTTGCTTATGTATGTATGAAAAAGCACAATCCAAAACTTATTCATAACGGGCACCTACCTTTTCAATGAAAATATCATGCAAAGAAGGCTCTTCAAGTTCAAACTTTCGGATAAACCCGCGCCCCTGCAGTATTGAAAACAGCTGCTGGGAAATTTCCTCATTCTCGATTTGCAGTCTGATGCCTTCCGCGGTCTCTCTCCATTTCGTGATGCCGTCCGTTTCTTTTAAGAAACTTAAATCATCATCTGAATGAATCGTGACATTCTTTTTGCCAAAAGAGCGTTTGATTTCTTTTAATTTTCCTTGGACGACTGGTGTTCCGCGCTGCAAAATGCAGACGTGCTCACAGAGCTCTTCAACATGCTCCATCCTGTGGCTTGAAAAGACAATTGAAGTGCCGGCGTTCTTCAAGGAAACAACCGCGTCTTTTAAAAGATCGACATTGACAGGATCGAGCCCGCTGAACGGCTCATCGAGAATCAAAAGCTCGGGCTTGTGCAAAACAGCCGTGATGAATTGAATTTTTTGCTGGTTTCCTTTTGAAAGCTCTTCAACCTTTTTATCCGCATATTCTGTAATATGGAACTCTTCCAGCCATTTGTCCATTTCCTTGAGCACATCCTGTTTTGTCATGCCTTTGAGGCGGCCGAGGTATACGAGCTGATCCTTTACTTTCAGCTTCGGGTACAGTCCGCGTTCTTCCGGCAAATAGCCGATGCTGTTAGTCACTCCATAGTTAATCGGCTTCCCTTTCCATGTCACCGCACCCTCTGTCGCATTCAAAAGGCCCAGAATCATACGAAATGTTGTCGTTTTTCCAGCGCCGTTTGCACCGAGCAGTCCGAACATTTGCTTCTCGGGAATATCAAGCGTGAGATCGTTAACCGCCGTAAAAGAACCGAACTTTTTTGTCACGTGATCGATTTTAAGCATTAAAAAACTCCTCCTTCCAAGTTACAATGATACGTTAGTCATGCAATGAAAAAAAGGATTTTTTTGATTTTTATATAATTTTAAACAAATACATCTTTTTTTGCGAAAGGAGAATATAAATGGAAAGCTATTATGTAACCGTTTTTGATCCGTCTGGGGAAACCTTGCTGAATGAACGTTTTGAAGCGCTGAATGAGGAGGAAGCGAAAGAGAAAGGGAAACATCTAATGAAGGAAAAACAGTTTTCGGAACATACCCACCGTGTAGTTCATTCGTCTGGTAAAATGATCGTTTTCCACAGATAGATTGCAAATGGGTGAGGCGGCGCTTCGGGGAAATCATGGATGTTTCGCCGCCCGTCCTTTAACTGATAATCGCAAGGCGGCCGATTTACTGGATGATCAGAGCGGCCAGCATGACAAGATTGACCAATCCCAGCAAAATGGACACAAATGCGATCCCTTTGTTTCTCCGAAGGAAATAAAAAGCGTTTGCGATCAGCACACAGATGATGACAGCATCAAAAATGTGCAGCACCATGTCTTCTAAATGAATGGCTGGCTCGAAAAACCAAAATCCCGCCGTGCACAGTATTAAAAACGTCGAAGCCGCAATAAACATGCGCCACTCGTTTGCTGTCCGGGCTGTCTCATTTTCAAAGAACTGCATGTACGGTTTAGACCCTTGCCTCATCTGAAGTCGTAATCATTTTGTCAGCATAAAGCGAAGGGCTATTGCCGCTTTCTGACCAAAGATTCGCAGACGCAACCACCGCAGCCAATGACAACACGACGAACAACAGCTTAGCTTTCATAATGCATCTCCCCTTTGAATTTTTCGTCTTGCCTGAGCACCCTTTTCATAATAAAAAATGGAATCTTTCAGCCGCTCAATTTGATTATAATATTGAGCCGCGTCTAATGCCAGTTCTTCTACGGTTGCATACAAATGTTTTGACTCCAAATAATGAAATCCGCTTTCCACGGCTTCCCGGTCTCCACCGTCTAAATACAGGCTATGCAAAATATGAAGCTTTGCCGCATGTTCTTCATCACCGAGCGATGCCGCACTCTTGATCCCTTTTTCATAATATTCAGAAGCATCGCCATGGTTTTCCTGCTTGAGACGGACATACATCAAATTATACAGAACCTTTGGTACATATGATGAACATTCCTGTTCAAAGATGGAGAGTGCGCTGTCCATATGATCAGAGGCTTCGCGATACGATCCTTGATAAAAGTAGCAATTCCCTAAATTAAAATGAGCGGATGCCGTTAAATGGCTGTTCTCGATTTGCTTTGCATCTTCTAAAGCATTGGCCAGACTCGCCAGTGCATCTTTGTATTTCATCGATTCGACCCAATTGCCGGCAATAATAAAATCGCAAAAGATCTTTTTTTCTTTTAATGTTTCATATTTGTTGAAAATATCAGACGCCATTGTCGCATAGTTGATAGAGAGGTATCTCTGATTGATGTAGTAATAAATTTCCGCGAGTTTGTAAAAAAATTCCGCTTTTTCAACCTCGTCTTCCAGTGCACTCACTTTTTGTTCAGCCACTTTATAGCAGCCGATCGCCTTGACGAATTGCTTTTGTTTAAATTCGTACATCCCTTTAAAAAACCAAAAATAATAGTTTAATAAACCTGTCATTTGGTCTTCTTTTTCCTCTAAATCGCGAAGGTTTTTTTCTATATTTTCTGTCTTTTCAGGTTTCAGATAGCTGAGCATCAGATTATGCCTGAATTCAAGCAGCGAGTAATAAAGCAACACATCCTGATTTTCTTCCATGTCTTGAAAATCATTTAAAATGTCGGCTTTTAATGATTCACTGGCGGCGACCAGATTTTTCCGAATGGCGTTGTACCAGTCATTCAGCTTTGCAGCAACGTATTCAGATGGAATCTTTTGTTTCAATTTCTCCGCCCCCTCTGCTTGAACAAACCTACGTCTTATGAACTATTTTATAAAAATTTAAATTTTGTTACAACTCATTTTCGCACGTCTTTCCCAAGACAAAAATCCCAGAGACGCCTCTACCAAACCCCGATCACGTTAATTTTTGATTAAACCGGGGTTTTCGTTTTTCTAAAAATGCGCGGATTCCTTCCTGGTGGTCATTTGTCCGCCTCATTTTGATCTGGGCTGTTTTTTCGAGCTCGAGCGTTTTTTGTAGACGGACGGCATTCAAGGTTTGATATATTTTTTTCGTTTCAATCATGGCGGAAAGCGGTGATTGCAGCAGCTTTTCGAGGTGTGAGCCGGTATGGCGGTCAAGGTCTCCGCTAAATACAGCATCAACCAGCTGGAGCCTCTGCGCTTCATCAGCCGTCAGTTTTTTGCCGCTCCAAATCAGTTCTTTTGCCGCCCTTTCACCGATCCGTCTCTCTAAAAAGAAATGTCCTCCGCCATCGGGAACAAGGCCGATGCCGATAAAATTCATCGCCAGTTTGGCGCCTTTTTCCGCGAGTACATGGTCACAGCTGAGCGCCAGACTCATCCCCAGGCCTGCAGCCGCGCCGTGGACAGCCGCGACCGTGATCTTGGGCATGCTGTAGATCATCATCACAACTTCTGAAATCGTATCGATCACAGTCTCTGAGAGCTTTTCATCAGCGGAAGACATCATCATATTGATGTCTCCTCCGGCAGAAAACCCTTTTCCGCTGCCTTTTATCAGTAACAGCATCGCTTCTGTTTCCCCGGCAAGGATTAAAGCTTCTTTCAGCTCTTCAAGCATTTGTTCATTCAAGGCATTATACGCTTCAGGGCGATTCAGCACAATCTCAAACATCTCGCCATGGTCTTTCCATTTAATATAATCCATCTTCCAGCACCTCCGTGAATACGTTTTCATGTAGCATTAGCTTAAACTATTCCACTTTGAGCCTCCAAAATCCTTTTTATGCTTGATGGATCGGTGCTGAAATGGGATATCAGGCGTGTGTTCAGCCTTCGTTTAAAGACTATGATCTGGTCAATGAAAAAGCTGCCGGTTAAGCCGGCAGCCAAACTTAAGCTCCCTGAAAGCCGCTTTTGGCGTCCTCGCCAAAAAGCTCAGACAAGTAGCGGAGCTTTTCCTCTGTGTAGTGTTCAAACCTGTCATTGTATGTTTTCGGATCTTTTGGGTTGGCGAAATGCGTGATTTTCCCTGTGTTCGGATCGACAAATTTACTTGCCGCTCCGCAGCCGATGCCGATAATCGTCTGTTTTTCTTCCATGATCATAATGTTGTAGATGCTTTCCTGCCCCGGAAGAGAATAGCCGATGTTTTCAAGATTGCCGAGAATGTTTTTTTGCCTGTACAAATAGTAGGGCTGGTAGCCGTGCTGTTTTGTCCATGACACCGCATCATCCATCATCTTGACGATTTCCTCGCGGTCCGCCACTTTGTACTTATGCTTGTTCTTTGTCATTTCAGACGCGCGCTTAAATGACAGCGTATGGACTGTCAGAGACTCCGGCATTAATTTTTCCGTTTCGCGAAGGGAGTTCCTGAATTCTTTGACACCTTCGCCCGGAAGGCCAATGATTAAATCCATATTGATATTTGACATGCCGTGCTTCCGAGACAGGCGGTATTTTTCGACCGTCTCTTCAACCGTATGATGGCGGCCGATCGCCTTCAAGGTTTCATTCTCGTAAGATTGCGGGTTAATGCTGATCCGGTCGATGTTCCACTTTTTCAGCACCGCAAGCTTTTCCTCTGTGATCGTATCGGGGCGCCCCGCTTCAACCGTGACTTCGCGGATGTTTTTCACATCGGGAAAGGAACGGTACATTTCTTCATACAGCAGATCCATTTCTTCAGCCGTAATGCTTGTCGGTGTGCCTCCGCCAAAATAAACGGTCGTAATTTTGACATCATGCTGTTTGAGCCATTCACCGATTTTTTGCATTTCAAAATGAAGCCCCCACAAAAATGAGCCGACCCGTCCGGCTTGTCCTCTGATCGCATAAGCCGGAAAAGTGCAATACGCGCATTTCGTCGGGCAGAAAGGAATGCCGATATAAATGCTCACTTCCCTGTCGAGCTCATATAAATCAGGAACGGCTTTCAGCTGATGGTCAATGATGTTTTGCATCAGTTCGATTTTCTCTTCATGAATTAAGTAGTCCCGTTTCAATTCGGCGTGGGCCGCTTCTTTCGACATGCCGCTTTGCAGTTTTTTATGAAGCAGCTTTGTCGGGCGGACTCCGGTAAGAATCCCCCACGTCTGAACGATTCCCGTATGCTCCTGAAGCATGCTCAAATAAACGTAGGAAACGGTGTTTTTCACCTGCTTAAACGCTTCCTTCTCCATTAATTGAGGCTCGAGTGATTTCGTGTAGTCCGCTTTGATGTCCGTATCTTTTATCGCTCCCGATGCACTGACTGACGCCTCATCCCGTTCATAGCGGAGTACAATCGCAAGGTCTGCGGTTTCTTCTTCATCAAACACAACTTCGCTCTCTTCAAAAAATAAATGGGCTATATGCTCAAGCGGCCGCTGGAATCTTTCATCTTGAAGCCCTTCTATATAAATGCGCAATATCCTCACCTTTTTCGTTTCAAAACTTTCTTTAGTGTACAAAAATAAATGGGCAAAATCAATCCGGGAAACGGGGAAGTTTTTTCATGCTGCATTGAAAATATATTAAGTCCTCTTTTCCACAATAAATATCCCTGTTTTCAAATGAAAACAGGGATTTCACCGGGTCACACTTTTCTAATATGAAATTTGTTGAGAAAGCCTTTGCTTTGCTGCATTCTGAAGTATTCTTTGATCATATAGGCGACGCCCTGCTCATCATTGGATCGCGTCACCCAGTCGGCTTTTTGTTTCACTTCCTGTGCGGCATTGCCCATTGCGACGCCCACTCCTGCAAGTTCAATCATCGGCAGATCATCGATATCATGGCCGATCGCGACAACGTCTTCCATTTTAAAGCCAAGGTCTGCGGCAAGCATCGTCAACCCGGACTCTTTTGAAACACCTTTGTGGACAATCAGCATTTTTTCTCCGGCCTCAATGATGTCAACTGAAGGAAAAGCGTTTTCGATTGTTTGCCTGATTTCTTCTTTCTGCTCTTTTGTGCAGTAAACCTCGATGACCGGGGCACTGACCGGTTCATCCATCAGCATATCGCTTAAAGAATCAACGAACTGCACTGGATAAAAGATCGGGTCAGACGGGTGGATCATCGTTTTCCCCAGCAGATTTGAGTTTGTTTTTTTCCGGTTGCCGATTGAATATTTCTCATGCAGAATTCGTATATTGCAATCATAGCTCTCCAATATTTGCACAAGATTAAACGTTTTTTCTTCAGAAATCCTTTTTTCTAAGGAAGGCTCATTAATTTTATCCGCAACAATGGCTCCGCTGTGAGTAATCAGTTTTGCATCGAGCTTTAAAGATTTCGCAATTTTTTGTGCGGATCGAAAATGTCTGTTTGTAACGAGCGTAACATATACACCTTTTTTCTTTGCATATTCTATCGCTTCCTTCGTTGCGGGATGAAGCCGTCCGTTTGTCCGAAGCAGCGTTCCGTCTATATTGAGCGCAAGCATTTGTTTTGACACTAGGAGGTCCCCCTTCTTTGATGACTGAATCTGTTATAGAGAATATGTCCCGATCCTCCTCTTTAGAACAGACCTCACTTTTATCCAAACTAAAAAAGCCTGTTTTCACAGACTTTTTGCTTCGCATCTTTTGGATACGATCATGATTTCTCCCTCAATATCGAAAAACAGCGAATTCAATGCCCCTTTTCATTCAATTCACTGCATATAGTGAACCCCTTTTATCTGACCGGAATTTGTGCTTTCCATAAAAACAATCTGGCAATTTTCTCTGTACCCCTTATCATTTTGCCGCTAGTCAGTTTTGATCATGATCGTATCCCGGCAAACTATGAAAGCACTTACATTTAGTATTATCGCAATTAATTCACAAATTGACAAGTCTTTTTTTAAATCATTATGAAAGTTATTTATTCACTTAGTTAAAAAAACCCCTCTTTATCTCGAAAAGAGGGGTTTTTGATCAGCTTTCAGGGTTTCCGTAAAGTTCTTCCAGCGGCTTCATGATGATTTTGTTTAATTCAGCAATCAGCACGCTCATCCGCTGCTCTGCTTCCATCAGGTTTGAAATTTTTTCATGCTGCTGGACGAGTGCTACGGATTTCTGTGCTTGTTCGACTTCCTCCTGGGAAATGTCTTCACCGTTCATCTGTTTCTCCTGAAGCTTCAATTGAATATCGCGAAAGTTATCAAACATCTTTTTAGCAGATGCATCGGCATTTACCTCATCATAAAGGCCTTTCAATCGAGAGTATTCTTCACTTTGACGCAAGGCTTTCTCCAATTCATAAGCCGTATCATGCAAATTAACCGTCATGTTTATACGCTCCTTTCTTGCCAGGTTTCCTCTTCTATGGAAATGGCACCACTCCACTATAACAAACTATGGAACATTTTTCACAGTTATACTAACATTCCGTGTAAAACAGGCGTTT
The DNA here is from genome assembly GCF_001969815.1 of Bacillus swezeyi. GTDB lineage: Bacteria > Bacillota > Bacilli > Bacillales > Bacillaceae > Bacillus > Bacillus swezeyi. The sequence continues at coordinate 133,696 of NZ_MRBK01000013.1, read as the reverse complement.
ATTCATCAGATCAAAATCACGAAAAGAGCTTGAACGGCACCGATGATTCCGCCAAGGAGCCCGCCTAGATACGTAATCATTTTAAACTCCCGCTTTGATATGGACAGCACCATTTCTTCCAACCGCTCGACCGGGAAGTTGTCCACCTGTTCCTTGACGATATCTTCAAGCTGGAGCCGTTTCAGTATATCGTCAAGGCGGCGGCCCGCCTCTTCGAGAAGCCGGTCGAAAATCTCCGGCAGGCGCTCTTTTATATTCTGTTCAATCATGGAGACGTAAGAGCCGGTCGATCTTGCGAAAAAAGGCTCCAGCGAGAATCGGATCATCAGCTTTTCTTTTACATTCATGATCAGGGTTTTAAGGTTCCATTTTTCATCAGCTTCTTTAAACGTAAACTCCTTCAGCTTGTCCCATTCGTTTTCAAGCAGATCTGTCAGCAGCCGGGCGGTTTCGCCATTTTTTAAAAACTTGATGATCTCAGGCTGAACCCGGTCTATCAGACTGCTGTTTCCTAAAAACATCTGCACCATGCTCCCGAGCATACCGCGTTCTTTCAAAAAATCGTCAATCATATGTCCAAGGCGGTTTTTCCCTTCATCACTCTCAAAATAGCTGACAGCCCGCTTTAAAATATAACCGGATACCATCGGGATTTTTTCTTTCAGCTTTTCCTGCGCTTCTATAGGAATAAGCTCTTTCAGCGGTTCATTTTCATAAGTTGATAAAAGTGCAGACAGCTTTTCATCTGTCCATTTGTTGACAAATTGATCCGCTTGTTGAGCGGGGTTTGCAATCCCGATTTTCTCCAGTGTTTCTTCAAGGGTAGACGGTGATTTGCTGAAATGCGCCAGCAGCCGTTCCCCCAATTGGAGCGCCTCTGTTTTGACTCCATCTGATGCCAGCCTTTTTTTGATTCCTTCCGTTGTCAGCAGATGGTTGACGACCATCTGTCCCATCTGTCTCGCCAATTCATCGCGTCTTTTCGGAATCAAACCGGGAGTAAACGGCACCCGCTTCCCGAATATGTAATGCGCCTTATATGGGCGAAAAAGCATTTTAATTGCAAAATGATTCGTCACAGCTCCAATCAGTGCGCCAATTGCAATCATGATGACAAAAATTCCAAACACATACATTTCTTTTTCAACTGCCTTCCATTCACCTGATGTCGTTGCTGCATAGACTGCACACGGCCGTCCGCAGATGGGACCCGCCTGTTTTCGTTCTATGCCTATCGTTACCTGAGGATAGGAACCCAAAGCACCTTGCGCTCGCCTCTATTTAAAAAACGAATAAGCTGCGTCTTCTTTAGGATTGCCTTCTTCTTTTACTTACAGAAGTTTATTTTCATGGTAGTGAAAAAAGTTATACATATTACTGATATTTTTTTGCAACTAAAAACTCAATAAAAGGTAAAGTTATCATTGATAGCCCTAATAACAGCAATAGAAAGATATTGATTGTCTCGTTTATAAATTGGTCAGCAACTACTGCTCCAAAAATAAAAAATGTCAGAAGAAAATAACTCACTTTCGAACTTTTCTCTGTAATCCTTTGTCCAAGCTCTTCCTCCTGCAATATTCCATCTTGCTCTTCCTTTGTTCCCCAAGTGTTGGCAGAAAAAAAGATCATCAACAAAGCACCCATACTCATAACTTCGTTAAATCCAACATCTTTTCCAACAATAATCTTATAAATTGTAAAGCCTACCACAATCAGAGCAGCTATACCAGATATTACTGAACCAATTTTTCGAGTGCTCACCCTTCTCCCTCCTTTTCATTTAAAAACAAGATATCAACCCTAACTTCTAAATTTTTTGCAATATCAAATGCTAATTGTAAACTTGGGTCATATTTATTGTTTTCAATGGCATTAATCGTCTGTCTGCTCACATTGCATAAGTCTGCTAATTTTCCTTGCGAGATGTTTTTTTTCTCTCGATACTCCTTGATTTGATTTTTCATTAGATTTCCACCTTCACAATAAGATAGGTGTTAAAAAGTTTTTACATACAAAGTATAAAAAAAGATGGTTTAGGTGTCAAATATTTTTTACATCCAAACCATCATATCAAAATATGTCTTCCTTCACTAATCTATCCTTTAGTTGAAGTACATTCCTTCACAATCTCCATCATGATATTATCCAGTGTTTATTTGAACGTCTTATTCCATTAAATGGACCGATTGCGGAACAAAAATAACATGGGACAGGCGTTTGAACAATAAAATTGGTCAAGTGGCTTTTATTTAGGGCGAAAGACATTTTTAATAAATTTCCAATTTATAAATGCCTATTTCCGCAGTTTCAGGCGTATCATTTAACAGAAGTTCATGTATATGAAGATTGCCCCCCATGGCTTAACAGAGTTAGCCGCGTCCTTTTTTGGCCGGCTAAGCGTTTTTTAACAAGGAGGAATATGCATGCTGACGCTTGGATTTATGTCGCTGTCCCATGAACACGAAAAAACCTATGCCGAGGAATTAGCGAAAATGGCTTCGGATTACGGAATCCGGTTTATCCGGTTCACACCTTTAGATATTTCTCCCGGCTCCACGCTTGTTAAAGCGCTCACCTATCATTCGAAATCAGGACAATGGAATGAAGTGGAACGGGAAATTCCAGAGCTGATCTACGACCGCTGCTTTTACGGCAAAGATCAGCAATCAAAGAAAGCAAAGCCGATCGTTGACTGGCTCAAAAAGTACCCAAAAACGAAGTTCCTCGGACTCGGACTCCCTGATAAATGGACGGTTTACAAAGCTTTAAGGGCTGATCCGATTCTCAAGTCTTACCTGCCTGCAACATCTCTCGCAGGCAGCGCCCAAGATGTTCTGCGCCGCCTTACAAAAGAAAAAAAGTGTATATTGAAGCCTGCATACGGCTCAGGAGGACGCGGCATGATTCATCTCGAAATGACGGGTAAAACGGTCAAAGCCTCTTATCAAGTCGGAAAGCATAAACAGCTCAAATCTTTTTCCAAGCAGGCCTCTTTTGAAACATGGTGCAAAAAAGTTCTTCAGCACCGTTATCTTTTGCAATCGTTCCTCGACATTCAAGACAAAGACGGTTATCCGTGCGACATCCGGCTGCTTTTGCAGAAAAATGGAGCGGGGGAATGGGCTACGGCCGGAAGAACAGTGAGAAGAAGCTACCAGCACGGACTGCTCGCAAACTTGGCTGGCAGCTCGGAGTCTGTAAGCTTTGACAGCTGGCTTTTATCCGTTCCGAAGAAGCGCCAGGCCGTTCTTCTCGATGACTTAGAGACGATATCGCAAGCCGTCCCCAGAGCGCTTGAATTCGCGCATGGACCTTTATTTGAGCTCGGTCTTGATATCTGTTTGACGAAAGACGGAAAAGTCTGGCTTCTTGATGTCAATTCAAAACCTGGAAAAAAAGCCTTTTTACAGTATTCTCCTGAAAACAGCAAGCTTTTGCATCAAGGCCCTTTGGAATATTGCTCCTCTTTGGCAGCATCGCCGGACAAGAAAGGAGCTGAGAAAGGATGACCGGTAAACCGTTTACAGTCGGGGTTCACCCAAACAGCGAAAATACATTGCTTCTCCCCGCTTCTTTAAAGCAGGACGGTCTATTGTATGCCGCTTTCGGAACGAGCGTAGAAAGATGCCATATCTCCTTTGACAGCCATTTGCAGCGAACGGTTTTGCTTTCTGAGAACCTGTACAAAAACCTGCGGATTCCTTACCGCGGCAAAGCATCCTTGCTTTTCCGCGACAATACCGTCTATATCGGGCCTTTAATCGGCATTTTCACCGCCGGCTTCACAAAGTCGGAGCTGGAGCCTGTCAGAGGGCGCTCTTTGTTTTTTTCAAAGCTTCTGACGATGGATCTTCCTGCAGGCGGCTATTGCTACCTGTTCGGAGCCCACCAGATTCAGTGGGAAGAAGGAACCGTCCAGGGACTCATTTTCAAGGAAAACGGCTGGGAAGACATCACCGTTCCACTGCCCAATGTGGTTTATGACAGACTGCCAAACCGACAGGCGGAAGATTCGGCCGAATTGCAGGAAACAAAGGCGCGGCTGATGAACGAATACCGAATTCCATGGTTCAATCCGGGCTTCTTTAATAAATGGGACATATACCAGTCCATGCAGCAAGACGAAAGAACGAAAGATCTGCTTCCATATTCGGTATTCCAGCCGAGTGCAGAGAAACTTGACGAGATGATCAGCCGGTATGTCATCGTCTATGTCAAACCCGCCAATGGCAGCTTGGGAAACGGGATTTTTCAGCTCTCCGCATCTGAAGAAAACAGCCTGCAGGCAAAGCATGCCAAAGGCGGAAAGCCATATCCATCAGCAGATGCTTTTTTAAATGATTTACAGAAGCGCCATAAAGAAACTCCCTATATTGCACAGGAGGGAATTGAACGGATCAAAGTCGGCGATCATCCCGCTGATTTCAGAGTGCATACAAACAAAAACGGAAAAGGGAAATGGACTGTTACAGCGGTCGCCGCCAAAATAGCGGAAAAGGACGGGGTCACAACACATCTTTCGAGCGGAGGCGCCGTCAAAACGCTTGCAGAAATCTATGATGATCCCATGGAGAGACTGATCATCCTGCAAAAACTGACAAAAACAGCAGTGCTCATCAGCCAGGTTCTCGATGAGAAAATGGACGGTTTTATCGGGGAAATGGGCCTTGATCTCGGAATGGACCACTCGGGAAAAGTTTGGATGTTTGAAGCCAACTCGCGCCCGGGCAGAGGCATTTTCGCCCACCCCCGCTTAACATCTGTCAGCCGCTTGACGAAAAAAAGGAATTTCGAATACGCTTCATACTTGACTGAACAATCGATCCTTTTTCCCGAGAACATGTGGCAATAAATTCAACCGTGAAGAATCAATTCTTCACGGTATTTTTTTAGTCATGAAAAGAGCCTATGATCTTTCCTGTGAATGAGATACAATGATAACAAATCAACGTTTATAGTCGGCTTGTGTTCGAGGCTGACCATTAGAAATCAATTAAGGAGCGTGGCACTTTATGATTTCTCACTTTCAATGGAAGCCGTTGTTTAAAAAAGAAAAACTGCCTGGCTGGAAAATTTCGTTTTACCATAAAGGAACACATTATGAAGGAATTTATCATAGGTCAGGGGAGATTGAATGGGGCAGCGTTTATCCGCCGCATGATGACGAACCTTCCCTTAAAAGCAAAATTCATGAGTTAATGCTCTTCCATATTTACGAGTAAAAGAAAAGGACGTTTTCAGGATGCTGGAGAAATTAAAGACGCTATACGGTGAAAAGATGATGGCTTCCGGCTCAGCTCAAAAGCATGAAGCGCTCTGGTTTCAAACGGACGAAGGCGAAACGTTCGGCGTTTTGAAAGAAGCGGTCACAGAACGGGAAAAACAGCTGCTGTTGGCGTTGTTTCAGCCTTTTTCAGAATCGCAGCCGTCTCAGCTGACCCCCCGTGAGAAAGAATGGCATCAATATTTTTTTGCAAATGCCCCGCTGGAAAACCCGGAAAACATCCAGCTTGTCCAAGGACATTTTTTCAAAATGAAACATTCACTTGAAGAAAGACAGGCCATCAAAGAAGCGGTCAGCGGCTTTTTCGAACACCCGATTATTGTTTGGTACGATCAGCATGAAGCGCTCATCATTCACGAAAATCCTTCTCCATATCTCCCGAAAAAGGAATTGGAGCAACTTTCCGACGCGCTGACAAGCGATTTTCTGTCAACCCCAGTGTTTTTCAGCGGCCAGCTTCATCTAGTCAATGCTTCGCTTCAAGAAAAAATCCGTTTTGAAAAACAAATGTTTCAGCATATCCTGGTGAACAGCGAGCGCGGAAAAGTCACCTCATTTTGCCAGTGCCTCCCGTCATTTTTATTGGCAGCACCGGATAAAATCAAAGCCTCCCTATTATCGGATGCCATAAGAGATGCGCTGTCAGATCAGGAGACATCCTTAACGATCCGGACGTATATGAGGTGCAACTTGAACGCTTCTCTTACAGCAAAACGATTATTTATCCACCGAAACAGTCTGCAATACAGAATCGACAAATTTATTGAACGGACCGCAATCGATATCAGACAGTTTGAAGAAGCAGCCGCCGTTTATTTTATTTTGCATTTTCTCAAGCTTTTATAGCAACCTGCACGAAAGCAAATTGTGCATCATGTCCATTTACACCGCCTATTCAGTTTTATAAGATAAAAACAAGTTAAGCGTTTACATAAATAAAGGGGGATAAAAAATGGCAGAGCTGGTGCTTGATCAGATTTATAAAGTATATGACAACAAAGTGACCGCTGTAGATGATTTTAATCTTCATATTGAGGATAAGGAGTTTATCGTCTTTGTCGGGCCTTCAGGATGCGGAAAATCGACAACGCTCAGAATGATTGCAGGTCTTGAAGAAATTACAGACGGCGAATTCAGCATCGATGGAAAACGGATGAATGATGTTGCCCCGAAGGACCGCGATATCGCGATGGTGTTCCAAAACTATGCCCTCTATCCGCATATGAACGTCTACGACAACATGGCATTCGGATTAAAGCTGAGGAAGTTTCCAAAAGATGAGATTAAACGAAGGGTGCATGAAGCAGCCAAAATTTTAGGACTTGAAGAGTATTTGGACAGAAAGCCAAAAGCGCTTTCCGGCGGACAGCGCCAGCGTGTCGCATTAGGACGCGCCATCGTCCGCGATGCGAAAGTATTCCTGATGGATGAACCTTTGTCAAACCTTGACGCCAAGCTGCGCGTTCAAATGCGCGCTGAAATCACAAAGCTCCATCAGCGCCTGCAAACGACGACGATCTATGTTACGCATGACCAGACAGAGGCGATGACGATGGCAACAAGGCTTGTCGTCATGAAAGACGGCCTCATCCAGCAGGTCGGCGCGCCGAAGGAAGTGTATGAAAATCCGGAAAACGTATTTGTCGGCGGTTTTATCGGCTCTCCGGCAATGAACTTTTTCACGGGCACCCTCAAGGAAAAAACCTTTACATTCGGTGATGTTTCCGTCCTCGTTCCAGAGGGAAAAATGAAGATTCTGCGCGGCAAAGGCTATGTCGGAAAAGAGATCATAATGGGAATCAGACCTGAAGACATTCATGATGAGCCTGTCTTTATCGAAGCCTCAAAGGAGTCAAAAATCGATGCCAAAATTGAAGTGGCAGAGCTAATGGGCGCTGAAACAATGCTCTACTCCCAAGCGGGCGGACATCCGTTCATCGCAAGAGTCGATTCTCGGACAGATGCACAGGCAGGCCATTCACTCGCTCTTGCATTTGACATGAATAAAGCACACTTTTTTGATAAAGAAACAGAGCTCCGCATCCGCTCTGAAGGATGACCCGGCAGCTCCAATGATGCAATGACCGAAGCAGATGCCCCGCTATGCTTCGGTCATTGCAATTTCAACGGTTTCTTCATAAGTGCAGTCTTGACAAGTGTATAAGTGAATACATGTTGTTTGCGTCTGCAGAAAAGAATCAAATTCCATATACGGACTGTACGGGCCGTAAAAATCGGTCGTTCTCCCGGCGTCTGCCATCTCACCGCCGCACTTCGGACACATTCTTGCCTCGACAAGAATGCCATTGCAAACAGGACACATCTCTCCATCCTCCTGACTTTTTCCTTAGCATGCCCGCCCTCGCAAAAAATTGCACTTTCAACATTTACCATTGAGCTGTATGCATGTAATGTGAACCATCTCTCCATAATACGTAGTAACAATTCACATTGGGCTTAGCCAAAGACGGCAGCGGTGAAAACCGTCAGCTGGTGCAAATCCAGCCAGCCCAACCATACTATTTTAAAAAGGAGTTTGGATACAAATGGCTAACCAAAATTCTTCAAACCAACTTGTTGTACCTGGCGCTGCTCAGGCGATCGAACAAATGAAATTCGAAATCGCTTCTGAGTTCGGTGTAAACCTTGGCGCTGACACCACTTCTCGTGCAAACGGTTCTGTCGGAGGAGAAATCACAAAACGTTTAGTTTCTCAAGCTCAAGCTTCTATGGGCGGTCAACACTAAAATTAATATAACTTCATAAAAATGGCTGAGAAGGTGCATTCAATTGCACCTTCTTTTTGCATAGGTAAAATCCCGCACCCGGCTTCTCCTTTTTTCATATGCTGTAGAAAGGAGGAATCGGCATGCAGCTTGTGGCAAGCATTAATTGGGAACTGTTTCAATTTGTCGGAATTTCTCTCTTGCACGAATATGTCGTCAATGTCCGCCCTTTTCATCCGTTCTTCCGCTTTCCGAGGGCTTTTTCTTCCGGGCGATCTGACGTATGATAGATCAGATGGGAGGAATTGATGATGAAGATTGCACTTTTGGGAGGCACAGGCCGTGTCGGACAGGCCTTTGTCAATTTTCTAGAAAAAGACGGCAGACATTCCGTGTATGCCCTCGTCCGCGGGGAACGTGCGGACCTTCTGAAAAACCGCTGCCAGACGCTTACGGGAAACGCAAGAAACCAGCATGACACGAGAGCTTTGATTGAAGAGGCGGACATAGTTGTCAGCTGTTTAAATACGGACGGAGACGATACGTTGTCCGTCTCCGTCGAAAATATAATCAACACCATGAATGAACAGAACAAAAAACGGCTGATCACCATCGGAACCGCCGGAATTTTAAATGCAAGACAAGATCCGACACTATACCGTTTTGAATCAAATGAATCAAAACGGCGCTCGGCGCGGGCGGCAAAAGAACACGCCCAGGTATATGAATGGCTCCGGGACTCAAGTCTGGATTGGACAATCATTTGCCCTACCTATCTCCCAGAAGGTCCGGCCGTTGAAAAGTATCGGGTTGAACGGGACTTTTTGCCGCTTGGCGGAAAAGCGATATCAACAGGTGATACCGCTCACTTTCTTTTTGCACAGCTTGAGTCTGATCTATATATCAGAAAAAGAGTGGGGTTAGCTTATTAATCGTTTTAAAAGCCAGCTTACCCTATAAGCGTTCCGCGTCCTTTCTGGAGCTCATACATTTGATAATACTGCCCTTTTTGTTTCATCAGCTCTTCATGATGACCCCGTTCTATGATTCGCCCTTTATCAAGCACAAGGATTTGATCTGCGTTCCTGATGGTCGACAGCCGGTGAGCGATGATAAAGGTTGTGCGCCCTTTTTTGACAACATCAAGCGCCTTTTGGATCATCGCTTCTGTTTCGGTATCGATATTTGCCGTCGCCTCATCTAAAATGAGGATGGCCGGATCATAAGCAAGCGCCCGTGCAAATGAAATCAGCTGTCTTTCCCCTGACGAAAGCGTGCTCCCTTTTTCAATGACCGGCTCATCAAAGCCTTTAGGGAGTTGGGCAAAAAGCTTATCAGCCCCTACATGCTTCAGTGCCGCTTCAATCTGCTCTCTTGAGATGTCTTCATTTTCAAGGCTGACATTGGAAGCAATCGTCCCTGAAAACAAGTAAGGATCTTGGAGCACAATGCCCATGTGCTGCCTGATTTCCTGCCGGGACATATGGTATATGCTTGTTCCGTCAATTGTCACATCGCCTTTTTGAATGTCGTAGAAGCGGAAAAGAACGTTCATGACCGAGCTTTTGCCGGAGCCCGTATGGCCGACTAATGCTACGGTTTCCCCTTGTTTCGCTTCAAATGAAATGTTTTGCAATACATCGTCCCCGTCATCATAGCAAAATGACACATCCTTAAACACGACATGACCGTTCACTTTTTCGGAACTTTTATCCTCAACTTCGACGCCCGGCTCATCCAAAAGGCGAAATACCCTCTCCGATGATACGCGCGCCAATTCAAGCTTGGCAAATTGGTTGACAATGCCGGTAATCGGCTCAAACAAACGATTCAGGTAATCAACGAATGCATAGAGGACACCGATTGAAATCATTCCTTCCGCATTCAGCGCCGCACCTCCAAAGTACCAGATCAATGCAGTGAACATCAGGTTTCTGAGAATGTTGATCAAGTTGTGGGACATAAGGGAATTCAGATTGAGCATTTTATTTTGATATTGGAAATGGCTGTCATTCAGCTGTTCAAATTCCCGCTTGATATCCTTTTGGCGGCGGAACGCCTGAATAATCGTCATCCCTTGAATCGACTCATTCATTTTGGCGTTGATCTCACTGTTGATCGACCGAAGCTTATGATTGTAGCCAGACGCAAATTTTCGGTAAGCGGCCGCCCAAATGACAATAAGCGGCAATATTAGCAGACAGACGGACGCAAGCCGTACATCAAGCAACAACAATGCGGCAAAAATGCCGGCCATATAAATCAAATTCGTCGCAAATGTCGAAAGGACGGTCACATACAGGTCGCGGATCGCTTCTGTATCATTTGTTACTCTGGCAACGATTTTTCCGGCCGGCAGATTATCAAAATAGCGGACAGGCAGCCTTTGAATGTTGGCGAACACATCCTGCCTCATCTTTTGAATGATACGGTTTGCGCTCATCTGCAGCAGATAAATTTGCCCGTAATGGAAAAAAATCGAGAAAATCAAAAGGACAAGATACAAAAGGACCAGTGACACAAGTCCTCCGACTTCAGGTTCGTAAAAAGAAAACACTTCAGACTTTGACAGCGGGACGGCCTGATAGGTTTCGGATTGTTTTCCGCTTGAAATCCGCAGTTCTCCTCCGGCTGCTGTCCGTTTTCCATCAAAAGGAACCGCTTCATCCACAAAATAATAATTCATGCCGACTTGAAAAATATGAACTTCCTTGCGCTTTTCAGCCGAAGGGTCTGCCCTGTCTTCCCTGACAAATTCCCGGCCTTTATAGGCAACCGTATGTTTGCCCTTCTCTGAGACCTCATACCACGTTTTTTCAATTCCTAAAATATGATCGTCAATCATCTTTTTGGCGATCATCGGCCCGGTCAGTTCGGCTGTGACCGCTACAGTCAGCATCACAAGCGCCGCGATTAGAGTTTTTTTATAAAGAAGCGCATATTGAAAAAGCCTTTTTCCAGTCTTCATATAACAGTCCCCCCTTCTTCTCCTGAAGGAAGCCGCTGTGCTTCATATTGCTCAAAATACCAGCCTTTACCTGCGATCAGTTCTTGGTGCGTTCCCTTCTCAGACACTTTTCCACCCTCTAAGACGATGATGAAATCGGCATGTTCAACCGCTGACATGCGATGTGACGTAATAAAGGTTGTTTTGCCTTTCCTTCCGTGTCTGATGTTTTCAATAATCGCTGCTTCCGTCTTCGCATCAACGGCGGAGAGCGAATCATCCAAGATCAAAATATAAGGCTGTGCGATCATGGCTCTCGCGATTGAAATCCGCTGTTTTTGCCCCCCTGATAAAGCGACGCCTTTTTCGCCGACCATCGTCTGCAGCCCATCTGACATCAGTTCAATGTCCTTTTCTAAATGGGCCTCTTGAATAACCTCCTGCAAATCCTGTTCTGTCGCATATTGTCCGCCGAACAAAATGTTCTCTTTCACCGTTTTTGAAAACAGAAAATGATCCTGGGGCACATAGCCGATCCAGCTGCGAAGCTCATCAAGAGGCAGACGCTCAATCGGCACACCGGAAATGCTGATCATGCCTTTTCCAGCGGGATACTGTCTTAATAACTGTTTTACCAAAGTCGTTTTTCCGCTTCCCGTCTTTCCGACGATCCCGACCGTCTGGCCTTGCAAAACAGAAAATGAAATCCCGGCAAGGTTTTCTGAGGCAGAGCTTGGATACGTAAAACTGACGTTGTCAAACACGATATCCCCCGGCTCGGCTTTTTCATGCCGAGAGGCTTCCGCTACATCAGGTTCATACGACAAAGTGTCATTCACCCTGTCAAGGGACGCATTTCCTCTCTGCATGACATTGATCAGCTCTCCGATCGCAAACATCGGCCAGATCAGCATCCCGAGATAAACGTTGAATGAAACGAGCTCTCCCAATGTCAGCTGGCTGCGGAAGACAAGGTAGGCGCCATAGCCGAGACCGATTAAATAACTGATCCCGACCAAAAGCTTCACTGTCGGCTCAAACAGTGAATCAATCAGCGCGACTTTCATATTTTTTTGGTATACATCCGCCGTCATTCGGTTAAACCGGCCGACATCGTTTTTCTCCTGTACATAAGCCCGGATCACTCTTACGCCTGAGATCGATTCAAGCACCTGGTCATTTAAATCGCCAAACGCATCCTGCGCTTCCGTAAAACGCTGATGGATTTTCTTCCCGTATATACTGATGGCCACCGCCATCAAAGGAAGCGGAATGATTGAAGCAAACGTCAGCTTCCAGCTGATTAAAAACCCCATCGTGAAGAGAATCGTCAGCATATACATTGTCGAGTCCACAAGCGTCAATATTCCGAAACCGGCCGTCATCGAGATCGCTTTTAAGTCATTCGTCGCTCTCGCCATTAAATCTCCGGTGCGGTTCTTCTCGTAAAAAGACGGCGTCATTTTAAGCAGATGGCCCATCAATTTTGACCTGAGGATTTTCTCGATCAGATTCGCTCCGCCAAACAGCTGATACATCCAAAGGTAAGACAGTGTATAAACCACAATGGCAAGCCCGATTAATAAGCCGATATACAAAAGCATCCCGGCCATTGAAAAAGTGCCTGCCTGCATATCGTCAATCGCGTTTCCCAGCAGCTTCGGCGGAAACATCTCTAAAATATTAACGATGATCAGCAAAGCGATCGCAATTGTATAGCGCCGCCATGCATCTTTAAAAAACCAGCCAAGCTTCCATAAAACAGAAAACATGTGATATCCTCTCCTTTTTTAGCCGCCTTCGAGCTTTTCCTTACAATCTTTGATTTCGCTTTTTCTTACATTGAGCATAAAAAATTCCTCCTTATATTTGGATTGCGAAAATTCGGCCAATTCAGCTTCGTTTTCATATATTAGAAAAACATCATGCCCTGATCATCAGGAACAAAATGTTTTTTCTCCGTAAAAAAAGACACACTGTATATGCAGTATGCCTTCTTTATACAAAAAAGGCGCATGTACGCTCGTTCACGCGACATGCGCCTTCCTTCGTTTTTTTAGATGGAAATCGTTACTTCAAACAGATGGAAGGTATTGAGCCGTCACGTTCAGATTCATTTGTTTTCTGAGCTGATGCATTGATTTTCCTTAACATGACGCTGTCCTCCAATCTTATTAATATTTTCCATCTTATAGTACGGCCCTTTATTTGTCAATTTGATTTTTCGTCAATTGCAGACTTTTTATTCATATTCTTATATTTTGTTAGATCATTTGAAAATCGGGTAAAACGATAATAAATCCATTCTGAAAGGAATGATCAAGTTGTTTAAAGCTGACCGCATCATTGTCGCGTTTGACGGAAAAGAAGAAAGCAAGAAAGCGCTAAAAAAAGCGATCGACCTGACAAAAAAGCTTGATGCCGAACTGACCATCGCCCATGTCCATGAACCGAAACAAGTCAGAGCATCAGCTGAGGAACAGCGCCCTGCTGCCGGTGCATCTTATCTTTACAGCGGCATCCCGGCTGCACCTCCTGTTCCGCCTGAATCAGATCTGGCCGGGGAGCCGATGATTTACGAAGACAGTGCAGAAGAAGCGATTGCGGCAGCCAAAATCATCTTACATGAAAACCAGTTTGATGCTGAAATAGAAATCTTGGAAGGCGACCCCGCAAACGCGGTCCTTCACCACGCCGAAAACACCGGCGCCGATCTCGTCATCACGGGAACGCGCGACCAAAACCGCCTGAAAAAACTGCTGTTTGGAAGCGTCAGCGACAAGATTTCCACAAAGTCTGAGATTCCGGTCTTGATTGTGAAGTGAGAGTTGGCGTTCGGCAAAACGGCCTCCATTGCCTTTTTCAAAAGGAGACAGCTTGAGGCTGTCTCTATTTTCATTTCAAAATATCGAATTCATTAGTTTATATGCTAGGAATATCAACCTTATTTTCCTGGTGACTGGTTATTTTTTTAATTTATATTTGAAATCTTGATATCTCAAGATTCAATGACATAAAACCGACATTTAAATATTTATTCTTCCACTCTTGGAATAAGAAGTTGTGACTTTCTTTGAATTTTCCAAACATCTGCATTCACAATTCCTCAAGAATAGCCTTTCAATATCGACACCTCTATTACAATCTACCACCTTAAATAGGAAAGTGATCTTTTCAGTTCCTTTCGCAATCTCTTTGATTGTATATATCAATAACAGAAAAAAATCAGCACGCCCTCCCGATACCAATTACAGGGAAATAGGCGTTGAAATTAGTAACAATCACCTAACAGAGCTCATAATTTGATGTTGTGAGTGCCCGGGATATTTAAACTCATATTTATAACGATTTTTTTCTTTGAATGGTTTCCTGAAGTGAATACCATACCTTTATTTAAGATGTAGGAGGGTTGTCAAAATGGAACATTTTCATGATGAGTTGCAGTCATTGGGGATGGATCATTTCCAGGCCGGTGAAATGACGGCTTGGGATCCGAACCGTCATCATGCCAATGCCAAACACTGTGCAAGCTGCTGGAGCTGCGGAAGCTGTGCGAGCTGTTGGAGTTGTGCGAGCTGTTGGAGTTGTTCATGTCACAGCTGCTCCTGTCATAGTTGCTGGAGCTGTGCGGGGCATTGCTGCTGGAGCTGTGCAAGCTGCTGGAGTTGTTCATGTCACAGCTGCTGGAGCTGTGCAAGCTGCTGGCATGGAGGCATGTAGTTCTTTTGGGAGAAGACTGCCCCTGTCCTTTTTGCCGCAGGGGTCTTCCCTTCATAATGGACAAACAAAATTACATATAATGTATAGCTTTTTCCATCATGAAAAGGAGGAGCAACATGACACATTTAGCCGCTTCCGCCCGCCTGAAAGTGAAACAGGATACTTATTTTCTTCCTGATCCAAACGGCGGCGCGTATTTTAGAAATAATTCCGGGTCGTTTCGCATAAAAGGCGCTTCAATTTATCAATGGATTGAAAAATTGCTGCCGATGTTCAATGGTGAGCATACAATGGAAGATTTAACAAACGGGCTACCCGCTCCTTATCGAAACAGGGTGTATGAAATCGGAAACATGCTCCATAAAAATGGGTTTGTTCGGGATGTAAGCAGCGACCGGACTCACCAATTGAAAAGCTCCGTGCTGGAAACGTATGCAGCCCAAATCGAATTTATCGAAAACTTTGGAGATTCCGGCGCTTACCGCTTCCAGTTATGCCGCCAGACAAAAGTACTGGCAGCGGGCTCCGGTTCCTTTCTTGTTTCACTAGTCAGATCGCTGACCGAATCCGGTTTCTCCAATATTCGGGTTATGGCGGGAGGTTCTTCTCAATCCGCTTTAGAGGAACTGACGGAAATAGCTGGCGAGGAGGCAGTCGAATTGACGGACGCGCAAAATTGGCGTGAAGCGGTGCGCTCTGTCGACTGGGTTTTGTACGTCTCTGAAGATGGGCTGCAAGAAGAGCTCCTCAAACTGCAAACGATTTGCATGGAAGAGAAGAAAGGCTTCATTCCGGGCGTCTGTCTGAAGCAAATCGGTCTGGCAGGACCTATCGTACAGCAGGACGGTGACGCCTGCTGGAAGTCGGCATGGCGACGCATCCATCAGGCGGCGCTTCATGAAGACCGAGAGCTTGCAGTTTTTTCTTCAGCGGGAAAAGACATGCTGGCAAACACCATCGTGTTTGATTTGTTTAAAACGGTTACAGGACTTACGCCGTTAACTAAACGGAATCAATTTTTCCTAATCGATTTGGCCACCCTTGAAGGCGCTTGGTACCCATTTCTCAAACACCCACTCATCGATTCTGACGGTACCCGCGCTCAATTGATTGACGACCTTGAAGGGAGAATGGCAGAGTGCTCGGACAACAAAGAAGAAGGACGTTTATTTCAGTTTTTCAATGAGCTGACATCTGACACATCGGGAATTTTTCATCTCTGGGAAGAAAAACATTTGAAGCAGCTCCCATTGTCACAGTGCTTTGTTCAAGCTGCCGATCCGCTGTCAAAAGGGCCCGCAAAGCTTTTGCCTGAATCGGTTTGCATCGGTTTCACCCATGAAGAAGCAAGGCGGGAAGCAGGGCTGACCGGTATTGAAATGTATGTATCACGATTGGCACGCTCTTCTATCAATCATGGTGAGGATTTCGGAATCGGAGCCGGAGAAACAATAGCAGAAGGCGTATTGAGAGGATTGCAGAAATGCTTAGAGCATCGATTGACAGAGCGGAAAAAGGGCGAAAAAGAAACGATTGTCCAGTTTCCTTTAGGTGTAATACAAGATAAGCAGTCGGCATTCTATTTCAAAGCGCTGACGATGATGCACGGCAGACCGGAAATCGGTTTAAGCAAGGATATAGAAGACTTTCCTGTTGTATGGGCAGGTATTCACGGCCGCTGGTATGGGAGTCCTGGTTTAAATCTCACACTGGCGCTCAGAAAAGCGCTCGAGCGGGCATTGATGGGTATAAAGCCTTTGGAGAAAACGGACATGATTTTACAAAAAAATGACATGAAGCTCGATATCCCTGTTTGCGAAGATTCGCCGCAAACACTGCTTTCCACTTTAATAAACAATCATAGCTCACAGTTTTTGGTCTATGATTTTCCAGCTGAACCTTTTTTGAAAGAAAACCTAGCGGGCATCTATGGGGTGCAGTTAAGAAAGGAGGAGGCTTAAAATGTGTATTTTGATTGTTGGTGAAGGTGTGATTGCAGAAGGCGCATCAGAACAATTATCAGCAAAATATCAGGTCATTCGTCAGTCTGATTTTAAGGCCGGAGTACCGGAGGAGACTTCGTTTGTTCTTGTTGTCCACGACGCTTTTCAGCCTTTCTTATATCGCAAGGCTGAAAAGATATTGAGAGCGCCGGGCATTCCATGGCTTCGCGTGTTTGCATCATTTGGCGAGGGTATAATCGGTCCGCTCGTTTATCCGAACGGCCCCGGCTGCTCCCAATGCGCCGATATGAGGCGGCTTATCGCCGGACCCGACAGCAGGGAAATGCTCGAGCTGGAGCAGAAAAGCGAAGACCTTCACCGTGATCCTTGGGCGTCAAAGACAGGCTGCCGGCAAATGGCCCGTTTGATATGCACGGAAATCGACAACATCATGGGCGGCAGGCGCGGCCTTTTGGAAAGAAAACTGTTCATCATCAATTTAAAAACGCTGGAAAGTTCCTTGCATTCTTTTATACCAGACCCACTGTGCCGTGTCTGCGGCAGCCTTCCTGATGATACAGCAGAATCCGCCCGGATTTCGCTTCAGCCAAATCCTAAAGCGGCGCCGGACAATTTCCGGGTTCGAGAACCAAACGATTTAAAACAAACACTAGCAAAAGATTATCTCGATCAGAGAACAGGAATTTTTAACGGAAAAATATATGACGCGATTTTGCCGTTCGCCGATATGATTGTCAATATGCCCTTATGGATAGGAAACGAAGGTGTCGGAGGACGGAGCCATTCATATGAAGAAAGCGAGTTAACCGCGATATTGGAAGGTTTGGAACGTTATTCCGGAATAGAACCGCGCGGCAAACGAACAGTTGTCCATGACTGCTACCAAAATGTAAAACATGACGCACTCGACCCGAGAAAAGCTGGACTACATGAAGCTGAACAATACCGGCAGTCCGATTTTCCTTTTAAGCCATTTCATCGAAATCGCCCGCTCCATTGGGTATGGGGCTATTCATTTTTGCAAGAGCGACCGATTCTTGTTCCAGAGTCACTCGCCTATTACAGTCTTGGGCGGGAGGACAGCTTCGTTTATGAAACATCCAATGGCTGTGCATTGGGAGGGAGTTTGGAAGAAGCGATTTTCCACGCTATATTAGAAGCGGCTGAGCGCGATTCATTTTTGCTGACCTGGTATGCTCAACTGCCTCTCCGGCAGCTTGATCTCGATTCAGCCGCTGATCTTGAATTAAGCTTAATGACAGAACGGGTGCGCAGTGTGGCCGGATATGATCTGTATGTCTTTAATTCAACCATGGAATACGGTATTCCGAGCATCTGGGCGGTCGCCAAAAACAGAAAGCAGCAAGGGATGAATCTCATTTGTTCCGCAGGAGCCCACCCCGATCCCGTAAAAGCGGTCAAAAGCGCCCTTCATGAGCTGGCGGGCATGATGCTGAAGCACGACCGCAGATTTGAGGACGAAAGAAACAAATATGTGGAGATGCTCCACAACCCTTTTCTAGTCAGGAAAATGGAAGAGCACAGCATGCTGTACGGTTTACCTGAAGCAGAAGAACGCCTCCGGTTTTTATTGGAGCAGAGGGAACCCTTGCAAACTTTCGCAGAAGCCTTTAAACCAGGAAAGAAAAACCTTGATTTAACCGAAGACCTTTGCAGCCTGCTTGAAAAATTACGCAGTTTGAACCTTGAAGTGATCGTCATTGATCAGACTTCACCTGTAACAAAGCAAAACGGATTATACTGTGTAAAAGTGCTGATCCCAGGGTTGATTCCCATGACATTCGGACAGCGCTTCATCCGCCTGGAGGGGCTTGAACGGGTTTTGACGGTTCCTAAGATACTGGGCTACGCAAAAGAGCCGCTAAAACCCGGTCAGCTGAATCCGCATCCACACCCATTTCCTTAAAATGAAGATGAAGAATTTTTTCCGATTGTTCTAATAAAGCGGAACTTTTTAAGGCGGTAGTTGTGGTGAAACAGGAAGACATGCGGCCGATTCTATTTCTTGCAACCCTTTTGATGGGCTTTTGCGCCGTTTATTTTGACGGGAAGCTGATCGGTTTTTGACATGACGGAATATCCGAGATGGACCGGGCACAGCGCTGACGGAAATTGGGAGGCCGTCATGAAAAAAGCGGTGATGCGCCCGGGTTCAGCGGAGATTTTTATTGACAGGCCGCAGCCAGCCGGATGACACGTATTCGGAAACACTTGTTGTAACATTTGATGATCAAATAGCTCTCAGCTCCTCGGCGAAACGCCAATGATCGACTATGCTGGAGGCGCTTTTCCCGGCGGCGGATCGAAAGAAGAGTCTGTGTCGTTTTTAGAAAGGTTCGACGAAGTCGAATTCGACGGCCACTGTCCAGTTGAATTGGAGACAAGGAAAGCATGTGTCCATTTACGCTTGATAAAAAAACATTATTGAATGGCGGAATGAGCTTACACTCCGCCGATTATGATTTTGCTTCGCATTGTCGCCTCTTCCTGCGGCTTTAATGCCTCAAAACCTGTCACATCCCGTGGAAGCTCAAGATTCGGGGCATTTGTCACCCATGTATAGGGTTCCAAGCAAAGTAAGTCATCCCGGTCCGATTTCCCGTTAAAAACGACCCAATGCTTAAAATGTTTGTCGCATTGATATTGCACGCGAATGTCCGCAAGGCGGTCGCAAATGTCAGCGGTGCTCTTTTCTTCTTGATCAAGCTCTGCCGCCAAAATGTCATCAAGCCTTTCCCCGGCAGCCGTTCTCCCCTTTTTAAATTCCTCTGTTGGCCTAAGTTCCCCTGTCGGGAGCAAGCGGTCTGACAGCACCCATTGTTTTGATGCCGGGAGAGAAAACAAGCATTGTGTTTTATCCCCCTCATCATTAAATGGATAGCGAAACGATGTGTGATATCCCAAGCCGAGCGGCATCGGCTCTGTGCCATGATTGACAACGGCTGCATCCATCTCCAAATGGTTTTCTTTTAATCTATAGGTGATGACGATCGAAAATGAATGCGGAAAGATGCTCTGAATGTCTGGATGATCATCCGATTGAAGCATCGTTTGCACCATGCTGCTTTCTTCGTCCGCCTCCGCTTTTTTCACCGTCCATTTTTTATCGTTCAGAAATCCGTGCAGATGGTTTTGCAGCGGTTTTTCATTGATGGGCAGCTGATATGTTTTTCCTTCATATGTAAATCTCCCATGATCGATCCGGTTAGGCGGAAAAAGAATGGGAATTCCGAATAAATACGGGTTGGCATCATACTCTTCCTTTGTTTCGGGCGTTTTTAACAAGTTCAATCCGCTGGGCTTCCACTTCAGTGATATCAGGTTGCTCCCCCAGCCTGGCACAAGTAAGGCCTCCAAACTTTCATTCGTCAGCAGTATCGCTTCTTCATTTAAAAACCGGGATTTCTCTACAGTGCAGGACATCCGCATTTCCCCCTATTTTCAATCGATTCGGTACAGGCATGTATACATTCAAGCCTTCCTGAGCTTATTATATCTAAAGAAGTCAGCGCTTTCAAAAGGATGGGCCTACAACTGAAAAATGTTTGAAATATTTTAATTTAAGTATATCTTCTATTTTTCTGTTATAATACGTTTACGCACAAAAGCGTAAAAGTATTAAAGAATGATATTTTTTCCAATGAGGTGTATGATTTGTCAAAAGAAAAACGCTTATCGTTTTCTATATCGGCTTTATTATTTTTAGTTATCTTAGCGATTATTTTTACGTGCCTGTTTATTTTCCACGCAGAGCCGCATTTGCCATTATTGATGTGCGTCGGCTTTTTGGCGGTCGTCGGCGCATTTAAAGGGTATAGCTGGAAAGAGCTTGAAAGCGGCATCGTCTCAGGAATTCGGAATGGTGTTCAGCCGATTATTGTTCTTTCTTTAATCGGCATATTAATCGGGGTTTGGGAATACAGCGGAGCGATTCCGACGGTTACGGTTTATGCTTTGAAGATGATCGAACCTCAAGCCCTGCTCTTGACGGCTTTATTCAGCTGCCTGATTATCAGTTCGCTGGTCGGTTCAAGCTTTACAACAGTCAGCACGATCGGAGTGGCTCTAATCGGCGTAGCCCAAGCAGCGGGAATTCCCCTCACATGGGTCGCGGGGGCTGTGATTTGCGGCGCCTGCTTTGGTGATAAAATGTCGCCGTTGTCAGATACGACAAATTTTGCCGCAGGGGTTGGAGAACTGCCGATTTTCAAGCATATCAGGCATATGATGGGAACCACGATTCCCGCTCTATTCATCACCATCCTGCTCTTCTTTTTCATGGGGCGTTCTTTAACCGTTGCATCGGCATCAACGGAAAACATTCAAACTATTGTCAGCGGGATTGAAAACATAGTCAATATCAACATGCTGACTCTTTTGTCGCCTCTCTTGGTCATCGTGCTTGCCGTAAGAAGAATTCCCGTGATTCCGTCCCTTGCAGCAGGAATCGTATCAGCGGGAATTCTCGCAGCGTTTATACAGCCTGATGTCAGCTTTTCATCTTTTTTATCAGCCATGCAGAATGGGCCGGTTTTTTCAGCCGAAAGCGAAGCGGTTGCAAACATTTTGAACCGCGGCGGCCTTCAATCGATGATGGGCTCCGTTTCCCTGATCATCATCGCGTTTGCGCTCGGCGGTCTGATGGAAAAGACAGGACTGATTACAAGCCTTCTTGAAGGTGTGATCAAAGGCATTCGTTCAAAAGGGCGCCTTGTTTTCTCAACCGTTGCGTCAAGCATGGGCATGAACTTGCTGACCGGAGAGCAATATTTATCGATTTTGATTCCCGGCCAATCGTTTAAAAAGCTGTATGATAGACTTGGAATTGAACGAAAACATTTGTCAAGGTCGCTTGAAGACGGGGGGACATTGATCAATCCGATGATTCCGTGGGGTGTCAGCGGCGCGTTTATGTCAAGTGCGCTCGGGGTCCCTGTGATTGAATATTTGCCGTTCGTTTTCTTCCTATATCTATCGCCGATCTTTTCAATATTGTTCGGATTTCGCAAACAATCATAATCCTAAAACTTTAAACCGTTTTAGGATTTTGCCCCAGCGTCAGTGAAAATCCTCGCAGTCTGGGAAAGCAGACTTTCTCAGGATGTGATTGACAGCGGCGTTCAGACAGGACGCCTGAGCGATTGCCGCCGTTCCTTTTCCCAAAGAATGCGAGGGTTTGTCGACACGCTGAAAGCGCCGTTCTCTGCTGGAGCGGCGCTTTTCTTTATTAAACAGGTTTTGCCGTTTCTGACAAAATGCTGTTTTGCATTGCTTTTTGTACTTCTTTTGTAAGCGGGCCCGGCGTTCCTGTTCCGACTTTCTGTCCGTCGATCACCGTGACCGGAATCACTTCGGCTGTTGTTGATGAAATAAACACTTCATCCGCACTCAGCAGTTCGTCTTTTGTAATGGCTTTTTCTTTATGCTGCCAGCCGTTTTTCGCAAACAGCTCGAGCAATTTCATCCGTGTGATGCCGTTTAAAATGAGATTTGTCGCGGGGTGAGTGTAAATGACGTTTTGTTTGACGGCATAAACGTTTGAAGATGTCCCTTCCGTCACGACGCCGTCACGAATCAAAATCGCCTCAAACGAGGAAGCTTCGCTTGCTTTTTGTTTGATCATGACGTTGTACAGCAGATTCAGGCTTTTAATATCGCATCTCAGCCAGCGCAGATCGTCTGCTGTGATTACGGAAACGCCGTGTTGCTGTTCTTTTTCAGGTTTTTGAATCGGAAACGTATAAGCGGTCACTTGAGGGGTGAGCCCTGCTTCATATTGATGCTTTCTCGGCGCCTTTCCTCTTGTCGCTTGAAGGTAGAGCCCTCCGTCTTGAACCTGATTGGCTTCAATAAGCTCTTTTAGCTCTCCCTTAAGCTCAGCTTCTGAAAACGGCAGATCAATGCCGATTTCGGCTGCGCTTTTGAAAAAACGGGCAATGTGTTCATTAAGCGTATAAAAGCTCCCATTGTAAATGCGGATGACTTCATAGACACCGTCTCCAAATTGATATCCTCTGTCTTCGATATCAACAGCACATTCGCTCCGTTCAATCAGCCGGCCGTTAAAAAAAACCTTCATTTCTCCATCCCCTTGTTTTTTATGGTTTCTCGATTTTCTCCATTCCATTCTAACATGTCGGTATCGTTCAAAATAGTGCAAGATTTCCAAAAACTTTCCCGCTGACGGATAAAAAACCTCTTCTTCTAAGTTTCAGCATTTTCTCTAAAAATTTGATATATTTTTCACTACACCCGGTACCCATCTTCCTTCCAATCCTGTATACTTAAAAATTGTGATCCATTATTTTATGAGACTCGCTTTCTATTACATAATGGAATCGAAAAATGATACGGAGAGAGTGACATGCGCCAAGTTTCAAAAAAAACATCTCCATCTGTAGCTTATCTGTTGACGAAAACAGCATGTTTTGTCATTTTGTGTCTGATCCTTCTCTACGTTTGGGATTTGTCACAGTCCTCTGACACCCCTGACAAAAAAGAGCTGACAATGTCTGAAAACAGTCAAATGCGGCATGAAGGAGATAGCATCCCGCTTAAAAAGGCAACGCAAGGACAGCTTCTTGATCACCTGAGCACAAAACAGGAGATCGCAAAACGCGAGCAGGAAAAAGAAAAGAAAAAAGCAGCGGAAGAAAAAAAGAATGAAAAAACGATTTATCTGACTTTTGATGACGGCCCTTCAGCGGTCAGCCAAAGGCTGTTGCAGATCTTATCAGAACATGATGTCAAGGCAACGTTTTTCATGCTTGAGCCAAACATGAAGGTTCACAGACAAGCCGTTCTCAATATGAAGCAGCAGGGCCATGCACTTGGACTTCATGGGGTGACCCATGACCAGAAGCAATTTTATAAAGACGCCAATTCTCCTAACTTGGAAATGAAGCAGGCTCAAAAAACGCTGAAGTCGATTACCGGGGTTGAAACCCATCTGATCAGAACGCCATACGGAAGCAAACCGTCGCTTACCGATGCTCAAAAGAATGTTCTGAAGAAAAACGGGTTTACTTATTGGGACTGGAATATCGACAGCCTTGACTGGAAATACAGGAGTCAAAAGTTTGTTCCGGAAGTCATGAACCAGCTGAATACGATCGAAAAGCGGCAGTCGAAACAGCCGATAGTGATCTTGATGCATGATATTCCTTCAACTGTTCAGTCATTGCCGCTATTGATCACAAATTTAAAAAACATGGGTTATTCATTCGAAACACTTGATGAATCGATGACACCTGTTCACGAATAGCAAATTGCCATACTGATCCCCTTTTTAAGGGGATTTTTTTAATAAAAGAAAGACTTGATCATCATCATATCCGTCATAAAATCTGACACACTTGTTGCCAAAAAAAGAGCCTCGGCTATATTAAACAGATAAGTTGATAAAATGGGGTGTTTTAAGATGCAGATTGAAGAAGTAAAATCGATCACAGAAGAAATTGATCAATTGGCGGGTCTTCTCGTTGAAGTGGTGAATGACGGGGCATCTATCGGTTTTTTGCCGCCGCTTAACCAGGTGCAGGCAAAAGAATATTGGCAAACGGCCTTCTCACCCAGCGTCATTTTACTGATAGCCAGACAGAACGATGAAATTGCCGGAAGTGTTCAGATTGCTCTGTGTACGAAACCGAATGGCCGCCACAGAGCTGAAATCTGTAAATTAATGACTGCCCCTGCCTTCAGACGGCAAGGCATCGCTCGTCTATTAATGCAACAAGCATTGCAAAGAGCGAAACAGGCAAGCAGATCACTGCTTGTTCTTGATACGAGAGAAGGCGATCCTTCAAATCTTCTTTATACGTCACTCGGATTTAGGGAAGCTGGACGAATTCCCGCCTATGCTGAGTCGGCTAACGGCGAACTGGATGCTACCGTTTTTTATTATCAATATCTATGACAAAGCTGCCGGAAGAGATCATAGTGAAGGCGTTCCCGGCGGGAACGCCTCTTAACCGTTTATTAATTTGGCAAACTCAGCGATTTTGTGATGGATCACAAGGTCAAACAAATGATCATAAGGTGTTTCATCCAGATTGATCATCATTTTCTTTAGTCCGGGAATCGCGTGCGCTTCCTCAGGGATAAATCTGACAGGCGCCACTTCAAGCGAGGTGCCGATCACTAAAAGCAGGTCAGATTGATCAAGACTCTCAAAAAGAGTATCGAAATGCTGAACAGCGTCGCCGAACAAAACGACATCGGTCTTTAAAATAAGGCCGCACTCTCTTCCCTTTTCATTCACACGGCAGCATCTGGGAACTTCAGCTTGCAAAATATGGTCCAGCCCATAGCGCGTCCCGCATTTAGGGCACGCGGCCGTTTGAATGGAGCCGTGCAGTTCATATACATGGCGGCTGCCCGCCTTGTTATGAAGCCCGTCAATATTTTGCGTGAACACCCTGACTTCTTTCCCCTTCCGCTCAAGATCGGCTAAATATAGATGCCCTGCATTCGGCTGAAACGAGCCTGTCATCTTGATTTGAAAAAGCTCTTTAAACTTTGGCCAAAAAAGCTTTGGAAAACGCTCGAAATAATCAAGGCTCATCGCTTCCATTCTCGACATATCTTCCGTCCAGATTCCGCCTGCTGAGCGAAAATCCGGAATGCCGGATTCAGTGCTCATTCCGGCGCCCGTTAACACGGTAATGCGCCTGGCGCTTTCGATCATCTCCAAAAACTTCCCGGTTTCTCCCTGCATTCGGCGCCCTCCCCCTTTCTCAAAACGATCTTTCTAGGCATTGTTTTGCTGATCCGTCATTTTCTTCAATTCAAAGAGACTGTGTCCAGGCGATACAAAATCCACCTCTTCTTCTTTCATAATGTCGAGGATTTTGTAGTTCACGTCCTGTCTGACGTCTAAATTTTCAGCCCACACCGTTGTATTGGTATAGTAGTTGAAAAAGATGCTCAAATGCGTATCCTGCAATACTTCTAGATTAACCATAATGACATCTTGGTTCACCTGCTCATGCGACCGCAGCATTTCTTTAAACCGCTCCACACATCTTTCGACCTTTTCCCGCGGTGTTGACGGATCGATATCGAGTGAGAACGTGACCTGGCGCTTCCGCATTTTCGTCCAGTTCATAATCGCTTCATTGGCAAGCACAGAGTTGGGAACAGTTACAAGCGCCTCTCCCGCCGTACGAACTCTCGTGCTTCTGAACGAAATATCCTCGACCGTTCCGATGACGATGTTCGTTTCAATCCAATCTCCTATTGTAAAAGGCTTCTCCATGATGATCACAATTCCCCCGAAAAAGTTCCCGACGGTATCTTTTGCCGCAAGTGCGAAAGCAAATCCCCCGAGCCCGAGGCCGGCAACAAAACCGTTCACATCATAATCGAACTCACCGGCAATGACGCTGATACCGAGCGCGACGATGATAAAACGGAGAATTTTTGACAAAAACGGCGCGAGAATGTCGTCCATGTCAAGTTCAAGCCGCTTATTGATTTTATAGAATAAAACCGATGATGATGCCGTTAAATTGTAGAGTCCGCTGACAATGATGATGATGACGGACACTCTGTACAGCTTATGGACGATGGCCATGTGGGTATCGAAAAACGGGGAGTAAATAATGGCCAAATAAATACCGAGTATAGCAAAAAACCATCTAGCGGGTTTTTCAAACGCCCGCGCCACCTGACTGAAAAAATCCGTTTTTGTTTTATTCGTCAATTTCAGAATCAGGTTGAACAAGTATTTCGTAAATATTTTTCTAAGCAAGAAAAATAAAAGCAGGATGCCGATGCTGATTCCGATTTCTGCGGCAAATTCCATTGTCATATATTTTGTAAACATTGCTTTCTCTCCTTATTAAAGCTCATCAACCATCTATTATACTAGATGCTTCGAAAAATTTCTCATTTTATTGCGCAGCAGCTCAATCCTGAAAGCTTAATCGATTTGCTTTTCCCAAACAATGACTTCATCGAAGCAATTGGACAGCTCAGAAAACCAGTCATCCAGAACCACACCCGATGTCCAGGACCACTCGCCTTTTCACAGGCAGATGGGACAAAAAAAAAGAATGGCCACTTTTCGGGCTGGCGACAAAATCTTATTTCTCAGCCACTTTGGCAAACTGAATGACGGTAGTATTCAACACCTGCTGCCTCCCTATTCTATTGATATAGGATTCGCACTTTAGTCTGTTTTTTTAGCTTTCAACAAAAAACTCCGGAATGCATCATCCGGAGTTTGATCGGTTGAGTTTGTATCCAAGAGACATTTCGGGCCAACACCGTTATTTTTTCTTTTGAGACTGTGTTTGATCAAGGAGAGTTGCTTTAAACATTTCAGCATCGGTTTCGATCTTAATCCGTTCTTCCACTTTCATTCTCCCTTTACCCATCATCTCGCCTCCTTTTGTCCATTATAAAATATCTGAAATATTGAACAAATGATGCTTTCGCACTAATTTTGACGAGCTTTGTCGTTTCCATCGCGCGTTTTTTTGCTCTGTTCTGTTTTTGAATATTTCGGGACTGGCGATTTACTTGCATCACCTCTTCAGGTATCCTAGATATGGAAAGATTTTATGAAGAGGAGCTGACATCTTTGCATATCATCGCCCATCGCGGAGCTTCAGCTTACGCCCCGGAAAATACGTTTGCCGCTTTTGATAAAGCAAGAGAGCTTGGAGCTGACTTTATTGAGCTTGATGTACAATTAACAAAGGACGGAAAGCTTGCGGTCATTCATGATGACAAGGTCGACAGAACGACAGACGGCGCGGGCTTTGTTCGGCAGTTTACGATGAGCGAGCTTGAAAAGCTTGATGCGGGAAGCTGGTTCGGCCCCGAGTTTCAAGGTGAACAAATCCCAGCTCTTGAAGACGTTCTTCAGAAGTATCACAAAAAAATGGGACTGCTCATTGAAATCAAGTCTTCCAAAACACAGCCGGGAATTGAACAAGCGATCGGGAAGCTGATCAGCCGATTCGGCGTCTCCATGAATACGATCGTCCAATCCTTTGATGCCGGCGCAATGATGACGCTTCACAAGCTGTATCCTTCAATTCCATCCGCTGTTTTGATCAAGCCGAGATTTGGAATGGTGCCGCGCAGCAGACTTCGGCATATTGCGTCATTTGCGGGCTATGTCAGCGTCAAACATACGATGCTCAGCTCTTTCCTGATCGAATCGATTCACAGTTATGATTTAAAAGCTTTTGCATGGACGGTCAACGGGCCAAAAACAGGCCGCCGTCTTGAGAGCTGGAAAATTGACGGACTCATTACCGATTATCCGGATTATTTCAAGAAAGAAGGAAAACCATGAAATCGTATGTTGCCGTTTTTATAGGAGGAGCACTCGGCTCCCTTCTTCGTTATGTCTTAAACTTGAATACAGACAGCGGTTTTTTTCCCTGGGCGACTTTTGTCGAAAATATCTCGGGGAGCTTGCTTCTCGGTCTGCTGACAGGCTTTTTTTCGTTCAGGGCAAAAAAACCGCTCGTTCAGCTATGTTTAGGTACCGGTTTTTGCGGAGGGTATACGACAATGTCTGCGTTTTCCAAGGAAACCGCCCTGATCCTTCAATCCTCTGTACCGCAAACCGGAGTCTTGTACTTAGCGGCTTCCCTTGCCGGCGGGATATGCTTCGCTTTGTTAGGGATTGTCTTTGGAAAACGGATCAGCAGAGCAGCAGGAAAAGAAAAGGAGCGGTTTGAATCATGATGGCAGCTGGTTTTATGATCGCGGGAGGAATCGGGTCTGTTCTGAGGTTTTGGCTCGGCAATATCATCATGTCGAGGCTTCCCCATCCGCGTATACCGGTCAGCATTATGCTGATCAACATTCTTGGCTCTTTCGCCCTCGGCCTATTTGTCAGCCTTGGAATTGACAATCAAGTACTCTCAATCGTCGTGGGAACGGGATTTTTCGGCGGGTTCACAACATTTTCCACCTTCAGCATCGAAGCTGTTGAGCTTTTGTCGGCAAAACGCCTAAAGGCATCAGCAGCATACATATTGCTGACAATGGTTTGCTGCATCGGTGGATTTTGGGCGGGGAGCATTGTTTGATCGATTTGGTTTTGAACAAGCAAAAGCTTGTCTGTTTCCGGTTGTCATTTTTCTTGCTCTTGCCATAACAAAAGCGGTTGAAGTGCCTTTTATGCCCCGATATGACTTTATTTTATTGATCTGTTATTGGTGCAAATATTCATGATAGCATTCAAGCTTGAATCTTTGGATGAAGTGAAAGTGATTGGCGTTTTCCACCTCATCGGCCTGGCACTAGAGCTTTATAAAGTACATATGGGATCGTGGAGCTACCCTGAGGAGGCCAGCCACCAAGCTGTTCGGCGTCCCTTTGTACAGCGGCTGTCAGCTCATGGCTCTTCTTGTGATTGTCAGCTTTATGATCGTTGCAATGCTGAAGCATTTAAAAGACAATCGCGCGAAGATGAGCTGCTTCAAGCAGGCAAAGGATTTAAAGGCCGTTTTAAGAAAGCGGTCCGAAAGAACAGGTTCAAAAAAAGAATCCATTTTGATCTCGCTTTTTTCAAAATGGATTCCTGATTTTTTTCGTTATCCTTTTACAATCTCTGCCGTCTGAAAGCTGTCCCAGTTTGAAGATATCACGTTCAAAACATCGTCTTTTTCTTGATAGGCCCCAATTTGTCCTCCGTCCATCGTCACCTTATATAATGAAGTGTCATTTTTCGTAAGACCCAGACAGACGGCAATCCCGTTGACATGCCCTCTTGCAGTCTGTTCAATCCAGGCGGCGCTTTTCATTTTTGCCGAATCGCCGGCATGGTCAATAAATCCGTTCTCAGTTAAAATAGCAGGCATGGCGGTTTCCCGAAGGACATGAAAGTTCGCTTTTTTCATCCCTCTGTCCCGGAGTCCGTTAAGTTTGATCACTTCTTGATGAATGATTCTTTGATAAAGAGCGGTTACAGACTCATCGGACAAGCCGCTGTAAATGTAGTCTTCATACCCGTAGGCTGTCCCGTCAAAAGCGTTTGTATGAATGGAAACAAACAAATCCGCGCCCCACGAATTGGCATCATCCGTGCGTTCCTGAAGCGAGACTGTTTTGTCCGTCATCCTGCTCAGCCTTGTTTCGGCATTGGCATACTCCTTTAAAAGGATATCATTGATCCTCAATGCAATGGCCAATGTGACGTTTTTTTCCTGCAGGCCGTTTCCTGCTGCTCCCGGATCACTTCCGCCGTGTCCCGGATCCAAATAAATCTTCATGTTCGATTTCCTCCTTGTTTAATGGTTTTAAGATGTTTTTTGAACCTGAATAAAAACCGACTGATGACAATCCTAGCCACGTTCCGATCATCATGTCTTCCTTCCAGTTTCCCGATGTCAAAAACAATGAAATACAGATGCCGAAAACCACTGCATAGACGGGGAGAAATCGTTTCTGAACGCCCAGAAGCTTTACCGTATGCACCAAACCTGTAATCAGCGGAACGAGTCCGATTTCAGAAATGTCCATATTCTTTCCCCTCCCTTTTCAGCCGATTGTCCAAGCAAATACCTCTGTTTACTGCGTCACATCTTGATCAGCCCCCTCGCTGAATAAAAGGTTGTCTTCATCATAAAAGGAAACCGCTCGTCCTCCCTGTCATCATCCTGTCAGGAAACTGAAGAAAAACGGAAGGAAGCTTGGTGCAAATGCAAAAAGGACTTGTCTCCGTTCCTGAAAACAAGTCCCAAAGGCGCTGTGCTAAATATTCGTGATCGCTGCCAAACTGACAAGCAGCTTATCGAGCAGCGTTTTTTTTAATAAAAACAATGTTTTTTCACTATAGCCGATTTCTATTGCGCATTTCCCCATGCTCCAATTTTGAATATACCGATATTCAACAAGCGTCCGCTCAATCTCGTCCAATTCAGCCAAAGCTGTCTCCATGGAGTCCAGCAAAAATTGATAGAGTCTTTTTTCCGCATCAATTTGATAATGCACGTCCGTCTCTTTCACCAATCCGCTCTGTTCTTCCTTATCCATCCTCCTCTCCAGATTTAATACCGCCGCTTTGTAATTTTTCCAATTTCTCAAATGAAACTCGATCCGCTTAATGTATGTTTTCTTCTCGTCCCCAGAAATGGTTTCATACCAAAGCAATTGCATCCCCCCAAATAGAACATTTGTTCCCATTATATACGAACATACATTCCTGTTCAAATGCCATTTGACTTATGGTCTTTTTTCTTAACAACACAAAAAACACCTTGAACTATTTTTCGCTCAAGGTGATTTCGTTTACGACAATCGGATTTGCCGGCGCCAGCTCCACATGTTCAGTCATTTGTTCTTGTTTGACCTCAACGTGCTTAATCAGCCGGCCTTCCATCTCAAGAACCGTTATCGTATAGGAGCCGACATGAACCGCCTGACCTACGGCGATATCTATATTTTCTTTCAGAACGAGTCCGCCGACCGTTTCGACTTCCTCTTCTTCAATATCATCCTCAAACAGTTCATTCACCTGATCGATTCTCGCCTTTCCGTCCATGATGTACTCATGATCGGAAATCTTCTGAATGAGGGGTTTTTCGTCTTCATCAAATTCGTCCCTGATGTCTCCGACGATTTCTTCGAGAATGTCTTCAGTCGTTACAAGACCTGAGGTTCCTCCGTATTCATCCGTTAAGATCGCCATATGAATCCGTTCCCGCTGCATTTTGATCAGGAGCTTTTGTACAGGAACGGTTTCAATGACTTCGATGACCGGACGGATATATGCTTCAAGAGAAAGCCGCTTTTTTTCCGTTTCTGACATGAGCAGCATATCCGTAAACAGCTGTTTCGTATTGATCATGCCGGTCACATGATCCTTATCGCCTTTATAGACTGGCCAGCGCGTATATTTTTCCTTCAGCATCACGGTAAGCGCCTCATCGATCGGCATATCCGCAGGAACCGAGGCGATTTCTGTACGAGGCACCATGATTTCTTTGGCGATCCGGTTGTCAAATTCAAAAATTTTATTGACGTATCTATATTCAGACGGATTAATCTCTCCGCTTTTATAGCTTTCTGATAACAGAATTCTCAGCTCTTCTTCTGAATGGGATTCATCCTTTTCCGAAGCAGGCTTCAAACCGAATATTCCGGTCAACACTCGGGCTGAGGCGTTTAACACCCATATGAAAGGGAACATGACAACATTGAAAAAATGCAGAGGTCCCGCCAGCCACAGTGTCATCTGTTCAGCTTTTTGTATCGCGATGGTTTTAGGGGCAAGTTCTCCAACCACGACGTTCAGGAATGTAATCACAGAAAAAGCAATCGCAATTGACAGCGCATGTGAGACAGAGTCTGAAACATGCAGGCTTTCAAAGAGCGGATGCAGAACTTTTCTGACTGCAGGCTCACCCATCCAGCCCAATCCCAGCGCTGTAATCGTAATGCCGAGCTGACAAGCTGACAAGTATTCATCTAAATCCGATATCACTTGCTTTGCGCGAACTGCCTTTTTATTTCCTTCTGCTATAAGCTGATCAATACGTGAGCTTCTTACTCTGACAATCGCAAATTCTGATGCTACGAAAAAAGCAGTCAAAGCAATCAGAACGCCGATGATAATCAGACTAACAATATCGTCCATTTAGCCCTATCCCTCTACAGGATAAGGAGTCACCTCCTGATGAATTCAAATTCCCGTAATAAGGCTGATGTGTGTTCTGTATGAGTGACTATGCAGAGGGCCCCATCAAACCACCTCCAAGCCAATATATACTATTATCTTACTTTATTAAAAAAGAGTCAGTCAAATGTCTAAACTTTAAATCTGACAATATTTCCTCGAATATTTAGAAAAATGAAGGTTTTCGCATCAATTTCACGCCTTTTTTTGATCAATTAACTTGTATAAACAGCTTCTAATATATTAAAATGTTTTATAACTATAACGTGATGGTTGAGGAGGGATGCAGATGGGGCAGAGAAATATCGTATCGGCGAATTAGCAGCTTCAGCGGGCGTTACAAAACGAACTGTTGATTATTACACAAATCTAGGGCTTTTAACGCCTATCAGATCATGTTCAAACTATCGGTACTACGATGAAGCCGCTCTTAAACGGCTGAAGTTTATTACAGACTGCAAGCAGCAGAGATTGGCTCTGTCCGACATCAAATTGCGGCTGGAAAACCAGTTTCCCTCTTCAGTTGTGAACGATGATGAAATTGGAAGCCTGACAACGGAGATTGATCATGTCAATGATCATATATCCGTGATCATAAATAGATTGGAACGGCTGAATCCCGATGAACGGAAGATTCTCAAAAGCCGCCTTTCTCCTGATAAAATGACGGTCATCCAGTCATTTATGCTGCTGCTTTAGTTAATCTTTTACTAAACAGGAGGTGTTACCTTCATTCTCACGTTAGAGTGAAGGTCCTAATTGGAAATAGTTAATTTGATTTTTGTTGCTGTTTTAATTGCTTTAACAGCATTTTTCGTAGCGTCTGAGTTTGCGATTATCAGAATCAGAAGCTCACGGGTCGATCAGCTGGTTACCGAAGGAAACAAAACAGCGGTTTCGGTCAAGAAAGTGATCACACATTTAGACGAATATTTATCGGCCTGTCAGCTCGGCATCACCCTGACGGCTCTGGGACTTGGATGGCTTGGAGAGCCTACTGTCGCCCGGCTGCTTGAGCCGCTATTTGTTCAGTGGAACATTCCAAGCTCTGTTTCACACATCGTGTCAGTTGTGATCGCATTCAGCTTCATTACGTTTCTGCATGTCGTTGTCGGAGAGCTTGCTCCGAAAACACTTGCGATCCAAAAGGCGGAAACCATTTCCTTTCTATTCGCAAAGCCTCTGATCTGGTTTTACCGCATCATGTTTCCATTCATTTGGGCGCTGAACGGATCAGCAAGGCTTTTGACGAAATCGTTTGGCCTTGAACCAGTTTCTGAAAACGAAATGGCACACTCTGAGGAAGAGCTGCGGATCATTCTGTCAGAAAGCTATAAAAGCGGCGAAATCAATCAATCTGAATTCAAATATGTAAACAAAATTTTTGAATTCGATGACCGTCTTGCCAAGGAAATCATGATTCCGAGAACAGAAGTCGTCAGCTTTCCACATGATATGAAAATCAAGGATATGATCGACATTACGAAAGCCGAAGGCTACACGCGCTATCCCGTTGAGGACGGCGATAAAGACAATATCATCGGCGTCGTCAATGTCAAGGAAATTCTGACGGCCTGCATCAGCGGAGAATGCTCCAAAGAAGACACGATTGAACAGTTTATCAACCCGATCATCCATGTGATCGAAACCGTGCCAGTTCACGATCTGCTTCTCAAAATGCAGAAAGAACGCGTCCACATGGCCATTCTTTCCGATGAGTACGGCGGAACGGCGGGTCTTGTTACGGTTGAGGATATTATTGAAGAAATCGTCGGTGAAATCCGTGATGAATTTGATATTGACGAAATCAATGAAATCCGCAAAATTGACGAAGGCCACTACATTCTTGACGGCAAAGTGCTGGTCAACCAAGTCAACGATTTGCTCGGCATCCAGCTGGACAATGAAGAAGTTGACACGATCGGCGGATGGTTCCTGACGCAAAAATATGATGTCCAAAAGGGCGATACGATCTCAGAACAGGGATTTGAATTTACGATTAATGAAATCGACGGCCATCACGTCTCATATGTAGAGGTTAAAAAAGCGGCTGAAGAACTGCTTGAGGAAGCGGAATAACAATTGAATGAACAACCTTCGAGGATACAATTCATTTTGTATCCTCTTTTTGTTGTCCGTTTTTTAGGTTCCATCCATGTAACCACTTGATTACATCATCAGCTTCCTTTAAAATGTAATCAGTTGATTACATTTATAGGAGGGGCATATGACGAAACAATTGACGAGGGAACGTTTAATTCAGGCGGCCCTTGCTGTTTTTAAAGAAAAAGGATATACAGCTGCATCCACCAGAGAAATTGCCCAACAGGCAGGAGTCAATCATTTGACCCTTTTTAGACATTTTGGAAATAAAAGAAATTTATTTCGGGAAAGTGTTGTTCAGCATGTAACATCAGGCGATTTTATCGGCGGGCTTGAGGGAAGATTAACTGGAAATATTAAAGAAGATTTAACATTGATCGCTAAAGCTTATCTTGAAGAAAACCTGGAAAAGGACACTGTTTTCTGGATTTACTATGCTGAATCAGCACAAGATCCGGAGGTTTCCGAATTAATCATGGACATTCCCCACCGCTTACAACAGTTTTTAGCCGCTTATTTTGCAAAGCTTCATTCTCAAAAAAAGATTTCAGGCGGCAACTTTCAAGTTCTCAGCGGCATGTTTTTCGGTTTGCTCAATCAATACATCATGTTTCGCCATTTGCCGGCATTCCGGGAATCATTCACTGATCATATAGAAGACTTTGTTGATGAGTGCGTCGATTTATTTTTCTCAAAACTTAAAAAGGAAGTGCTGTCTTGATGAGCCGTCAACCTGTTTTGCACATCCCTTCCGCTTCCAAATGGGATGAAAATATCAATTTGAAGATATGCGGACTCAATCCGTTTGATATCGTTGACATCGTTGTTACAGTGAAAGATGAAGCCGATGTCACGTGGAGATCGCACGCCGTTTTTCAAGCTAATCAATCTGGAGAGGTTAATCCTGCAGCAGCAATTCCATTAAAAGGAACCTATCAAGTTCAAGATCAAATGGGGCTATTCTGGTCAATGCAACCAGTTGGATCTTCCCGCTCCTTCCAGAAAAAATCGGTTCACCCTTCTGTGTATCGCATTGAAGTGAGGCAAAACGAACGGGTCATCTTGAGCAAGGAAATAAAACGATTGCTAGTCTATGAAACGATAAAAAGGCAGGAAATAGAGGAAAATGGATTCTCCGGCGTCTTTTTTCGTCCTCTTACTGCCGACCGGCCGCCCGTCATCATTGTTTTAGGCGGATCTGACGGAGGTCTTGATGAAACAATAGCAGGTATGTTATCAAATTACGGATACGCGACATTCGCAATCCCTTATTTTCAATACAAACAGCTTCCTAAAACATTGGCTGAAATTCCGCTTGAGTATTTTCAAAAAGCAATCGCCTGGCTGCTTCGCCAAGAGGGGCTCGATCATGGCCAAATCGGAATATTCGGACGGTCAAAAGGCGGGGAATTAGCGCTTTTAATCGGTTCTCATTTTCCTGATATCCGTTTTGTCATTTCCCATGTAGGCGGCGGAATCGTCTTTCAAGGTGTCGGATTGAAAAAACTTCGCCAGACATCTTCTTGGAGTCTGGGCGGCGCACCGCTGGCCTTTGCCCCTCTCCCACTGTTCACGATTTCTCAGCTGTGGACGTTCATGAAACAAAAGATCACAAGGCAGCCTCAATCTTTTCTTGAGCTTTATCAAAAAGCATTACATAACATAAAGGACGATCATCCTTCTATTATTAAAGCAGAAAATATAAAGGGACCCGTCTTTTTAACTTCAAGTACAGATGATTTGGTTTGGCCTTCGGCATTCATGAGCGAAAAAGTCGTTGAACGCCTGAAAGTGAACGGCTTTCCCCATTCTGTTCAGCATCTATGCTTTGAAAATGCCGGCCACAATATCAGACCTCCGTATTTTCCAACCGCTGCACGTCAAAGCGGAACGGTTGTATATGGAGGGGAAACTGCCGCGGATGCTCTCGCTTCCCAGACATTTTGGCGGGAATTGCTTTTGTTTTTGGAAAAAACGGCTTTATGCTGGCAAAATCAAAAAACACCCCTGTAAGATCGTAATGATCAATTACGACTCAAGGGATGTTTTTTTGTCTCATTCAACAGCCAGAAGCTGTTTCTTGTTCGCATTTTTTATGACAGCTCCTTGAGCTGCGTTTCAAGACCCTTAATACTGTCATTCAAAGCCTCTGTCATTTTCGCCAGCTTTTCTTTTGACGAATATTGAGCGAAATCTTCCGGATTGAGGGGCTCGCCGATGATCAGCTTCATTTTGCCTTTCTTGAAAAGCTCTTTTCCGTTGGACGGGCCGCTGTATGCAGCCGGTACAAGCGGCGCTTTTCCCATCTGCGCGATCGTGACCGCTCCCCTTTTTAAAGGAACATCTTCAGATGATCTCGTTCCGCTCGGAAAAATGCCGACAATCTTTCCTTCTTTCAGCAATTTGATCGGGGTTTTGATGCTGCTTGGCCCCGGATTTTCTCTGTCGACCGGAAAAGCGTTGATGCTCGAAAGGAAAGAACCGCTTAATTTATTTTCAAAAAGCTCTTTTTTCGCCATGTAATGAATTTCATTAGGCAAAATGCCGACACCTAATGTGACTACATCCACCCATCCGGAATGTGTACACGCAATAACGAAGCCTGTGTCTTTAGGAAGATTCTCCTTATTGTATACTTTAATTCCGCCGCGTAAAGAAAGAATCGCTTTTGCAGCATTAGCTGTAAATTTATACATATGGCACTTCCTTTATTGTTGTAATCGAATGAGGTTTCCCTTTTCCATTATAACAACAATTTTTATTACCTGGTACTAAAAATTGTTTTTTCATCAAAAAACCGAGGAATATCCCCTGCTTCAGATTGTTTACAAAATCCTAAACGGTCTTGAGAATTAGAATAAAAAAAACAGGAGTGAAGCTAATGTCTAAAATCAGTCTGATGACAACAATTTTTTAAAATACGCAAAGCATTTAAGCGCCTTTTCCAACCTTAGGTAATGACTTCCACATCCCTTCATAAGAAACTCGATCCGCAATATTTAGGTTTGATATTCTATTGCCAAAGCCTTCATCCTCCTTCACCTATACGACTTTGTTTTTTCCTTGTCCACTAGATAGATTCAGTTTTGCATGAAAATTAGTTTTTTTGAACAGGTTCAGTTATTATATAGGATAGATGATTTTTAAGGGTAAGAAATTGGAGGAAAAAACAGCCGTGGACATATTGAGTGCAACTTCAAACCTTTCTTATGCGTTTATAACATAGAGGGGAGAAAAGGCAGTGACTATCGATGAAATTTACCAAATGTATATGAATGATGTTTACAGGTTCCTGCTCTCCATGACGAAAGATAAACATCTTGCAGAGGATTTGCTTCAGGAAACCTTTATGAGAGCTTATATACACATCCACTCTTACGACCACAGCAAAGTGAAGCCATGGCTTTTTCAGGTGGCGCGGAATGCGTTTATCGATTATGTCAGAAAGCATAAAAAGGAAGTCACGATTTCTGACGATATGATCGGAAGCCTGTTTCAGACCGCGGTTCAAAGCCCGGCCCACCAGGTCGAGATTAAGGAAGTGTTAACGTTATATATGAATCAGCTTCCCGATAACTACAGGGAAGCGCTTACGCTTTATTATTTAAAAGAGCTGAATTACAAAGAAGCGTCAAGTTTGATGAATATCTCAGAGGCTAATTTTAAAAGTGTTCTATTTCGCGCCAGACAGCGGCTGAAAGCACTTTACAACAGAGGTGTTAACGATGAATGAAGATTTTAAAAAACGTTGGGAACAATATAAAAACGGCGAACTTTCCGAATCGGAAATGATCAAGGTTGAAGAGGAGCTTGAACAGCTTGAAGAATATCAGGATATGCTTGATCAGGAAATGAAAGATGAAAATTGGGATCTCACACTCAGTCCTGAAAAACAAAAAGCGATTTTACGATATGGAAAAAACAAATCATATATGCGGATTTCAGCCCTTGCTGTCCTTTCTACGCTCATCATCCTGCCGCTTTGTACGCTCGGGAGCTATTTATACTACGGCCTGGGTGGACATGAAAGCAAAGGAAACACACTGGTGCAGACCGCTTCAATGACCGTAGCCGTCACCAAGCCGAATATTCAAGTGGATACTGATTCACTCGTGAATAAAGTGCAGCTATTCGGAATCAAGACCCAATTCCCGCTAAAAAAACAGATCGGCAATGTGACGAAAGTGGTTGGGAATGAAGAAGTGGAAATGTTTTTTGACCAGCTGAAGTCCCCTCAGGTTCACCAATATAACCAGGAGCTGTCACAGGAAGAACGGCATTTTGTCTATCCAGGGGGCATAAAAGAAAAATCGGTTTCCAAAGCCAAATCAATCTTAAAACAATTGCCTGACGGGACTGTTGCCGAAGCTTTCCTTTCCTTTGAGAGAGCCTATCCGACAAGGGAACTCTATGACAAATTAAAAGGATACGATATTCGTGTTCTTTGGAATGCGATAGAAACCGAAAACGATTTAAAAGAGCATCCGTACGCTGAACCGATCGGTTATCCTGGAAAGGATTCCAACCGCATTTTCGAATTTCAGCACCCTGCTCAAAATGACAATGAACAGTTCAAAGCCGCGCTGTCATATATGATCAAACACAATGACTGGGCTGAAACCATATCAGGAAGAAAAGACTTAAAACTCGCCAAACGGCTTGATTACGTTGAGAAAAATGGTGTAAACGTGTATGGAGCGGTCATTACCGGCCCTTCAAAAGAAATTGAAAACCTGATTGAAAAAGGGCCTGTCAAAGCGGCTAAAGTAGGTGAGGTGGAATTATGGAATTGGTAAGAATCTTTAAAGAACATAATGTATTTGGGTGGGTATCTGTCGGGACAGCGATCCTTTCCCTCTTCATCTTAAATTTGGCGATTATAAGCGATACCTTCGCTTTTTCCTATAAAATGCTTCCTTTTGCAATGGCCGCCATACCGCTCGGCATCATCGAGCTCTTCATCAAAAAAGGACGGACAGGACTAGGATTCCTCGGAGTCGTGCTCAATATTTTCATTCTCATCTGCGTCTGGACCATTGTGTCTATCGATTCGAATTTGCAGCTTGGATTTTGATGTAAGGTCCAGATAGACAGGAGACACAGACTAAGGGCGGGCATCGGGGGCGGCTTTCATCCGCCGCCCCTCATGCCGGCCGGGTACAGCCGGATCGAAGATTTTGATTTCCTTAGAAATGACGCTTTCTCCAATTTTCGAAAAGCATTTCATTGATAGAATGCCCCCATAAGAATTATTGGTTGCTTTTACAGATTCGAAATGACCTCTTTCGTGAGTCAAAATCTTCTTTGAATCATGAAAGAAACATCATACTCATACGATCACCACATGTGAAATGTATTTTTTCTTTAATAAATGCATAAAATAAAAAAGAGCCGACTGCGCCAACAGTCGAGTCGTGTGTACAGAGCGGCCCAGCAAGGGGCTGGCTCAAACGCAATCTGGAAATAGACTTTCCCTTTAAACTTTTGCGGTGCTCAAGGGAAGTCTATTTTTCTTTTTTAGACAACACGGCAATTAACATGCCAAAAGCAATCATTAAAGAGATTGTTTCGAATGTTGTCATAAGCATCCCCCCCTTTCATAGGGGAGTTGAGTGAGCCGAAACTTTATGAAATGAATATTTTACCGTAACACTCTCTAACATTGAGAGTGTTTTCTCATTCCCAAGACAAAATGCCGAGGCTAAAGGATAAAATGATGAATCGCCTCCGAAGCTTGGTCAGCTTCATGTGGAGGCGGCTTTTTAATGCTGCCCAAAAGTCTTTCTTATGGCCTTTTGGGACAGCCCCTTTATTTGAGATGCTTGCGATATAAATAGCTCGCTTTTTCATAACCCATTTTTTCCTCGTAAAATCTGTGTGCCTCGCGTCGCTGTGTTCCTGATGAAAGTTCGACAGTCCGGCAGCCGTGCTGTTTTGCCCACTCTTCAACAGCCGAGAGCAGCTTTTTTCCATAGCCTTTTGACCGATGTTTTTCACACGTCACCAAATCGTCTACCCACACATGGACTCCTTGATTCAAGGTTACTCTCTGCACAAACCCGGCCAAGGAAACGGGAACAGCATCTTCGTATAATGCCAACATCCTATAATTTTCGGTTTTCTTCGCTTTGTCTGCGAGCTCTAAAAACGCCGGTTCATCCAGATGGGGCCGCAGCTGTTTCATGACCGGGTACACTTCCCTTAGCTCTGTTTCAGATTGGATTTCCTTTTGATAAAGCAACAGCATCATTCCTTTCTGATTGATGAATTTACTTTAACTCGAAATCTGGCATGAATAAAATAGTCAGTTTTGCTAAAATAAAGAATGCCAGTTATGTTATATGTTGAAAGGTATGGTGCTATGGATATAACGCCTTTTTTAAACCGCGAACATGATGAACCGCTTTATCAGCAGCTCTATATGTTTTTTAAAAACAAAATTCATAGCGGCCATATACAGCCCGGTACAAAACTGCCTTCCAAACGGGCGCTCTCCAAGCATTTAAATATCAGCCAGACAACCGTCGAACACGCATATGAACAGCTCACAGCCGAAGGCTACCTGATCAGCAAACCGAGAAAGGGCTGGTATGCGGCTGAGACGGACGGAGACTTTAACGACCATCCAGCGCCGCCCCTTTTTAACACAGAGGCGGAAACATCACCGTCTTTAGAAGATGTCATTGATTTTCATCACGGGCATGTCGATCTCCATTCTTTCCCGGTCTCCTCCTGGAAAAAAACAATCGCAAAAACGGTCGATGCATCAGACTTCGAGCTTTTTCAGAGCGGGCCGCCGGCCGGAGACCTTTTCTTGCGAAAGATGATAGCTGTCTATCTCAGAGAATCGCGCGGTGTCAAGTGTACGCCGGAGCAAATTATCGTAGGCGCAGGCACACCCGTTGTGCTGCAGCTTTTGTGCCAGCTGTTTCCTAAAGGAACTGCAGTCGGGTATGAAAATCCGGGATTTTACCGTTCAAAAAGCGTCTTAAAAGCGGGCGGGCTTCGAGTGATGCCCATTGCGGTTGATGAAAGCGGAATTTGTGTCAATGAACTTCATCAATACAGGCCAAAACTAGCATATGTCACACCGTCCCACCAGTTTCCGCTCGGCATGGTCATGCCGGTCGGCCGCAGATTGAAGCTGCTTGACTGGGCGAAGTCTCATGGCGCTTATATTATTGAAGATGACTATGACGGCGAATTTCGTTATGCAGGACAGCCGATTCCTTCCCTCCAGGGGCTTGATCAAAACAATCGCGTCATCTATTTGGGGACTTTTTCAAAATCGCTGATCCCCTCTTTAAGGGTCAGCTATATGGTCCTTCCTCTCCCATTGGCTGAAAGAGGACAAGAGCTCTGTTCATTATATAAACAAACGGTTTCCCGTCATGTGCAGCAGGCTGTCGCTCAATTTATGAAAAACGGCGAATACCAAAGACATATTAACCGAATGAGGACGCTTTACCGAAAAAAACGAAAAACGCTGCTTGAGGCCGTCAAGCGGGAATTAGGAAATGATGCCGCAATCAAAGGAGAAAATGCCGGCCTTCACATCATTCTTGAAACAAACGGCATTCAAAGTGAAGAATGGCTGGTTTCGAAGGCGCTTGAAGAAGGCGTCAAAGTCTACCCCGCATCTGTCTCATATGATACACCGCCGCAAACGAGGGCCGTGCTCCTCGGGTTTGGGGGACTTTCTGAAGAAGCTATCACAGCCGGAATCAAAAAGCTGAAAAAAGCGTGGCTTCGCCCATAAAATACCCTGCACAATCGGGCACAAAAAGTCGGATAGTGATATTCCGCTCCTGCTATTCTGTAAATAAAGGAGGTCATCTCATGGATTTGCTGAAGAACATGAATGAAGCGCTGAAGTACATCGATAACAATCTGACTGCCGATATTGACTTTAAAAAATTGGCAAAGCTGGCTTTTTGCTCTGAATATCATTTTAAAAGGATGTTTTCCTTTCTTGCAGGCATTTCTCTGTCAGAATACATCCGTCGCAGGCGGCTGACCCTTGCGGCATTTGAACTGAAAGACACCAGCGCAAAGGTGATTGATGTTGCGGTAAAATACGGCTATCAGTCCCCGGATGCTTTCACAAGGGCATTTCAAAAACTGCACGGGATCACGCCGACAGAAGCCAGAAACAGTGTGCACACGCTTAAAGCATATCCGCCGATGACCTTCCAGCTAACAATTAAAGGAGGAAGCGAAATGAACTACCGAATTGAAGAAAAGAAGGCCTTTCACATAGTCGGCATAAAGAAAAGGGTTCCTGTCATTTTTCACGGAATCCATCCGGAAATCGCCTCGATGTGGAAATCGTTAAACAGTGAGATGATTGACAGCTTGAAGAAACTTTCTAATGTGGAGCCTTCGGGAATCATTCAAGCATCCGCTAATTTTTCAGAAGGCCGGATGGAAGAAGAAGGAGAGCTTGACCATTATATCGGCGCAGCTACAACAAATGAATGTCCTGAACCCTTCACACAGCTTGAAGTGCCCGCCTTGACATGGGCAGTATTCGAAGCGGCAGGACCGTTTCCTGATACACTGCAAAATGTGTGGGGACGCATTTATTCTGAATGGTTTCCATCCTCTCACTATGAACAAATGGAAGGGCCGGAAATTCTCTGGAATGAGCATAAAGATATTTCCTCACCAATGTTCAAAAGCGAAATATGGATCCCGGTTAAAAAAAGGAGCTGAGCTGTTTACAGCTCTTTTTTTTAATCCCAATATTCGATCGCTACGTTTGAATATTCGTCCTCGCTTAGAACAAATCCAAATTTAAATGTCTCTGAAACGACAGACAAATTATCGTGCATGTCCAATATGAGCTTGTTCATCATTTTTTTGCATTCTCGTAAAGGGATGATGATAGCAATTGGATGCTTAAGATAAAGCCGCTGGCCTCTAAAGTAAAAACCCAATGTAGAAGGATAAAATAGAACTTTTTCCTGTTCGTATTTCTTATCGTAATCAAATATGAAGTCAATCTTTGACTTGAGCGTTTTTCCATCGTATGGAAATGTTAAAGTTTTGATTTCATCAGTTTTAATACGGGCATAAATGTTCTGATGCACTTCCTCGGCTAGTTGATAATCGGCATATTCTTTATCCGAAATATC
Source organism: Bacillus swezeyi (assembly GCF_001969815.1). Taxonomy (GTDB): domain Bacteria; phylum Bacillota; class Bacilli; order Bacillales; family Bacillaceae; genus Bacillus; species Bacillus swezeyi. Next base: position 90,148 of record NZ_MRBK01000013.1, on the reverse strand, counting down.
TATATCGTGATATTGCTTCAAATCATATATAAGCTGTATCTTTGCTTGTTTTCTATTATTTTCTTTCAGCAGCTTCCCGAGCCTGCTTTTTCTATCATTCACCATATAACCACCCTGCTTTTAAAAAAATATGGAAGAAGGGAATTGGCCAAGACCCTTTTCCATATCTTTTTCTATTTACGTCTACCCTGTTATGGCATCCGCCGGCACAACATGTGCTTTTAAAAAGTCAATATATCCATCAACTGCGTCTACCGTCGTGTAAGGAGACACACTGTAAAATTTCTGAACGTAGAGCGGTACGGGCGACTGGCTGTCGGAAGGATAAACATACCTCTGCTTTTTCGTACTGCCAAAGTACGTCTGATTGCGGAACCTCCCCAACGCTTCTGCAATTGTCTCATTATGCCTGTTAACTTCCCGAACCTCTTCTTCAGTAATGTTTCCGCTTATCTCATCGTGATAGCGAACATTGCGGGGATAAAACCGGAAAGTCGTAACAGGCGCTGCCTCATTGGTCACTGCCGCATATGGAAAGGCTGCTGTCAGCTTTTTGCGAAACGCCAGATTGACCCTGATGTAATTCGCCAAGATCTGCTGATAGCCTTGGATGCCGAAGGCAAGCAATGAGGCATAAATCGGTATACTGCTTCCCATTCTTGAGCACTCAAGCGTATAGCTTGTATGATAGCTGCCAAAACCCCTGTTTCCAACATAAGGGGTCTCATCAGGGTCCAAGTCAACCGCTTTAAAATCCTCTCTGTTTTTGACTAAAAAAAGGCTTGTCGTATACGGCGTTTGGCCGAGTTTATGAAAATCAAAGACAAGGCTGTCCGCAAGCTTTAGATGCTGAAAATGAGACTTATAGCGGGAAAGCGTCTCAAGCACGTCATCTTCAAGCCGGAGCGGATTTTCTGCAAAATCATATCCGTTAAAAAAGCTGTACATTCCGCCCATCGCTGTATCGGCATGGATATATATGCGAGGCAAACCGTATGCGGCCTCTATTTCTTCTGTCACCTGCTTGATGCCCGCCAGATCATCAATCCCGAATGTATCTGTCGTGCCAAGCGTTGCCAAAACATAAATCGGAAGTCCGCCGTTTTCAATGACAGCCGTCATTTTTTCCCGCAAGTCGAACAGATCCATTGAATGATCGCGATTCGCTTTTACCCGGATCAAATGGTCCGTTCCTATACCTGAGGCTTCCATCGATTTATAGAGGCTGAAATGCGACAGCTCAGAACAAAACGCGTACAAATGATTTGGCGTTCCTTTTTGATTCGCTTCAGGACAGGCATTTGCAATCGCGAGCCTAAGCGACTGAAAAACGGCTCCCTGTCCTCCCCACGTCGTAAATCCCGCGCTTTTTTGCCTGTCATAGCCGACGATGTCTGACAGCATGCTGGTGATTTGCACCTCTGTTTTGGCCGCCGCCGTACCATCGACATCCCATAAATTATTTCCATTCAAAAGAACCATCAAAAGGTTTCCTGCAATGCTGGCATTGTTCGGCAGCGGAGTCGCATTCGCAACATACTGCCGATTCAGAAAGCGATGCCCCTCCAGCAATTTCAACAGCTCTTCAACACTCTTTTTTGTTCCGAGCCCTTTTTCAGGCAAAACGGCCGCATCAATTATATTTTGGTAATAATCAGACGAAATCTCTGATTCAAGGCCAAGCGTCAGCCGGCTCGGATCTTTCAGCTCATCCATCCCGGTCAGGACGGTTTCAAGCAGTTCAAGCAGTTCAAACCGCGCCTCATGCCCCCCATCCTCGCTCGGAAACATGTTTTGAAAGTGTTGCATCATATTCTCCCATCTCCTGATCAGTTAAAGTGAAAATACTCCGATTAAGTTTAAAAAGACGAGCACAATCGCAAGCGGAACTAGAAAGCGGAGCAGGTAAAACCACACGAGAAAAAATCCTCTCCCCGCCTTTGACCCGCTTTTCATCTCCTCAAATAAATCATGCTTGGACAATTTCAGCGGAATGAAAATGGAAATGAAAAGCGCTCCCAGCGGCATGAGCACATTGCTGACAATGTAATCCGCCGCATCAAAAAACGTCTTATTGAAAATGAACGGCTGATCAAGCACTCCATAAGACAAGCATGAGGGAACGCCCGCGGCAAAAATCAAAAGCCCGATTGTCCATGTCCATTTTCCCCTTTTTGTTTGATCTCCTTTCGTGATGGCCGCCACGATGATTTCAATCATCGAAAAAGCGGATGTCAGTGCGGCGAATAAAAAAGCCGCCAAAAAACCGATAAAAAACAAAATCCCGAACGGAAGCTGATCAAAAACAGCCGGCAAGACCGCAAACAATAAAGTCGGACCTTCATCTGGCTTCAGTCCGAATGAAAAGACAGCCGGAAAAATCGCCAAACCGGCGAGCAGCGCAACGGCAAGGTTCATGATGACGATCGACATCGCCGACTTTGGCAGGTTTTGAGATTTTGATAAATAAGAGCTGTATGTCACCATCACAGATACGCCGAGTGTCAAAGTGAAAAAAGCTTGTCCGAGCGCAAAAAGGATCGCCCGGGGCGTCAAACCCGCAAAATCAGGAACAAGCAGGAAGCGAACACCGTCCATCGCATGATCAAGAGTCAAAGCCCTCAACACAAGAGCGATAAATAAAATAAATAATAGCGGCATCATGACCGAACTGACCCGTTCGATTCCTTTTTGTACACCTTTGGCAACGACGATGATCGTCATCATAATAAACGCGAGCTGGGCTGCCAACGTTTGCAGCGGGTCTTGTATGATGGAACCAAAAAGCGCTCCATACTCCGCTTGTGAAAGGCCTGACAAAGAACCTGTGACGGCTTTGATGATATACAGCAAGATCCAGCCGCCGATGACACTGTAAAAGGATAAAACAAGAAAACAAGCGGCGATCCCGATCCAGCCTGTTATCACCCAAGGCGAGCCTGGCGCCATTTTTTGATAGGTGCCGATAGCATCAGATTGGCTTTTTCGGCCTAATATAAATTCCCCGAGAAGCAGGGGGTACCCCAAAAGTATCGTAAAAAGAACAAACACAAGGAAGAATGCGCCTCCCCCGCTTGTTCCCGCCACATAAGGGAACTTCCATATCGCTCCCAGACCGATGGCAGACCCTGCGGCAGCAAGCACAAATCCTATTTTGGATGTCCATTTTGCTGATATTGTGCGGTCGCTCATTCATACACTTCCTTTCTATATCTTTTTCTATTATCTCTTACTCGATAGCTTTTTTTAAAGTGATCTTGTAAATTCTTATTTTTCGGAATAAATAAACAGAAAAAAACCGGCTTCCTCAATGGTCAGCCGGTTTATCATTATGTTGTGATAAATCTTCCGCCGTTGATATGGATCGTCTGTCCCGTCATATAAGACGAATCGTCTGAAGCGAGAAGGACATAAACTGCGGCGTGTTCTGAAGGCTGTCCAGGCCTTCCCATCGGCGTATCAGTTCCGTGCTGCTCCGTCTTTTCCGGAGAGAATGTAGACGGAATCAGCGGCGTCCAAATGGGCCCCGGCGCAACCGCGTTTACGCGGATCCCTTTCTTGACTAGAGATGCCGCCATTGAACGGGTAAACGCGACGATTGCTCCCTTTGTGCTTGAATAGTCGATCAGAGCGGAGCTTCCTTCATATGCCGTAATCGAAGCCGTGTTAATGATCGCGCTCCCTTCGCGCAAATGCGGGAGCGCGGCTTTTGTCATGTGGAACATCGAAAAAATATTCGTTCTGAACGTTTTTTCCAGCTGTTCTGTCGAAATATCCTCTATTCCTTTCTGAGGATGCTGCTCAGCGGCGTTGTTAACGAGAATGTCGAGTCTGCCAAAGTGATCCGCCGTCTTTTGAACGGATGTTTTACATTGTGTTTCATCTCCGACATCCCCAGGAATCAAGAGGCATTCAACACCTTCCTGTTCAATCCGCTCTTTCGTTTCTTTGGCATCTTCATACTCATCCAGATACATGATCGCAACGTTTGCGCCTTCTTTCGCATAAGCAATGGCGGCGGCTCTGCCGATTCCGCTGTCTCCGCCGGTAATAAGAGCGGTTTTTCCTTTTAATTTGCCGCTTCCTTGATAATCCCGATCCTCTCTCAGCGGAAGGGGCTCCATCTTATGTTCTGCCCCTGGCTGTCTATCTTGTTTTTGGGCTTTCTGTCCTTCAGTCTGTCTGTTCGCCGGATTCATCTGACTCACCTCTGTTCACATGGTTTAGTGGTCAGTTACCACATTTGTGCCGGCTCTAAACGCATGAACAGGTGATGCGGGTTTAATGATCAGAAAGCGGAAGTCGAATGAGCCGATCGTCGTTTTTCTGCTTTGTGCCTCTTCCGTCGCCGTTGTTTGTGATGAAATAAAGATCGTCGCCAATGATGTGAATGTCCCTGATCCTCCCAAATCCGCCTAGCCATTTTTCAGCTTTGGCTGCAGCAGGATCAACCTGGTAAATGGCTTCTCCCCTCAATCCCGCCATATAGAGAATGCTTCCTTTCGCCGTCATGCCTGACGGAGCCCATGTTTTTTCTCCTGAATGGATGAGCGGCGCTTTCATTCCTTTTTTCGTTTCGCCGCCTTCAATCACCGGCCATCCATAGTTTGCGCCAGGCTCAATTTGATTCACTTCGTCATGGCCTGTCTGACCATGCTCCGAGCTGTAAAGCTTTGTGTCGATCCATGCCAGCCCCTGCGGGTTTCGGTGTCCGTAGCTGTATACATACGATGCTTTGAAAGGATTGTCGGCCGGCACTGAACCGTCCAGCTCCATTCTTAATATCGTCCCTGCCATTTTTTCGGGCTGCTGTGCCCATTCTCTCTCACCCGCATCACCTGTGGTGATATAAAGCTTTTGATCAGGACCGATGGCGAGCCGGCCGCCGTTATGAATGGCGCCGCCTGGCAGACCGGCAAGCAGCTCATCCGCTTCAGTCCAAGTCAGATGATCGAGCGTCAATTTTGCGATTCGGTTTTTTATGTCGGGCCCGTCTTGATATGTATGATACACATAAGCTTCCTGATTGTTTTGAAAATCGGGGTGAAGCGCAAACCCGAGAAGCCCGCCTTCCCCTTCCTGATGAACCGGCTTTTTGAGCTGCAGCTGCATGCGTTCCTTTTTCCCGTCTGTTATGGACGTGATCTTGCCGTTTCGTTCTGTGATGTAGAATGTCCTGCCGTTATAAACGATATTCCAGGGTACATCAAGCCGGTCTGCAATGACTTCTGCCCCGCTCCCTCCTTCTCCTGATGTCATGGCATCTTGATTTTTTTCATGACTTTGGTCAGCTGAACACGCGGTCAAAACGATGAACATCATCAAAAACAGGAATAACCTTTTTAATCGTCTCCCCCCAGAATGTTTTCTGCTGTTTACATTCAAGAACACCAGCCCATTTCCCTACTGAAAACTTGCAGTTTTTCAGCAAATTAAAAAAACACGCTCTTCTATTCAGAAGGCGTGCGCTTTCATTACTGAGAGACCATCTCTCCGATATATTTGGCCGACGGCCTGAAAATCATGTTATCGCCAGCCTGCTCCAACACATGGGCGCACCAGCCGACCATTCTGGCTGCCGAAAATGTAGGCGTAAACAATGAGGCGTCAAAATCGATCGCTTTCATGACGGCCGCTGCATAAAACTCGACATTGGTATAAAGCTTCCGGCCGGGCTTATATTCTTCCAACAGACGGATCGCCGTGTTCTCAACGTGAAGAGCCAGATCAATATCCCGATCGTCTCCGGCAATTTCTTCAGCTTTAATCCGCAAAGCCTTCGCCCTCGGATCATGCGTTTTATACACACGATGTCCAAATCCCATCAGTCTCTCGCCTTTTTCAAGCTTTGCTCTTAAATAGCTTTCAGCACGGCATTTTTCTCCGATGTCCTCAAGCATTCCAGTCACCGCCGACGGTGCTCCGCCATGCAGAGGCCCTTTCATCGTGCCTAGTGCGGACGTGACGGCTGAGACAAGATCGGATTCAGTAGACACCGTGACCCTTGCCGAGAAGGTTGACGCGTTCATGCCGTGTTCCATGGCGAGAATCATGTACGTTTCAAGTGCTTTCATTTGCGCTTCGGTCGGACGCTTTCCTTTCAGCATATAAAAATAGTTTTCTACAAAGCCAAGCTCAGAAAGCGGCTGTACAGGCTCCTTTCCATCCATCAGACGTTTTCTGAAGGCGATGATCGTTGGAGCGACCGCAATCAGCCGAACCGCTTCTGCCATTGTCGGACGGAATCTATACGTTATATCTCCGAATGAAGAGACGACCGTGCGGAGTGCCGCCATATCGTCTAATGCACTCGGAAGGCTCGCAATCAGCTTTTCAGCCGATTCTGGCAGTACGCGAAATGAAGCAAGCATTTCCTTGAAAGTTTGAAGTTCATCTTCGTTTGGAAACACTCCGTTAAGTATCAAATAAGCAATTTCCTCAAATGTCGAAGCAAGCGCCAGCTGGTCTGCATTGTATCCTCTGTAAATCAGCTTTCCCTTTTCACCGTCAATGCGGCTGATCGCTGTTTCAACACAAGTAACCCCTTTTAATCCGTGATATACCATGTGAATTCCTCCTTTGCCTTTGTTATTTTCATTATAGTTGATATAATATTTAAAAAATATTGAATTATATTGATGCCTTTGATTAAAAAAATTAATCAGGAGGAGCGCAATGGATTTTAAATGGCTTCATACCTTTGTCACTGCAGCAAAATACGAAAATTTCAGAAAAACAGCAGAAACCTTATTTATTTCCCAGCCGACTGTAACCGTTCAAATCAAACTGCTCGAGGAAGAGCTCGGATGCCAATTATTCACCCGGAAAGGAAGAAGCATCCATTTGACAAAAGAAGGGAGAGCCTACCTTCCTTTTGCCCTCCGTCTTCTGGAGGATTATGAATCCAGCATGACAGAGCTGCACAAAATCAGACAAGGCTATTCGCAAACTTTGAATCTGGCAGTCTCACCGCTTATCGCAGATACGATTCTGCCTTTCGTATTAAAAAAATATACATCGCTTCACCCAAACTCGGAAATCAAAGTGAAGATCGCCGAATCGGCTGAAATTGCCCCCTTGATCTCGGCAGGCAATGCAGATATCGGATTAAGCTGCCTCAAAGTTCAATCGTCAAATCTGACCTGTCATTCAATGTACAGCGATCCCGTCATCTTGGTTGCGCCCCATGACGGCCAAGACTCAGAAAGCGCGTCTCCGCTTGATGTCAAAGATTTGCTTGAAGAATATTTATTGTTGACCCACAACCATCCGGAGTATTGGGATGATTTGGTTCGACAGCTGAGAATCAAATTTCCGTTTGTGAGAACAATGCTCGTGTCCCAGACACATATTACGAAAAGATTTATTGCAGAAGGGCTCGGCATTTCATTTTTGCCGTTATCGACCGTGCGCCGCGAGCTGATGGAAAGAAGATTAATAGAGGTGCCGTGCGGGTTTATGAAGCTTCCCGTTGTAGGTGGGTATGCGGTCAGTTTAAAAGATAATGAGAAAGTACAGCACTTTTTAACATTCTTATCCCAGTTCCGTTTTTGAAACAGGAAAACCCGTTCAATCAAGAACGGGTTTTTCTAAAATAGCTTAGAAGCGTTTTGCGCCAAGGTAGCGCGGCTTCCAATAGCTGTTTGTCATATCGCTTGTTGTCACGCCGTCTGAGCCGGCATGAATGAATTTGTTATTTCCGATGTAAACGCCCATATGCGATGGTCCCGCCTGATAAGTGGTAAAGAAGACAAAGTCGCCGACAGCAGGGCTTGATACGCTGGTCATAGAATTCCAGTATCCGACTGTATTCGTTCTGGCTACATTTGTTTGCTTGTTTAAGAGATACCAGATAAAGCCGCTGCAGTCAAAGCCGGAAGTCGTCGTGCCTCCCCATTTGTAAGGTGTTCCGATAAGCGCTTGCGCATCTGAGATAAGCTTTGATGTATTCAGCTTTGAAGAGGTATTTGCCGATGAGCTGCTTGTCGTACTGGAACCAGTATTTGTAGATGCTGCTTTTACACTGCTTGTCCCCTTTACTTTCAGAACTTGTCCGATGCGAATTAAGTCTGTTTTTAAACCGTTCAGCTTTTTCAATTCATTGACAGTCATATTGTAGGACCGCGAAATTTTCCAAAGGCTGTCTCCTCTGACGACTTTGTACGTGGAAGAAGATGACTGCGATGCTTTAGAAGAAGTGCTGCTGCTTCCATTGATGGACAGCGTTTGTCCTATATAAATGATATCAGAAGTCAGCTTGTTTTCTTTTTTAATCTTACCGACGGTTGTTCCATATTTTTTTGAAAAACCCCATAATGTATCGCCTTTTTTCACCTTGACCGATTGTGCGGATGCCGCTCCCGCAAACAATGTAGTCCCCAAAACAATCGCTGTTGTTGCAGTTAAAACTTGTTTCTTCATGTTGTCCTCCCATAGGTAGATTTTTATCATCTTAAATGTAATAATCTCTCATATTTAGAAAAGAAACGGCTTCTTAAGCCTTCCTCTGTTTCTATTATAAGGAGGTAATTCCATTAGGAATAGTCTTGACTTCCTGCATCAGATTTCTTAGTTATTCGTTTCTAAAAAAAGTTTTTAAGGGTCTAAAATATTTCATTTGCATTTCAAAAGTAACTTAAATGCTACATAGTTACACTTTTCAAGTGTTAAAAAATTCAATTAATAGAAATAAAAATCCACTATCTCATTTACTATTTTTCAATTTATCAAAACTGGGCAAACAAGCTTCCTTTAACAATATAGACTGAATCCGATTTTTAATAGGAGAAGGTCGGCACAAATGACAGTGGAAAGGCTCTTAAAACGATCTTTAATAACCGCTCACATACAGGCTGGACAACAGGCGGCCAAACTGGCGAAGAAGTGCCGGTATACGCGTATGGCCCAGGAAAAGAACAATTCACAGGTATTGGATCACACAGATCAGACGAAAAAGATTTTCACATATTGCAAAAAAGAAAATAGGAGTGAACACTTGTAGCTGTATCAAAACCGGATTTTTTTAATAGCGGGAAGCAAAAAAAAAGAGGGAGTTCCCCTCTTTTCATCTATAAATATCGTCGATGTACGGCCTTTCCGTCATACGAGAACATGACAGGCTTATCCTCAAGCACGGTTTCGACATGTACGCTTCTTCCCCACAGCTGCTGGAGGTAAGGAAGCACTTTTTCAAGATACTTTAAATCAAGTTCAATCCCTTCATACCAATGCTTGATGTAGAGTTCGTTATTTTTTAAATAATCTCCGTCCTCAACGGTCAGATAAGGGAATCCTCCGTTTACTCTCATGCTGACAAGCTGGTCGCGTACTGCTTCCCATTCCTTGTCAACGATTTTGTAATCCCTTCCCTGTTTTTGAAACAGATAGAGATCCTCCCTCGCCACAAGATCCTTTGTCAAGTAATTGCGGATAAAGGAAATATCTGATTCAATTTCTCGCACTTCAAAGATTTTCTCTCTTCCCGAGTTTGGCTCAATCCCCATCTTCTTCATGTCATCGGTCGGGTTGTTGTAGCGTTCTTCGATGTCTTCAAATATTTTTAATCCGAGATAATAAGGGTTGATCCCTGTTTTAGACGGCTGTACGACCCCTGCATTCAGCTTGGCAAATTCGATTGATTCACTGGAAGTCAGGTCGAGCTCGCGGATGATCCGCTGGTGCCAGTAGGATGCCCATCCTTCATTCATAATTTTGGTTTCAAGCTGCGGCCAGAAATACAGCATTTCCTCCCTCATCATAGTTAGAATGTCCCGCTGCCAAGGCTCAAGCTCCCTGGAATGCTCTTCAATAAAAAGCAAGATGTCTTTTTCCGGTCTCGGAGGGAACTTCTTCCTCCCCTTTTTCTTCTTCTGTTTCAGCTCTTTCTGATCGAGCTCCCACAGATCATCATAAGGACTTGATCCCGTTTCTGCTTCCTCTTCCTCATCATCTATGCTCCAAGAAAGCTTCGGCCTCACCAATGAAGGATCAATATGTTCTTCAATCGCCAAAACCGCATCGAGAAATGCTTCAACTTCCTTTGAACCGTGGATCGTCTCATAGTGTTTAATCCGTTCCGCCGTTGCCGCCATGCTTTCAACCATATCCCGTTTTGTATTTTGAAAGCGGCAGTTGTTTTTAAAGAAGTCGCAGTGAGCAAGCACGTGCGCGACAATCAGTTTATTTTGGATCAGTGAATTGCTGTCAAGCAAAAATGCATAGCAAGGATCAGAATTGATGACAAGCTCGTAAATTTTGCTCAGACCAAAATCGTAGTGAAGCTTCATTTTATGAAATTGTTTGCCAAAGCTCCAATGGCTGTATCTTGTCGGCATCCCGTATGCACCGAATGTATAAATAATCTCAGCCGGACAAATTTCATATCTCATCGGGTAAAAATCAAGGCCGAACCCTTTCGCGATGTCCGTAATTTCTTCAATCGCCCGCTGCAGTTCTTTTTGCTCCCGTACGCTCAATACTCAGATCCCCCCCGGTTGGACTTCTCTTTCATTGTATGAGCCGGGTCTTGAAAAGATGAAATTTTAAGGCAGCTGTCGATTGACAGCTGCCTTTTGATTAGTTTGCTATTTGCATATCAAGGGATGAAGCAAAGCTTTCATAGCGGATGTTTTCCATTGGAACACCCAGATTTTGCAGTCCTTCGATGACGCTCTTCATGAAAGAAAGCGGTCCGCAGATATAGAATGCGGCATCCGTATTTTTGACGGCCGTTTTAAGAATGTCATCGTTCAGACGGCCATTGATGACGTGATCAGACGGTTCTCCGGAAGCTTGGCTGTAGATGAACAGCAGTCTGCCCTCTTGTTTCTCGCCGATCAGCTTTTCAACCTCTTCTTTGAAAGCATGGTGTTTTTCGGACTTCGCCGCATGAATGAATGTGATCTGCCGATCGTTTTCCTTAGCGGCCAGTGTTTTCACCATACTCATGACAGGCGTAATTCCAGATCCGGCGCTGATGAAGTAAACCGGTTGATCCGTCTGTTCGGAAAGGGCGAAGTCTCCCGCAGGAGCGCTCACTTCGAGGCTGGCGCCGACTTCCATTGCTTCATGCAGATAGCTTGATACCCTTCCTTTCGGCTTGCCTTCTTCCGCTTCCAATTTAACTGAAATGCGGTAGTAATCTTTGTTCCAGGCATCTGACAAGCTGTACTGTCTTGTTAAAAAGTACTGTTCTCCAGGAATTTTAATCCGTACAGATACGTATTGGCCCGGGCTGAAAGGAGGCAGGTCTGTTCCGTCAGCCGGTTTTAAATAAAAGGAGGTGATCGTTTCAGATTCCACCCGCTTATCTAAGACGACAAACGGTTTAAAGCCTTCCCAGTTTCCGTCCTGTTTTTTGTCTTCATCATACATTTGTTTTTCGATTTCAATAAACACGCGGGCAATCTCTTCATATGCCTCGGCCCAAGCTTGGAGAATTTCCTCTGTCGCTGCATCGCCGAGTACGATTTCAATCGCTTCCAAAAGGTGATGGCCGACGATAGGATAGTGCTCCGGTTTCACATTTAAGCTTTTATGCTTATGTCCGATTTGTGTGACAACCGGCAGAAGCGCCTCAAGGCGGTCGATATTCTCTGCCGCCTGCAGCACGGTATAAGCTAATGCTTTAGGCTGTCCTCCCGTTTGCTGGCGTGACATATTAAAAATGTTCTTTAATTCAGGATGTGCGTTGAACATCCGTTTGTAAAAACAAGAAGTAATTTCTGTTCCTTTTTCCTTTAAAACAGGGGCGGTCGATTTGACAATTTGCATCGTTTTTTCAGATAGCATAATGGTTTGCTCCTCTCCAGCCACTTTTAAGAAGTATTTAAAATACATCTTTTAAAGTGCAGAACGGTCTTTTTTAAAATATGAATTGGTTTCTCTTGATTAAAGATGTATTTACTATACATCTTTATAGTAGTCCTTTATGAATATTAAAGCAATATCATAAATGAATATTTTATATTTTTGTAACAAATTCAGCTCCACCCTCATAAAAGGGAGAAAATGTGATAAGATAATGAAAACTTGTTTGATTGAGGTAATGCGACGATGAAATTAACAAATTATACGGATTACTCATTAAGAGTACTGATTTTTCTAGCATCCAAAAACTCAAACGAGCTTGTCAATATAAAAGACATCGCCGACACGTATTCCATCTCAAAAAACCACCTCATGAAGGTGATTTACGAGCTTGGCAAGCTTGGCTACGTTGAAACGATTCGGGGCCGCAACGGCGGCATTCGCCTCGGAAAAGCTCCTGAACTGATTAATATCGGTGAAGTCATAAGAAAAACAGAAGATGATTTTAACCTTGTCGAGTGTTTTAATGCAGAAAAAAACAACTGCATTCTGTCTCCCACATGCGGCTTAAAACACGTCTTAAACAAAGCCCTTTCCGCATATTTAGCAGTATTGGACCAGTATACTCTTCAGGATGTTATCTTTAATCAGGATCATATACGTAAATTATTGAGTTGACGAAGGAATCGTGTTCCTTCGTTTTTTTCTTTACAGAGGAAAAATTTGAACGCTGATGATCGCATGTGTTACCGGATGAAAATATACTTCTGCATGCGCCGAAAACGTTTGGCTTTCCTGATTGACGGTTACCCTGAAAACATCTTTCACCTGTTCATCATTGACTTCAGTACGGCCTACATATTCATAATCCTCCAGCTGGGCGCCTTTATATTTTTCTTCAAGCGCGCTCCAGGCGATTCTTTCCCATCTTTCGGCCGAATCGTGTTCTTCCCCCAGTGTATAGCTGTTTGCCGTGAATGCGGACAGCATAAGGATGCTGAAAAAAACCGCGTACGAAAGTTTCTTCATTTTTCACTCTCTCCGATTGTATTGTACATATGATTATCATGACCAGAAAGCTGGCGGTCATGCAGATATTTTTCGCTTTTCCCATATACAATCCTCATATTTCTAGGCTGTGAAATCAGGCAGACCAAGTTTTGCCCAGAGAAAAAAACAGGCCGCCACATAAAATAATCAAGACTCCTTAAAGAAAGAAGGGAGAATCGCGAATGAACTACGCTGATTATGATAAGGCTTTGTATTACACACATCGGTCTCAATGGGATAACCTGCTCATCTTAATGGTGCGTACGGAAGATGATTTACTGTCTAAACGAATTGAACATTTTTTGCACGCCTATAATTTTGAAAGAGACGACTCCATTGTTGAAAAAAGGCTCTATGATCTGCTTCAATATATTGATCATGCTTCATTTTCCGGACAAGAAAATGAAACCGGCGTGCTCGTCTTCACATAAAAAAAAGCCTGACGCTCTTTTAGCGTCAGGCTTTTGCTTAGCTCGCGTCCCGTCAGAAGGCGAGTCAAGCTTTTTGAAATGTTGCGAATAACAGAAGTTCTTCCATCACATTTTTAATATTCGCTTGCGCCTCTTCTATGACCGTTTTGTTTACCTCATCAATATGTATCGGATCGAGCACAAGCTGCTTTGTGATCACGTTCGCATATAGTCCGCGGGCTACGATGCGCATGTTGGCCAAAGCGTTCATCCCGCCTTTTCCTCCTCCTGCACACGCAAAAAGCGCTACCGGCTTTCCACAAATTGTTCATTGCTTAAAAAGTCGAGCGCATTTTTCAAAGCGCCGCTCATACCGCTGTGGTATTCTGGGGATAATAAAACGACAGCGTCAGCGTCTTTGACGGCTGCTTTCAGCTGTTGAACATTCTCTAATGAAAACTGCTCTTCTTCGCCGTTGAAAACCGGCAGGCTGAATTCGCTTAAATCGATCAGATCAGCCTGATATGTATTGGCAATATAAGAAGCGGCTACTTTCGTTCTTCCTTTTTTTCTTGCGGTTCCGCTGATAACGGTGATCTTCATATCATCATCTCCTGGTATTTGAATTTATGTCATGTTTCACAGCAAAAAGCGCGGCTTGCGTGCGATCTGACAGTTCAAGCTTAGATAACAGATTGGATACGTGCGTTTTGACCGTTTTTTCGCTGATGAATAAAGAGGCTGCAATTTCTTTGTTGCTTTTGCCTTTAGCAATTTCAAATAAAACATCTTTTTCTCTATTTGTCAATTGATGTATTTTTTCTTTTTCATCAGTCTGAGCCATGTGTTGAAAGACGTGGGACATGATCTTCGGGTCCAATGTATGCCTGCCTCTGTGAACGGCCCGAATCGTTTCGACAAGATCATCCGGCTCGGCGTCTTTCAGCTGATACGCTTCTGCGCCGGCTTGAATGGCGGGAATCACGTGCGCCTCGTCGGCATAGCTTGTCAATGCAATCACTTTAACCGACGAATATGCTTTTTTGATTTGCTTTGTCGCTTCAATTCCGTCCATTTCAGGCATCGACAAATCCATTAAAACGATATCTGCATCATTTTTATTTAAGGCTTCCAGCGCTTCTGCGCCTGTCGATGCTTCTCCCACAACAGCCAGATCGCTTTTCGTCTTAAAAAAAAACAGCAGGCCTTTTCTGACAATGTGATGATCATCGGCAATGACGATTTTTATTTTCTCCATTTTGCCTCCCCCTTCTCCCTGCATGGCAGAACAACCCGGATTTTCGTCCCTTTATTCATGTCCGACTCGAGATGGAAGGTGCCTCCCGCCTTTTCTGTCCGTTCTTTCATTCCTTTTAAGCCAAGCGTCGGAATAGCTGAGTCAGGATCGTATGAAAAGCCTTTTCCATCATCTTCGATTTCCAGAACAGCAGATGACGGAGACACGCAGATGTTCACATGGATCAGCTCGGCTTCCGCATGTTTCTTACAATTGTTGAGCGCCTCCTGACTCAGACGCCAAAACAGCTCTTCCTCTGCTGGCGATAAGCGCAGAACACCGCTGAGCGTCATCTTCACATCAAGACCGAGGACTTCGGCATACTTTTCAAGGGCAGCCCCCAGTCCTTCCTCAAGGCCTTGGGGTCTGAGCTGCCAAATCAATGCCCTCATCTCAAGGAGTGCTTCGTGTGATAGGTCCTGGATAAACTCAAGCATTTCACAGACTTCGGGGTTATTTGTCATTTCGCCGGCAGCTTTTGCGGTCAGACTTAACGAAAAAATCATTTGGTTGACAGAATCATGCAAATCCTGTGCGAGCCTGTTCCTCTCCGTCAAAAGGACATTTTTTCGTTCTGTTTCAGCAAGCCTCATCCGTTTAATAGCTGTGCCGATCTGCAAGGCGACAGCCTCTAAAAGTGCCAGCTCTTCTCGGTTAAAGTGAATTTTGCCGGGAGCGGCGACATTCAGCAGGCCAAATCGTTTATTTTGATCTCTGAGCGGCACTGTTGCATGCTGGGTAATGCCTTCGGGATCTCCCCTGTTCATTTTAATGGCCTTATCAATTCTCTGGCAGTGGATCATATTTGTCGCTCTGTCCAAATTTTCGTCCCTGTATTGCTGAAGGCAATAACATCCTCCTTCACACAATAAGCGGCTGTCATCATAAGCGAGAGCTTCAGGTAAAAAAGCGGATGCAGCCAGTTCAAAACCGCCTTTCTCATCAATCAGAAAAAGCCATGCCGTCTTGAGTCCTGTCAAATGAAGAAGCTTCTTCAAGACAGCATCAAGCGTTTCCTTTACATAATTTCCTTCATTTAAGGTTTCCGCGATTTCTTTCAGCGTTTTTAGTTTTTCAAACCGGGTGTCTTCTCTCAAAAGCTTTATCCGCCCCTCATTCCAGATTCCAGCTTATTTTATTATACAAATGTTTCAAAAAAATGACGCCCTCCATAAGATCGGAAACGGCTCGCCGTATTAGATGAATTTTTCTCAGACTTTTGACTGAGAGCTGGTTCGAAAAGATCTTTGTTTCTTTTCCAAAACCTTTTCAAGGAGTACAAACTGATCCAAAAGCAAAACAACACGACCGGCAAGCCAAACAGAATCAAGCTCCCCCATTCTCCCGGTCCATTAGGCAGACCTGTGAACGCACAATCGATGAACAGGACGGCCAAGGCCCGGATGATACTGCTGTACAGGATCTGCATACATTTTTGTCGATATGTTTTAACGTTGTCGATTTCCGAGTAGCCTAAACCGGCTGGACTTGCCGTATATTCTGAAAAACCGTTGTGCAAAACAGCGCTTCTGACCACAATATCCATCAACAAGAGAAAGGCGATGATCATCCCCGCTTAGCTGAAGAATTGAGTCATTTTTATTCATCCGCCGGCTTCAACCCATTCATCATTTTTCATCATCCACCCAAAATAAATCGTCCAAGGTTTTATCCAGAGCCTTTGCAATAGCAATGCAAAGCTGCAATGTCGGATTATATTTATTTTTTTCAATCAGTCCGATCGTCTGCCTCGTCACCCGAACCCGTTCTGCTAACTGGGCTTGTGTCCATGACTTTTCGATTCGGGCCAATTTGACTCGGTTCACCATTTGCTCACCCGCCGTGTTTATTTAATCGTCTAAAAGATCTTTATTTTTTTTGAAAGATTTATGCAAAGAAATAAAATGGATAATGAAATAAAAAAATACAAACAGAATAAACATCACAATCAAGTCAACCCATTCATCCGGCTGTTCCGGGACGCCGATGAATATGAGCGTTAAAATGAAAAAGATGATGCCGGAACCGAAGCTGACCGCTATGATTTCTTTTCTTTTTTTCCGATAAGTCAATTGATTCGCGATCTCCGGGTACTCAAGCCCGGAAAAAAGATAGCGGAATAAAATCCAGCCTGCATAGACAGCAAAACCAATTCCGCTGATTAAGTATTCGGATGATGGCCTCTCCAAAATGAGGCTTCTGATGAGAAAATCGATCAACAATAGAACCGCAACGATCATGCCGGCTTCGCTGAAAAATTGCTCCATTTTCTTTTCAATGTATTCATCTCCAGATTTAAAAAACTTCATGCCTATTCTCCCCCTCATTCATAAAATTGAAATGAATGCTCAACATCGTGCAATTTATATCGCACTTTATGCAAAATATATATTACATTCAACAGCATGACTTTTCAATAGGGATGAAAAAAAATCCGCCTGCATACATGCGGCGGATTTTTAGTCTTACGAATTTGATGCTGCTTTTACAAGCTCATCTATTTTATTCATTACTTCATCTGTCAAGGTCTTCAGACGCGCTTCACTGTCTTGATTGCTTTGGCCTTTGACCGCAAAATAAAATTTCACTTTAGGTTCTGTGCCGGACGGGCGGAGGCAGAACCATGATCCGTCCTCAAGGAAGTATTTCAGGACATTCGATTTTGGAAGATCAATCGTTTCTTCCTTGTTTTCCTTCAGCAGCGTCCGTTTGCCGATCAGATAATCCTCAGCAGACATCACATCTTTTCCGGCGATTGAAAGAGGCGGCTGCTTTCTGAAAGAGCTGAGGATTGCAGCGATCTGTTCAGCTCCTTCTTTCCCTTTTAATGTAAGAGACTTCAATCCCTCGCGATAATAGCCGAATGTTTTATACAGCTCCATTAAACCGTCATAAAGAGATTTCCCCTCTTTTTTATAAAAGGCGCATACTTCAACGGCAAGGAGCGCAGCCTGGACGGCATCCTTATCCCTTGCAAAGTCGCCGATTAAATAGCCGTAGCTTTCTTCATAGCCAAATTGGAAGGTATATTCGCCTGAGGCGTGATATTGCTTCATTTTTTCTCCGATGAATTTAAAGCCTGTCAGTGTGTCGATTGTATCAAGCCCGAACGAAGCTGCGATATCGCGGCCCATTTCGCTTGTGACAATCGTTTTTAAAACGACGCCGTTTTCCGGGAGGATTCCTTTTTGCTGTTTTTGTGAAAGCAAATAATGGAGCAGAAGCGCTCCCGTCTGGTTCCCAGTCAGTACAACATAACGCCCTTCTTGATCTTTTACAGCGACGCCGAGGCGGTCTGCATCAGGGTCTGTCCCGATCAGAATATCGGCTTCTTTTTCCTCGCCCAATTTGATTGCATATTCAAAAGCGGCGTGTTCTTCCGGATTAGGTGAAGAAACAGTCGAAAAATCAGGATCTGGCAGCTCTTGTTCAGGAACGACGGTGACATGTTCATATCCGAGAGCTTTGAGTCCCCGTCTGACGGATTTGTTGGCTGTGCCGTGCAGCGGAGTGAATATCACCTTTACTTCTGTCTTTTGAGAAAGATCCGGATTGACGGAGATCGACGTCAGCTTGTCAAGGTATGCTTGGTCTATATCTTCGCCGATAACCTTAATCATCCCTTTTTCTTTTAAAGCGTCTTCATCGCCAGCCGGAATGTCAAGTTCGTTTTCAATCGCATTGACGTGGCCTACGAGCCTGTCAGCGGCCTCGGGCGGCAGCTGGGCCCCGTCATCGCCGTATACTTTGTAGCCATTGTATTCCGGAGGATTGTGGCTTGCCGTAATCACGATACCGGCATATGCATTCAGCTCTCTTACCGCGAATGAAAGCTCAGGCGTCGGGCGCAGTTCATCAAACAGATACGTCTGAACGCCGTTTGCGGCAAGCGTTTTAGCCGCTTCCATCGCAAATTCAGGCGATTTGTGGCGGGAGTCATAAGCGATGACAGCGCCGCGCTTCTTGGCTTCCTCCCCGTTTGCAGCAATATAAGAAGCAAGGCCGGCCGATGCTTTGCGAACCGTATAGACGTTCATTCTGTTCGGGCCGGGTCCGATTTCCCCGCGCATCCCCGCTGTTCCAAATTCAAGCTTTTTATAAAAGCAATCTTCCAATTCTTTTTCATTTCCTTCTCGTTCGAGAAGGAGAGACCTTAATTCAGGATCTAGGTTTTCATTTTTCTTCCAACGTTCATAGCTTGTTCTCCAGCTCATGACAGACCTCCATTGTTCTAGCCTATGTAATTGCAGCCTTTTCTTTTTATATTATCGATAAACGCCTGCTTTGTCCAAAATTAGACGGCTCATCTAAAAAAATGAGGCTGCCTCTTATCAAGGCAGCACCATTTTAGATATTCAGACCTGTTTTACCGAAACATTCACACATGCCTTTTGCACTTGTCATGATGATTTGTTTTCAAGCGGAACCACCGCGTCATGAAGCAGCATATCTAATGTTTTCATATGCTTAGCCCTTGTTTCGGCGTCCCAGTTCAGCTTGTCGCTCATATATTCCGTAAGTCCCTCTTTATACGTGCGGACCCAATGGATGTCAAAAAACAGCGCGCCCGTTCTGCGTACAAAGAAGTCTGCCGGTGCGGCGGCCATTTCTTCTTCAATGCCGTAGTCCATTTCCGCCAATACGTGAACAGGAATGCGGCGTTTAGCTGCTTCATCCTTCAGCTGCTGCACTCGTTCAAACAGATGGTCTGTATTCGATCCGTATCTGGCTGCAAGCTGTTTGGCTGTTTGTTCTGTTAAACCTGCTGCAACCCCTTCAGCCGCTTTCGCCTCAATAAAGGCCTCTAAGTTTTTGGAGCCGCCGATATGCCCGCCGGAAATCGGCATTGTTTTTGTTTTGCAAGGTCCGAAGTCTTTGTCTCCTTCTTCTTTCAGACGGGTTCTGACAAGATCGACGATATGTTCAGCCATTTTTCTGTATCCTGTCAGTTTTCCGCCGGCAATCGTGATCAAACCGGAGTCCGATGTCCAGATTTCATCTTTGCGGGAAATCTCCGACGGGTCCTTTCCTTCTTCATGAATCAGCGGTCTGAGTCCGGCCCAGCTGGATTCAACATGCTCGGCTTTGATGCCCAGCTCAGGGAACATATAATTGATCGCTTTGATGACATAGTCCCTGTCTTCTGTCGTCATTCTCGGATGTTCCAGATCCTTGTTGTAAACGGTGTCCGTTGTTCCGACATATGCCTTGCCATTCCTAGGAATGGCGAACACCATGCGGCCGTCGGGCGTATCGAAATACACCGCTTGTTTTAAAGGGAAGACCGATTGATCAAAAACAAGATGCACTCCCTTTGTATGCTGAAGGTGTTTGCCTTCTTTTGAGCGGTCTTTTTCCCTGAGACGGTCGACCCAAGGTCCTGTCGCATTGACGATTTTTTTCGCATAGACGCGGTATTTTTTCTTTGTCAAAACGTCTTCAATGACGACACCGACAACTTTGCCGTTTTCGTAAAGAAACTCGCTTACTTTCGCATAGTTCATGGCCTCAGCTCCAAACTTTGCCGCTTCTTTTAATACTTCAATTGTCAGTCTGGCGTCATCTGTCCGATATTCGACATAATAGCCTCCGCCTTTGAGGCCGTCCTTTTTCACAAGCGGCTCTTTTTCGAGTGTTTCGTTTGCATTCAGCATGCTTCTCCGCTCATGCTTCTTGACGCCTGCCAAAAAATCATAAACTCTAAGGCCGATAGATGTCGAGAACTTGCCGAACGTTCCTCCCTTATGCATTGGCAGAAGCATCCATTCAGGCGTTGTCACATGCGGGCCATTTTCATAGACAATCGCCCGCTCTTTCCCGACTTCGGCGACCATTTTGACTTCAAACTGCTTCAAGTAGCGGAGCCCTCCGTGCACAAGCTTCGTCGAACGGCTTGATGTCCCTGCGGCAAAGTCCTGCATTTCGCAAAGAGCCGTTTTCATCCCCCGTGAAGCGGCATCCAAGGCCGTACCGGCTCCAGTGATCCCGCCGCCGATTATAAACACATCGTATTTCTGTTTTGTCATATGATTAAGAATGTCGTCGCGTTTGCGGCTTGAAAATAATGATTCCATATTAAAGTCCTCCCTTGTTGTCACGGCAAATAATAGAAAAAGAGACCACAAACATCCAAAGCAATGACGCTGCTTTGGTGTTGTGGTCTCTCCTCTTCTCCAACCGTTTCTATTAACTTAAGTTCATTGTAGCATAAATGTTATTTAAAAGCCATAGCTGCTTTTACTGCCTTTTTCCATCCGCTGTATAAACTGTCGCGCTCTTGTTCTTCCATTTTCGGTTCAAAGCGCTTATCAAGCTGCCATTGATCTTTGATGTCTGAGCGATCGTTCCAGAAGCCGACGGCAAGGCCTGCTAAATAAGCTGAACCAAGTGCAGTCGTTTCATTGATTTCCGGACGTTCAACCGGAACATTGAGAATGTCTCCCTGAAACTCCATCAGGAAGTTGTTCTTTACAGCTCCGCCGTCAACCCGCAGCTTTTTAACCGAAATCCCGGAGTCTTCCATCATCGCATCAAGCACATCTTTCGTTTGATATGCAAGCGACTCAAGCGTTGCTCTAATAAAATGCTCTTTTGATGTTCCGCGGGTCAGACCAAATACAGCGCCGCGAACATCGCTGTCCCAATAAGGCGTGCCTAAGCCGACAAATGCCGGAACCACATAAACACCATCAGCAGATTCTGCTCTTACAGCGTAATTTTCACTTTCTTTTGCATCCTTAAACATTCTCAGCCCATCGCGAAGCCATTGAATGGCGGAACCTGCGACAAATACGCTTCCTTCCAGCGCGTATTCTACCTTTCCGTCAATTCCCCAAGCGATCGTCGTCAACAGGCCATGCTCTGATTTAATCGCTTTTTCACCGGTGTTCATCAGCATGAAACAGCCCGTGCCATACGTATTTTTAACCATTCCTTCTTCAAAGCAGGCTTGCCCGAACAATGCCGCCTGCTGGTCTCCGGCCGCCCCGGCAATCGGAATATTTTTTCCGAAGAAATGATAATCGACCGTTTCAGCGTAGACATGTGATGAAGGCTTGACTTCCGGAAGCATAGATTTCGGAACGCCGAGAATGTCGAGCAGCTCCTCATCCCATTTCAAGTCATAAATGTTGAACATTAATGTTCTTGATGCGTTTGAATAATCTGTCACATGAGCTTTTCCGCCTGACATCTTCCAGATCAGCCATGTATCGATTGTTCCAAAAAGCAGGTCGCCGTTTTCGGCTTTGTCCCTCGCTCCTTCTACATGATCCAAAATCCACTTGACCTTTGTTCCTGAAAAGTAAGGATCAATCAAGAGGCCTGTTTTTTCCCTGATTGTATCTTCACAGCCTTTATTTCTTAATTCATGGCATATGTCTGCCGTTTGGCGCGACTGCCAGACAATCGCATTGTAAACCGGCTTGCCGGTATGTTTATCCCAGACGACTGTTGTTTCCCTCTGGTTCGTAATGCCGATCCCGGCTATTTGTCCGGCTTCTATTCCTGATTCAGAAAGTGCTGAAGCGATGACGGACAGGACAGATCCCCAGATTTCATTTGCGTTGTGTTCAACCCAGCCCGGGTTCGGGAAATACTGTTGAAACTCTTTTTGTGCGGTATGCACAACTTCCCCGTTTTTGTTGAAGATAATCGCTCTTGTACTTGTCGTTCCTTGATCAAGAGATAAAATATATTTTTCCATTTTAACTCCCCCTATGAGTCTGTTAAGAGTCACTTTACTTAAAACGTGACCGATTTATCCACTGCCTGTTTTTTCATATGAATATAGAAACCTAACAATATCACAGCTACTGCAGCGCTTACAAACCAAAAGCTGTTTGTCATGTGCCCTTTAAAAAAGGCATTGTAAAATACGCCTGCAAATGATCCGCCGAGAACCGGTCCAAGGACTGGAATCCATGCATATCTCCAGTTCGATCCTCCTTTTCCCGCAATCGGGAGAACGAAGTGGGCGATTCTTGGTCCCAAATCTCGCGCCGGATTAATCGCATAACCTGTCGTACCTCCAAGCGAGAGGCCGATCGCCACGATCAGAAATCCGACAACAAGCGGATTCAGTCCGTCTGTGAATTTGTTTCCGCCAATCGCTAAAATGCCGAGCACGAGAATAAATGTCCCCAATGTTTCGCTGAACAGGTTGGCAAACGTATTAGGAATGGCCGGCCCTGTTGAGAATACTCCGAGCTTGGCTCCAGCATCTTCTGTTTCTTTCCAATGCGGCAAATAGTGAAGAAAAATGAGTACGGCTCCTAAAAATGCACCAAGCATCTGCCCTAAAATATAGGAAGGCACCTGCTCCCAAGGAAAATCGCCGACAAATGCCAGCCCCAGCGTAACAGCAGGATTTAAATGCGCTCCGCTGATATTGCCGACGGCATATACGGCCATGGCCACTCCGAGCCCCCAACCAAATGCGATAACAATCCATCCCGATTGATGAGAAAGCGATTTCTTTAAATTTACTCCTGCACATACACCTGCACCAAATACGATGAGCAGCATCGTACCAATAACTTCTCCCCAAAATGCTGTCAAGGCTAATCCCTCCTAATCAATCTATCAATTCCAGATGAACAGTCATTGTTCATCTTATCCACTGTGCTTAAAAGACCATAAAAAAACACAGCAAACTTTCTTTACATGATCATAGTAAAGAACTGCTGTGGTCTCCGAGTCTCCGTCACAATGTATTAACTTAGTAAGATCGTATCGTAAAATGTAAGCGGTGTCAATATTTTTTCACATTTTAAATTTTAACCCCAATACTTTTTCCACAGTTCCGTATCAGAGGTAGTCACAGCTGCAGCCCCAGCCTCTAGCGCTTTTCTTACATCTTTTTCAGAACGGATGAATCCTCCTGCAAATATTGGAATTCCAGTTTTTTCCTTTACTTCACTAATCAATTCCGGCGCAACTCCCGGAAGCACTTCAATATAATCAGGTCTATGTTTTCTAACGAGTTCAATACTTTTCATCATGGCGCTTGTGTCAATTAAAAACATGCGCTGGATGGCATATACTTTCTTCTGCTTTGCCTTGGCAATCACGCTTGATCTCGTTGACAGAATACCAGCCGGCTTCATTGCCTGACAGATGAATTCCGCTCCGTACTCATCGTGTTTAATTCCCTGGATTAAATCGACATGCACAAGCATCTTTTTTCCGCGTGCTCTCGCAGCGCTGATGACCCCGCCCAACTGTCCAAGATGAATATCAAGAAGGACTCCGTATGAAAAAGGACTGTCCAAAAAAATATCAAATTGTTTCATGTTTCGTATTGCCGGTAAAATTTGCTGATCGTCAAAACTCATGTTCCATCTCCTTCATTTACTATCCTGCTTTTACTGTATTACACTAAAGGAATTTCCCTCACATTGCAATCCCTTATATAGAAAGAAGTTTGGCTTTTACTGATGAAAATCATTCCCAAGCAGATGATTTTACATTCCCCCATCCCGGGTGGATAATTTAGCTTAATCACATATGAAAGGGGATTTTTGATGAAAGCGATCATACATGACGGTACGACCGGGCTTTCGGGACTTACATATCAAGACGTTTCAGCTAAATCGCCCGGCTTTGGCGAAGTAAAAATCAAACTGAAAGCAGCGGGGCTGAATCACAGGGACCTGTTTCTCTTTCAGTCGAGAAAAGCAGGCGATGCCCCGTTTATTCCCGGTTCAGACGGAGCCGGCATTATAGAAGAAATCGGCGAGGGTGTGCAAGATCTCTCCGTTCATACAGAGGTGATCATCAATCCGAGCATTGCTTGGGAACTGACCGATTCCGTTCCGCAAGTTCCGGACATCCTGGGAGGCCCCACTGATGGCACTTTCGCGGAACATGTCATCGTTCCGGCCAAACACGTTGTTACAAAACCCGCCTATCTTTCCTGGGAGGAAGCCGGAGTCTTGCCATTATCCGCTCTGACCGCCTACAGAGCCCTATTTACGAAAGGGTGCTTGAAAAAAGGCGAACATATCTTGATTCCCGGAATCGGAAGCGGTGTTGCAACCTATGCGCTGCTGATGGCAAAGGCTCTTGGCGCAGAAGTCACTGTGACATCGCGAAGTGAAGAAAAAAGGAAAGAAGCGCTGCATTATGGAGCAGACCGCGCCTTTGACAGCGGCGGCGATTGGAAAGAAAACATGGACGGACATCACGCTGACATCATCCTTGACAGCATCGGTCCGGCCACATTTGCAAACTATTTTGATGTCATAAAACCGAACGGACGGATCGTCAATTTTGGCGCCAGTTCTGGAGACAGCATCAACCTTCCGCTGCGCTCGCTTTTTTTTCCGCAAATTAGCATCATCGGCACATCGATGGGGAGCCTTGAAGAATTTCGGCAAATGCTCGCCTTTATGGAACGTCATTCACTAAAACCGATCATAGATCGAGCATTCCCGTTATCAGAAGCCGTTCATGCCTTTAAACGAATGGCAAACGGTGAACAGTTCGGAAAGATTGCTCTGTTATTAAGCTGAGGCGGCGCTCCCGCCGCCCCTTTCGTTACAGCCGGCAAAGGCTTTCCTTGAGCACTTTCACCATAAATGAAAGGTCTTGTTCCGACAGGCTGAGCGGGGATGCAAATGATATCCGACGCCGTATCTCCGTTTTTGCTGACAATGAATCCTTTTTTCCCTGGATTGCCTGATCACTTTGTCCACACCTTTGACATCTGCGGGTTCTTTCCCGACAAGCAGCCCTTTGCCGCAGAGGTTTCCGACAACATTCGGGCGGCTTTTCATTCACTGAGGAGCCTTAGGCCGAGCGTCCTTGATCGTTCAATCAACTGCTCCTCCTCCATCACGCTGAGGTTATTCAGTGCCGACGCAGGCCGCAGGGCTTCCTCCAAACGTATTGACATGGCGGAGGCGGTCATACTTACCCGTTGCCGAAAGCGGCAGATATCGGCCTGTTAAACCTTTGGCCATCGTAATAAACACCATAATTTATAAAATCAAATCGTTGACAGTCCTGCCAAAACCGCAGATCTCTTCATCACAGATCAAGTGCGCTTCGTGCTTCTCACAGATCTTTTTGACCTCCATATATCCGTCATGAGGCATGAGGATGCCGCCTCCCGTAATAATCGGTTCCATGATCATCGCAGCGATCGTTTCGTTTCAGAAAGCTCCTATGTCATCACCACAATCAATGTTTCAAAAAAGTAAATCATTTCAGTTTCCTATTGATTTACTTCTCCGGATGAGGTGCCGTTCCTTTTTTTGTTTTGATATGCAAAAAGGCTGCCTGAACGATTTCAGGTCAGCCCCACAGAGAAAGCATCCAGAGCACAGCCGGCAAGGTGGCTATGCTGAGCATCGTGCTGATAAACGTTGCGCTTGAAACGATTTCCGGCTTTGTTTCAAACTGTACGGCCATCAGTGTCGTATTTGCCGCCGTCGGCATGGCAGCGGCCAGAATCATAATCTTTTTGACCAAATCGTCGACAGGCAGGATGAGAGCGAATCCCAAGGCAATCAAGGGGGACACGAACAGCTTCAGCAAGAGAGAATAAGAGATTTTCCGATATTCAATATGCTTAAAGGAAATGACGGCAAGCTGCATGCCTAGAATGATCATAATCGTCGGTATCGCAGCGTCGCCTACTAATTTAATTGCCGTCATTAACTGTTCGGGAATCGAAATATGACCTAACTGAAAAAACATGCCGAGCAGCGCCCCATATGCAACGGGCATCCGGGTTACCCTCGTCATCACCGTTTTAAAGCCGCCTCCCTTAGAGCTTCCTTTCGCTGCATAATACACGCCGATCGTGCTCATCACAAGCTGCTGAAGCACCATCAGCACAACGGCGATATCAAGCCCCGCCGTCCCGTAGACAAGCAAGACGACCGGAGTGCCGTAGTTTCCATTGTTCATGAAAGCAGACGACAAAACAAGAGCGCACCGCTCCTGATTGGAATACTTGTGAAAATATGAAATGATATATACAAATAGAATCAAAGTTAAACAGAGGCCGAGGCAATAGACGGACATATATACATAATCCATAGTCAGCCTGTTTTCATAAAATGTATCAAACGCCAAAAAAGGAGACATTAAATAAAGGGACATTTTAGAGAGATTTTGAATATCAAAATGAAGCAGCTTTTGTCCGATAAACCCAATCGCAAAAATCCCGAAAACAGGCAGCAAAACAAGCAAAAATTCCATGATGCACCTTCTTTTTTATATATAAACCGTTTTCAGTCATAATTTTAATAATAAAGAAGATTTCTTTTCTTTTCAATATCAGCATTCTTCAGATCAAATGGACAGGGCCGGCTGACCCTGTCCTTCTTTTATTTCAGCTTCCATCCAGCCGCTTTTTCTTCTCTCGCAGCCGTATAGTTTCCGTCATATCGGGTCAACCGCCCGCCGTCAAGCCAATAGGTGACATTGAACAGACGATCGAGAAAATACCGGTCATGGGATACCGCTATTATTGTTCCCTCAAATTGGCTCAATGCTTCTTCGAGCACTTCTTTTGACTCAATGTCTAAATGGTTTGTCGGTTCATCGAGAATGAGGACATTATGCTGCTGATGAACAAGCTGGGCCAGCCGAAGCCTCATCCGCTCTCCCCCGCTTAAATCTTTTACTCTTTGAAAAACGGCATTTCCGTAAAACAAAAATTTTGCAAGCATCATGCGGGCTTCGCCTTCAGTTGCAGTGACTTTTTCACGGAATTCGTCTAGAACCGACTGCTCTTCATTCAGTTCAGCGACATGCTGAGTCAGATGGGCAGCCGACAAATGGCTTCCAAGCTGGACAACCCCGCCGTCAGGGGCAGCCGCTCCGCCAATGATATTGAGAAGCGTCGTTTTTCCGCTGCCGTTTTCACCGACAATGGCGGCGCGCTCCTGAAAGCGGACATGCATGCTCAGGCTGTTAAAGAGCATCCGGCCGCCCAATCGTTTGCTCACTTCCTCAAGCTTGACGACGTCTTTTCCGCTTCGGCCGTCCATTTTGAAAGATAAGTCTATTTTCTCCCGCTCCAGCACGGGTTTTTTCAAAACTTCGATGCGCGCCAAAGCCTTTTCCATGCTTTTCGCCCGCCGATGCAGACCATCGTTCGGAGGATTGGACCGATTCGCCCATTCCTTTAAACGCTTAATCGTTTCTTTCATTTTTTTGATCTTTTTCTGCTGGTCCTGATAATGCTGGAATTCTTTGATGAGGCGCTCCTCTCGTTCAACCGCATATTTTGAATAGCCGCCTTGATACATGTGAAATTCGCCTTGGTCGATTTCAAAAATGGATGTGACGGCTTCATCCAAAAAATAGCGGTCATGCGAAACGATGACTACTGTTCCTTTGTACTGCTTTAAAAATGATGTAAGCCATTCGATCGCAGTTAAATCTAAATGGTTTGTCGGCTCATCCAGCAAAAGCAAATCCGGCGCTGAAAGCAAAAGGCGCGCCAGGCCGACCTTTGTCCGCTCGCCTCCGCTCAAGCCTCGCCACGGCCTATCAAACAGGCGGCTGACATTCAATCCGGCGGCAACGCGTTCAATTTGCGCGCTGATCTCATAACCGCCTTTTTGCTGAAATTCTTCCTGCAATGCCCCGTACCGCTCCAACAGGCGTTCAAGCCTTTTCATATCGTTTTCGCCTGAAAGCTCCCGTTCAATCTGGGAAAGCCTGTGCTGTATTTTCCATAATGAAGCAAACACATCATAAAGCAGCTCTTTCACTGTTTTTTGGCCGTCCATGGAAGGAGTCTGCTCCAATAACCCGGCGGCCGTTCCTTTTTTCCAGGTGACAAGGCCTTCATCAGGCTGTACTTGACCGCTCATTAACTTTAATAAAGTCGTTTTCCCGCAGCCATTGCTGCCGATCAGGCCGATGCGTTCACCTTGCTTAAATTCGCAGGAAAGTCCATTGAAAACCGCGTGTCCTCCGTACGTTTTCGTGACATTCTGTATACTGCATACGATCACTTATCTCTTCCTCCATATTCCAGTGAAGAGACACTTTTGCATTAAAAAAGACGGCAGAGCTGCACACTGCCGTCAAGTCATCAGACATGAATGAAAATCCGATTGTGGGCAGATGTCTCTCACTGGTATTTTTTCCTGTATGAATGTGTAAAAAGGGCAGACTGATCCCGTAATCCGCATTCTCCGGAAAAAATCGCACGACAAATATACAAATGAGCTTGCATGTCTGTCATGCGGATACCAGTTTGATTCATCTTTCCCACCTCCTTTTGATAGTTACAATATATGAAAAATAAACCAAAAAGTCAAACTGAATAAAGCCGGCCAAAAACGGCCGGCTCTGTTCGATTATTTTTTATAATTGATCCGGTATATGTCATGGCGCCTATCCTTGAGCTGACGGACCGTTCCGTCCTGGCGCTGCCTTCTGAGAATTTCCAAGTCGACATCGCCGATGACCACCATTTCAATGTTCGGATTGCATTCACCGACGATTCCATCCCTTGCAAATTCAAAATCTGAAGGAGCGAAAATCGCGGATTGCGCATATTGAATATCCATATTTTCGGTTTGCGGAAGATTTCCGACCGTTCCGGAAATGACGGTGTATACCTGATTTTCAACTGCTCTTGCCTGAGCGCAGTATCTGACGCGCAAATAGCCTTGACGGTCTTCAGTACAGAAAGGCGTAAAAATAATTTTTGCGCCTTTTTCCGTTGCGATTCTGCCGAGCTCAGGGAACTCAATGTCATAGCAGATCTGAATCGCAATTTTTCCGCAGTCTGTGTCAAAAACGCGCACTTCATCTCCTCTGCTGATGCCCCACCATTTCCGTTCATTCGGTGTGATGTGGAGCTTGTACTGCTTTTCAATCGTGCCGTCCCTTCTAAAGAGATAAGCGATATTGTAGATTTTCCCTTCCTCTTCGACAAAGTGGGAGCCGCCGATAATATTCACGTTATATTTGACGGCAAGATCTGTGAACAAGCTGATATAATCCTCGGTGTATTCTGTGATTCGCTGCACGGCGAGGCTCGGAGAACGCTCTTCGAGAAAAGACATCAGCTGTGTCGTAAAGATTTCCGGATAAACTGCAAAATCAGCTCCGGCGTCTGAAGCGACATCCGCATAGTATTCCACTTGATTGGCAAACTCCTCAAACGAATGAATCTGCTTCATTTCGTATTGAATCACGCAGATCCGAACCGGAAAAGCCGACTTGTAATAGCGCTTCGTTTGCGGCAGATAGTCGACATTATTCCACTCCATCAAAGTGGCATATTTGCTTGATGCTTTGTCATCAGGAAGATAGTTTGGATTAATCCTCATCATCGTAAATCCGTTCAAAAGCTGAAATGAAAGGACCGGATCATAAATCTGGTGGTGAATGACCTGTTCCACATATTCTCTCGGCGTCATCTCCGAAGCGTACTTATGGTAATTCGGAATCCGTCCGCCGATAATGATGCTTTTTAGATTCAGCCTTCTCGCCAGATCTTTGCGTGCTTCATAAAGACGGTGTCCGATTTTCATTCTTCTGTATTCAGGTTGAACCATGACTTCAATACCGTACATGTTTAAGCCGTCAGGGTTATGATTGGTGATATAGCCGTCATCTGTAATATCCTGCCATGTATGCCTGTCATCATATTCATCAAAATTGATCAGCAGACTTGAGCAGGAGCCGATCACTTCACCGTCAAGCTCTGCACAGAACTGCCCTTCCGGAAAATGATCAAGATGGCTTTCCAAATGCTCACGCTTCCAAGGGATCATTCCCGGAAAGCAAAGTTCCTGAAGCTCAATGATGCTTTCGATATCCTTTTCTTCAATATTGCGAATTACAATCTTTTTTTCAAAACGGGAAAGATCCAACTTTTCAGACACGTCTCATTCCTCCTCTCCTCTTCTTCATGCTTGTTCAGAAATTTTCTCTATCAGCCGTTCAAGTTCCAATTCCGCCATTGATTCAAGGCGATGGTCATAATCTTCGAACAGCAAAGTTTTCGTGACTTGATTCGGAACGATGACACACTTCATACCGGCCCGTTTTGCCGCAATCGATCCATTGACAGAGTCTTCGAAAGCGATGCATTCCCCAGGCTTCACACCAAGGCAATCGGCAGCCTTCAGATAAAGCTCCGGATTCGGTTTGACTTCTTCTACATCATCAGCCGTTCTGATGCACTCAAAATCGTCATAAAGGCCGATTTGTTTTAAATGCTGAGATACCCATTTATAATCTGAGCTTGAAGCCAGGCCGATTTTTAGGCCGAGCTCTTTTGCCGCTGATAAATAAGCTTCCACACCTGGGCGCGGTTTTTCATTTTCCATTCTTTTTATAAAACGCTCCTGCCTCATCTTCGTCAGTCCTTCATGGTCAAGCTTTGTTTCAAGCTGCTCCTCCAAGTAAACGAATGGCTGAAATCCCGCGGACGTACCGATCACTTTTCCCCAAACCGACATTGGAAGCGCCGACCCATGCTCTTCAAATATTTCTTGAAGCACTTCATACTCATGTGTTTCTGTATCTAAAATAAGACCGTCAAAATCAAAAATCACTGCTTTAATCATCACGCTTTAGCCCACTCCTTTTGACTGTTTGCAAACTTATTGTATCCTTCTTGCTAACCCTTGAAAAGTCCGGCGCATTCAAATCAGTATGTAGAAAGGAAGAAGAGCCTGCTGTTTTAGAGGCAAGCTCTTCCGTATTTATTGTGTTTTTGTCGGAGTGGAAATGTTCGTAAGCGCCTGTCCGGCTGATTCATTAGACAGTTCATTTACCGCCAGATCTCCAAGCGCGACAATGCCGACTAAATGGTTGTTCTCCACGATCGGCAGGCGTCGGATTTGGCTTTGCGCCATAAGCTGTGACGCTTCTTCAAGGCTCATGTTCGGATTCCCCGAAACGATATTCGTTGTCATGATTTGTGAAACAGGCGTCTGTCCATCTTGTCCTTCAGCTGTCGTTCTCAGTGTGATATCACGGTCTGTGATCATTCCTTTTAACACACCCTGATCAACAACCGGAATCGCTCCAACATTATGCTGGCTCATAAGCTCTGCCGCTTCCTGAACGGTCTGATTGGAAGAAACTGTTGCAACTTGTCTTGACATCGCATTGTTGATTGTGTTCAAGTAAACTGCACCCCTTTCGCTTGTTAGTATGTACAATAAGTGAAATGCTAAAAAGGAAGTTGACACCATCCATTGTGTTTTTTGCTGATTTCCTATATAGTCTTTTCATAAAAAAAAAGAGCTTTTCCATAGAGGAACAGCTCTTTAAAGTTCAATGACCGGCTCTTACATCAGCAATTGAATGCCCTGCTTATCAGCGTCTGTTTTCAGCATGTTAAAATCGGACGAGCTTAAAGGAAAATACAGGCCGCATTCATTCAGTTTTTGACAGTTTCTATCGAAGAGTTCCCGGTCTTTTAACACCCACTGGCGTTTTGATTTCGTTAATAACGTGTGGATCAATTGCAGACTTGTGATAATCTGAAATGCTTCATCCAGAATTCCTTTGTATTCATATTCTTTAAAGTCAAGCGTTCCCTGCTTTTTCAGCTCTTTCATTTTTTGTTTGCTGAAGTACATTGACAATACTTGATACAGCTCAGATGCAAGCTCTTCAATATAGGTTTCCTGCTCTTCAGTTGCAGCTTTAACAATACGCACATTTATCACCCTTCATCCCTTGTTCAAATCTCTTCAAACAGAATAGCACACAAAAACTCGGGGCTGTGAAGGTAAGTGTTTCCTGATAGCTGAATCGCTTTTTACAGAAAGGAGAGTAAAAATGAACCAAAAAAATCGCGGTGTTACTTTTGTCGCCGACGGCGAAAATAACGGAGAACATTTATTTACATTTTTAAAAAGAGAAACGAAAGCTTCAAAGCCGGTCATTCAATATTGGGCAGCAAACCAAAAAATAAAAGTCAATCATAAAGACGTTTCACAAAACCTTCAGCTTAAAGCAGGCGACAGGATATTGATCGATCTCAGAGAAGAGGAAGAGAGCGGCATCGTGCCCGAGTATGGCGACCTTTCCGTTTTGTTTGAGGACGATCACATGCTCATCGTCAATAAGCCACCGGGAATTGCAACACATCCGAATGAAGAGGGGCAGACCGGAACACTCAGCAATCTTGTCTCCTTTTATTTTCAATCAAACGGAGAGGAACGGAGAATCCGTCATGTTCATCGCCTTGACAAAGATACAAGCGGTGCGATCGTATTTGCAAAACACCGCCTTGCCCATGCGATTTTAGACGAACAGCTGCAAAGAAAAGAACTGGCGAGGACATATCTTGCCATAGCAGAAGGGAAGTTCAAAAAGAAACAAGGAACGGTTTCAAACCCTATTGGAAGAGACAGGTACCACTCCGTCAGAAGAAGAGTCTCGCCGACAGGGCAGCCGGCCGTCACCCATTATGCCGTCAAAGGCTATCACAATAAACATCATGTTTCATTGTGCGAACTTCAGCTGGAAACAGGCAGAACCCATCAAATCCGAGTCCACCTTGCCAGCCTCGGCCATCCTTTGGCAGGCGACACATTATACGGCGGTTCATCGGCTCTTTTCAACAGACAGGCTTTGCATGCAAAACAAATCAAAGTAACCCATCCGATCACCAACGAACGATTGACCATAACCGCGCCCCTGCCCGATGACTTCAAAACGGAGGCTGAGCGTTTATTCGGAAACTCAAATAAAATCTAAATACATAAAGGGCTGTCAAAAATATGACAGCCCTTTATGATTCAAGCGGTTTCGCATAGATAATATAACGCTGGGGTGCATTTCCAACGTAGGAAAACGGATAGCATGTCGTTAACAGCAATTCTTCTTTTTCATACTGCAAGGTAATAATGGATGTATCGTCTTTATCGACGATTTTTGTATTCGTAATCTGATATTCAAAGCTACCGTAGGGAAGCTCAATCTTCAGCAGATCGCCGATTTCAAGCTCGCCTGTTCTTCGAAAGACCGTATCCCTGTGTCCCGAAAGGACAATTTGCCCGTTTTGCTTCGGATAATAGCTTTCTTTGTAATGTCCGACGCCTTTTTCCAAATCATCCGGACTTGTGCCTTCAACGATGGGCAGCTCCGCTTTTAGCCTTGGAATTTTCAAAATACCGACCACTTCGCCTGTTGCAGTTTTAAAGGACTCAGGCGGCTTCCCTTCGGAAAAGGCTTTTGAAGAACTTCCTGACGATCCCGCTGCCACCGTTTCTTTTGCCTCTGATAAAGACATGTCCGTCTGTCTGTTCATATCAAATATCTTCCATCCGCCATATGCAAAAATGATAAGACCGGCGGCCATCAGAAAGAAAGAAAAAACTTTGATTTTCATCGCTTTACAAAACCCCTTTTCACTCCATAAAGAATTGCGCCAATCATGAACAGGAAGAAGCCGTACAACAGAATGTTGTAAAGAGCCGTCGCCGTATTCGGGAGTATGTGCCCGTCCCGGACATCATGTGACAGGCCAGCCGGTGTTTCTTCAGCTCCTGATTGTACAACAGCGCCGGTTCCATCAGCATCCGTTTTCCCTCCATGATCCGAATCTTCCGGTTTTTCTCCATTATAACCCGATCCGTCGCCGGTTCCAGGCGATCCGCTTCCATCCGGGTTACCATTTCCAGGCGGTCCTCCCGGCTGTGAGGCCTCGTCCAGCTTTTTGATTCGCCCTTCAGATGTATAGGCAATCGGCTCTTTAAAGCTTTTCACAAATGCAACGGTGGCTTCAATATCTTCCGGACCTGTCACCGGGTGTTTCCCAAGCTTGGAAATCGGCGAGTACTTGCTTCCTGAGGCAGAGGCCATAAAATGATTAACGGTCACTGTATAGGTGCGGTCTTTGGCAATCGGTGATCCATCTTCAAGAAAAATATCGGCCGTTTTGTTTGTTTTAGGGTCCCAAGTATAGGTGAAACCGCTGATGCTGTAGTCTGGCCCGTATGACGGAGAAATCTGCGCATCTAAGATGTCGAATAAATCGCTGCCTTTGATTTCAAGCCGAACGAGCACATTTCCGAACGGCTGGATATTGAATAAATCGCCCCATGTAATCGGCCCCTTTTTTAAATCTTGACGGATGCCGCCGCCGTTCATTAATGCGAAATCGGAGTTCATCGCCTGCCTCATTCCGTCGGCAATTAAATTTCCGAGCGGTGTGTCACCGTCATTAGAGTATCCGCCAGCCATATTATGTGCCGCTTCACCGACTTTTTCGCTGATGATCGGCTCAACCATATGCCCGTATTTTTCCAAAATCCGGCTTACGGCTGGATCAGGGCTGAGTTTTTCCTGATTGACGTATTCTACATCTGCGTTCTTTTTGACAATATCTTTTGTCTTCCGATCAATTTCAAGATCGACTACACCGATTGCTTTTCCATATTCATGCGCTTGAACAATTAAAATATCATTGACTTCGCCATTTACGACTTCATGATTATGCCCGGCGAAAATGACATCCACTTCAGGATCCGCGCGGTTCGCCAGATCAGCAGATTCTCCCGTTATGGTGCTGCCGCTCTGTGAAGCTGTCATATGGGCGAGCACAGCGATCGAATGGATGCCTTTCGCTTTCAGTTCTTCCGCTGCCTGATTGACCGCCTTGATCTCATCGGTGAATTCAATCGTTTTAATTCCGTCAGGCATCACCATATCGGCGGCAGATCTGGTTACCACCCCGATGAAGGCAACGGGAATCCCTTCAACTTCCACGATCTCATATGGAGGCAAAAAACTGCCTCCGCTGTTTTTCAATTTGCAATTGGCACAGACAAGCGGAAAATTCTGACCGTCATAGTCTTTCGTCCCTTTTCCTTCAGGATGTTCTCCGCCTTTTAACATTCGCAGGAGCTCATCAGTGCCCTCATCAAACTCATGATTGCCGACAGTCCCTGCATCAAATCCGATTTCCTCCATGATTTCGACGGTCGGTTCATCTTGAAGGAGGGAAGACACAGGCGAACTTCCGCCGATCATATCTCCAGCATGGACAAGGAGTGTGTTTTTCTGCTCCGCTTTTTTCTGTTTGAGCAGGGCCGCTGTGTAATCCATTCTGCCAAATGTTCCGTCAGGCTGACCGTCTTCGTTTAAATCGAGCTGATACTTCTGATCGATTTTACCGTGCAGATCATTCATGCTTAACAGCCGCAAAGAAAGATTTCCGTTTTGCTCTTTTTTCGTGTATCCGGCGGCTTCCGCTTCTTCCGAAGACGCAAAGAAAATTCGTCTTTCCGCAGGAATTTCACGCCATTCATCAGGCGTGACATACGTTTTTTCCGCTGAGTCTCCGACATGCCTTGTCAGCCCTTTGCCCTGCTCTCTTGCACGAAATTCAAACGGCAGTTCAAGAAGGAGATCATCTGGATTCCAAATGCCGAGCTGTTCCTCTTTTGCCTTTTTGACAGCGTTTTGGAACAAATCGTAGTCTTCTTCACTTCCGATCGGCCAAATAAAATATGTCGAAGCCATCCCCTTTTTGACCATTTCCAAATTCGTATTCAAACCGTCCTCGGTTATGATTTGGGCGAGCAGCCGGCCATAGCCGTCTTTGGCTTCTTTGCCCACTTTGACGGTCACCTTATACCCTGGGGACAAAATCGACTGCAAATATTCTTTTGCCCGGTTTCCGTGTTTCAGCTGGTTTTCATCTAAATCGTTTTTTGGCGTATGATAGGTTTCCGCCGTATCAATATTAACATAGCGCACCTTTGTCGACCCCAGCACCGGCTCTTTCAAATGAATGGTATCCCCGTCAACAACGCGGTCCACAATGCTTTCGTATTGTCCTTCTGAAGGAGGAGGAGGATGGCCGATGCCGTCTAATCTCTTGATGTCTTCCGGTTTTCTCGGCAAAAGCTGCAGCGTATCATAGCGGCTCAAAATCCCGGTTATTTCGAACCATTGCCCTTGTTCAATCAGTTTGACCCCATTCGTTTCTTCCATAACCCGCAGCATCAGCGGATTGTAGTTTTTGTCAATCATCGTCAAATTGTAGCCTCCGCCGGCAGGTGTGTCAGGCTTTGATTCAATATAGCCTTTCAATTTGACGAGGCGGCCTTCGTTTTCATCTGCTTTTACATCATCTTTCAATTCTTCAATAGTCAGCGAAACAGGCTCAGGCAGGGCCGCACCTTCACCAGTTACTTCGATACCGGATGGTGCCGGAACGATTTCTGTCAGACCTTTATAGGTCGTGATTTTCCCTCTGACAGAAACGGTCATCCCTTCTTTTAGTTCCGGAAAATCACCTTGGGATGCAGAAAAAATATTGATTCCCGCCGTTTCATCTTGGATGAAGGTTGACAATTTTCCTCCGCCGACCGCGGACTGATCTGCGGTGACAATTCCCTTGATTTTCACCGTTTCATTTAAGAGCTTGCGGGCATCCGCTATCGTTTTCATGTCCGGCTGGGCAGGGGATGGCTTACCATCGGAGAGCCTGATGGATTGAACGGATTTTAAACCCGGGGAATTAAAATATGAAGAAAGTTCTCCTTCGATGGTTAGTTTTTTTCCGATGAGATGCGGATTGGTCTGTAAGCCGAATTGATCCCTGAATGAGGCGGGAATTTGCACGGGGAGTATATTCTCTGGTGATGTCTCTTCTTTTTGGTCGGCGATCGCCAAATTATAATCATTTGCAAAATTTCCTGTGACATTGTATTTTCCTTTTGCAACGGTGTGGCCGACGACATATCCTTCAACAACCGCCTGCCCTTCATTATGTTTGATAGCTTCTTCAACCGATATCGGCGATTCAGCACCCTGTGATTCGCCCGCAATCAGCGCCAAAAAAGAGGCCATCATGATAAATGCAATCACTAAACAGGATATAAAACGATTTTTCAGCAAATGAACCATATATTTCCCCCCTTATTTTTGCTTCCCTGTCAAATTTATCTGATTTTTATAAAGGCTATATGATATTTTTGTAAATATTTCAAAAAAAGAATGAGAATAGGGATGACCGCATTCTCATTCTTTAATTGGAAGCTTCAATTTTACTTTCGTGCCCCTGCCTTCCTCGCTTTCAAAATGAATGCTTCCTCCGTGGTTTTCAATGATTTTAAAGGTGACCATTAAACCTAGGCCCGTTCCTTTTTCCTTCGTCGTATAAAACGGCTCACCCAGTTTTTCAAGCACTTCTTTTGAAATCCCCTTGCCTTGATCTTCAAAAATGATGAATACGTTGTCTTGTTCCTTATAGGAACGGATGGAAATGACGCCTTCGGCATCCTCCATCGCCTCGATCGCATTTTTTAAAATGTTAAGAAAAACCTGCTTAAGCTCATTAGTGACAGCGAGAATCTCAGGAAGCTCACCGCTCAATCTTTTCTCAATCCGCACATTGTTAAGCAACGCCTGGGATTCCAAAACCATGCAGACATCTTCTATGATCTCATTGACCTCAACGGGATCATATGTAGCCGATTTCGTTTTGGCCAATACGAGAAATTCATTAATGATCGCTTCCAGTCTGATAAATTCAGACATCATCACCTCGGCATAATCCTTCTGATATTTCTTAGTCTGGATCATCAGCTGAAGAAATCCTTTCAGGGATGTCAGGGGGTTGCGGATTTCATGTGCGATCCCAGCTGCAAGCTGTCCCACGGCTGAGAGCATTTCTGATTTCATGAGCATCTTCTCTGACTGCTTCTGATTCGTGATATCTTCAGATATCAGTATGACTTGCTGAACGTCTCCTATCTGGTCTTCAACAGGAACGAGCGAAACTTGCTCCCACCTGTCACTGCCGTTTTCACCCCGCTGATGAAACTCTCCTGACCAAGGTTTCTTTTCAATCACCTGCTGCCAGCAGCCGGACAGATCAGCGCAAAGAAAATGATCGTTATAAAGGGCAAAGACATGTTCACCAATAATTTCATCCTGCTTTTTTCCGATCATCCGACAAAACCGTTTGTTTGCATACTGGACAGCCCCTTCGACAGATGCGATCAAAATGTTGGCCGGGCTTTGATCGATCGCTTGCGAGCTGATATGCAAAGCTTCGTTTGTCATCTTAAGCTCGGTGATATTGGCAAACGTAATCACAACGCCCTCCACTCTATTTTCGGCCGTGTAATAAGGAATCATTTTTACGGCGTACCACTGGTCATCCAGTGCTTTCATTTCTTTTTGAATCGTCTTTTTTTCCTCAAGCGTGGTTTTTACGTTTTCTGCATAATCCTCATACTTCAGCCTGTCCGCCAGATCGCAGGCCGGTCTGCCGATATCCTGCTTCTCCAGCTGAAAAATCTTTTCCGCTTCAGGTGTGAATAATTTCAAATTAAAATCCTTATCTAGAAAAACCGCGGCGATATTCGTATTGATCAGCAGATTATCCATATCGTTTCTGATGGTGTTCAGCTCATCAATTTGCTTTTCGTACGCCTTGTTGACCGTCGTTAATTCCCTGTTTGTTTTTTGCAGCTTCTGATTAGCGGCAAGCAATACATCATTGGACGTTTCAAGCTCCTTTATCTTCCGATAGAGCTGCTGAATGTCGTCAGATGCCCCCCTGCCTTCGTCTCCTTCAGATATCCGCCATTTGTTTTCGTCTTCCTTTCCTTTTTCAATAAAAAGTACATAAAGTTTGTGATATTGGCGGTGAAAACTTTTGAGTGTCAAATGAACAAAAGCGAGTATTCCGCTTAAATAAATCGGAACATTTTTCAAAACGACTTCTCTTTTTTCTTTTTTCGCCCGCTGTAAAGCTGCTTTGACCTGCACAGCCAAACTGGCCGGAAAAACATAATCGATATTGCCTTTCGGACATTTTAAAAATTGATCAGCATCTTCTGAGGATGTTACGATTTCCCCCCTGTCATTCAGAATCAGACAAGGAAATAAATACTGATCGATCACCGACAGGTAGATATCATCCAGTCTGTGAAAATCACTCAGCTCATTGATTTTTTTATATAGGTCCGTTTGCACCTTCGGATACAAATCATCACTAAATAAACCTGACATTTTTCCAACCGTTTCACTTGAGCCCAGCATATAAAATCCTCCTTTTCTAAGCGCAAAATAAAAAAGGGAATACCTTTTTTGCATTTCATGATGATAATAAAAACCTTGGCAGCTGAAATCATTTTACGGAGGGAAAATCCTTTACAGAGCACGCAGGGGCAATAAGAAAAGCTTCTACAGAGTACACTTCTGTCCTGTGAAAACATCCATCGCGAATGCCAAGCCCGGCACTGCCTGTTTTCTCCTCTTTAAGTGAAGTCCGATCCTTTTCTTTAAAGAGGATGCCGCAGCTTAGGCAGCTTTTAGTCCATATTGACTGAACAATCGGCTTAAAGATTTCTTCAAATCAAGTGACTGACGCAGCGCCCGGCAGATGTACGCCCTGTTTTTTTCCCAGGCAGAAAAAACAGCAGCACTTTTTGACTTGTAAATTTCTTTACAAATGTTTTATACCAAGTGAATTCACTACCGCCGCATCAACAGCATAGAATAATGACCCATGTTTCCGGATAATTTTTGGCCAATGTCTTGTCAAGCAAGACCCCCAAATATTTTTCTTCTGAACTAAACTATTCGACAATTAGAATAAAATCCCTCTTAATCCAGTTTATCGATTATCGTTTTTTTGAATAAAAATGCTTCCATAAACAAAATATAACATTTGAACTAAATTCAAGGAGGGTACTAAAGAATGGAACAGCAAAACCAGCAGCAGCAAATGCAAATCAATCAAGGGAATGAAGGAATGCAGCATATGAATCACGGAGGACACGAAGTTTTTGACATGCATGAAGTGCTGTCGGGAATGATCGGCACTCTTGAGCAATACATGATGTTCAGACAGCATGTCCAAGATTCTGAGCTGCTTGATATTTTAAACAGGCAGCACCAATTTATTTTGTCGCAGTACAATATTACGACAGAGTGTTTCCGGACAGGACAAAAGCCGAGCCAGGAAACGGCGACTTATATGATGAAAGAGGATCGTCAATTTGTATACGGCTTAAAGAATACCCAGCCCAAAAAGCCGAAACAGTCTCCTCAACAAATTGATGATGCCTGCATCAGCAGCTTTATGCTCAGCTTGATTAAATCTTGTTCTTCCGCTCTTGCCATGGCTGCTCCTGAGGTGACAAACCCTGTCTGCAGAAGAGTGCTGGCAGACCAAATTCCTCACTATATCGAAATGGCCTATGAAATTTTCCTTTACCAAAACAAACATGGCTATTACCAAGTGCCGCAGCTTTCTCCTCAGGACATGCAAAAAATGCTGACTGCTTTTGCACCGGCTCAAGGACAGACGCAAATGCAGATGCCTCCTAACAATGGCGCCGGACAGCAGAGACCGATTCATTAACAACAGAAACGGCATTGAAAAAGAAATATTCAATGCCGTTTTTTCATTCTCATATTTTTGTTTGAATTTCTTTTCAAATTCGGTTAGCTTTTGACCTACAGCAGCTTTAAAGCCGCTTTCAAAATTTTTGCGTTCAGCCGTTTCTTCGATGATATGAAGGATGATTCCTCTGCCTTTTTGGGCTATAAGCTCTTCAATGATATAAAAACTCTGCAAATAAATGTCCGTTTTATGGAAAGTCCGCGCTTTTTGCCACTGCCGGTCTGTCTTCAGTTCTCTGAGAGGAACGACTGCCGGCAGAGCACGGGCATACGCCGTATCATGAGCGGCAGCCCACTCTGCAACCCCTTCATGAAACCAAAGCGGATAATCTCCAGGTTCGGATTTCAGCTCCCGAAGCTTCCCATGAAACGAGTAATGGATATATTCATGTGTCAAAACCCGCTTGTAAAGAAACACGGCAAACCCTTCTCCGTTCAAAAGGTGCTTTTTTTCCTCAGGCAGCAGTCCGATCATCCGCATTTCTTCTGAATAAAATCCGGTGATGTCCTTTAAGTTTGAAAATGACTCCATTTCGTCGCGGCTTGAAAAAAAGATGAGATCCACTTCATCCGTGCGGGGACTGTCAAACAGGGTCCGGCTGAGGCTGGCTGCATCATCAAGCGTTTCTTTCGTAAGCGCCAATAGCGGTTTTTCCTCGTCGGCATAATAAATGCTGACATTCTCATGTTTAGTCATCTGCAAGGATGCTTTCAGCTTTTCTTTTTCTTCAGAAAAAACCGCACCCTTCTCTTGATTTTGATTAAGCATGATAAAAACCATCAGTAAAAGAGCAGATAGAGCGCCCGCCATGATAAAAACAAAGGCTGTTTTCAACTCACCAGTCACCGATTCTCCCTCCATCCGCAAAGCTTCTCTGTACTACATTATGCCGGGATGAATCAAAAGTGCCCTGTCTGAAAACAGCCAATAAAAAAGCCGCATCTTTTAGATGCGGCCCAGACCGTTGACAAAATCTACGTCGGTTTAAAATTTTAGGATTTTGTCATCTTTCAGCGTGCTCATAAATGCCTGTCACGGCTCGTATTAGGAACGGCAGGCATCGGAGCGGACTTTCACCAGAACGTGTGAAGACAGTGCGTCAGCGCACGCCGAAGCGAAAGCTGCCTCGTTTCATTATCGTTGCTGAGGGAAAATCCTGTTGATCGTTTCGCCGAATTCCTCAAAAATACCTTCAATCGGTTCACCGTTTTGAATTCTGTCTCCATAATTTCTCATACGGTCAACGAAATCCGGATTGGCAGATACGAATACATTGTTGATATCTTTGTCTGCTTCTTTGACTTTATTGGAAATCTTCTTTTTCAGGTCGCCTGTTACTTCGCCCTTCGGATTGCCTTTTAGCACAACAGCGACATAGGCGTTGTTTTCTGTAACAATCACGTTGGCGTTTCTGACTTCTTTCAGTTCTGCCACTTTATCTGCTGCTTTATCCGCAACTTCCATATTGTTGTTGTTGTCTTGATTTTGGTTGCGGTTGTCCGTTACATTCATACGGTTATTTACATCCCTGCGATCATTTACATTCGTACCATCATTGACATTATCTCTGTTGGTTACATTTTGAAGCGCATTGTCTTGATTGCGGCGGGCATTTTCTCCTTGGTTCGCCATACCGCATCCTGCGGTAAACAACAGCGGCAGAAGAAAAGCTGTGATTGCGCCTTTTTTCAAATTGAACATTAAAAATTGCCTCCTTTAATGATTTACTTATAGGTTTTTCTTTTCTATGTTATTTATTCGTTTTAAACATAACTTTTATCCCCATATTTTGTTATGATCAAATTGAAAGAATATCCAAATCAAACCGGGGGTGTTTGAAACATGATCAATGCTGAGAAAATATTTGACGTTTTGCGAATTACAGACTTTACGATTCATCCAGACGAGACTCAGCTTGTCTTTGATACAAACTTCAATGGAAAATCAAACCTGTGGGCCATGGATCTTCCCCATGCCTATCCATACCAGCTCTCATTTTTGAATCAGGATTCAAAGGGAATCGCCTACAGTCAAGACGGTTCCATCATCTTTGCGGGGTTTGACACTGATGGAAATGAACAAGACGGGTTATATAAACTTTCTTCAAAAGGAGGAGAGCTCCAGTGCTTAAACGGAAATGAAACAGACCGCCATTTTGAACCGATCCCGGCAAAACATGCGGTTTATTACTCATCAACGAAACACAATCCTACATTTTTAAATACATACAAATATGATTTGCTGACTGACCGGGAACAGCTCGTTTTTGAAGGAAAAGACGGGTCATCTCTGCTCGGTGATGTGAGTCCGGGCGAAAAAGCGGTCAGCATCCATGTCTCCTATGTCAACAGCCATTCCGTCTGTATGGTTCAGACAGCGGAGGGGGATACAAAAGTGATTGTTCCCGACAGAGAGAAGCCCCACATGGTGTATTCATCCCATTTTGCATCAGATGATCAGCTATATGTCACAACAAACTACAATTCAGAGTTTTCATATCTTGCGTTATACACCATTTCAACCGATACCTTCACTCCGGTTCTTTCGATAGACAAAACAGAGCTGACATCCATCCATGCCGATCCGAAAGGAAAATATCTTTACCTCATTGGAAAAAAAGGCGTCAAAGACGTGCTTTATGAATATGACACAGAT
The DNA here is from genome assembly GCF_001969815.1 of Bacillus swezeyi. Taxonomy (GTDB): domain Bacteria; phylum Bacillota; class Bacilli; order Bacillales; family Bacillaceae; genus Bacillus; species Bacillus swezeyi. Next base: position 46,551 of record NZ_MRBK01000013.1, on the reverse strand, counting down.
TCAGGAGAAGGCAGGCATGTAGTGTGTCCATGCTCTTCGATCGCTAAAATTTGCAGCACCAAATCAGGATCTCTCTATGCTCTGGGATCCACCCCGACGAAGCCGCCCAACATTTACGTAAAAAAGCAAAACGAAACAGCATGGCGCCAATTGACAAAACATGAGGTTCCGGGCTTTTCAGAAGATGAACTGTCATATCCAGAAGTCGTGACATATCCGTCTTTTGACGGTCTCTCGATCGAGGGACTGCTGTTTAAACCCGCTCAGAATGAAGCGAATGGCTGGACGATCATTTGGCCTCACGGCGGCCCTCAGGACGCCGAAAACTTCATGTTTTACGATATTTTTCAAATCGCGGCTAAAATGGGCTACCAAGTATTTGCCCCGAATTTCCGGGGGTCTGCAAATTATGGCTATTCCTTTTATAAAATGGTTGAACAGGATTGGGGAGACGGGCCGCGGTTCGATATGGTGAGCGGCATCGACTGGCTCATCGATCAGAAGCTCGCAGACCCTGACAAATTGTTTTTAATGGGCGGCAGCTACGGGGGATACATGGCTCTTTTACTGCATGGCAGGCATCCTGAGTATTTCCGCGCCGTCGTTGATATATGCGGAGTCAGCAACCTGTTTTCGTTTGTCAAATCTGTCCCTGATTTTTGGCGGCCGCTTATGGAGAAATGGGTCGGCCATCCAGAGCGGGATTATGAAAAAATGAAAGCCGATTCACCGATCACATATTTGAAAACGATGACACGTCCAATGCTGATTGTTCAAGGTGCAAACGACCCCCGCGTTGTGAAGGAAGAATCCGATCAGGTCGTCGACAAGCTGAGGGCATGGGGACGGAACATTGAATATCTTGTCATGGAAAATGAAGGCCACGGCTTTTCTAAAAAAGAAAACAAAATAAAAGTGTACAGCACAATCTTCAGCTTCTTTGAAAAGCACCGGCTAAGCCAGACTGCAAAAGCATGAAGAATAAAACCGGACAGGGCTGGGGATGGTATACGTAAAAAGGAGGTTAACCCTTTGTTCAGAAGAAAAACAGGCATCCATCCCGCTGTATTAGTCTTGGGATCTGCTGCATTAACCGCAGCATTTTCCCCCGAAATCCGCAAAAGAGTAACAAGCATGATCTCGAACCGAATGGGCGGACAGCAGCACGGAAACAGCCAGAAAAACATGATGATGAACCCGGCTGAAATGATTAAACAGGCCTTCAATCCCGGAGGACAAGGACAAACACAGCAGCAGCAAGGTCAAAGCCAATCGGACCATACGGGAAACCAGCAGCAAACATTCGGCCATATGTCGCAAGCTCCGGTCAATGTGATGAACGATGAAACAACACAGCAGACCATGTATGATGCAGATCAAACGTATTCATAAAAAAACCCGCACAGCTTCCTGAGCATGTGCGGGCCTTTTTTACATTTCTGCTTCTATTATATTGGTACGATCGTGATAAGTGTCTATTTCAAGCTCTTTTGTCACCTTGCTTGTCACAAGACCAGAAGTCATGCTGCCGCTGACATTGAGAGCCGTACGCCCCATGTCGATGAGCGGTTCGACCGAAATCAGCAGTCCGGCAAGGGCAACCGGCATATTTAAAGCGGATAGGACGAGAAGCGCTGCAAATGTCGCACCGCCTCCGACGCCTGCCACACCGAAAGAGCTGACCGCAACGACAGCAATCACGGTGAAAAGGAATGACGGATCAAGCGGATTTTGCCCGATTGTCGGTGCGATCATGATCGCCAGCATGGCGGGATAAATACCCGCACATCCGTTTTGGCCGATCGATAAGCCGAATGAGCCGGCAAAGTTGGCAATTCCTTCAGGAACGCCGAGGCTCCGCTGCGTTTTAATATTCAACGGCAAAGCGCCAGCACTAGATCTTGAAGTGAAGGCAAACACAAGCACCGGAAATACCTTTTTCAAGTATGTGACCGGGTTCAACCCGCTGATTGTAATCAGCAGCAAGTGAATGATGAACATCACAATCAGCGCCGCATATGAAGCAATCACAAATTTGCCGAGTTTTGCGATGCTGTCAAGGTCACTTGTCGCAATCGTTTTTGTCATAATCGCCAGTACACCGTAAGGCGTCAGTCTTAAAATCAGCGTTACAACGCGCATGATGATCGCATATACGGCATCAACTACTTTTTTAAAGAGTTCAGCTTGTTCAGGCTGTTTTCGCTTTACGCCAAGATAAGCGATTCCGAGAAAAGCCGCAAAAATGACAACCGCAATCGTTGACGTTGGTCTTGCTCCAGTAAGATCTAAAAACGGATTTCCCGGAAGAAGCTCAACGATTTGCTGCGGAAACGTTTTGGCTTCCATGTCCTGAGATTTCTGCTCAAGTTCGGCTCCTCTTGAAACCTCTGCACCGCCTTGATCAACCTGGACGGCTTGAAGGTCGAAGGAAAGCGTGGAGGCAATACCTACAGCAGCAGCGACAGCGGTCGTCGCAATCAAAATCCCGATGATCAGTCCGCTGATTTTTCCGATATTGTGGGTCAATTTAAGCTTTGTAAAAGCCCCCAAAATCGAAATGAACACAAGCGGCATGACAATCATCTGCAAAAACTTGACATAGCCGCTGCCGACAATATTGAACCAATCAGATGTTTGTGTAATCGTTTCTGAAGACGAACCATATATAAAATGCAAAGCAAACCCAAACACAATTCCGAGTCCGAGAGCGGTAAATACCCGCTTAGAAAACGAAACATGTTTTTTTTGCATCATATAAAGGAGCGCCATCAGGCCAAGCATGACGAGAATATTTATAATAATAAAGAATGTCATGATAACAAAAGCACCCCCAGAATTTTTTTACATTAGAAAACTATAATACAACAAACCTGATTGGTCAAGTAGGAATTATACATGCTGCCAAAAATGGGCCTGGAGCTTTTCTTCATTCTCCGATTTCTTTAAGAGGAACGAACGTTGGCAGCTGTGCCCCGTCAAATTCCTTCTTGATAAATTCAGCCGTATCGTCTGCTTGATAAAGCTCCACAATTTTTATTAAATCTTCGCGATTACGGTCTTCTGTTCTGGCGGCAATGATGTTAATATACGGCGTCGCTGTTTCGTCTTCCAGTTTGATTGAATCTTTTACAGGGTGCAAGCCGGCGTCAACCGCGATGCCGTTGTTAATGACAGAAGCAGCCACATCAGGGAGGACACGGGGAGTCTGCTCCGCCGCCACTGCTGTGATTTCCAAGTTTTTAGGGTTTTCTTTAATAGCATCAAGTGTTCCGTTGCCGTCAAAGCCGCCCTTTAATTGTAGCAATCCCGCAGACTGCAAAAGGAGCAGCGCTCTTCCCATATTGGTCGCTTCATTTGGAACTGCGATTTTTGCGCCGTCAGGAATATCGCCGACTGATTGATATTTGTCGGAATACACCCCCATCGGAGCGATAATCGTCGTGCCAATGGGCGATAAGTCAAGGCCGCGTTCTTTTTTAAACGTGTTAAAATAAGATATCGTCTGAAAGGCGTTTGCATCGATGTCTCCGCTTGCCAAAGCCTGATTTGGCTGAACATAGTCTGAGTATTTGACGATTTCAAGCTTCAATCCTTCCTTTTCCGCTTTTTTCTTCACGAAATCCCATATTCTCGTATCCGTTCCGCTGACGCCGATTTTAATCGTTTTGCTGTCCGAATTTGCTGCACATCCTGCAAACACAATGACAAACAAAAGAACCATGATGATCAAAGCAAATTTCTTCATTACGTCTACCTCTCTTTTTATCTTCTTCTTATTTTTTTTGAAAGCACATTTCCTGATGTCTGCAATCCTTGTACAACGATGACAAGCATCGCCACCGTTATGATCATCGTCAGCGTATCAAATCTCTGATAGCCGTAAGTGATCGCCAAGTCTCCGAGTCCGCCGGCGCCTATTGCACCAGCCATTGCCGAAGCCCCGACAAGCCCGACTGTCGCAACCGTAAAGCTCAGCACCAATGAACCGAGCGCTTCCGGAATCAAAAATCGAAAGATGATCTGCCGCGGTGTGGCCCCCATAGCTTCAGCTGCTTCAATGACCCCGGGGTCCACTTCAAGAAGAGAGTTTTCTACAAGCCTTGCTATATATGGCCCCGCATAAAAAGTAAGCGGCACAATCGCAGCCGATGTTCCGATTGACGTCCCTACGATCAGCCGTGTTATCGGGATTAAAGCAACCATTAAAATAATGAACGGCACAGATCGGAAAATGTTAATGATGGCATTGACAATCGTAAAAACCGCTCTATTTTCGAGGAGATTTCCCTTTCTTGTGACAACGAGCAAAATCCCGAGCGGAATTCCGATGATGCTTGAAAATAAAAGTGAAAAAAGAGTCATCTGTATCGTCTCTAACAGTGCATTGATGATTTGGTCATATGTAACAAGCATCTATGAAACCTCCCTTACTCGAATGTTTTCTTTACGGATATCATCTAGAGCCCGCCTGATTTCATCGTCTTCTCCCTGCAGCTCGACCGTTATGCTGCCAAATGGAATGCCTTGGAGTTCTGTAATCGTTCCGTGAAGAATATTGACTTCCACATCAAATCGCTTTGATACACGGGAGAGAAACGGCTTCCCTGATGATTCCCCGATAAATTGAAATTGGTAGAGATGCTTTACATTCAGCTTTTGGATCGATTCAGGAATCTCATGATCTATAGCCGATCGAATAAAGCTTTTGGATGTGTCTGTCTGCGGTGCGGAAAAAACGTCAAACACACTGCCTGATTCAATGATTCTTCCTTTTTCAATCACAGCGACTTTGTCGCAAATTTCTCTTGCGACATTCATTTCATGGGTGATCAAAAGAATCGTAATATTGTATTGCTCGTTGACACGCTTTAACAGTTTCAGGATTTCGCCCGTTGTCTGCGGATCAAGCGCAGATGTGGCTTCATCACAAAGCAGAACCTCCGGATTTGTCGCCAGCGCCCGCGCGATGCCGACACGCTGTTTTTGCCCGCCTGAAAGCTGATCCGGATAATCGCCCGCTTTATCCTCAAGGCCGACAAAACGAAGCAGATCCATCACTTTTTGTTTGATTTTGGCTTTCGGTGTTTTGACGAGTACAAGCGGCTCCGCAACATTTGCGAAAATAGTCTTCGAATTTAAAAGGTTAAAATGCTGAAACACCATTCCAATTTTCCGTTTCACAGAGCGGATTTCGCTTTTTGACAATGTTGTTAAATCCCGACCGCCAACGAATACCTTTCCCGCCGTCGGTTTTTCGAGAAAGTTGACACAGCGGATCAGCGTGCTTTTGCCTGCTCCGCTAAATCCAATGACTCCGTATATTTCCCCTTTATTGACATGAAGGTCAATGCCATTCAGCGCACGGACTTTCTGTCCGCCGCTCTCATACACTTTTTCAACCCCTTGAAATGTAATCATGATGATCCTCCTCCGTGTTTTAGATAACAAAAAAGGCTTCTTCTTATTTAAAATAAGAAGAAGCCTATCAGCTCAAGGGAATATTTGAGTGCATCCGCTTTTCTTATTTTTCAAGCCTGTACGGCTTGTTGGAGTTGGCACAGTATTCTGCATCGCACAGAACCCGCTGCCGAGGTTTCATAGGGCCAATTCCCTCCGCCTCTCTGAATAAGAAGTTGTTGATGTATAAAGTTTTACCTAACTTTACAGCTTCTTCGGAATGTTGTCAATGAGGGTTTTTTGAGCTTTCTATGGACCGGCATGGGAAGGCTGCCTTTCAAAATGCTTCCCCTAGCCGGTGCGGTTTTTCATTTTTCCGTCTCACAATCCTAACTAAATTCACTTTTTTAAAAAAAATTTGCGTTTAGCAGTTGTAATTTCGCTTAAACACTGGTAAAGTAAAGGTAATTATTTTTGTTCGAACTATCTTTAAGAAGAAAGTTTTGTAAGAGTTTTCGTCTTGGAAGTTTGTTTTAGAGCAAGAATAGTGAATTTAAGCGTTATCGCTTTAGGAGGAAATTTCATGCTAGAAGGTAAAGTAAAATGGTTTAACTCTGAAAAAGGATTCGGATTCATCGAAGTTGAAGGACAAGACGATGTATTCGTTCATTTCTCTGCTATTCAAGGCGAAGGCTTCAAAACTTTGGAAGAAGGCCAATCTGTATCTTTCGAAATCGTTGAAGGAAACCGCGGACCACAAGCTGCTAACGTAACAAAAGCATAAGCTGGGAACCGCTGATCTTCATACAGGACTGCTGACTTATCGTCAGCAGTCTTTTTATGTGTTAAAAAAAGCATAACGCCCGGAAACCGGTGTTATGCTTTCGTTCCAAAACCGCTTATGAAGCAATGTCTCTTTTTGTAAATACGCCGAAAGCCAGCACTTGAAAAACGATAAAATAGACAGCCAGCACCATAATCGAAAACCCTAACGTCATCCCTGAAACAAGCGGTGTTCCGTCAAAATACTGCGTTAAATCCGTGTTGGCAAACAAGATGTATTTCGCCCAATCGAATTTCATAGAAAGTAGGCCTGTCGCCGTTCCACCCATAACAAGCAGAAAGATCGAAATCCCTACGGCAAGAGAACTGTTTCTGAAAACGGCTGAAATCATAAATGCCATCGTCGACATCATGAACAGTGAGATCGAATTCAGCAGGTAGCTGCCGGCTAAGTGCAGCAGAAGACTTTGCTCTTCTACGCTTCCATTCACATACGCAAGGTGCACCTGGCTGCTTTCTCCCGTACCAAATAAAAGAAGACCTGTTAAGCCCGCGCTTGCAAACAAAATGAAAAGCAAAGCCAGCGCAAACAGCAGCACCGTAAGATACTTGGATAATAATATTTTAAAGCGGCTGATCGGCCGAATGACAAGAAGTTTCACCGTTCCCCAGCTGAATTCATTTGCGACAATCCCCGCCGCTACCGTAATGACAAACAGTCCGATCATGGGAATTACATCTATGGCATCATTGATAAACGACAATACCGAATACTCTCCATCCTCCGGTAAATCGTGCTTGATTCGATAATCATTAATAGCGATCGACTTTTTGTAGTTTTGTTCAAGAACAGGATTATTGACGCCTTCAAGCTGTTGTTTCATATCCGCATTTTCCTGCGCCAATTCCTTTTTCCAATCTGCGCTCGCGCCGCTTTCGCCTATAGTCTTGGTCATGATGCCCAGTCCGATGACGGATAACAGCAATAACCCGATCATGACGTATGTTCCTTTTCGATTGAAAATTTTGATCCATTCATTAACAACGAGATTAAACATGCTGAGCCTCCTCTTCTTCTGCGGTGATTTCCAAGAATCGGTCTTCCAGAGATTTGTTGATGACCTTCACTTCATATAAGCGGATGCCGCCGTCGGTCAAATGTTTAATGAAATCAGGAACTTCACCTTTCGAGAGGCTGATTTCTATTCCCGTTTGAACTTTTTCAACCCGTCTGTCTCCAAACCCAGCAGCCTCGCGAAGCAGGGCGTCTACATCATCAGCCTGGATGAAATAGCGCTTTCTCTCGTCCGCGGCAGCTCCGTGCACATGTTGAATATCGCGCAGCTTGCCGTTTTGAATGATGGCAATCCTGTCACACATCAGTTCCATTTCAGAAAGAAGGTGGCTCGAAACAATGACGGCCAAGCCTCTTTCCCTTGTCAGTTTTCTTAAATAATCGCGGATTTCCCTGATTCCAGCCGGATCAAGTCCGTTTGTAGGCTCATCAAGGATCAGCAGCTTTGGATCGTGCAAAAGACTTTGAGCAAGGCCGAGCCTTTGCCTCATGCCTAAAGAATACGTTTTGACCTTATCATTGATCCTGCTCTTCAGACCGACGAGCTCGACGATTTCATCGATTTTCTTTTTCGTCACGCCTTTTGTCATGCGCGCATATTGCTGAAGGTTTTGATAGCCCGTTAAAAATTTATACAGCTCAGGATTTTCGACGATCGCCCCGATATGGCCGGCAGCCTTTTCAAAATTGTCTTTTACGCTCACACCGCACACGGCAATCTCTCCGGCGGTGATGTTCATATGACCGACCATCATCCTGATCGTCGTCGTTTTTCCGGCGCCGTTCGGCCCTAAAAAGCCGAATATCTCTCCGGCGTGTACATCAAAGCTCAATCCGTCGATAATTTTCTTTCCTCTGATCGTTTTTGAGACGTTTTTTAATTGCAGCAGTGTTTCCACTGATTTCCCCTCCCGACTTTTGAAGTTGCAGATTCATCATGATTTTTCTTTGATAAGCTGTTTAAGCCATTGTAAAAGCGAAACCCCTGATTCTTCACGAAGCTCTTCGACATCCTTTTTTTCCTCAATCCGCCCGTTTAAGACGACGATCACTTCATCCAAAATCTGTTCGATTTCATGAATTTCATGCGTAGCGATGATCACCGTCTGCTTTTCAAGCTCAAGATTTGTAAGCAGACTTTTGACAATCGATTCTCTCACCAGCGGATCAAGGCCTGAAAGAGGCTCATCAAGCAGCACGACCGATGCATTGCGCGCCAATGTCAGCACAAGCTTCAGTCTGCCTCGGTTCCCTTTGGAAAGCCTTCCGATTTTTTTATCCCCAGCGATTTTCATATCTTCTAAAAGGTCAAAGGCCTTATCAGTCTGAAAATCGGCAAACTGGCTTTCATAAAAATAAATCATATCCTTTACAAGGAAAGGCTCATAAAACATATCAAGCTCTGTTAAATAGGCGATATTTTCAGCCATGTGTCGGGCTGCGGGCTTTCCTTCAATAAAAACCGTTCCCGAATCCGGAAAAGTAAGCCCTGTGATCAGCTTTAAGATCGTTGATTTGCCGCTGCCGTTCGGTCCGGCCAATCCGTAAATTTTGCCGGGAGACAGAGTCAGATCTGCATCTTTGAGCGCGAAATCTTTGCCGTACTTTTTCGTGACATTTCTCAGCTCAATGTTCATTTGGATCTCCTTTCTGTAGATAACGGTCAAGCTCAGACAGCATATCTTGTTTAGACAGACCGAGTTCTTCCATGCTTAGCACAAATTGTCCGATGACTTCGGCTTGCATCTCCCGTTTTAAATCATCAATCACTTCCGACTTTTCAACAACAAAAGTTCCCTGTCCCCGCCTGGTCTCCACGATGCCCATCCTTTCCATTTCATTGTAGGTTCTTTGAATCGTATTCGGATTTACTTGTGTCTCGACAGCCAGCTCACGGACGGAAGGCAGTTTTTCTCCCGGCTTGATCTCTTCGCGTACCATTCTTTTGAAAAGCTGTTCGGCAATTTGCTTGTAGATCGGCTTTGATGAAGAAAAATCATTTGCCATCGCATTACACCTCAACTCTTCTATCAAGTATCTTGCCGGAAAAATAGAATAGACAGACACCTAAAACCGCATAATACACCAGGAGAACACCCGGAAGATCAATTTTAGAAAATGCAACAGTCCATTCTGAATTCTGATAGTGAAATTTGAAATTCGTCTTTATGGAAAAGCTCCAAAACTCCTGTGCAGCCTGAAACAGACCGCTCTTGATGAACAGCCCTTCTATCAATCCATAAGCATAGTAGATCAATAAAGGAATGAGCCAGCGGATTTTTTTGATGGCCGGATATTTTCTAAGTGTTTCATATATCGTCCACAGAAACATGACCCACGTTGAAAACAACACTGATCCGAAAAAAACTGCGATGTTGACAATCATCATATCCCAAACCGAAAACAGACTGTCACTCAGGGATTCCAGGACGCCTCTGACAACCAATCCGAACATAAAAAGAATCGCCTGGGAAGCCATTTGATACACGGCGGCTGACGCCAATTTTGACAGCAGCAAAACCGCACCCTTATTCGGATTATACAGCCATAGCTGGGTTTTCCCTTCCAAGCGAAGCTGGCTGATCATCATGAGAGGACAAAACAGAATATGAAACAATAAGATGGTCGCAAACGCCCCAAACAACACCATCGGTTCGTCTGTATAGCGGGCAAAAACAACGCTTGCAGTGATCGCAAAAAGCATCAAGAGCACCCAAGTAAGAAACCAAAATCTTGAGGTGAGCAAATCTTTTTTAAATAAACCGCTGAAAGATTTCAAACGATATCCTCCTCTAAATCTCTGTATCAGTGTACTACGACAATAGTACACTGATACAGAAGAAATGACAATAAAATTTTTAAAAAAACCGAAAAAAAAAAGCAAACCCGCTGATACACAGCGAATTTGCTTTTAATCTTGATCCCGTTTCTTCATGGACTTCAATGCATTTCGGTAGTCCATGTCATCCATTTCTTCTTTAGGGGCGTTATTTTGTTCTTTTGGTGTTTGAAACTTTTGCAGTATCTCCCGATATGTTTGATCAGTCATGACATACTGATCATTTTCGCCGGAAGCTGGTTCCGGCGCTTCCGGCGTCTCTTCTTCCACCTGAACCGGGGAAGTGCGCTCAACACGAGGCTCCTCAGCAGGTTCAGGTTTTGCAGGAGATGCCGAACGTACATTAAACACCACAAGTCCGATAATAACGATGACTGCAGCTATAATGGTCACGATAATGGTCATGTCAAAACGCTCCTTACTGTCCTGCTGCAAAGCGGCCCGTCACTTGTGTGACGCGTCTGCCCAAAGCCCGGCCCAGCTCAAGGCCTTCCTCAGTAATTAATTCATCACTGTCTACAGGGCATGTGATGCCGGCCCCGTAATAAGATCCGTATAAAGCATTTTCAGGTACATTCCCAGGGAGACCGACAATCATCATTCCTTGATGGAGCATCGGCGTGATTAAGTTGAGCATCGTCGCTTCAACTCCGCCATGAGTCGTCGCTGTTGTGCAGAACACGGCGCCGACCTTATTGATCAGCTTTCCTTCCGCCCATAAATAGCCGAGCTTATCAATCCAGGCTTTCAAACCAGAACTGATCGTGCCGAAATGGCCCGGGCATCCCCAGATGATGGCATCCATATCTTCGAGCTTTCTGACATCAGCCTGGCTGACATGGTCGATCAACACTTCTGCCGCCTCATTTTCCCGTGCACCTTCTGCAATCGATTCAGCTAATTTTTTTGTGTGTTCGCCTTCACTGTCATAGACAACATAGATTTTCATATGAGAGCCTCCTCATCTTAAGATTCTTTCGCTTCCTTCGGAGCCGGCAGCAAAGTCAGCTCTTCTGCTTTATTTTTCTTGCGGTTCTTGTCTTTTCTGACATCTCTCAAAAACAGACTGAGCACAAGACCGGCTAAACAGAATCCAACCGCCCACATAAATGCATCATTGATCCCCATGACATTGGAATTGAGCTGTGCCTGTCCGGTCAAATATTTCACAACATATTGTTGCGCCTGTTCAATGGATATATGCATCGATTGTGCTGTTGACTGAATGGTTGACTGCAATGTATGCATAAATGACGGATCAGCCGTATTTGTTTGGTCAGCCATTGATGCGTAGTGAAATGTCGTGCGCGTTGTATATATCGTCGTCATCAAGCTTGTTCCAATCGAACCGCTGATTTGGCGAAGCGTATTGGACATTGCCGTTCCATGACTGTTCAAATGCTGCGGAAGCTGGTTCATGCCGGCTGTCATAATCGGCATCATCAGCATTGACATACCAAACGCCCGAATCGCATAAATGACCACGATATGCATATATGGTGTATCAATGGTAAGTGTCGTAAATTGGTAAGTCGTAACGACGGTGATCAATAAACCGACGATCGCAAGCGGTCTGGGACCGATTTTATCAAATAAAATCCCTGATACCGGCGACATCAAAAGCATGACGATTGCGCCAGGAAGCATGAGAATACCCGACTCAAGCGCCGTAAAACCGACCAGGTTCTGCAAATAGATCGGAATCAGAAACATTCCGGCATATAAAGCGACCGTAATGATTGCGTTGATCACGCTTGATAATGAAAACATGTCATATTTAAACACTCTGAAATCGAGCATCGGTTCTTTTGATTTCAATTGCTGGATAATGAAAGCAATAATGCCGATGACACCGATCACAACGGTAGAAAGAACGACCGGATCATCCCAGCCGTCGGTTCCCGCTTCACTGACACCGTACAGCAATGCTGCAAACCCGATGACTGAAAGGAGCGCACCTGCTGTATCCAGCTTAATTTTTTTAGGTTCTGTCATATTTTTAAATAGGAAAAATCCGCAAATAATCACAATGACGCCAACAGGTACAAGCCCGTAGAACATGATCCGCCAGCTATAGTTTTCGATGACCCAGCCGGATAAGGTCGGACCTACCGCCGGAGCAAACATCATCGCGAGTCCAAAGATTCCCATCCCTTTCCCGCGGCTTTCCGGAGGGAAGATGAACAGAATCGTCGTCATCACTAAAGGCTGGAGTATGCCTCCGCCGACCGCCTGAATGAGGCGCCCGATTAACATCGTTGAGAAATTGGGCGATATACCGCAAATCAGCGTTCCGATCGTAAACAGCAGCATGGCGCTTAAGAACAGACTGCGCCCGCCAAACCGTATAATCAAGAAGGCTGATAAAGGAATCAAAACGCCGTTGACAAGCATATATCCAGTCGTCAGCCATTGAATCGTTGTGGCGCTCACATTAAATTCGGTCATGAGATGCGGCATCGCCACATTCAGCAGCGTCTGGTTTAAAATGGCCAGAAACAAACCGGACATTAATATAATAAGCAGTGACATATTTCCTTGTTTCTCTTGAGAAGCCACTTATGACATCCTCCTTTCGCTCGTTTTCTTCCCCCAAGCTATTTTGAAATTTTTACTGATGCGTTCATTCCCGGCAGCACTTTATCAGATGGGTTTTTGATTGAAATTTTCACCGGCACTTTCTGCGTCACTTTTGTGTAGTTTCCGCTTGAATTGCTTTGGGAAAGCAGATCAAATGTAGAGTTTGTCGCATAGCCGATTTCTTCAACGTTTCCTTCAAAGGTAGAGCCTGAATCACCGTCAACCACGATGTCCACTTTGTCGCCTTTTTCAATATCTTTAAGGTCGTTTTCTTCAATGTTTGCTGTAATATACAGGTGGTCCATGTCGATCGTTTTGGCCAGCGTTTGTCCAGCTTGTACGACCTGACCTTCTTTCGCTTCATTTTTTACGATTGTTCCGTCCATGATTGACTTTACATCAACGGTTTGTTCGCCTTTGATCTTCGCTGTTTTTTCGTCTTTTGAAACTTTTGTTCCTTCTTTGATATCCCAGTCAGTCAGCTTGCCTGATGCAGTCGCTGTAATGTCAGCCATTTCCCCGGCAACATGCGCTTCATCTGTTTTCACATAGCTGATGCTGTCATAATAGAAATACGCGCCTCCTGCAATGATGGCAAGCACGATGATGAGTCCGATAATGTTAGTCGCGATTAAACGTCCTTTGCTCATGTTTTATTTCTCCTTCCGTATTCTTATATTTTTGGCGAACCCGGCAAGCGGGCCGCACACAGTTTGCGTTTTCCCTATTTCCTGCTCAGAAACTTGCGGACGTGTACTGAACTTCCTTTTGATTCGGTTGTTCAAAACTGAGCAAAAAAGATCGGAATTTGTAAAACGAGTTCACCCATGCAAACAACAAATTAATAGTTAACAAGATTAAATATTAGTTAAAGTAAGAAAGAATGTCAACAACCTTGCACTGAAAATCTTCACTTCAATATTTTCCACATAAAAAAACCTCCATAAAGGGAGGCTCGGCTTGGCGCTTTTACGTATATTGATGACGTTCTTCATTGCTGAAAAAACTTTTCAGCGCCTGGAACACATCGGCTTTCTGTTTTAAAACATAGTACTTGAATTTTTCATTTTTAATATTTTTATAGGCCGACATTAAAGTTGAATGCCTGTTGTATTGATTGACTTCCCCATAGCAGAAGATATTCGCCTTCTCCATAATTTCTCCAACGAGCTTGACACATCTCGGGTTGTCAGATGTCAAATTATCACCGTCCGAAAAATGAAATGGATAAATGTTATAGCGGGTCGGGTGATATTTATCATCGATCAGTTCCAAGGATTTTCGGTATACGGATGAACATATCGTCCCTCCGCTTTCCCCCTTTGAAAAGAAGTCTTCTTCAGATACGACTTTTGCTTCTGTATGGTGGGCAATAAATTCGATGTCAACCGTTTCATACTTTGTCCGCAAAAAGCGTGTCATCCAAAAGAAAAAACTTCGCGCCATATATTTTTCCCAAACGCCCATCGAACCGCTCGTATCCATCATCGCCAATACAACAGCCTTGGATTCCGGTTTGACGGAGTCATTCCACGTTTTAAATTTTAAGTCTTCGGGGAAAATCGGATAAAACGAAGGTTTTCCCGTCATCGCGTTTCGCTTATATGCGGAGAGCATCGTTCTTTTCTTATCGATATTGCCAGTCAGCCCCGTTTTGCGGATATCATTGAACTCGATATCTTCGACGACAATGTCATCGCGTTCTTTCTGTTCTAAATTCGGCAGCTCCATCTCGCTGAAGAGCGCCTCTTCCAAGTCCATTAAGGAAACTTCCGCTTCATAATAGTCCTCACCGGCCTGATCACCCGCTCCCCGGCCTTTTCCGGCGCCGCTTCGTTTGTCAGAGCCGTCCCTTGCCACGATGTCTCCCACCTTGCTGTCTCCGTCTCCCTGTCCGGCGTGTTTATTTTTATCATAGTTATAACGGATTTTATACTCATCTAATGAACGAATCGGAATTTTGACAACATCTTTACCGTTGGACATGATGATGCTTTCTTCCGTGATCAGATCAGGCAGATTGTTCTTTATCGCATCCTGCACCTTTTTCTGGTGGCGCTGTTGGTCATCATACCCTTTTCGATGGAGGGACCAGTCTTCCTCAGAAATAATAAAATGGCCATTGTCTTTATGGGACATGAATTCCCCTCCTTATTGATAAATCCCTAAAAAATGGCTTCATACATGCACGAGAATTCTTTGAAATCAGCCTTAAAAAATGTTTATTTTTATCTTATGCGGACGGCAGATGACTTTTGACAAACAATTTTGAAAATGGGACAAAAGAACCCGCCCTTCTTCCGGACGGGTCTTGAACTACCGGTTTAATAAGCTTCCTACATATTTTAAAAGCTCATTTGCGCTTGTTGAATTATAGCCGTGTTCATCAATGAGACGGGCGACGACCTCATTGATTTTTTTCAGCTGCTGTTCATCCGGCGTTTTTGTCGATGTCGTAATTTTGACCACGTCCTTTAAATCTGCAAACAGCTTTTTCTGAATGGCTTCTCTAAGCCGTTCATGCGAATTGTAGTCAAACCGCTTCCCTTTTCTCGCATAGGCCGAGATCCGGATGAGAATTTCTTCACGGAATGCTCTCTTGGCGTTTTCAGAAATGCCGATTTGCTCTTCTATCGACCTCATCAGCTTTTCGTCAGGATTCATTTCCTCGCCTGTCAGCGGATCGCGCAGCTTGATTTTATTGCAGTAGGCTTCCACATTGTCGAGATAATTGTCCATAAGGGTTTTAGCTGATTCTTCATACGAGTATACAAATGCTTTTTGCACTTCTTTTTTCGCCATCTCATCGTATTCTTTTCTTGCGGCCGAAATAAAGTTCAAATAACGCTCACGGTCTTCGGCTGAAATCGAAGGGTGCTGGTTAAGTCCTTCTTTTAACGATCGAAGGACATCGAGCGCATTGATCGATTCCATGTTTTTGCGGATGATCGTCGAAGAAATCCTGTTGATGACATATCGCGGATCAATCCCGCTCATCCCTTCGTCATGATATTCTTTTTTCATATCGTCGACATCGACGGAATTGTACCCTTCAACACTTTCTCCGTCATACAGCCTCATTTTCTTGACGAGGTCAATATCTGAACGCTTCGGCTCTTTCAGCCTCGTGAGGATCGAAAACATCGCGGCCACTTTTAAAGTGTGCGGGGCAATATGCACGTCAGACACGTCGCTTTCAGCGATCATTTTCTCGTAAATCCGCTCCTCTTCTGTCACTTTCAAATTATATGGAATCGGCATCACGATAATCCGCGAATGGAGCGCTTCATTCTTCTTATTCGAAATAAATGAACGGTATTCGGTTTCATTCGTGTGGGCTACGATCAGTTCATCCGCCGAAATCAACGCGAACCGGCCCGCTTTAAAATTGCCTTCCTGTGTCAGGGACAGAAGATGCCAGAGGAATTTCTCATCGCATTTCAGCATTTCCTGGAATTCCATCATCCCTCTGTTCGCTTTGTTTAGTTCCCCATCGAAACGGTATGCCCTCGGATCGGATTCTGATCCGTATTCAGCGATCGTTGAAAAATCGATGCTGCCCGTCAGATCGGCAATATCCTGCGACTTTGGATCAGAGGGACTGAACGTGCCGATCCCTGTCCGTTTATCCTCGGAAAAAAAGATTCTTTCAACCTTTACATCTTCAATTCTACCGCCATACTCCTGTTCAAGCCGCATCATATTTAAGGGGGATAGATTGCCTTGAATGCGGATGCCGTATTCCTTATAAAAATCCTCGCGCAAATGCTGAGGAATTAAATGAAGCGGATCTTCATGCATCGGACACCCTTTAATCGCGTAGACTGCGCCTTCATCTGTCAGCGAGTAAGCTTCAAGACCTTTTTTCAGCATCGTGACAAGCGTTGACTTTCCGCCGCTGACAGGACCCATTAACAGTAAAATTCTTTTTCTGACGTCCAAGCGCTTTGCGGCCGGATGAAAATATTCTTCAACAAGGCGTTCTAAAGGTTCTTCAAGCCCAAACAGCTCCTTGTCAAAGAAGCTGTATACTTTTTTTCCGTCTTTTTCTTCAATGCCGCTGTCTTTAATCATATTGTAAACGCGGGAATGAGCAGATTGCGCGACAGTCGGATTTTCTTTCACGATTTCCAAATAATCAGCGAAGGTTCCTTCCCACTTCAGACGCTGCTCTTCCTCTCTATACTGTTCAATCTTTTTTAATATATCCATAAGAACCTCCTATATGTGATGAATGCAAGGTGCCAAGTGAATCACTGTTACATTCACTCTATGCGGAGATGTCCCTTTAGATGCGTTTCATATGAAAATTGAAATGTACTTCCTCGAATTGACAAGGACGGCGCAAACCATTCATAATAAAAGCAGATAAGCCCGGCCCGCAGATGCACCGCGGATCAGCCGGACTCTAACTACCACATGGCCGAAGACAACAAGGGATAAAGGATGGAAAGGGTGATTTTGTTGAGAACCTTGATTATGATGGGGGTTATCCTCACATTTCTCGTATCCATTTTCACAGCCGGGTATGAAAGCAAGCCGGGGAAGAAAAATTAAAAAAGAAAAAGGATGGCGTGATAAGCAGCCATCCTTTTTCTTTTTTAAAACATAACACTGTTTTATTCTAAATCAGCTTTGTTTATTTTCTTTTACATCCGCCCGGGAAGACACCTGATAATCGCTTTTGTACTCAACAGCTTCAATGCGGCAGCCCGGACCTATATGCACCTTGTTTCCTCTGACAATCTGAGCCGTTGTGTTTTCCAGGTAAATGTCGTCACCTTCTATCACTTTGGCCGAGAGAAAACCGCCGTTTCTTTTAAAGAAGCCGCGTTTATTGACCACTTTTATTACGGTTCCGCCGATATCTCCAATAGAGCTCTTGCCCAATCTTAACCCGATTTCAATCATACCGGCGTTCAAAAGCCCTTTTAATTCAAGACTCCCTTGTAATGCAAAACGCTCCGCTTCACAATCACCTTTTACAGTCAGCGCGCCTTTGATGTCGCATGTTTCAGCGGTCATATTTCCGCCGATATTGACCATGCCTTTGACGGCCGCTTCGCTGATTTCGGCGTCGCCCGCAATGTCAGCCGTTCCGAAGATTTTGGCCTTTTTTGCTTTCAAGCTGCCGCCGACTTCCGACTCTCCATGTATAGCAAATGTTTGAACTGCAGCATCTCCTGAAAGAGTGCTTGTGCCATATGTGCGAAATTTAGAGCAGTCAAGGTCTCCTCCGATCATTCCTTCGCCTCTGATGACGACTTGTTGATAAGAGCCGCCGGCCGCGCTCCCAGATCCGCTGATTTTTAAGTCGTTTTTCTCCATACCATATCCCTCCGCTATATTTTCTGGCTCTCTTCGATTTTTGCCGTTTTTGACTGCTTGAGATCTTCCTTGTATTCTATCAGTCCGATATCACAATTTTCTCCGATGATCACCGTATTGCCCCGAACGATTTTCGCCGTTGTGTTGGCGAGTTCTATGTGATCGCCTTCAATCAGTTCAGCAGAGAGCCTCGGCGGAGAAATCAGCGGTGTCAAAAATGACAGCAATTTGGACTGATGTACTGTACAGCTGATGCGCCGGCCGCCGATTTCTTTGACTTTGCTTTCGCCTCCATGCACCTTGATCTCAATTTGTTCTGCATTTAAAAGACCGCCGATCGTAAAATAGCCTTCAGCCGAAAAATGTTCTACTTCGCAGTCTTTGCCGATTGACGCTTTTCCCCGAATCATCAGCTCGTCTCCTTTCACATGACCGCTCAGGCCTGCATAACCGGAGATTTTCAGTTTATCCGCGCTGACATCTCCTTCTACCTTTGCGGAGCCGTCAATCCGCACTGAAGAAGCTGTAATCCCGCCGTTCATTTTCGCATGGCCGCTGATTTTCACCGTATCGGCCTTCACATTCCCATTTACGGTCCCAGTCCCGTTGCAGAGAAGCCGTTTGCAATCAACATCACCGTTAACCGTTCCTTTGCCGTTTAATTCAACAGATTGAAACGTCCCTCCGCTTGAACTTCCAAAGCCGTTTATCGTTAAATTATCCATCGCTGTTCCTCCATTACAGTAATTTTGTTTTCATTTCTTCTCCGGCAGCCGCCAGACTGATATCAGCAGCGACTTTCACCGCCTTTTCAAACACGATTTCGCCTTCAGCAATAAAGCATGTGGCGATGCCTAGCTTTCGCAGCACGATCAGCCTGCCCTGGTGCTTCGGAGCACGCGACAGCATGACATCCAAAACCATTTTTCCTTCATCAAGACTGATCTCCCCTGACTGAAGCAATCCTTCCAGCACATAAACGGCCAGCGCTTCTGTCAGTTCAAATGCATCATCCCGTTGATCTGTATTTTCTATGAAAAATGACATGACCGCACCGGAAACCAGCCCTTTTTCAAGCAGCTCCCCGCGGCTGGCATTGATCTTTTCAAGCCTCGGCGAAAACATTTCCGCCATTTCATCAAGCGAAAGGTTTTCTTTCATATTTTGAATTTTTTCGATTCTTTTCAGGATCTCTTCCTTTGGAAAAAACGTTTCTTGTCCGGTAAACGTAGATTTCCGAATGAACCATTCTTCAGGTATTAAATTTTTCCGTTTCCATCTATAAAGCTGCCCATAAGAAATCGATGTCAAATCAAGCAGCTCTTTTTTTGAGATTAAATCATCATGCTCCATATTCTTCACTCCTTCAAAAACATTGTAACATAACACTGTTACATTAAAAAGCCTAAAAAAACCGCCCCCTTCTTTTTGGGGGCAGCCGCTTATGTTAAATCTCTGTAGTTTTGCTGGCGAAGCGCCTCATAGACAAGAATTGCCGCAGTATTTGACAGGTTCAGCGATCTGACATGCTCTGTCATCGGCAAACGCAGGCAGCGGTCCATGTTTTGTTCGATCAAGTCTTTTGGAAGACCGTTCGTTTCTCTGCCGAACACGAAAAAATAATCTTCGTTTTGATCTGAATAGTCAAATGATGTGTGCGGTTTCTGGCCGAACTTCGAAATATAGAAGAACTGTCCTTTCGGATGCGCCTCAAACAATTCCTTCAATGAATCATGATAGACGACATTGACGAATTCCCAGTAGTCAAGGCCTGCGCGCTTCAGCATTTTATCATCTGTTGAAAATCCGAGCGGCCTGATTAAATGAAGCGTTGTATCTGTTGCTGCACAAGTTCGTGCGATATTACCTGTATTCGCAGGAATTTCTGGTTGATATAATACGACATGCAATGCCAAAAATGTTCACCTCTGTTTTTCTGATCCGCTATTTATTATACCATTGTTTACGCTTTTGGCGTATCATCTGCAATATGAAAAAACGCATATCGAATCGAAGAGGTATAAGCGGGCGAATCTTCATAAGACCAGTACCTCATCCGGCAGTCATGGGTTTGGGCATTCACAAGCGGCATATTGCTTTTATCTTTTGACGTCACAATCGCCACATGATCAAACCTTCCGTCTCCGTTGAAATCGTAGCAGATCACATCGCCTTCGATCAGCTCTGCTGCAGTCTTCGTTGGAACAGAGCGGAGGCCGGCTTTTGATTGTCGCAGGAACGTTCTGAGTGAATTGGCGACAGTCCAGCTGTAGCTCCAGGAGTGATTCTGCATCCACCAGCCTTTGCCTCTGTTCGGATAGCCGCGCATCGGCGCATCTCCGGCTCTGAGGCATTGAGAAATAAAATTTGTACAATTGTCTTCAAAGTTTTTATAAGCCGGATTCCGTTTATTCCAAAATGTTTCGGCATAGCGGACGGCGGCCAGCCGATCATAGCGGAACGCCCGCCCCAATAATTCGCTCGGCTCATGTCCCGCCCTGCTTTCCACCTCGGGGAGCGGCTGAACGGCCGGCCGCGGACTTTCGGAATCTTTGATCACCATCTCGTCATATAATAGAGCATTCCTGTTTTCAATTTGTTCTTCCATATACATATCATCCCCATCTTTGCACAAGTATGCGGTATGGGTTTGATAATTCACATGGGCTGCACTGTCTTCATCAACCCAATGCTCCTTTATGGCTGCCCGTATATTCGCTTTGACGATCTGAACACCGCGCCTTTCAAAAAGCTTTTGTTTTCGTTCGATAACTTCAAAGCCGCCGGCTTTACGCCAGTCTCTTTCGTCGCTGCCGTTGATTAAATAATTCAGCCTGGCCTTCAGCAATTGCTCGATAATCTGTTTCAAGGGCTGCACCCCCATCTGTTTGTTTGAAAAGAAACATTTCTCTTCCAAACATATGTCAGGACAGCCCTTAATTAGTCGCACTCGTTTCCTTTAAAAGCTGTATGCCTTTTTCGATCTCGGCTTTTGCTTCTTCATCCTGTTCACGGATCAGCGCTTTTTCAAGCTCATCCTTTACATCTGCTTCTCCGATCTTTCCGATCGCCCAAGCAGCGGTTCCTCTGATGACCGGGCGCGGATCTTTGTGCAGGAGCGAGACCAGCTCAGGCAGTGCGCTTGTTTCTTTAAAGTGAGCCAGCGCGATAATCGCGTTCCGCTGAATCGGCTTTTTCCCCCTCCAGGAACCCGCCACATGGCCGAATTTTTCTTTAAACTCGCGATTCTTCATCGTAAGCAGCGGCTTTAAAAGCGGCTTGGCGATCTCAGGATCGGGCTCCATTTCAGGATGAAGGTGAAAGTCCTTGCCTTTATTAATCGGACATACCATCTGGCATGTATCACATCCGTAGATCCGGTTACCGATTTTCGTGCGGAACTCATCAGGCAGAAATCCTTTTGTCTGCGTTTGGAAGGCGATGCATCGCTGGGAGTTCAGCTGTCCCGGGTTTACAAGCGCTCCGGTCGGGCATGCGTCAATGCACTTGTTGCATGAGCCGCACTGATCCTCCACCCTCTCATCAGGTTCAAACGGGATGTTGGTAATCATTTCCGCCAAGTAGACGTAAGAGCCGAATTCAGGGGTGATGATCATGCAGTTCTTTCCGCTCCAGCCGATGCCGGCGCGCTCTGCTACGGCCCGGTCGGAAAGCTCTCCGGTATCCACCATTGATTTTGTTCTGACATCGCTGCGCTGCGACGTCAAAAACTCTTCAAGCTGGTCAAGCTTTTCCCGCAGTACATGGTGGTAGTCTTTTCCCCAGGAAGCTCTGCAAAAGATGCCCCTGCGTTCGCCTTTTGTGCTCCTTGGCGCATCTTTCATTTTTGAAGGGTATGCAAGCGCAATCGCGATGATCGATTTCGCCTTTGGCAGCAGGAGATCGGGATTGGTCCGTTTTTCAATATCAGGTTCTTCAAAGCCGGATTCATAGCCGAGCGTACGGTTTTCGATTAGACGCTCTTTCAATGTTTCAAATGTATCTGCGCTTGCAAAGCGGATTTTATCAATTCCGATTTGCTGTGCGTATTCAATCACATCTTGCTTCAATTTTTTTACATCCATGGTGCAGAGCCTCCTTTCTTTGTTTTAGTTTTCGCTCACTGTATAATATAAGTGTAACATGATGAATGGGAGTTGAATTGGAATTGGAACTAAAATTACAAATAGCCCCTGCTGTTTTAAAGCGTGTTCCTTCATTTAAGGCAGGCGCGGTTTTATATAAAGGAATTGAGATCGCGGATTCCCCGCAAATGCTAAAAGGCCGGCTCCGCCTTTTTCAGGAATCGCTGTTTTTTGATTATGCCGACAGGAGCCTCGGGGATGAACCGGCAATACAAGAATGGCAGCGGATGCTGACAATGCTGGACCCGTCATTTTCCGGCCGGCAAACAAGCCTTGAGCAGATGCTCACGGATATTCAGCAGCAAAACTACATAGAATCAGCCGATTCCGCCACTGATTTGAGCCGCTTTTTCTCTCTGAAATATTCGATGCCGGTTCATATCTATGATGCCGGGAAGCCAAAGGGGCCGCTTCACGTCGCGCTCGGCGAAAGAGACAGTATCATAACCGTTTCTGATGCGGGCGAAACATTCGGTTCCCTTTCGCAAAACATCCATCATCATCCCGTCAGCAGGGAAACAAAAGATGCTTTGCAGCTCGTCTTCTTCAGACCTTCGGTTTCCAAAGATGAAGCACTCCGGATGCTAGAAGCTTTGACAAAAATGTTTGAACAAATTCACGGCGGAGAACATATCTCAGCAGTCTTTCCTTAAAAAACTTGCTCACAAAAAGCAAGTTTTTTAAGTCATACATGAAAAAACGCAATGCTTCGTTTAATCTGAGAAACGAAACACTGCGTTATAAACAGTATGTATGGAGCGGGTGATGGGAATCGAACCCACGACATCAGCTTGGAAGGCTGAGGTTTTACCACTAAACTACACCCGCACAGATCTTTTAAAATCAGATCAGCGATTTGACTTTTATAATGTTACACGTTTATTAAATTTTCGTCAAGGGTATATTAAAAATTTGTCGAAAAAAAACGCCGAGTTTAATCGGCCGCTTTTTTTCGACATTAATTGTTTACCAGCTTGACTTTTTCACTCCTGGAATATGTCCTTTATATGCCAATTCTCTAAATACAATCCGCGACATTTTAAACTTTCTCATATATCCTCTCGGCCTGCCCGTCACCTCACAGCGGTTATGCAGCCTTGAGGGCGCAGAATCGCGCGGAAGTTTGCTCAGCGCCCTGTAATCGCCTTTTTCTTTTAATTCTTTCCTGATGGCTGCATATTGCTCAACAAGCTTTTGCCGTTTCTTTTCCTTTGCAATTTTTGATTTTTTGGCCACGTTTGCCTCCTCCTTTTAACAAAACGTAATGATTACGATTTAAATTTATCACATCTTTCCTTCTCATGCAAATAAAAAAAGCCTGCCTGAAAAAGCAAGCTTTTTTATGACCCTTTCTTTTTTTTCTGAAAAAGAGACGAAAAGGCCGCCGCTATGATAAAGATGCCGATAAACAGCCCGATCATAATGAAGAAGAAGTTGGGTTTTACCTGAAATGAAAAAGAAGACTCGCTCTCCATCACAAACGACAGGCTGTTAAAGAGAATGTCCGAACTCGTTTGATTTGCAAATAGATGATAAAACAAAAGCGCCACCGATATCATCGGAAATGCCAAGAAGCTTGAGAAACTGGCAAATATTAATCCCTGTTTTAAAGAGTTTGCATTCATGATGATTTCCCTCCCATTCCTCTGATCATAAGCTGTTTCATAATCGATTTTCCGTCACCCATAAATGGAAGCAGATAAATCATATGCAGAGCAAAAGTTGAAAAGAACAGAAGCACGCCGACGGACACCGCATTTTCCTGAAGGAAGAAGATCGTAAACAGCACCCCGGCTAAGCCCAGTATCCCCGGGACAAGCGGCCCCAACGCCGTAATCCAAATCATTTTTTTATCAAACGGTGATATCACGGGCCTAATAAACTTAACGGACATCATATCAGCCGCTAAATATCCCGGTGCTCCGTGTTTCCCGGCCAATTTGCGGTGTGCGATGCCGTGCACCACTTCATGAAGCGCTGTTCCCGTAATCAGCCCGAAATAAATGACCGAAAAGTAAACCGCGATGCCGATGATCGAACCATCTGGAAACGCGGAAAATGCCGCGAGCGAGAGCATCAGAAAGATCAGCCAGAACACGATGATTTTCTTTGAAATGATCTGAAGAAATTTTATGTACAAAAACAAAAACGAATCAGACCGGCTCGAAAATCTCTCCCTGTAGCGAATATGATACTGACCGAAAAATTGATGGAGAAACCCTTGGAAAGACGGGCCATCCCCATATTTCCAATTGATCAAATAGCGCTGGTTAAGCCCGGAGAGCAGCTCATGCAAATCTTTTAACAAGACATCTTCACTGATGCGGAACACGCCTGAAAGGGCGGCTGCTATCTCCTGTTCATCTTTTTTTCCATCGATTTCTTTCAGCATTTGATAAGCTGTCGGATTAATCGGGAAATCCGCA
Organism: Bacillus swezeyi; assembly: GCF_001969815.1. GTDB lineage: Bacteria > Bacillota > Bacilli > Bacillales > Bacillaceae > Bacillus > Bacillus swezeyi. Next base: position 21,975 of record NZ_MRBK01000013.1, on the reverse strand, counting down.
CCGATGTCATGATCTGAAATATGCTTTTGATCAAGTGTCACATGCTCAGGAAAATAAGGGATTTTTTTTATTGCGAATAATGCCTTCACCATATTAATGATCATAATGGTACCTCCATTTAAACCCGCCGTATAACAACAGGAGCAGCAGTAATTCCAGACACGGTATGAAAAACAGCAATCCTTTCCCTGTGACTTTATCGATTGCATAATTTCCTATAAAAAACAGCGGGATCAAAAAGAGAAGGAGCATCCCGAATGAAAAGATCCCCATATAAGGATTATTTCGGTCAAGCGGAAAGATGATTCCGGCTAAATAAAACATGGCAATCGAGTTCATCATGACAGCGATCGTCTTCAACAAGACCGGGAAGCTCTCCGGAAACGTCCATGTCAGCAGGGAAAACAAGCAAAGCTGAAGCAGACCGAGTACACATAAACCGAGATATTTCGACCATAAAACCGTTGCCAGTTTCAAATGAAGCGCCTTATACACCGGCATCATCCGCTGGTCGTTTCCAAAGGAATTAAATGCAATGATTCCGGTTACGCCGCCAAGCACCAAATAATTCTCCCCTGTAAAGCCGAATTGAAATCTGTATTTTAAAAAACATAAGGCCAAAAGCAAAAAAATGAAGTTTAAAATATTTTCTTCATTTCTGGCTTGAATTTTGATTTCTTTCACCATCATAGACAGCAGTTTTGATGACGGAATTTTAATGAATGAAAACAGTTTAGATGATTTTTTTTCAGTGAGGATCGGGACAAAATTCAATGACAGGAAAGAAGCCATAATGGCGGCTGCCAAAATCAGCACAACCGGAACGATGGCTGCATCTGCTGCCTGTCCGTTCAGCAGGAGAAACAGCGGCGCTGTGAAATAGGTTAAGTTATAATCAAATGATGAATAAGCATTCTGTATTTTAGCAAGATCAAAAGACGTCATGCCGTACAACACAGCTAATACGACGAGCGCAAACATTGAAAAAAATTTCTGCAGCGGAAAGCCGAATTTTAAAATGGTGATGTACACCAAATTATAAACAAGATTGAGCAATGAAAAGAAAAAGAGAATCTGTACAAAAAGCAGCGCAAAGAACGTAAACGCAAACCAGATGCCCACACCGCTCGCAATAAAATTTGGAATCAGCAAAATAAATATGATGAATAAAACAAGAAATGATACCGCTCCGGCAAACGGAATATAGTAGCCGAGGCTTCTCTGGAAAGCCGTCAGCGGAAACCAGCTGAGCTGCATGGAAAAGCTGTGCTGCTCCGGCGTCCTTACCTTAAACAAAATGAAGAAAACAAATGTAAAAATCGAGGCATTCATAAACATGGAAATCACGAACAATCCCAAAGAACGTACATCACCATTTAAAAACGAACTCAAAAACATGCCCGTAAAGCTATAACCGATCACGGCGCCCATACTGACCGCCAACAGCAAAAAAAGCGCGGCCAACAATCTTTTTGTGCCGGTATTAAAGAGCTTGCTCATTTCTTTCTGCCACATTTTCAGCATCATTTTAGAAATTTCGAATGATTTGATCAAAATGCGCACCCCTATCACTCAGCATCGAAGCTTTCAAAAACACTTCTTCCAATGTATTACTATTATATTTCAGCTTTAATTCTTCGACTTTTCCTTCGTCCATTTTGACTCCTTTAGAAAGGATCGCGATTTTATCGCACAGCTCTTCGGCAGAGAGCATATCGTGAGTCGAAAGCAGAATCGATCCTTGCACAGCCACATATCGCTTCATCAATTTTTTCGTATTGATGACTGCTTCAATATCCAGCCCGCGGAAAGGTTCGTCCATGATGACAAATTCACTTTCCAGCATAAAAGCGGCGATCAGCTGCGTCTTTTTTTTCATTCCGTGGGAATACGTTTCAATCGGCTCTTGCAATGCCTCTTCCATATCAAAAAGCTCAATTAATTGTTTCCGCTTCTCTTTTGATGTACAATTATACATTGAAGAAACAAAATCCAAATATTCAGCAGCTGAAAGGGCATCCGGCAAAAGCAGATCATCGGGAACATAAGCGAATTTTTGCTTGAATTCCGCCGACATGTTCGGCAGGTCATCCAAAAGAATGGTTCCTTCGCTGGGCGTAATGATTCCTAAAATGGAATGAATGATTGACGTCTTCCCTGAACCGTTCGGACCGGCTATCGCGACAATTTGATTTCTTTCAATCTCTATTTGAAACCCGCTAACGGCAGTCACATTGTTTTTATATGTTTTAGACAGATTATCTATTATAAACATAATGCCTCCAGGGTAGTGATGAATATTAATGAGGACTTAACCGCCCCCCACAGGCGGTTAAGTCCTGTAAGATATGTCTCTTGATGTGAATAGATACTTAAGTATAGCTACTTCCTGCACTCAATGCTGACCTTTAAACCGCTGGCCCATTTGACGGATCCCGTGAAGCTGCCGTTTCCGTTAGCTACACACCATACTGCGGCGCCAAGTACAACAGTCGCTCCAAGTGCCAATAGGACTGCGATGAACACTAAGAACCAAGCTTGGTCTTCGATCGCCGGATTGACAGAATAATCAACTTGCGGTGCTGCGTATGTCATTTTTCCCCCTCCTTTCTATCAAGTAACCACAGCGTAACACACCCAAATTCATACTGAAATCTATGAATTTTCCTATTTCATAAATACTACCTTCCAACTATTTATTTAATCATCTGTCTCTTTTTGATTCTATTTCCCCATTCATTCTCTCCATCCATCGTAATCCCCCTGCATTTTTCACCATCACAGATGCCATATGGTCTTTTTTTCTTAATTTTCAATCTTCTCCGCCTTTTTCCTCTCCATTCTTGAAAACAGGCTGTTCCCAAGTGTCAAGTGAGAAAAGAACTAGAAAATAAGACATGCCTCCACTTGAAAATAAACACTGAAAATAACCATAAAGTCCTTTTTCGAACAATGATAGACAGTCCTATTTTACCTGTTCCATTTTTGTTAATTTTATGTATAAATTTAAGTATTGCGGTTGTGAATCTTCCATTTCTAGATCAAAAGATGTTGAATGCAATGTAAAATCGAGTTAACATTATGTCTAGTACAATTAACAATATGTCAAATATACTATATAAAAAAAGGATTGCGGGTGGTAAGATGAACAACAGGGTAAGAGAGCTGAGAGCAAGATATGGCTATTCACAAGAAGCTCTTGCAAAAGCTGTCGGAGTTACGAGACAGACAGTTGCAGCCATTGAAAAAGGCAATTACATACCGTCGCTCCTTTTAGCATTGAAAATTTGCGGGGAGTTTCGATTAAAAATGGAAGAAGTTTTTTGGTTAGAAGGGGGGGAAAAATGAATGAATATGAAAACGAGGACTTTTTTTCACATTCTTCTTTTCGGACTTGCGTGCTGGACTTTTATTACGTTTTTCCAAACATCTGAACAGATTGCAAGAAGCCTGAAAACGAGCAATTCTGAACTGCATTTTGTTTTTAACCTTATTCCCATTCTTCTATTTGTTTCGGTTCTGGCGGTTTACTCTTTTTTAGAGAAGAAAGGCTCTCGCAAACGAAGCCTTATTCTCATTCCTGATGAATTTAAAGAACAGGATGAAAGGGAGCAGATGATGACCGCCAAAGCGTGCAGAACCTCTTACATCGTTCTGTATTTTGCAATGCCTGTCGCAGCGCTCCTCATGATCTTTTATCCGTTTTTCCAAGTCGATATCCCGTACTTTCCGATTATCGTCATCTTTGTGTTAATTGTCATTCAACACTTGTCATATATGTTTTCATTTCAAAAGAACAGATAAGCAGATGAAGGCCCCCGCTTCATCTGCTTTTTTTGTCAGCTGTATATGCGGCTGCCCGCTTTTTTAAATTCCTTCGCCTTTTCCTCCATGCCTTTTTCAATAGCCTTTTCTTCATCAAGATTATTTTCATTTGCATAATCGCGAATATCTTGAGAAATCCTCATGCTGCAAAATTTCGGACCGCACATTGAGCAAAAGTGAGCGGTCTTCGCGCCTTCGGCCGGCAAGGTCTCATCGTGAAATGCAAGCGCCCTTTCCGGATCCAGCGAGAGGTTGAACTGGTCCCGCCAGCGGAATTCAAAGCGCGCTTTCGAAAGCGCATCATCGCGAATTTGCGCGCCGGGATGCCCTTTAGCGAGATCAGCCGCATGAGCCGCAATTTTGTATGTAATGACCCCTTCGCGGACATCATCTTTATTCGGAAGCCCCAAATGTTCTTTCGGCGTGACATAACAAAGCATTGCAGTTCCATACCAGCCGATCATCGCCGCTCCGATCGCTGATGTAATATGGTCATAGCCCGGGGCAATATCGGTCGTCAGCGGGCCGAGTGTATAAAACGGAGCCTCCTTGCAAATCTCCATTTGTTTATCGACATTCTCTTTAATTTTATGCATCGGCACATGCCCCGGTCCTTCGATCATCACTTGCACATCATGTTTCCAGGCAATCTCCGTCAGCTCGCCGAGCGTTTCCAATTCGGCAAACTGGGCTTCATCATTCGCATCAGCAATCGAACCGGGACGAAGTCCGTCACCCAATGAAAACGCGATATCATAAGCTTTCATAATTTCGCAAATTTCTTCAAAATGCGTGTAAAGGAAACTTTCTTCATGATGCGCCAGACACCATTGCGCCATAATCGCTCCGCCGCGGGAGACGATGCCCGTGACACGCTTTGCCGTGAGCGGCACATAGCGCAGGAGTACACCGGCATGAATCGTAAAATAATCCACACCCTGCTCTGCCTGTTCAATCAATGTATCGCGGTAAACTTCCCAAGTCAGATCTTCCGCGACACCGTTTACTTTCTCAAGCGCCTGATAAATCGGCACGGTTCCTACAGGCACTGGACAGTTGCGGATGATCCATTCCCTTGTTGTGTGAATATCCTTCCCAGTGGACAGATCCATCATCGTATCGGCGCCCCAGCGGATCGCCCATGTCATTTTCTCCACTTCTTCTTTAATTGAGGAGGTTACGGCTGAATTCCCTATATTGGCATTAATTTTCACGTGGAAGTTCCGGCCGATAATCATCGGCTCGCTTTCCGGATGATTGATGTTTGACGGAATGATTGCCCGGCCGCTCGCCACTTCATCACGGACAAATTCAGGAGATACATGCTCGCGAATCGCGATAAACTCCATCTCAGGAGTGATGATTCCCTTTCGTGCGTAATGAAGCTGAGTGACATTTTGTCCTTTTTGCGCGCGCAGCGGTTTTCTTTTCAGCCCCGGGTAGCTGTGATTCGCCTGCTTCACACTTTTATAGCCGTTATCCTCAGGCTTTATGTCTCTGCCCTCGTATTCCTCGGTATCGCTGCGCTCTTTGATCCAGGCCGACCGCAAAGGCTTCAGTCCCTTTAAAATGTCAACCTCCGCCTTTGCGTCTGTGTAAGCACCGCTCGTGTCGTATATACGAACAGGCTGATTTTCTTCTTCGCCGAATGAACCTGTCGTTGGGCTCAGGGCAATTTCTCTCATCGGGACTTGAATGTCAGGCCGCGATCCTTCGACATACACCTTCCGGCTCCCTGAAAAGCTTGACATAATCGAGATGTTTTTTTGCTGTACTGACTCGTGTTTCATGTTTTAAAATCCTTCCCCTCTGTAAATTGGTCAAGACTAAACCTGAGAACAGTACCAGCACAAAAAAACCAGGCACATATTCATGAACCTGGTTTAAAGTCAGTAAAAATCACCGTTATTGCACGGCAATTCGCAATAATCAGCACAAATCACTTTTACTTCCCCACGCTGGTACGAACCAGATCAGGTCCAAAGGGTTAAGAAACGCATTCGTTCCTCTCTCAGCCCATGCAGGGCACCCCTAGTAATGCTATTTAATTCGTCACTATGGTAACACAATGAACACATGATGAAAAGTTAAAATGTAATCATTCCTGCTTTTTAGGAATGAATGACTACAAAAACGTATGAAAGCTGCTTTTAATTAAAAAGGGACATGTCAGCTTGCAGCAAGCGCCTCCATCGGATCAGCAAAAGTGAATACCATTCTGGAGAAAGATCCGTTGACAGGATTATAAATGATCGTGCAGAACACCAATCATTCTCTTGAGCTCACCAGCTGCGATCTGTCCCGGAGCCGAGACTTTCTTTGCGGCGCCGAAAGTCATGGCCGAACCAAACACCTCGCCTGCCAAACGGCTGACTACACCCTTCCCGGCCATGGACATCGTAATAATCGGCCGCTTTGCATACTGCTCATGCATCGTATACGTCGCTTCAAGCAGCCTGAGCACATCAGCCGGCGTTTCAGGCATAACTGCAATTTTGGGCAAATCAGCACCCAATTCCTGCGCTTTCTTCAAGCGGGATATCATTTCTTCTATGGCCGGCGTCTTCTCAAAATCATGATTGGAAATAATGACTGCCACTTCATTCGCATGTGCGGCTTCCACCGCTGCTTTCACAGCCCGTTCATCATGAAACAGCTCGATATCGATGAGATCGGCAAGCCCTGTTTTGATAACCGTTTCATTTAAAGAAAAATAATATTCCGGGCTGACATCTTTTTCTCCGCCTTCCCTCGCACTGCGAAAGGTAAAGATCAGCGGAGTTTCTTTCAAAAGGCCGCGGATTTCCGACAAAGCCTCAGTCACCTTCTCAATGTCTTCAACACCTTCATAAAAATCTGCCCGCCATTCGGCGACATCCGCATCAAGCGTCTGCAGAAAAGCCGCTTCTTCTTTCAATTGTCCGAGTGTTTCTCCGACAAGGGGCACACAAATTTTCGGGGCGCCTTCTCCAAACGTCATTCCTCTGACCTTCACCAGTTTCTCCACTTGTTTCAGCTCCTGTTCTCTATATCCGTGAAATCTCAATGACTTAACGGTAACCAATATTCATCATAAGCACAAGCAAAAATCTTAGGCTATGGCGCAGATATGAAACAAAAATAGATGAACACCCAGAGCATAGGCAAGTGCACATGAATAGGATGAAGTTGGAATGATCATATAGAACGAAGGAGGAAATATAATGTATGACCATACCGTTCCCTATCATGCGAATTTAAGGAACGTCCAGCACCAACGTGTTTTAAAAATGCTTCAGCATTGTGAAGCTGTTTGTGAGTTAACTGAGTATTACGTTCTCACAAGGGAAGATCTGAGACATAGAAAAGACCAATTAAGAATGCTTAGAGATTGTGCCGATATATGTACGCTGACCGCCAAATATATCGCAAGGTACAGCCGCTTTTCAAAATCGCTTGCCTTGCTGTGCGCAAAAATTTGTGAAGTCTGTGGAAATCACTGTTCACAACAGCCCGATCAGCAATCGCAAACATGCGGTCAGACTTGCCTGCAATGCGCCCAGGAATGCCGTTCCTTTGCAATGTCGTCATGATATGCTGAGAAAATGAACTTACGGATTGTACGAAAAACGTTTCTTACTGATCGTAAGAAACGTTTTTTCATCACTCCCGAAAGAACAGATTTTGAGTCGTGCCGAAGCGATTTCGAGATCAGCCGTTAAGGGCTATGAATGGTATACGATTTATATTAAAGTTTCTATTTTATATCATTCTGGATAGCGCAAGTAAGAAAAAGACGGCCATGTTTCGCCACCTTTAGAAAAGGTTTTCGTTTGCCTTTGTGCAAAATTTGCGCAAAAAATTTTAAATTGCTAATAATGTGGACGCCGCATATTCAAATATTGATATAATAAAAATTCCAACACAAAAGAGACGAAGGAAAATGAGTATCAACAAAATCAGATCTGCTTTGTACAAGTCGACCAAGATTTTGGCATAGGTTCGTTTTCAAATTAAAATAAATCTTTCACCAAAAAGGCAGGCCATCAAATGACCTGCCCAAATACAATCATGTTGCTAGCCTAGATGCTACAGAAAATTCTGCATGTTGTTGTTCAACAGATGTGTGAATAGAGGCTTATTTACCTCTAGGTTTAGAAGAATCAACTATTTTTTCTCAAAGATTGTTCCATTTTTAAACTTGGAATCTTTAAAGGAGAATTTGGTTAAAAGAAGATACACGATACCTCCAACAAGAAGGCCGATAATCCATGCAAGTTCCACTAGTAGAAAAGCTGCACCAGCACCGATTAGCATAGCAAGGATGGCAGCAGGATTGAACCCTGAATAGGGACCGTCTTCGTTATATAAATCTTCTACATTTATCTTTTGTTTTCTTAAAATATAGAACTCAACTAATAGAATAGCGACGATAGGGCCTAAAAAGGCGGAATAAATAAGAATGAACGTTCCAAGACCTGCTGCTGAAGAATCTTTTACAAGAATCCAAGGAAATGAGGCGAATGGCAGTATTCCAGCAATGGTTACAGCAGGCTTGTACTTTAACTTTGTAATCAATGTGATAACATATGTTGGCGGAATAATATTCGCCACCATATTTACTCCTACTGCGCCTATTACAATAAATGCGGAAACAAATAGGGTAATATATGAATTATCGACCACAATAGCAAATGATTTTACAGGATTTGAAATTCCTGTTGCAGAAGCGAGCATAGCCCCAATTGTTAGGGTTAATCCATAAGCGATTAAAATTGGAAAAAAGTACAAAAGACCGCGTTTTGTGTTGCTTATACCAGTTTTTAGCTCTCTTGAATAGTCTGCAGCACTTAAGAAAATCGCTGCATAATTTCCCATAAACATCATGACGAAGGAAAAGAATGGCAATCCCCAAGAACCTTTTGCATCAACCCATTTTTCCATAATTACATCTGAATGAGAAGTCAAAAGAACATACAATACATAAATGAGTGCAAGCATAATAACAACCGAAACGAGCGTTTCTACCCATTTAATCGCATGGAAGCCGTATTGCGAAAGGACAATTTGAATGACCTGCAGTATGACAAAACAAATAAAAGCATTATCAAAAGAACCATTCGTCACAATTTTCATAATTTCATTTAAGGCAGTTCCACCGATCCAGCTTTGAAACCCGTACCAGATGAGCGCCGGAATTCCACGTAATAATGAGGAAATGACAGACCCTTTAGAGCCAAAGGACATTCGTAACTGCATAACATAAGGAATACCCGTTTGATATCCAATACGATCATTCAAAGCAAAGATCGTTGATATAACCGCAATGGCAATAATTGCTGCTGCAAAGGTCTGATAGATATTCAATGTTGCGATTCCCGCAATGACCAAACTAGCTCCTAGCGTCATATTTCCTAAATTAACCCCATCTCCAATCCACAAAAAGATGTAATCTAGTGGACTTACCGTCCGATCTTCTTTGTTTTTTGGCTTCAGAGATTCATCTACATTAGTAGCTTGGCTGAAAGGTAATTCTTCTGACAACTTATTTGCTAAATTTGAAGACATGTGAATTACACTCCTTTTCCTATGTACGGTTTTTGTAGCCTTCTTTTAGTGTGTCTTTTTAGAATTATCCAAAAAATTAACATAAAAAAATATTGTGAACATTGTTAACAAATTGATGTTAAGAAATATAACATAAGTGAATTTTATAGGAAATTCTCTGTTGAGTCATTGACATATTTACTAATTTTTTAACTTTTTTTTGTGTAACCTAACTGAAAATTTATAATATTTCGATGAAAAAACGAGGAAGCTTTCGTCGGATGAAACCAAAAGTTTTGGAGAAATTTAATTGGAGAAACCGGGAATCTAACATTCGGTAGCTAGTTAAAACTAAAGGCTAAACACCTCATTTGAAAGATATTTAGCCTAACTTGTTAATCCTGCTTGTAATTATCTGCTTTAACCTATCTTGATGTTTCCTTGATTAACGCCTTAATTCTAAAAGCAAGGCGTAATCGAAGTGTTTCCTCTGGATCTTTTATATTTCTACCAATGATTTCTTCACATTTTTCTAAACGATAGATTACCGTATTGCGGTGGACAAATAGACGATTGGCAGTTTCGGATAACTGACAATGAGTTTCTAAAAAAACAGATAGTGTATGTAGCAGGACTTGATAATCTTTTTTTGGTTGATCAACAAATCCTTGGAAGGTATCCATATAGAATTTTTTTAGCTGATCATAAGGAACCATCCGTAAGATTTCTGGAACTTGCTTTGGTTGATGAAATTCAATAAATTGTTTCTTCCCTGATAAATTACCGTAATACAGGGTATCCTTTGCTTCTTTATAAGAAATAGGGACATCGATTAGCTGCTGTGCATAATTACTTATTCCAAATGAAAGATCTTTATGGAAAAGTGTAGAGATCTTTGATTGAATGTCTTTTAAAAACGAAACAAAGGGTTCGTCCATGTATTTCCACCCGTCTTTCAACTCAAGGAGCATAATATATGTATCATCCATAGTGAAAAGGTGGACTTTTTGATGAAAATGCGGTAAATCAGCTTCGATCATACCATAAATTACGTCTTGCTCAGCCTGATACTCGGCATATGTAATCGACCTATCTTCGTCCTCAATTTTACCAACTGCACAAACATAGCGTTGCTCATTTTCCAATTTGAACTCTTTTCCTCGACTGATGATTTCTTCGGTAGTCGTGAAAGTTCCGTTAATAAAATTCGTGAAAAACTCATTTTGAATTCGCCTTGCATTTTGCTTTAAGGCATTTTCTTTCATTAGCTCAAACGCAATGACATTTGACGCCTGTTTTATTGTTAATATGGTGGAACGATCTGTAAAGGGAATATGCCCATTTACACAAATGAAGCTGTATTGTTTATGGGTGTATACGGGAAAAAGGGTTACCGTCTCTTGATTTTCCAATAAAGAGAATGTTAACATCGTTGTTTTAGAATGATGAAAAAGATGACCATCTGTCATAAGAGCCTCAAAATGTTTATAAAAATCGAATTTTTTATTCAGATTTCCTATCGGCTGTAAACGATGGTTCAGGAGTGCGACCGGAAAGTCAATAAGAGAAGAGAGACTTCCAAGAATTTCATGAATCCCTTTACCGCTCATGACTTGATTCGTAAACTCCTGATGGGCTTGCATGGCATTATGCAGCTCGTTCGTTCGAATATCAAGAATATGGCTTAATGATTTACTTACAATATCCCCCAAAGATACATCGACTGAAAGTTCAAAAAGCGGGAATTTCAGCTCGTCTGCAAGCTTAATTGCTTCTTGAGGTATTTCTTGTAAAAACCGTTTTGTTTTAATTCCCAGTCCTGAACATCCTTGATTTTCCATTTCTTTAATAAGTACTAATAATGAATTTAGGTCGTCCTTAAAATGGAAAGCAGTTGTGACTAGCAATTCTTTTTCCTTTAAAAAGTTGATGATGTCAGGGGCATCCATCATATTCACAGAATTCACTTCACGGTCAACCCCTAATTCCCCTGCTCGTAAGCTTGCTCCTTGAAATACAGATATTGCTAATAATTCTATTACTCTCATATTCTTTAAGCTCCTTTATGTGATGTGCCTGCCCATTTTTTGTTTAACATATACAATAAATATCTTAAATGTTGTACATATATGTCAATGATTTTAGCAAGGAAATTATTTAAAATCAATGTAAATAACAAGCTATGTATAAATAACGTATCGTTACAACATAGCGGGGGAGTAGGGGATTCACTTGATCAAAAATGAGATGAGATCACCTGCCTTATCCGAACAAATTGAAGAGACGGTAGAGTGGTTGGCATCATTTGGTAAAACTGACAACAATGGAGTGACTCGTCCATTGTATACGGATGATTGGTTGTTTGCTCAAAAGGCAGTTGAACAACGAATGAACGAGATTGGACTTAACGCCTATTTCGATGATGTAGGAAATTTATTTGGAAGATTAGAAGGTACATTAAAAGAAGAAGGAGTCATTTTAACCGGATCTCATATTGACACCGTTGTTAACGGCGGAAAATATGACGGAGCATATGGGGTTGTCGCCGGACTAATCGCCCTTCAATATTTAAAAGAAGAATATGGTTATCCTAAAAAAAACATAGAAGTTGTTTCATTATGTGAAGAAGAAGGCAGTCGCTTTCCAATGACCTATTGGGGCTCAGGAAGTATTGTCGGGATAAAATCAGTTGAAGATATTCAAAACTTAAAAGATTCAAAGGGTACGCCTTTTTTTGAAGCAATGAAGCAAGCGGGGTTCGGTCAAGGGAAATATCGCAACTCTAAACGAAATGATCTTAATTGTTTTATAGAATTGCATGTCGAGCAAGGGCAAGTGTTGGAACTAGAAGGGAAATCAATCGGTCTTGTCAGCCATATTGTAGGGCAGAAAAGATTTACGATCACCGTAACAGGAGAAAGCAACCATGCAGGAACAACTCCAATGAATTATCGAAAAGATGCGATGCATGCGGCAACTGAGATGATTTATTCGCTCCTACAAAAAGCGAAAGAAACTTCCCCAGACCTTGTTTGTACCGTTGGTCAAATAACATTAGATCCGAACATCCCTAATGTTATTCCGGGAAAAGCGACCTTTAGTATAGATACACGCCATCCAGATGAAGAAGTACTAGCATCATTCTGTGACGAGGTGTTCAAAGAATTTACTACGATTACAAACAGTTATAAGACTCAGCTTCATATTGATAATTGGATGAATGAAAAACCAGTAAAAATGAGCGAACAGCTGAATAAAGTTACAGAGTCAATTTTAACTAAGGAAAAATTTTCGTTTAAGAAAATGACAAGTGGAGCCGGTCATGATTCTCAGATTTTGGGTCAGTACTGCCCGACATCCTTATTATTTGTGCCAAGTCACAAAGGAATGAGCCATTCGCCTTTTGAATATACGAGTACAGAGGATTTAGAAAAAGGTATCCACTTATTAATAAAGGTTTTACATGAATTAGCTTATTAAGGAGGAAATAGAATGAAAGTCTATGCAGAAATGAACACACCTTTACGTACAATTATGACACCAGGACCTGTAGAAGTTGACCCAAGAGTATTGCGTGCTATGAGTAACCCAATTCTTGGTCAGTTTGACCCTGCTTTCACTCAAATGATGAATGATACAATGGAGATGCTTCGTGAGCTCTTCCAAACAAAAAATCAATGGGCTTTTCCTGTTGACGGAACTTCCCGCTCTGGTATTGAAGCAGTATTAACAAGTGTATTAGAGCCAGGGGATAAAGTGCTAATCCCAATCTATGGGAGATTTGGACATTTGCTGACGGAAATTGCTGAGAGAAATGAGGCAGAAGTCCATATTATCGAATGTAAATGGGGAGAAGTGTTTGATCAGCAGGTCATTATCGATGAAATGAAAAGAGTGAAGCCGAAAGTACTTGCGATTGTTCACGGCGAAACTTCAACTGGTTGTATGCAGCCTATCGATGAAATTGGTCCTGCCTGCCGAGAGCAGGATGTATTATGTATTGTTGATGCGGTCGCAAGCATTGGCGGAACAGATCTGAAAGTTGATGAATGGCAGCTTGATGCCGTGATCGGAGGTACACAGAAAAACTTATCAGTTCCTTCTGGAATGGCACCAATTACTTATAATGACCGGATTGAAAAGCTGATCTCTGTTCGTAAAAAGGTGGAAAGAGGTGTAGCGACTGAACATGATCAAGTACATGTTCAGCATCCGATCCGCAGTAATTATTTCGATCTTACTCAGCTTCAGGATTATTGGGGACCAAGAAGACTTAACCACCATACAGAGGCTACTTCAATGATCTATGCTTTACGTGAAGGATTGCGTATCCTCTTGCAAGAAGGATTACAAGAGAGATTTGCTAGACATCGTTATCATGAAAAAGCACTCATGGAAGGTCTAAAAGCAATGGGCTTGGATTTATTCAATGATGTTGCATGGAAGCTTCCAATGGTAACATGTATAAATATTCCATTAGGGATTGACGGTGAATCTGTAAGAAAAATGATGCTTGATCAATTTGGTATCGAAATTGCGAGTTCATTTGGACCATTACAAGGGAAAATATGGAGAATTGGCACAATGGGATACAGCTGTAGAAAAGAAAACATTCTATTTGTTCTTTCCGCACTTGAGGCTGTTCTGATTCGTCACGGTGCAAGGATTCAGATAGGGAAAGGCCTGCAAGCTGCACTTGATGTATACGAATCCGCAACTTTTGAGAAAAAAGGAAGAAGCTACTGATTTCTCCATAAAATAAAGTGAAAAAAAGTATTGAACTTTTCTGCAAAAGGATTCCGGAAAATTTCCGGAATCTTTTTGCAAGAGAAGAACAAAGGATTTAATTAAGAAGGCGAGGTTCCCGCCTTTTTCATTAGGGGGTGAGTTTATGACTAAATTACTCAAAATAGAACATTGGCTTGGTGGATTTCAATGGCTTTTCTTCCTATTCACTAACACAGTTGTCATTCCAATTACAATAGGAGTTGCTTTTCAACTTCCTCATGAGAAACTGATTCCATTGATTCAATTTTCTTTTTTATTTACTGGATTGGCCAGCATTTTACAAGCATTATTCGGTCATAAGCGCTCCATTATGGAGGGACAGTCTGGTTTGTGGTGGGGCGTCATTTTAAGTGTGAGTTATGCAGCCCCTTCTCAGGGCCTGTCTTTATTAGAAGTAGGAGGAAGTCTTAGTGTTGGAATTGTGATTTCTGGATTAATCACCGTGGTCATCGGATTGAGCGGTCTTTCTCAGTTTATTTCAAAATGGTTTACCCATGGTGTGATGGCAGTATTTATGCTTCTATTAGCAGTAAGATTAAACACGATTTTTCTTAAAGGGATGCTCGGAATTCCATTTGGGGCAAACTCACAAACACCTCAGATTGATATCCCTGTATTTCTTCTATCAAGTGTGGTCGCAGCATTTGTTATTATTTTCAGTATTAAAGTCTCTCCCACTATCGGTAAATATTCCCTACTAATTGGGATTATCGGTGGTTGGGTCCTATATAGCTTACTATTTGATCAAGAAGATGCACTACAGGTGACAGGAGGTATAAACTTTGAATTCTTTCCACTTGGTGCACCAAGCTTCGATGCAGGTCTTATTATCCTTGCGGTGATTGCTGGATTGCTTAATACTTCTAATACATTTGGAGCGTTAAAAGGAACGGAAGACATTTATCAAACAAAAACATCGATGAAACAATATCGGCTTTCTTTTACGATAAGTGGCCTATTTGTAATGATAGCCGGATTATTTGGCATGGTTCCATATGCACCATATGTGTCATCTATTGGCTTTCTTAATCAAACGAAAATTTCGGATAGACTTCCTTTTATGATCGGAGGAGCAATCTTTATGCTAATGGGGGTCATTCCAGCAATCAGTAATATGATGGCAAAGCTTCCTTTAAGTATTGGAAGTGCTGTATTGTTCGTGACCTATTTACATCTTTTGCAGTCATCTTTGCAATATTTTGCTCAAATTCAGCTAACATCTGCCAATTTATATCGTCTAGCCGTTCCTTTATTTGTTGGAATTTGTTTCATGTCATTTCCTTCTAGCTATTTCGAATCGGTACCTGGAATTCTGCGCCCGCTTGTAAGCAGTGGACTTTTAGTAGGAATTCTTCTCTCGTTAATCATAGAAAATAGTCAAGCAAAAACATCACCTGAAAAGAAAGAAAATAAAAAGGACGATTTCGTTAAAGGGGGTAAAATTAGGAAATCATAAATCAAAAATGTCAATTCGGAGGAATTTATCATGCAGGTTAATTGGAATGCATTTGTAAAGAAGGATTTGGTGAGAGAGCCAGCCGGAACAGGGCCACTAAACGGGTTAACCTTTGCTGTAAAAGATGTGTTTGATATACAAGGTCATACAAGCACAGCAGGGAACCCTGATTGGCTTAAAACGCACAGTCCTGCTGTCAAACATGCGCCAACGATTGAACGTCTTCTTAAAAATGGGGCAAAGTTGACTGGGTCTGCTCATACAGATGAACTAATGTACAGCTTAAACGGTGAGAATTTTCATTATGGGACGCCTGTAAACCCAAAGGCACCGGATCGGATTCCAGGAGGATCATCCAGTGGGTCTGCCGTTGCAGTTTCAGCTGGTTTAGTTGACTTTGCGTTAGGCACGGATACAGGGGGGTCTGTTCGTATTCCTTCCTCCTACTGTGGGTTATATGGGATGCGTCCTACGCACGGAGCGGTACCAATTGAAGGAGTCATACCACTGGCGAAGAGTTTTGATACGGTTGGATGGATGGCACGAAATTCAGAATTATTACTTGAAGTTGGCCGTATTTTACTTGATGGTCAACAGGTAGAAGGGGATTTTACCCGAACTTTATTCATGAAAGAAGCATGGGAAGTGCTGGATCAGGAGACGAAAGAAGTATTATCAGCTTTTATTCCATCCATAGAAAAAGCAGTAAACAAACGTCAATCGGTTGAAATTTCAAAAGAGGGGTTAGATGAGTGGACCGCTGCCTTTCGTACTCTTCAGGCAATAGAGATTTGGAGCGAACATGGGGAATGGATTCAGAAGGAAAATCCAACTTTTGGGCAGGAGATTTCAGAAAGATTTGAATTGGCTAGTACATATAAGAAGAGTGAAAACCTTTTAAAATTTGAACTAAGGAAGAAAATAACACAATCACTTACAAGTCTATTAGGTGATGATGGTCTACTCGTAATCCCAACAGCTCCAGGAGTTGCACCTCCATTGAATAATCATGGTGAACAAGCAGAGCAATACCGTGCAAAAACGATGCAGCTGACCTGTATAGCTGGTTTATCTGGACTGCCTCAAATCACGCTTCCTTTGGCAGAGGTCAAAGGTCTACCAGTTGGATTATCGATCATCGCAAACCGAAATCAAGATCTGAAGCTATTGAATTGGACAAATGATTTGGCAAAGGAAAAGATCGGTCTAAAATAAGCAATTAAAAACGGAGGAAACATAAGGGTTTGGATAGGAGTTTAAAAGATGAAGCTAGCAACAGTGAGTGTAAAAGAGAAAGAATTTGTCGTCATCATTAATGGGGAACAAATGGTTTCGATTGAAACCATTAATCAGACAGAAGGAAAAGAGTGGAGAACAGACCTCTTTGGTCTTATTCAAGAAAACCATTTATCTGAATTAAACCGTTGGTATCGATCAGAGGGAGAACACAAATTATCGTCCTTCCCAATTGTAGGGCCCGATGATATACAATACGTTGCTCCATATAAAAGTCCCGGGAAAATTTTAGGGGTTGGTATGAATTATGTTGAAAAAGCGATAGAATTGTCTGGCCAGCTACCTCAGGAAGAGCCTGTCATTTTTATGAAACCAAATTCAAGTTTGATTGGACCGGACGAGTTTATTAAACTGCCACCTCAATCAAGTGAAGTAACAGCAGAGGCTGAGCTTTCGATCATTATCGGAAAGACATGCAAGGATGTAGCGGAAGAAGATGCAATTGATGTAGTAGCTGGATTTACCACTTCTTTAGATGTAACTGCCAAGGATATTCATGCTAAAAATCCGCGTTATATGCAAAGGGCAAAAAGTTTCGATACTTTCTTTAGTTTTGGACCTTATTTTATCACACCTGATGAATTTCCCGTTCTGAAGGATATTTCGGTCGAAACCGTATTGAACGGAGAAGGATGCCACCAGAATATTGTGGAAAATATGATGTACCAGCCATGGTGGATTGTTTCGTTCTTTTCGCAAATCATGACATTGAATGCTGGGGACATCATCATGACTGGCACGCCAGGTTCCGCAGTCATCCGTGATGGTGATATTGTGGAGTGTCGAATACCTGGTTTTAAACCATTGTATAATCCAGTATCTAAATTCAAAGCTAAGTAGAGAAGGAAAGAAAAATTTTTAATATAGAAGAAAAGATAAGACTAAATCAAAAGAGATTTAGTCTTATCTTTTTTCTTCTATCTGGAATTGGTATCTGCTTATTTCTTTAACAAATAATATGATTAATTGTTATGTTCAGAAATTTCAATCAGTTTTAGTTACTGTGCACAAATGAAAATTATAAAATTAACAATTCTTCTAATGGATTTTCATCGTGTAATCGCTAAACTAGAAATAACACGTTTATATTACAAATAGAAAATTATATAAAAATAGAAACTATTCAATAAGGAGAGGGACGCATGGAACAATTAGATCTTATCATTAAAAATGGGAAAGTGGTTCTTTCTACTGGTGTAGTAGAAATTGACATCGGTATTAAAGATGGGAAAATCGCAATCATTCAAAAAGGAATAACTGCTAAAGCTGAGCGTGAATGGGACGCTGCTAATCAATATGTTTTTCCGGGCATGATTGATGTTCATGTACATTTTAGTGAACCAGGTAGGGAGCACTGGGAAGGATTTCATACTGGTTCAATGATGATGGCTGCTGGAGGATGTACAACATATTTTGATATGCCATTAAACGGAATTCCTTCTACGATAAATCAAGATGCACTTGACCAAAAGGCAAGCATCGGAAATGAAAAGTCTTATGTAGACTTTAGCTTATGGGGTGGACTTGTTCCTGGAAATGAGCAAGAATTGGAGCCACTTGCTGAGTCTGGTGTAATTGGTTTTAAGGCCTTTATTTCAACAACTGGAAATAAAGAGTTTGAAGCTGCAGATGATATGACATTGCTAAACGGAATGAAAACCATCGCGAAGCTAAACAAGGTACTAGCCCTTCATTCAGAAAGTGCAGCGATTACAAACTGGTTAAAAGAAGAAAAGGAAAGAGAAGGCAAAGTAAGTGCAGACGATTATTTAGAATCACGTCCGATTATAGCTGAGGTTGAAGCTGTAGAACGTGCGATTTATTACGCAGAACTAACTGGGTGTCCCTTACACTTTGTACACATAAGCTCAGCAAGAGCAATCGAAAAAATCGAGCAAGCCAAACAAAGAGGAATGAATATTACAGTAGAAACTTGTCCGCACTATTTATTATTTAACCATGGACATCTGAAAGAATTGGGCACAATTGCAAAGTGCGCACCACCTCTTCGCGAAGAAGAAGAACAGCAAAAGTTAATCTCCCTTTTAATTGAAGACAAGTTTGACATGATCTCTTCCGATCATTCACCATGTACTTACGATCTAAAGGATCCAAAAGTTCACAATTTATTCCAAGCCTGGGGAGGCATTAGTGGTGGCCAATTCTCACTGCTTTCAACGATTGAACTTGCAGTAAAATTCGACATTCCATTGGAAAAAGTAGCGAAATGGACTGCTTCCTCACCAGCAGAAAGATTCGGACTAACCGATCACAAGGGGAAAATCACAGAAGGGGCAGACGCTGATTTAGCGATTGTTTCATTAGACGAGACCTATACCGTTACGGAAGAAAACTATTTTGCTAAAAATAAGCAAAGTTTATATATTAATCACACATTCCCTTGTCGAATTATTGGTACATTAAATAAAGGTAATGTCGTATTTAAAGACGGAGAAATTGTGATTGAAAACCCTGTTGGCAGTTGGGTAAAGCCTAAAGCATAAATCTTCTTATTGGGTGCCTGTCACTACCCGAAAAATCTTGTTTCGCGTATGTTCCACGATGTCTTTGACCCTTGACAAGCCTATTGTTAAACGTTGGCTGTCATGATAGTATTGCAAATTTGGTAGTCTGCATCATATCTTTTAGAGACAAAAATAACCCACCCTTGAGCACCAGAGTGTAATAGGGCCCGTTATTACCTTAGCACTTGAAGGGAACCTGCTATTTTTTGACTGTTTGGTGTTCTAGCACCGAATAGTCTTTTTTGCTTTATGGTTTCTTTAGGTATAGATTAATCATTATGACTCGATAATTATTTAGATTTTGTATGTAAATAGTACAAGTGTTGGTTTTATATATTTCTATCTACAAATATATAAAACCCCTCTATAAGTAAGTCCTTTCACTTATTCAAACAATTACGTTTGTTGTTTTCTTCCTATAGACAACAACCATTTCAAGGTTAGGACATGCTGACATAGAAACCACTTCAAGCACATATGCTCACTTAATTAAAGAGCTTCGTGAAAGAGATGAAAAGGAAACTGTAAACATTTTTGAGGAAATGACCGCTGAGGAGGTGCTTGTGCAAAATTTGTGCAAAAAAGTTTCAAAACATACCGTTTTCTATCCAGTTCTAAAAAAATACAAAACGCTCATAAATGTTGTTATATCAACATTTATGAGCGTTTCGAAAAATCTTATCGGCTCTCAAAAAGAGCTAAGGATACCGGTGGTCGGGGTCGAACCGACACTCCCGAAGGAACACGATTTTGAGTCGTGCGCGTCTGCCAATTCCGCCACACCGGCATGTGTGAGCAATGGTGCCGAGGGCCGGACTTGAACCGGCACGGTAGTCACCTACCGCAGGATTTTAAGTCCTGTGTGTCTGCCAATTCCACCACCCCGGCACGGGCAAATAAGGCGACACCCGGATTCGAACCGGGGATAAAGGTTTTGCAGACCTCTGCCTTACCACTTGGCTATGCCGCCATCATTTTAAGAAATTGGAGCGGAAGACGGGATTCGAACCCGCGACCCCCACCTTGGCAAGGTGGTGTTCTACCACTGAACTACTTCCGCATTTTTATTAGTAAGTCATCTCATCATATGCAGCTTCATAAGAAAAGATGAAAACTGGGCTAGCTGGATTCGAACCAGCGCATGACGGAGTCAAAGTCCGTTGCCTTACCGCTTGGCTATAGCCCAATATAATTATAAAGGGCGATTGATGGGAATCGAACCCACGAATGCCAGAGCCACAATCTGGTGCGTTAACCACTTCGCCACAACCGCCATACATTCTGAATTGCAAATTGGCAGGGGCAGTAGGAATCGAACCCACACCGGAGGTTTTGGAGACCTCTGTTCTACCGTTAAACTATGCCCCTAAAATAATGGTGGAGGGGGACGGATTCGAACCGCCGAACCCTGAGGGAGCGGATTTACAGTCCGCCGCGTTTAGCCACTTCGCTACCCCTCCGAAAACAGTGCCGGCCAGAGGACTTGAACCCCCAACCTACTGATTACAAGTCAGTTGCTCTACCAATTGAGCTAGACCGGCAAAAGGTGGCTCGGGACGGAATCGAACCGCCGACACACGGATTTTCAGTCCGTTGCTCTACCAACTGAGCTACCGAGCCAAGTATTTAAATTTTAATGGCGGTCCGGACGGGACTCGAACCCGCGACCTCCTGCGTGACAGGCAGGCATTCTAACCAACTGAACTACCGGACCATTTAGCTGCACCCTTCGGGTACTTCTCATGAATTGTTTTGGTTGCGGGGGCAGGATTTGAACCTGCGACCTTCGGGTTATGAGCCCGACGAGCTACCGAACTGCTCCACCCCGCGATAATGTTATTTTCATAGATATGGTGGAGGATGACGGGATCGAACCGCCGACCCTCTGCTTGTAAGGCAGATGCTCTCCCAGCTGAGCTAATCCTCCGCAGTACAGGACGTACAAGTGCATGTGTTGCAACAGGACGTTGCGCCTTTAGCATGCCTTCCATTAAAAAGCCCCGGTATGCACCTTACGCTTTTTAACATGCTGTCCTAAAAAATGGTGACCCGTACGGGATTCGAACCCGTGTTACCGCCGTGAAAGGGCGGTGTCTTAACCACTTGACCAACGGGCCAGATGTATTTGAAAGTGGCGGAGAGCAAGGGATTCGAACCCTTGAGACGGGGTTGACCGCCTACACGATTTCCAATCGTGCTCCTTCGACCACTCGGACAGCTCTCCAATAAATGGCTCCGCAGGCAGGATTCGAACCTGCGACCGATCGGTTAACAGCCGATAGCTCTACCACTGAGCTACTGCGGAATGAAGTCTGCCTGGCGACGTCCTACTCTCGCAGGGGGAATCCCCCAACTACCATCGGCGCTGAAGAGCTTAACTTCCGTGTTCGGCATGGGAACGGGTGTGACCTCTTCGCCATCATCACCAGACAATTTAGTGACAAAGATCATTATACTATGTATTCGAGAAAATGCAAGTGCATTTTCGAAAAAAATTATTCTTTCAAAACTAGATAACGGATAAGACGATTCACAAAAGTTTAGGTTAAGTCCTCGATC
>NZ_MRBK01000012.1 GCF_001969815.1 Bacillus swezeyi | reverse complement strand
AGGTTTCTCTACAAGCTGAGTGGGGAAAAACCCCACCCATTATCCATTGCTTTTTTAATTTTCAATTACTGAGGTGTGCCTCCACCCATTTGTTGTTGAGCGAAAGAAACTAAGCGTTTAGTGATTTCTCCTCCAACTGAACCGTTTGCACGAGAAGTAGTATCCGCTCCAAGGTTAACTCCGAATTCAGAAGCGATTTCGAATTTCATTTGGTCGATAGCTTGAGCAGCACCAGGAACTACTAGTTGGTTAGAACTGTTTTGTCTGTTTTGTTGAGCCATGTGTTCTCACCTCCTTGTGAGTATAGATTGTGTAAAAACACATGACTTCATACAAAGAATGTTTGGTAATTGTATGCAAAAAACAGACAAGGCGAGCCCGGCTAACATTCGGTTTTAAAAAAAGTCGGCAAACTTTTCTTTCGCTTCCGCTTTGCTGCTTAAAACGATGGTTTCCGTCTTTTCTACAGCTTCTTGAATGAGCGAGTCAAAGTCTGTATAGCTTTCAAAGTGCTCGATTTTTTCTTTTTTCGGACGCGTTTTCGGTGCTGAAGGAGTAAAAATCGTGCAGCAGTCTTCATATGGACGTATGCTGATATCATACGTATCGATATCTTTCGCTTTCTCAATGATCTCCGTTTTATCCATTCCGATCAGCGGCCGCAAAACCGGTGTGCTCGTTACGGCATTGATGGCATACATGCTTTCCAGCGTCTGGCTTGCCACTTGCCCGAGGCTTTCCCCGGTAAAGATGGCCAGGCCTTTATGCTGTTCGCGGAGCTTGTCTGCAATCTGCAGCATAAGTCTGCGGGTTGCTGTCATCGAATAGTTCTCCGGAATTTGTTTTTGAATGAGTTCCTGGGTTTTTGTAAATGGGACAATATGAAGCTTGATGTCCCCTCCGAACGCCGTAAGACGGGCGGTGAGATCGATGACTTTTTGCTTGGCGCGTTCGCTCGTGTACGGCGGGCTGAAGAAGTGAACAGCTTCGATCTCAAGCCCCCGCTTCATCGCATAGAAACCGGCAACAGGGCTGTCGATGCCGCCCGAGATCATTAGCATCGCTTTTCCTCCGCTTCCGACAGGCAATCCTCCTGCACCTTTTTCATCCCTGAATGTCAAATAGGTAGCATCTTCTCTGATCTCGATCCGTAAATGAATGTCAGGCGAGTGGACATCAACGGTCAAATCTTCCGTATTGCGCAGAATATGCCCGCCGATTTCGGCATTCATTTCATTTGTATTTAATTCAAACTGTTTATAGGCTCTTTTTGTAGATACTTTGAATGTATCCCCCGGCTTGTACTGCTTTTGTACAGAAGCTAGCGCCGTCTCTTTAATGCTGGCAAGGTCTGTCTGGCATTTGACGGCAAGACTGAAGGATTGAATGCCGAAAACATGTTTTAAGTGTGCGGTTACGGCTTCTGCATCTTCTCCGTTTAATGTCAAGGTCATTCTGTCACGAGTTGATTCATAACGAACTTTGCCAAAATCGCGCAGAACCATTTTAATATTTCTTTTCAGACGATCGACAAAAAGCCTTCTATTCTTTCCTTTTGTTGAAATTTCACCAAAGCGGATTAAAATGTAATCGTATTTCATTGTATCTCTACCTCATAATTCCTTTTAGTTTGTGTAAACTTTCTTTTAAGGCCGTCATAAACGGTTCGACTATCTCTTTGTTATCACGGTAAGTCATGCTGATTCTGATGCTGCTGGCGGCGGCCTCGTCCCCTTTGCCCATTGCTAAAAGCACTTTGCTTGGCTTATGCTGCCTTGATGAACATGCAGATGTCGTCGATACAAAAATATCTCGTTCTTCGAGCATATGCAAGAGAACTTCGGCTTTCATTCCAGGAACGGAGAAATTAATGATGTGCGGGGCGCTGCCAACTTCCGGCGTATTTAATATAACACCTTCCATCTCTTTTAGCTGTTTGATGAAATTCGATTTTGCAGTTTTCATCTCTTCTATATAATCATCATAATCCTTTGATGACATGTTGACGGCTTTTGCCAGTGATACGGCCCCGGCCGTGTTTTCAGTTCCGGCTCTTCTGTTGTTTTGCTGCTCGCCGCCTGAAATTAAAGGAAAAAGTGAAAGCTCTTCTTTTAGTATGAGAGCTCCGGTCCCTTTTAAGCCGTGAAATTTGTGGCCTGAGATCGTGCAAAGATCGATGGCGGCCCCGGGGATATCCAACGGAACCTTATTGATGCCTTGAACATAATCAACATGAAAGCAGGCCCGGCTCTTCTCTTTCACGATCCTTCCAATGTCATCTACAGGCTGAATAGCGCCTGTTTCATTGTTGACATGCATGACACTGACAAGAATCGTGTCTTTGCGGAGCGCTTCTTCAAGCTGTTCAAGTGAAACGAAACCGCGGCTGTCAACGGGAAGATAGGTGATCTCAAAATCGAAAGCCGTTTTCAGCTGTTCCAACGATTCTGCGACAGAAGGATGTTCGATGGAGGAAGCGATGATATGCTTCCCTCTATGGCGATGAGCCAGGGCTATGCCTTTGAGCGCCATGTTATTGGCTTCTGATGCACCTGACGTAAATACGATATCATAGCGGCTCAGGGACAATGCCGATTTGATCTGCTGTCTCGCCTCAGTCAGCAATTGATCTGCTTCAACGCCATGACGGTGCAATGACGACGGATTGCCAAAGAAGCGCTGATTTACTTGTTCATAAATTTGTAACATTTCATGATAAGGTTTTGTTGTCGAACTGTTATCAAGATAAATCATGATCTTCTCCTTTAAAAATGAACGTTCTTTTTCATGACTGTATATGTTATCATAACAACTTGTAATTGAAAATTAAAAATAAAGTGTTTGACTTCTCTGATTTTTAAAATATAATAGTCTTTGGACTTTTGTCATATTATATCACAAAAATAAATTGACAGAAAATTTAAACAACACCCAGGAGGTTCTTTTTAATGAAAACTTCACTATCCGCCAGAGAAACGACAGCGATCGGGCTTATGCTGTTTGCTCTCTTTTTCGGAGCGGGAAACATGATCTTTCCTCCCCAGCTTGGGCAAGCTGCAGGAGAAAATGTATGGCCGGCAATCATCGGGTTCTTGCTGACAGGCGTCGGCCTTCCGCTGCTCGGTGTCATTGCGGTCGCCTTGACCGGTAGTGCAAAAGGACTGGCGGACAAAGCGCATCCCGTCTTTGGCACTATATTAATCGTCAGCATTTATTTAACAATCGGACCGCTGTTTGCAATTCCAAGAACAGGAAATGTTTCGTATGTCATAGCGGTTGAACCTTTTTTAGGACAACATTCATCAAATATTTATCTGTTTATTTTTACCTTGATTTTCTTCGGTGTCACTTATTTCTTGGCTTTAAATCCAAGCAAGCTTGTTGACCGGATCGGCAAAATCTTAACACCGATATTATTGACCGTCATTGCCGTATTAGTCATTAAAGCGTTTATAACACCAATGGGCAGCATCGGGTCTGTTACTAAAACATATCAATCCACTCCGCTGTTCGTCGGATTTTTAGAAGGCTATAAAACAATGGATGCCATTGCATCGATCGTTTTTGGGATCGTCGTGATTAGTGCGATTAAAGAACGCGGCGTTACAAATCCTAAATCAATTGCTGCTTCTTGTATCAAAGCAGGCATTGTGGCTGCTGTCGGCCTTGGATTGGTATATGTTTCGCTTGCTTATTTAGGAGCGACAAGCGTTGAAACAGTCGGTTCCCTTGATAACGGCGGAGAAATATTATCAAAAGCTTCAGCGTATCTATTTGGTTCACTCGGTAATGCCGTGCTTGGTATCGCCATTTTGTTCGCCTGCCTGACCACGAGCGTCGGACTTGTTTCTTCTTGCGGAGAATACTTTTCAAAGCTGATTCCAAAGCTTTCTTACAAAACCGTCGTGATCATCGTCAGCCTTTTCAGCCTTGCGATCGCCAATTTCGGTCTGACAGAAATCATCTCGTTTTCAGTGCCGATCCTTTCGGCGATTTATCCGCTGGCTATCGTCGTTGTGCTGTTTTCATTTATTGACAAGCTGTTTAATGAACGGCGTGAAGTGTATATCGGCGCCCTTATCCCAACGGGCATCTTAAGCATTATTGACGGTTTGAATGCTGCCAATATTCCGCTGGGAACGCTCAATCAAGTCTTAGGAGATACGATTCCGCTGTACAGCGTCGGAATCGGCTGGGTCATTCCGGCAGTTATCGGTGCAGTTATCGGATATATCACGACCTTTTTTATTCCTTCCCAGAATGACCGTTTAAAGAAAGTAAGCTAACACCGGCAAAAACCCCTTCGTGCTGAAACGGAGGGGTTTTTTTACGGGGTCAAAAAAACCGGCGCTGTGGCCGGTTTTCGTTTATTCAGGCTGCTGCGTCTGCGCACCCAGCCGTTCTACTGATCCAGGAGACGCTTTTTCCACCGCTCTTGCGGCAATGTCGTAAGCTTCATCATATTCATACGAATAAAAGCGGTTTTCCGCTTCTTTCAGCTGCTCGGAAAGCATATGGTTCTGGCTTCTGAAGCGGTTGCCGTACTGAATGATGCGTTCGATCATCAACACTTTTTCGACAAGCTCGTCTGTCTGTTCTTTCACTTCTGTGACAAGCTTCTCAGCTTCTTCTAAACGCTCGTTGACTCCATCCATGTTGAGCGGCAGCATTTGAAACTGTTCACTCACTTTCTGAACGGACGAGCGCGACTGCTGAATCTTTTCTGTTACGGACGCCGGAATGCCGGGAACATTGCTTTTCTCCAGACGCCTCGCCGTATTTGTAATCGTCTGCTTCAATTGCTGAAGAAGCTCTCTCGCCTGAAGTTCTTCCTTTCTCAGCATTTGCAGCATGTCCCTGTATTCATCATGCTCTTTTTGAGCCGCTTCCAATTGCTTTTCAATGTCTGAAAGCTCTTCTTTCAAGAGCGAATAGGCGACATGCTTCTGGTCAAGCCTCTCCTTCACCTGCACAAATTGCTTTTCAACCATTTCAAGACGCTTTTCATATGACTGCTGCTTCTCAAGTTCATCGTTTGTCAGTCTGTAGCTTTCCTTTACAAGGTCCGTTTCTGCCTTTGTATCTTGTTTATGGGTTTCAAGCTTTTCCAGTGCGGCAGCCAGCTCAGGGACTTTGCCTAAGATCAGCTGGCCGGCTTCGACCTCATCTTCAAGCTGAGAATACAGCGTCTGGATCGTTTCCTCGATCATCTGCATGGTCGCCGCGGCTTCTTCCAAATTAATCTCGGTCAAGAGCGCATCTTCTGCGCGCTTTAATTCTTTGAAGAGGTTTTCCAATTCCTTTTCAATTTGAATATGATCCAGCTTGTAGCCTTTTTCGATCATTTCCTGATGGCCCGCCTTCAGCTTTGCCAGCTCGTTCGGCACCGTCTGCTTGCAGCCGGCGAGCAGCTTCGGCACGTCGTCTATGTGTGATTGAAGCTCTTCAAGCAAGCGGTCCTGGGCGAGCAGCACCTTTCTTGCTTCTATGTAGTTTCCGCCTTCAGTTTCAGCTTCGAATTGTTTGATTCCTTCCCACACCGTATCAAGATCGGCTTCTATTTTCGGGTAAAGATCGCCATACAGGTGGCTGTAAGCCAAAAGATTTTTGCGTATTTTTGTATACTGTTCTTTAATTTCTTCAATTTCTTTGCGGTTTTGCTCTTCGCTTGAAACGAGATCGGCAATCTCCTTTAAAATGTCTTCAATATTTGATTCGGCCGCTGATAAAAGGTTTTCGATATGAGCGAGCACCTGCTTTGATTTTTGAAAACGGTATTTATCGGCGCAGTCCTCCGCCTCAAACAGGAGCTCTTCCACTTTGGGCATGTGTGAAGTCACGATTTCATCCCATTCTTTGCGCCATCTCTCAAAAAATTCTTCAGTCTGCCCCGTCATTTTCAAATGCTTGATTTTTGACATTTCTTCCACAATCGACCGGTTCAAAATTTCAATTTTCCAAGCTTCTAAACGGTCAATTTCTTTATATATATTTCTCCTGAATAAGTAGCCGGCGGAAAATAAGATTAAAAATACCGCCAATAAGCCTATGACAAACTCCATAATGAGCCCCCTTGCTGTTTAACTTGTTCTGTCAGGGTATGATATTTGAAACCGTTATGTAAAACAAAGTTTAGCTATCGTTTTCATTGTTCTTATGATACCATGTAACCAACATTTTTTGAGCAGAATTTTTAATTTTTTTACATCAAAGTGACAACATCTGACTATTTTTTTACGGGGGGACATCATGCTGAAACGAGACGGTCATGTTCATTCTCCTTTTTGTCCGCACGGATCAAAAGATGAGTTCAGACATTATATAGAAGAATTATGCAAAAAAAGCTTTCAATCCGTAACCTTCACAGAGCATGCCCCGCTTCCGCCTTCTTTCAGCGATCCGACCCCGCAGAAGGACAGCGCCATGCCGATGTCCGCCCTGGAGCGCTATTTTGAAAGTCTGCAGCACTTGAAAGAAGAGTATAAAGGACAAATTGACGTTTTAATCGGCCTTGAAGTCGATTATATCCGCGCGTATGAAGCTGAAATCAAAACATTTCTCGATACATATGGCACATTCCTTGATGACAGCATCCTGTCCGTTCATTTTCTGCCGGCGGGATCTTCACACATCTGCCTTGACTATGATGAAGATGCATTTCAAAATCTGATCCGATGCTGCGGAAGTATCGAGCAGGTGTATCTTGCCTATTATCAGGAAATCTTTTCTTCTATTGTATCATCGCTCGGTCCTTTTAAGCCAAAACGAATCGGCCATATCACACTTGTCAAAAAATTTGTTAAGATTTTTCCTTATACGATGTCTGCTCCTGTCCGGGAATTGGTGTCTTCCTGTATAGCCGAAGCCGGAAATCGCGGGCTTGAACTCGATTTTAATACATCAGGTCTTCGCAAGCCTCAGGCAGGGGAAGTCTATTTGGAAGACTGGATGATGGAAGAAGCCCAGCAAAAAAACATCCCGCTTGTTTTTGGGTCTGATGCCCACCAAGCAAAGGATGCCGGGTTTGGTTACGAATGTTTTGAACGCCGCTGTGCTAAATAACGGCAATATGTTCACGCTCTCTGTACAGCAGGCTGATGATCCAAGTTTTGACTTCTTTATAGTACGCCTTATAAAAGTATGGTTCGTGCGGCTGCAGATAAAGCACTTCCGAAATATACTGCGGCTGCAAATAAGGCATCATCAAAAGGGACTTCAGCTGGATCATAAAATGAGAAAGCGGGAAACGGGAAAATTCCCTGTCCGCTTTTCCTTTTTCAATGATCAAGTGAAGAATGTACTTTTCTTTTGTTAAATATGTCGACATCACTTCGCGAATCAGCGTCGAATCAATCGTCACTTCGCGATAGACAAATCGAGTTAATTGACGGTGTTCATGCTGATACGATAGAATATCAAAAACCAATTGAAGAAGGCAGTCCTTTGCACTGAGGTCCTGAAGGCGCTCATGTCCGTTTTCAAGGATTCTTAAATAGCCTTCATAAAAACGGGATACCAAATGCTCCATTAAACCGCCTTTTCCATTAAAATAATAGGAGATGTGGGCCACATTGACATTCGCTGCTCCAGCAATTTCACGAACTGAAGTTCCTGTAAATCCTTTTTGATTGAACAGCTCGACGGCAGATTCGATAATCCTGTCCTTTGTGGTTAAAAGAGAGTTTGATCCCATCTTGATTCACCACCCCTTCTTACTTAAAACAATTCCACTTCAAGCGGATTTGTTCCTGTAAAAAGTGCTCGACAAATAGCAGCACACCAAGTGCAATTTTGCCATTTCAAAGAAAAAGCGAGGGAAATACAATGTTTCATGTCGAAAAAACTGAAGGCAGCAAAGAAAAAAAATATGAGCTTCTCCTCAAACAAATAGATGCGCTGACAGAAGACGAGCCTGATATGATTGCCAATCTAGCCAACGCCTCTGCTCTCTTGTACCACTCACTGGAAGACGTCAACTGGGCGGGCTTTTATTTTGCCAAAGACGGAGAGCTTGTGCTCGGTCCTTTCCAAGGGCTTCCCGCCTGCGTACGGATTCCGTTAGGAAAAGGCGTCTGCGGCACCGCTTATGCAAACGCACGGGTCGAACGCGTTGAGGATGTCAATGCATTCCCTGGACATATTGCATGTGATGCGGCTTCCCAATCGGAAATCGTGCTCCCCCTTAAAATCGACGGAGAAGCGGTCGGCGTCCTTGATATAGACAGCCCGATTAAAAACCGATTTGATGAAAAAGATGAGTATTACCTCAAGAAATTCACCGAAAAACTTGAAGAGCGCTTAAGCAAAAAGAGCCGGTAAATCCGGCTCTTTTTCGTGTCATGAAAATGGCTTTTGAATCATCAGTCTGTTTTTTCCGTTTCGCTTGGCGGCGTACAGGGCGACATCCGCCTGCTTTACAAGAGAAGTCAAAGATTTCGGATGGTCCTCCGACCAATGGGAAATCCCGCAGGAAATCGTAACTTTGGGATTTGTACATTCCCTGACAAGCGCAATCAGCCGTTCAGCCAGTATTTCACCTGCATGCAAGTCGGCTTTCGGAAGGTACACCGCCAGCTCTTCCCCTCCCCATCTTGCCCCGACATCCTGTTGGCGGATATTTTGCTGAATCGCCCGGGAAACTTGAATAAGAATTTCATCACCGGTCTGGTGTCCATAGGTATCATTAATCCGTTTAAAATTATCAATGTCGAATAACACAAATACCCCTCTTTGATCATCCTTCATGCTGCGTTGAATTTTTTCATCAAGATAGCTCCTGGAATAAAGCTCTGTCAAACGGTCTGTCTGCACCAGATACTTCAGGCGGTCGCGAAGCATCGAATTGGAAACGGCAAGTGTGGAATGCCTGATGAGCGTCTGAAACAGCTTAAACATTTCAAACGTAAAGGAGCAGGCGTTTTTTTTCAAAACGATGACAAACCCCTTGCTCTCATTATTTTCAAGCATCGGAACACCCATTAATGAAGCATATCCTTCATTTCCGAACAGAGAAGAACCATTCCCGACAAAAACGCCATTCTCTTCAGAAACCTTCTCTTTAACGTAGCTGATATAAGGAGCGGCTGCATCCGTTTGAAAGAAGCCGGTGCTCCCCGGCAGCAAATTTTGTTCTTCAAAGTGATTGTTATAAAAGAAACCGACTTCTTCAGCGCCGAATGAGCCGATAAGCCTTTCGGACAAATTCTTCATCATGTCCGGAAGCCGTTTCGTCCGGTTCAGCTGATGGGAGGTTTCATTGATCAGCTCCAGATTCGAAATCATATTTTTGGCTTGCTCATAAAGCCGGGAATTTTCAAAGGCTTTTCCTGCGGCATTCGAAATGATGCATATATCCTGAGCCATATCGGCAGCGTTCGGGCCTGAAGCTTTTAAAACGCCATATGTCCCCTGCCTGCCTTTAATCGGGATGTATACGGCAGACTCGTCCTTGTGCTTCATCTGGCCTGATAAATAAACCTCCAAGGCAAAAGAATCGGTCGATTCATTTTGAACGTCTATTTCTTTTGCAGGCAGATGGATATACTGATCCTGATCATAAGATAAAAAGAGACAATATGTTAAATGAGGGAATACATCCCTTAAGATTTCAAGCATTGTTTTTAGGACTTTTTCCTTATCCATCAGCTCATGGAGCAGTTCTGTCTGTTTATAAATCTCGGTTTTGCGAAGTTTGTCATCATGAGACCTTTCAAGATCAGCACAGTATGTCAAACACATATGAATCGATTCAGCCAGATCTTTCGGTATTTTATGATTCTTTCGACATAAAAGTTCAATATATTTGTTGTTTTCTTTTATTGTTATAATGGTATAATAATCATTGATGTAATTGATTGAACCGCTTTTGCCTTTCAGCATTGCCGGCTCAGAAGAAGAAGCATGCAATGTTAAGGATATAAACGAAAAAAATGACTCGGCTGCCGATTTCAGCCAGACGACAGAGTCATTGTATGAAACAGCCGGCTTTTTGAATAAAAATTGGAGCAGTTCCTGATGAAAAGAGAGATATAGGTCTTCGGTTTGTCTATTCATTATTATCACCTAAAAAAATCCATTATAGTCTAATTTAATTTTCCTAATTATATCATAAAAGAAGGACTATATCCCGATAAGCGTTTTAAATCTTTTCGGGACTGCCGATGAATGGTTGACTTTGCCCCAGGGACGTTATATAATCGTCTTTGTGTGAAATATTGCAGCCTTTTTGTTCTGCTTCTTTGTTTCATTTTGTTCCTTATGTGAATAAGGTGTATCGTGTAACTCTTTGCTGCTGGAGCGAGGATACATGAAAACAAAATGGACATGGCTGAATTGAACAGATGGGTTTTATTTTCACAAAAATAAAACCAAAGGAGGAGTCACATTATGGCTCGCTATACAGGTCCAAGTTGGAAAATATCCCGCCGTTTAGGAATCTCCTTAAGCGGTACAGGTAAAGAATTAGAAAAACGTCCTTACGCGCCAGGTCCGCACGGTCCGGGACAGCGTAAAAAACTATCAGAATATGGTTTGCAATTGCAAGAAAAGCAAAAGCTTCGCCATATGTATGGTGTGAACGAGCGCCAGTTCCGCAATCTTTTTGACAGAGCTGCGAAAATGGTCGGTAAACACGGTGAAAACTTCATGATTCTTCTTGAATCTCGTCTTGACAACATCGTATACCGTCTTGGCTTAGCGCGCACTCGCCGCCAAGCACGCCAATTGGTAAACCACGGTCATATTCTTGTTGACGGAAGCCGCGTTGACATCCCGTCTTACCAAGTAAAACCTGGTCAAGCGATTGCTCTTCGCGAAAAATCTCAAAACCTTTCTGTCATCAAAGAAGCGGTTGAAGTGAACAGCTTCATTCCTGAATACCTGACATTTGATGCTGAAAAGCTTGAGGGTACGTTCACTCGCCTTCCAGAGCGCTCTGAACTTGCTCCTGAGATTAACGAAGCATTGATCGTTGAGTTCTACTCTCGTTAATTGAAGAGTATTGATAAAAACCCTAGAATCGTTGGTATCCCAACGATTCTGGGGTTTTTGTTTACTCTGCTTTTTAGTATGTCGTATTCTCCCCCATATCATTTACCTTAACCTCAAAAACAAAACCCCTCTCAATATGAAGGTTTTTTTGCTGGATTATAATGAGTTAATACTTAAGATAATCGATATCAGATAAAAATTTTGTTTGTCCCCTCCTTTCCTGTCTTCCGATAACTCAGCACGATCCTGAATGGGACCGGAGATGAAATCATCTTTGTAACATTCCCTAATGTTATCTAAAATTTCTTTATCAAAAACATAAAACGGTTGTTGAGGAACTTTTGTATCATGGTGTTGTTTTTGTTCAGCTTCTACTACTGAGATAGAGCTTAGTGAAAAACAGAAAAAACAACAATAAAATCATTTTTTATAAAAAAGGAGTTAGCGTTATGATGTTCGAAATAATCATGAAAGAGATTTGATCGACTGGAATATTGTCAGATGGGAGATTCATGATGAAAATGGATGACAAGATTCAAAAAAAGTATAGGGAGGAGCTAAAAAAACAGGAAAATCACAAAAGGTATACTATCGAAATGATGATTATCGTAACCATTATTGTGCTGATTGTTGCTCTTAATTTAATAATTCCTGAATTTTGAGCAAAGATTCCTCTTCCTAAAAAATTGAAACAGGATGAGAGTGCGTGTTGAATATAAACCAGAGGGGCAAATCAAAAATGGATCTTAAGAAGAGGGAGATTCAAAAAAAGTATAGAGACGAGATTCAAAAACAGAAGCAAGCTAAAGAGGATGAGAAACATTACACCAAAGAAGTAATCATTGTCATAACAATGATTGTGTTGTTTATTTATTTCTTTTACACTCTTCAAGGATTTTAATAAAGCTTGAGAATGTTATTGAATATAAGCCCCTCTCGGAGAGAAGGGCTCTTTCGATAGGTAACCCTTTTTCGATAATATCATCCGCAGACAGGACTTCCGCAAAACACCTTTTGATCAGCTCAGGAAAAGTCAGATGTTCACACCAAGCTGCCGGAGATCGTCATGCTTATCACCATGAACCCTTTTCTCAATCATCTTACCGTCGGCTATTCGCAAAACGATAATTTAACGGTTTTTCCCGTTGAAAGAACACCGTCCAGCGGGACCTTCAAAGACAAAGTAAACGGGTGCTTGGATCGGCATTTTGAAGTCCGAAAAAGCAACGAAGTTTTTTTTGAGCTATAGGCATTTTCCCCAGGCATAGGTGTATCAACCTGCGGATAGAATACAAAGTCTTTATGGAAGAAACCTCCCAGTGGCTTCATTCGCTTTTATAAAAACGTCTGACTCATTCTTTATTGGCTTCAACTGTCATGATGATCTTCCCTCTACTATAGATTAAAATGTGTATGATTCACCGTCATCCGGCACTAAAACATGAGAAACGATTCCTTTTTCTTGAATGAATGTTTTTAACTCTTCTCTTGATAATGTCCAATGATTGACAGCTTCCATATGGCTTGAAATGATTGTTGCGTTAGGGGCTGCTTTATACACTTCATAAATGTCCTCTTTCCCCATTACGAGAGAACCGCCTTCTAAGAATTGATTATCTCCGCCATTGACGACAATGATATCCGGCTGATGTGTATCGATCTCTTCTTGGACACCTTCATACCATACTGTATCTCCAGCTACATACAACGTTTTCTCATTTGAGTGCTTGAAAACAACGCCGCACACTTCACCGGCAAGCTTTAATATTTCTCCTCTACCATGCTCGCCTCTTGTTTTGATTAATTGAATATTTTCAAAAACTGTATCTTCCGTTAAAACTTCTACATCTTGAAAACCGGCATTTCTCACTTCTTCAGCATCCGCTGTATTTTGGACAAACAGTTTGATATCTTTAGGCAACATTTCTTTGGCAGCATCATCAAAGTGGTCTAAATGCAGATGAGTGACAATGACAGCATCCAGATTCTTGATGATGTCGTCAATTGATGCCGGCAGGCTGGCTAAAGGATTATTTTGATCTTGTCTTGCCGAATTTGGAAACGGGGGATAAGTGCCTTTCTCAGCCAGCATTGGATCTATTAAAAATGTTTTGTCTGCATATTCGACAATTAATGTCGCATTTCGAATTTGTAGAATATTCATGTTCATGGCTCCTTTTCTTTGAATTACAATCAGTTTATACTATGACCGATTAACATTTACATAGATAAAATCAAGTCTTTTTTCCGTTTGACTTGATTTTTGAAAAAATGTATTTTGCTTTGTCATTCCACACAAACCTTTTGAAAGGATTTGATCGAATGCTGGATCATACAGACAAGCGAATCTTAGAAGAATTATCCAATAATAGCCGTGCTACGATGAAGGAATTAGGGGAAAAAGTTCATTTGACAGGACAGGCAGCCGCAACCAGGGTTGCTAAATTGGAGGATCAAGGAGTGATTGAAGGTTATACAATCAAAGTGAATCAAGTGAAACTCGGGTGTTTTATACATGCTTTTATCAATATCTATACAAAAAGTACTTATCACGAACCTTACCTTTCATTTTTAAAAACAAAGGAGAACTACATCATCAATAACTATAAAATCAGCGGGGATGGTTGTTATCTTCTTGAATGCAAGTTCCCGTCTCATGAACTGTTAGATCAATTTTTAATAGACTTAAACAAGCATGCAAACTACAAATTAGCGATTGTTATTAATAAATCGTAGATGAATGGGAAATACGGGGCAAGCATTCAATGAAAAAGAGGGTCGCGGGACCCTCATGATTTTAACCGCTTTGCTGTATCTTCCGTCTGATTCACTTGATTAAGGGCGGACGCTTGATGTTCAGCATGTTCATTTCGTTCTGTCTCAAGCTGCTTTTGATAATCTTCCATAAATTTTTCTTTTGCCGCAATGAACAAGTTCATTCTGAATTCCTCCCGATTAGAGAATGGAAACGCTTTACCTTCTACATCTATATTTTTGACATTTCCTGAATGAACATACATGAAACGTTTTGACACAAAAAACCCTTGCCGTTTGGCAAGAGTTTTTTTTCATTACTTGTAAGTCAGCAAGAAGTATTTCTTTTTGCCGCGGCGAATGACGGTAAACTGTCCTTCGATGCGGTCCTCGCTGCTGAGAACGCCGCTTACATCAGTCCGGCGCTCACCGTTAATGTATACGGCTCCGTTTGTGATGTCTTCACGGGCCTGGCGTTTCGAAGGCGACAGCTTTGATTGGACAAGTACATCGACGAGAGGCAGCTCATCCGTTTGCTCGAGTTCTAAAGAAGGAACCCCTTTAAAGCCGACCTTCACTTCCTCGGCTGTCAGCTGTTTGATATCGCCGCTGAACAGCGCTCTGGAAATATTAACAGCCTGGTCAAACGCTTCACGGCCATGGACGAGAACCGTCACTTCTTCAGCAAGGCGTTTTTGCGCCTCGCGTTTTTCAGGTGCAGTCTCCGTTTTTGCAGCCAGATCTTCAATTTCTTCTTTTGACAAAAAGGTGAAGTATTTTAGGTATTTGACAACATCCCTGTCATCTGTATTGATCCAGAATTGGTAAAATTCATACGCCGAGGTCTTCTCTTTATCGAGCCAGATCGCTCCGCCTTCTGTTTTTCCGAATTTCGTTCCATCCGCTTTTGTGACGAGCGGGATCGTCAAACCGAACGCTTTTGCGTTCTCTTCCGATTTGCGAATCAGCTCAAGACCTGAAGTGATATTGCCCCACTGGTCGCTGCCGCCGATCTGCAGCTTGCATCCGCTATTTCTGTACAGATTTAAGAAATCGAGCGACTGAAGGATCATATAGCTGAATTCAGTGTACGATATGCCCGATTCGATTCTGGAGCTTACCGTATCCTTGGCAAGCATGTAGTTGATGCCGAAGTTTTTGCCGACATCACGCAAGAAATCAATGACACTCATTTGGCCGATCCAGTCGAAGTTATTCGCCATGACCGCCGGATTCTCATCAGCTTTAAAATCAAGGAAACGGGATAGCTGATTTTTGATTTTCTGCGACCATTCGCGGACAATCTCTTCATTGTTCAATGTGCGCTCTGCTTTCTTTCCGCTCGGATCGCCGATCAGACCCGTCGCTCCGCCTACGAGTGCAATCGGGTGATGTCCGGCCAGCTGAAAGCGGCGAAGCATTAAGATCGGCAGTAAATGTCCGATATGGAGGCTGTCGGCCGTCGGGTCAAATCCGGAGTATAAGCTGATTTTGTCATTAGCCAGCAGCTCTCTCAGCCCTTCTTCATCCGTCTGCTGCTGAATCAGCCCCCGAAAGGATAAATCATCAAGTAAGTGTGTCATTATCATTAGCTCCTTTTTAAAAAATAAAAACGCCCCTTCGAATAAACGAAGGGACGATCAAATCGCGGTACCACCCTGCTTAAAAGAACACGAGACCGCGCTCTTTTCACTCTTGTTGATAACGGAAACTTCCGTTCTTTTGCTACAAAGCGGGAGGCTTTTTCGCAAAAGCGGTTCGTGAGTGTAATTCAAACCATCCATATGTGCTGATTTTCACCGGCCATCAGCTCTCTAAGACAGGGAGGGATCGTTCTACTGGTCTCAGTCTTCACCTTTTATTATTTGACTAAATCTTTTTTAACATAATATTTTTGCTTTGTCAATGAAGGTCAGTCCTCCATCGTTGAAAGATCGCCGGCCGGAAGGTTCAGCTCCCACGCTTTCAGGACGCGCCTCATAATCTTTCCGCTTCTCGTTTTCGGCAGCTTATCTTTAAATTCGATTTCCCTTGGCGCGGCATGTGCGGCCAAGCCTTTCTTCACGAACTGCCTAATTTCCTCTTTTAATGAATCTGACGGCTCATATCCTTCTCTAAGAGCGATGAATGCTTTTATGATTTCTCCCCGGACGGGATCCGGTTTGCCAATGACGCCTGCTTCAGCGACAGCTTGATGTTCGAGAAGCTTGCTTTCCACTTCAAACGGACCGACGCGTTCTCCTGATGTCATAATGACATCATCAATTCGTCCCTGAAACCAAAAGTATCCGTCTTCATCCATATAGGCGGAATCTCCGGACACATACCAATCACCCGGCATAAAATAGGAGCTGTATTTTTCAGGGTTGTTCCAGATGGCGTGCATCATCGACGGCCAGCCTTTTTTAATGGCGAGATTGCCCATTCTGTATGGCGGGAGCTCATTTCCCTGGTTGTCAACAATCGCAGCCTCGGTTCCAGGAAAAGGCTTGCCCATCGAACCAGGCTTAATCTCTATGCAAGGATAGTTGCAAATCAGCTGTGCCCCTGTTTCCGTCATCCACCATGTATCATGAATCCGATTGTGAAAGACTTTATGCCCCCATCTGATCACTTCGGGGTTTAAAGGCTCGCCAACGCTTAAGACGTGTCTTAAAGAACTCAGGTTGTATTTGTTCGCGAGTTCGTCTCCGGCTCCCATCAGCATTCGGAAAGCCGTCGGCGCACTGTACCATACAGTCACTTCAAGCTGTTCAATCGTCTCGTACCATGATTCAGGGCTGAACCTGCCGCCCACCACGACATTGGTTGCTCCATTCAGCCACGGTCCGAAAATGCCGTAAATGGTTCCGGTTACCCAACCGGGATCCGCTGTACACCAATAGATGTCATCCTCCCGCAGATCAAGAACCCATTTGGCGGTCTGGTATTGCTGAATCATCGCTCTATGGACGTGGAGAACCCCTTTTGGCGCGCCGGTAGAGCCTGATGTATAGTGAAGCAGCATCCCGTCTTCCTGATCCATCCATGCAATCTCAAGATCGGTGTCTGCTTCCCCTGCTTTTGAAAAGTAATCGATAACAGGCCCTTCTTCCTTTACCCCTTCTCCGACGACCACGATCGATTCAAGATCCGGCAGCTCATCAGCCGGCACCCGCTCCAGCAGTTCGGGCGTCGTGACAATCACCTTTGCCCCGCTGTTTAAAAGCCTGTCTTTGACAGCCCCTTCCATAAACGCTTCAAATAAAGGTCCGACGATCGCTCCCAATTTGACAGCGCCGAGAATAATAAAATAAAGCTCGGGTGATCTCGGCATAAAGACAAACACACGGTCTCCCTTTTTGACATTGGCATGCTGCTTTAACACATTCCCAGCTTTATTTGTTTCATTTTTCATTTCTCGGAAGGTGTACTTTTCTTCGCGGACCGGATCTTTGTAGTAAAATGCCACTTTATTTTTCAAATTTGATTCAGCGTGGCGGTCGATAGCTTCATAAGCGGCATTCATTTTCCCCGTTTTGTGCCATGTAAAATTTTTTTCGGCATCTTTCCAGTCAAATGTACGGTATGCTTCATCATAGTCTTTTAAATTGTAGTTTCCCTTTTCGGCTGGCAACGCTTTCAATTCCATGCCCATCCCCCTTTGTTCGGTCATCAAAATATATTATAGTATAGATTTTTTATTTTCTCAATTTTTAAAAAATAGTATTCTTTTCTTTGAAAACGCTTAATATTTTGGTATGTTATGTATAAAAGACTTCAACTAAGATGTAAGGCGGTGGATACGTGGAGCATCACAAAACTTATCATGCCAAGGAATTGCACACCGAGAAAGGCGCCTTGCTGATAGAAGGCCCTATCAGCGCTGAAAAGCTTGCAGACTTTGAGTTTCATGCCGAGCTTACAGCCTTTCGCCCATCTCAAAAACAGCACGAAGCATTAATCGAAATCGCAGGGCTTCCCGAAGGACGGATTATCATCGCTCGTTTCCATCATACCATTGTAGGATATGTCACCTATGTTTATCCAGACCCGCTTGAAAGGTGGTCTGAAGGAAACATGGAAAATTTAATTGAACTTGGCGCCATCGAGGTGATTCCAATGTTCAGAGGCCATTCCGTCGGAAAGACGCTTTTAGAGGTCAGCATGATGGATAAACAGATGGAAAAATACATTATCATTACGACCGAATATTACTGGCATTGGGACTTAAAGGGGACAAACAAAGATGTCTGGGAATACAGAAAGATGATGGAGAAGATGATGAATGCCGGAGGACTTGTCTGGTTTGCAACAGACGATCCGGAAATCAGTTCTCATCCCGCCAACTGTTTAATGGCCCGCATCGGAAAAGAGGTCAGTCAGGAATCGATCGAGCGGTTTGACAGGCTGCGATTCCACAATCGTTGTATGTATTAAGGGAGCAAAGGGGACCTAAGTATGATTGTTGAAAAAATCATGAAAAGGGATGTTGTGACACTTTCCAGAACAGATACGATAGAAGAAGCGATGAAACGAATGAGAACATTTCATATTAAGCACCTGCCGGTCATCAATGAACGGGGAACTGTCGTAGGCGTCGTAACAGACAGGGATGTGAAGAAAGCAAGCCCAAGTATATTTGCTCACAACAGCTCTGCCAAGGATCTGCAAAGACCGGTTGAACTGATCATGTCAAAAGAAGTGGTCACAGGTCATCCGCTTGATTTTGCCGAAGAAATTTCAGCCGTATTTTTCGAACATGACATCGGCTGCCTGCCGATCGTCAAAAACGGAAAGCTCGTCGGCATCGTAACAAAGTCAGACTTGCTTCATACATTTGTCCAGCTGACCGGCGCTCATTTTCCCGGCTCGCAAATCGAAATTAAAACCGAGGATATCACACAGGGCCTCGCCGATATCAGCCCAATATTCAGCAAGCGCCAAATCGGTATTTTAAGCGTGCTTGTTTATCCCGGTGAAAAAGAACATTCAAAAATTCTCGTATTTCGCGTACAAACGATGAATCCCGCCTCAATCATCAAAGACGTGAAAACCAAAGGGTATCAGGTTCTCTGGCCCGCAGAACAAAGGGATTTGCTATGAAGGACAGCGTGTTTGTATTCTCTCCCTCCTACCAAATTTATCAATTTCATCAAGACCATCCATTCAACCAGCTGAGAGTATATGTGACATATGACCTTTTAAACGCCTTGGGCGCGTTCGAACAGGGAGATATCGTCCCTCCGCGAATGGCGGTGGAATCCGAGCTCAGCCTTGTTCACACAAGCGATTATATCAGAGCCGTTCAGCTGGCCGGGGCGGGCAAACTGCCGGCCGCTGAAAGCGAGAGCTACGGACTTGGAACAGAGGATACACCCGTTTTTGCCGGTATGCACGAAGCCGCATCTCTTTTGGTTGGCGGAACGCTGACAGCCGCAGACTATGTGATGACCGGAAAGGCAAAACATGCCCTTAATTTAGGAGGCGGGCTTCATCACGGATTCAGAGGGAGAGCTTCAGGTTTTTGCGTATATAACGATAGTTCAGTCGTGATTCGCTACCTGCAGGAAAAGTATCACGCTAAAGTGTTATACATTGATACAGATGCCCATCACGGAGATGGCGTGCAATTCACGTTTTATGACGATCCATCTGTCTGCACTGTATCGATACATGAAACAGGCCGCTATCTTTTCCCTGGAACGGGTCAAGTTCAGGAACGCGGCCATGGAGAAGGCTATGGATACGCTTTTAACATCCCGCTAGATGCGTTCACTGAAGATGATTCTTTTCTTGACTCCTACCGAACGGCTGTCACTGAAATCGCTGAATTCTTCAAACCGGACGTCATATTGACGCAGAACGGCGCTGACGCTCATTTCTATGACCCGCTCACACACTTATGCACAACGATGAGAATTTATGAAGACATTCCAAAGCTTGCCCATGAATTGGCCCATACTTACTGCGGCGGGAGGTGGATTGCCGTCGGCGGCGGAGGCTATGATATTTGGCGTGTGGTGCCGCGGGCATGGGCAAGAATATGGCTTGAAATGAAGGGCATCAAAGCAGAAGGTAACATGCCTGAAAAATGGCTGAAAAGATGGGAAAAACAAGCGTCGGTCCCGCTTCCTTCAGCATGGTGTGATCCGGAAGATTTATATCCTCCGATTCCAAGGAAAGCAGAAATTACAGAAAAAAATGCGCAAACCATTGCAAAAGCTCTTTTCCCGATTCGCTCTGCCCATCGCACGACATAAAAAGAGGCTTGCCGAAAAGTTTGTGAAAGACAGCTTGAACAACCAAGTTGTATCGTTTCATAAAGTATACAGCAGAATGATAGCCATCTTTTCATTAGGCCGTGCATTTTCAATAGCACTTCCGACAGCTTGAAAAACCTAGGGCACCTATGATTATCCTCCTCAAGTTCCATCGAACACGCTTCATGACAGCTATAACATTGCCCTTTTACCCCTTTGCCTCGCGATAATGGAGCGAGGCTTCCGGCAAATCGCGATTTATGAATTCAATACCGCTCTTCTGAAATACACGCGATCCTGAGTCGATCGTGTTCATTTATTCTTTTTTTTTCAAACCGCTGAAGCCAGTCAGGATGAATTGGCGTGAAAAAAGGCCTTGCCCGCGGCAAGACCTTTATTTCTTTGTATTCAGTTTGCTGATCACGATTTCGACGCGCCTGTTTTCCTTCATATGGCTTTCAGTGCGATTGTCCCTGACCGGTTTTGTATCGGCGTACCCGACAGCGAGAAAGCGGGAAGAGTCGAGTTTTTCTTTTTCTGTAAAATATCCGATCACAGTGCTCGCCCTTGCTGCAGATAGCTCCCAGTTGGAAGGAAAGCGGTACGTGGAAATCGGACGGTTGTCTGTATGCCCCTCAACATTGATAGGATTGGACACCGTTTTCAGCAGTACGGCGATTTTATGCAAAAGCGGGTAAGCCTGATCCTTAATATCCGCTTTTCCCGAATCAAAGAGGACCGCTTCTTG
This sequence comes from Bacillus swezeyi, assembly GCF_001969815.1. GTDB lineage: Bacteria > Bacillota > Bacilli > Bacillales > Bacillaceae > Bacillus > Bacillus swezeyi. The sequence goes on along the minus strand of NZ_MRBK01000012.1, from coordinate 111,207 downwards.
AAGCACAAGGATGACGCCGCGTTCATCACGTTTAGCCGTGATAAGGCCTGAGAGCTGATTTTTTTCAATATAGTCATTGATCTTCTTTAATAAATCATCCTGACTGTCAGCCGCTTTTTTCGCATGCTGATCACGGCCCCGGTCTGTTTGTTCGGTCGCGGACTCCCCATCGGCTCTGTCCTGAAACGAACCTACCGCCGCTTTAAATTTATTTAAATCGATTTGCGACATTGAAAACAGTAAAATAAAGAACACAAGAATCAGCGTAATCAAATCCGAAAACGTGATGATCCAGTTGGACGATTTGCGGCCGGATTCGCGCTTTCTTCTTTCATGCCTAAGCTTCATGAGCCGGTCCTTTTTGCTTCATGTTTTCCGCATGCTTTTTTTTCCATTCTTCTTTGGAGCCGAATACGACGAGCTGGCTTTCAAGGTTGCGCGGATTTCTTCCTGACTGAATGCCGATGATTCCTTCTATCATCACCTGCTTCTTAAAGATTTCATTTTCCGTCTTTTCTTCAAGCTTTGCAGCGATTGGAATAAACAGCATGTTGGATAGAAGTGAGCCATAGAGCGTCGTCAAAAGGGCGATGGCCATGTTCGGACCGAGCGTTTCAGGTTTGTTCAGATTTTTAAGCATCATCACAAGTCCGACGAGGGTTCCGATCATTCCCCATGCAGGTGCAAACTCCCCAGCTTTTTCAAAGACTCTTCTTCCCTTTCTGTGCCTTTCTTCCATCGCAGCGATTTCCGCGTTCATCACATTGCGGATCGTCTCCTCATCCCAGCCGTCGATGGCCAAAAGAAGCCCTTTTTTTAAAAAGGGGTCCTTCATTTCATTCACATCTGCGTCCAAGGATAAGATGCCCTGTTTGCGCGCCTGCTCAGAAAGCGTCACAAAGGTTTTAACCAAATCCCGCACATCATCATCTTCCGAAACAAATACCTGCTTCAGCACAGATGGCGCTTTTTTTAAATCTTTCGGAGAAAAACTGACAAATACAGCCGCGCATAATCCGCCTGTCACGATAAAAAAGGACGTTAAATCAATAAATGAATAAAAACCGGAAAGACCCGCTCCTGAGACCACGCCGATCACTAAAATGAAAATACCTAAAATAAAACCGACCGGTGTAAGATAATCAAATCGTTTCATTTTTTACATTCTCTCCAGCTCAAGGAAAAGAAAGCAAGGCATTCACGAAAACTTGTGAACACTTGCTTTCTTTCTTGTTTAATTTTGTTTTTTTAGGATTTTGTAGATTGTCTTAATTCAATTCGATGCGGCAGCTGGACAATGTGCTCTTCGACTTCTTCCTTGTTCATCAGCTTTGTCAGAAGTCTCATAGCCACGGCACCGATGTCATATGTCGGCTGAACGACTGTCGAGAGCTGCGGACGAACCATTAGTGAAAGTCTTGTATTGTCAAATCCGATGACCTCAAGGGCTTCCGGAATTGATAGTCCTTTGTCCTGTGCGGCATGAACGATTCCAAGCGCCATTTCATCTGTGGCAGAAAGGACAGCCGTCGGTTTTTCATCAAGCTTCATGAGCGCCTCCAGCGCTTCCATCCCGGAATCGTACGTATAGTCGCCTTCTGCAACATACTCTTCTTTAAATTCGAGGCCATGATCCTTGAGCGCTCTTTTGAAGCCCTGAAGCTTCTTGACTTTATTGATCGGCTCAATCAGCGGGCCGGCTACAAACGCCAGCCGTTTATGGCCTTTTTCGATCAGCATGCTCGCTGCATCATAAATGGCCTGCTCATAATCGATTGCAACGGAAGGCGTTTCTCCTTTTTCTTCAACAGACGCCGCAAGCACAATCGGTACAGGTGAACGTTTAAATTCTTCAACATGGTCTTCCGTTACATTTCCGCTCATAAATACGATTCCGTCGACTTGCTTTCCGAGCATCGTATTGAGGAGATGCAGTTCTTTGTCCATATTTTGATCAGAGTTGCTCAAAATAATGTTGTATTTGTACATCGTAGCAATATCTTCAATTCCTCTGGCCAGCTCTGAATAAAAGATACTGGAAATATCAGGGATTATCACGCCGACAGTTGTCGTTTTTTTGCTTGCCAGGCCTCTGGCCACAGCGTTTGGACGATACCCGAGACGTTCGATGGCTTCAAGCACCTTTTTTCTCGTCGTCGGCTTTACATTCGGATTTCCGTTGACCACTCGTGAAACTGTCGCCATACTTACATTTGCTTCTCGTGCCACATCATATATTGTCACATTACTCATTTTTACCACTCCTTCAACTGGGTACACTTTTCTTATTCTATAGCATAAACATTTTCATGTAGAGAAATGTCAAAATGTCATACTTTATGTAAAATAAACGGAAGACCAGTTTACATTATTTTTCATAATTGTTCAAAGCAAAAGGTTCTCTTCTGAAATTATACACGGTTTTACCTAATATGAAAACGTTCCCTTTATTTTTATAATTAATTTAAATAGGAAAAAACAACTTCTTAATTAAAAATAAGAATTTTTTTCGACAATTTTCAAATACAAAAAAGGACCGCTTGTCGAGAGCGGTCCAAAATGGATTTGATAAATTATGCTTTGACCTGAACCAGCGGCTTCAGCTCATTCAGCCACTTTTCAAATGTCGGAATATCCATTTGCTGTGCAGAGTCGGAAAGCGCGACAGATGGATCAGGATGAACTTCGGCCATTACGCCGTCAGCTCCGATCGCAAGCGCTGCTTTTGCCGTAGGGAGCAAGAGGTCGCGACGTCCTGTTGAATGAGTGACATCCACGAATACCGGAAGATGCGTCTCCTGTTTAAGAATCGGTACAGCTGAAATATCCAAAGTATTTCTCGTCGCTGTTTCGTACGTTCTGATCCCGCGCTCGCAAAGGATGATTTGATCGTTTCCTTGTGACATGATGTACTCCGCCGCATTGATGAATTCCTTCAATGTAGCAGCAAGCCCGCGTTTTAAAAGGACAGGCTTTTTCACGGAACCAGCCGCTTTTAACAGCTCGAAGTTTTGCATGTTGCGGGCTCCGATTTGGATGACATCGATGTAGTCAATCGCTTCTTCAATATGCTGTGGATTGACGATTTCACTGATGACAGCCAGATCATACTCATCAGCAACACGTTTTAAGATTTTTAAGCCTTCGACACCAAGCCCCTGGAAATCATAAGGGCTTGTACGCGGTTTGAAGGCTCCGCCGCGAAGCAGTTTCAAGCCTTGTTTTTTAGCCGCTGCTGCCACTTCGGCAACTTGGTCGTAGCTTTCAACCGCACATGGACCGACGATGAACCTTTGTTCACCATCACCGATTTTTTCGCCTTTTAGATCAACAATTGTATTTTCAGGCTTTTTCTTGCGCGAAACAAGGAGCGCCTTGCTGTGATCATCTTCCTGCAGTTCAAGCCCCGCTTTAAAAATCTCTTTGAAAATATGCTGAATTGTGGAGTTTTCAAACGGACCATCATTATTTTCAATAATGTTGTTCAGCATCGTTCTTTCTCTGACCGGATCATAGCGATTGATCCCTTGGGCTTCCTTCGCTTTTCCAATCTCTTGGACAATTCTTCCTCTTTCATTAATCAGCTTTAAAATCTGCAAGTTTAATTCATTCGCCTGCTGCCTCAGCATATCCAGTTCAGTATTGCTCATATTATTCATCCTTTCTTTTGGCTTCATCCTGTATGAGATAATAAATGATTCAATTGATTAGGGTTAATTATAAACAATGTTTGATAAAATGTCACGAAAAAATTCTTTATTACCCAAACGCTTTTAAGCGATAAAGTATAATATGCGATTGATCCCTTGCTGTGTAGGTATTTATCGCGGATCTTCAAAAAAAGAAAAAAAAAGAATCATGTATTGATTCTTTAACTTGATTGTCTGTAAAGCCGCTGTATCTCGGTTTCTACGGTATATACCCGCTGATTCAAAGCTGCGGTCTTATCATCGACATATTCAGTTATGTTATCTGTAAATTGCCCCATGCTTTCGATGATGTTTTTTTGGAGCTGTTCCTGTCCTTTTTTCACGTCTTTTACATCTGCTTCAAGGCGGTCAAGCCGCTTGTCCACTTCATTGAAGCGCTCATCCATTGCGCTGAAACGCTCGTCCACTTCATTGAAGCGCTCATCCACTGCGTTGAAACGCTCGTCCACTTCATTGAAGCGCTCATCCACTGCGTTGAAACGTTCGTCCACTTCATTGAAGCGCTCGTCCACTGCGTTGAAACGCTCGTCCACTTCATTGAAGCGCTCGTCCACTGCGTTGAAACGCTCGTCCACTTCATTGAAGCGCTCATCCATTTTGCCTAAACGCTTATCTATTCCATCCAGGCGCTGATTGATCGGATTGAGTTCTTCCTTTAGAACGGATTGAAGCATGTCCTTTAATTCGTTGCTCATCACATCACCTCCCGCTTGCTTGCTTTATTATATCGCAGAACGATGGTTCAAACGATGCATTTTCGTAAAAAGGCATTTCCAGTAGGTAAAAGCCTCAAGATCAAAAAAAAAGACCAATACGTTGATGCGAATTGGTCTTTTTTCATTAATGCCTATTTGCTGTTTTCTGCAAGAGTCTGTGCGGTAATCTGTGAATGGGAGGCATGCCATTTTACTTTGCCGTTTGTGAAAATGATGGCTTGAGGGCTTTCATGCTTAATCCCGTAATGTTCAGCTATATAGTTTGATAACGGACGGCTTTCCTGCACCTGTAAATAATATGTGGGATAGTCTTCATGCTGATTGGCGAATGCTTCAAATTCATCAAAAGCGCGCCTGCTGATCGGGCATGTAATACTGTGTTTCAAAAAGATAAACGTATCATTCTGTTCTACAAGCCGTTTAAATTCATCCTCTGTTTGAATGAGCTGCTTTGACATGATATCTCCCTTTCCGCATTTATTTCTGGGCCGTATCTGCTGTTTCCCTTGCTTCATTCTCGATTTCGTTTTTGGCATCCTCGGCTGTTTCTTCGATTGCAGAGGATGCTTCTGCCTTCATCTCATCAGCTTTTTCGGCACCTTTGCTTCGCAAATCTTTGACTTTATCCATGAGCTGAGATGATTGATCAGCTACAAGCTGTGAAATAGAAGATGTTTTTTCCTTTGCGATGCTGACATATTCCGAGCCTTTTTCTCTCGCTTCATTTGTCAGCTTGCCTGTTTTGTCTTTCAGAACAACGGCCTGGTTTCCGATATCATCGCGAAGCTCCTTTCCTGATTTCGGCGCCAGAAACAAAGCTGCCGCTGCCCCGATGATTCCTCCAACAAATGTACCGACGAGAAAATCTTTCGTATTCATTCCATCTTTACTCATTTATAATTCCTCCTTCATCTTCTTTCGTTTCCATTTATTCCAAATTTCTAAAGCTGCATTGCTCCAGCTGACAACTTGAGAAATTTTTTCACGGTTTTGCTCTGTTGCTGATGCGACAGAGTCAGACACCTGCTGAATTGAACTGTTAAACTGCCGGACGGAAGTTCCGACTTCTTGAACAGCGTCAACAACCGTATTCAATTTCAAAGATTTTTGCTGAATATCATCCGCGAGACGATTTGTTTTATGTAGGAGCTCTGTTGTTTCATCCGTAATACCCTTCATCTGTCCTTCAAGCCCTTCTAAGGTCGATGCGACATTATTCAGCGTCATTTGAAGGGATTTTAATGTCTTTGATAAATAAATAACTAAAATAAGAAAAGCAACGGCAATGAGTGCGGCGCTTAAATAAAGAATAATAATCATCTAATCCTCCTCAAGCTATGGGCTTATAATTGATGTATACCCAATTGATCAAATTGTAAACCTCTTTATATATTTTTTCTACACATTTAGATAAAATCCTTTAACCGATTGTCTGCCTCGATATGTACAAAAAAGCAGCGGATTGACTCACACTGCCTTTTGTATGTTATGCTAATACATTTTCATATGCTCTTAAATACTTTTGAATATCTCCTGCACCCATGAAAATCAAAACGCCATTTTCATGTTCTTTTAAAATGGATGTATCATTTTCATCAATCAGCTTCGCCTGCCCGATTCTTTCCTGCAGATCAGTGATCGTCAGCTTTCCTGCGTTTTCACGGGCTGATCCGAATATATCGCAAAGATATACGTAATCGGCTTTCTTCAAGCTTTCGGCAAATTCATTCATGAAAGATTGTGTCCGGGTAAAAGTATGCGGCTGAAATACCGCGACAATGTCCCTGTCGGGATACTTTTGTCTTGCAGCTTCGATCGTCACCGTGATTTCTGTCGGATGATGGGCGTAATCGTCAATCAGAACTTGGTTTCCGATGATTTTTTCATTAAATCTCCGCTTTACACCGCCAAAGGTTTTAAGCCCTTCTTTAATAATGTCGACATCCACTTGCTCGTAATGGCAAAGCGCGATGACAGATAATGCATTCAAAACGTTATGGCTTCCGTAAGCTGGTATATAGAATGTATCGTAGAAGGTATTGCGGACGAAAACATCAAAGGTTGTGCCTTCCGTGTTTTTGATGACGTTTCTCGCCTGAAAATCGTTTTCCTCCGCAAACCCGTAGTAAACGACCGGAACATTTGCATGGATTTTCATCAAATACTCGTCGTCTCCGCAAGCGATGATCCCTTTGTTTACCTGAAGAGCCATCGTTTGAAACGCATCAAATACATCGTCAATATTTGCGAAATAGTCAGGGTGGTCAAAATCAATATTTGTCATGATGGCATAATCCGGCTGATAGCTTAGAAAATGCCTCCTGTATTCACAGGCTTCAAGGACGAAATATTCGCTGTTTTCGCAGCCTTTACCCGTACCGTCTCCGATTAAAAAAGAAGTCGGTTTCGCTTTTTGGATCACATGGGATAAAAGCCCTGTTGTTGAAGTTTTGCCATGCGCCCCTGTAACGGCAATGCTTGTAAACTTTTTCAGGTAGTCCCCGAGAAATTTATGATAGCGCACGACAGGCAGGCCTTCGGCACGCGCTTTTTCAATTTCGGGATGAGTATCAGGAAAGGCGTTCCCTGCAATAACTGTCATTCCCGGCTTAATGTTTTCGGGATCAAAAGGATAGATAGGAATTTTTCTTTCTTCTAATGCAGTCTGTGTAAAAATGTACTTTTCGATATCCGATCCTTGGACAGTATATCCATTATCATGGAGAATTTGGGCAAGCGGACTCATACCTGTCCCTTTTATTCCTACAAAATGATAAACAGTCATAATTGTACCTCCAACAAACGTCTATCTGCTTTCCAGTATATGACGCTTATTTCAATTTGCAACCTAAAGCCCGGCCGCATCAATTTTCTCTTCTAAGTGTTAACTATATTCAGTATCAGGCATTTTTAAGAGTGAATAAACCTTTTCGATGAAGGATTTTTTGAATCCTTCGGCAATCCTCTTAAAAACGGATTAAAACGCCGCGGGCGGCGCTTTAATATGCGGCGCTTCAAAAAAACACGCCCATCAGCTATCATACCATGTTTAGCTGAAAAGTGAACTACTTTCTATCAGCTGTTCCAGATCGGCCTTTGTCATCAGCACTTCTCTCGGCTTGCTACCTTTTGCCTCCGATATCATGCCTTCTCTTTCCATCATATCGATCAATCTGGCAGCTCTGTTATAGCCGATGCGGAAACGGCGCTGCAGGCTGGAGGTGCTGGCGCTGTTCTGTTCAACGGTAAATTCGCATGCTTCAAGAAACAGTTCGTCCTGATCAAATCCAGCCGGATTCTGTCTGACCAGCTCTTCTTGTTCAAATAAATAGGATGGCTTCTGCTGCTGTCTGACGTGTGAGACGACCCGGTCAATCTCATGATCGGATACAAAGTTTCCCTGAAGTCGGACCGGTTTGCCTGATCCATTCTCCAAGAGGAGCATGTCTCCTTTTCCAAGAAGCTTTTCTGCTCCCGCCATATCGATAATCGTTCGTGAATCGACACCGCTTGAAACGGAAAACGCGATTCTGGTCGGAATATTGGCTTTAATCAAGCCGGTGATGACGTCAACAGACGGCCGCTGCGTCGCAATTAAAAGGTGGATGCCGCATGCTCTGGCCTTTTGGGCGATTCGGCAGATGCTTTCCTCCACTTCGTTCGGAGCAACCATCATTAAATCGGCAAGTTCATCAATCACCACGACAAGGTATGGAAGTTTTTCGCCCATATTCTTTTCATGAACCTTTTCATTGAAACGCTCGATTTCCCGAACGCCGGAATGAGCAAATAATTCATAGCGCCGCTCCATTTCTTCGACCACCCATTTCAAAGCAGCCGTAGCCGCTTTAGCGTCTGTAATGACAGGGCTGACAAGGTGCGGAATTTCATTATACGGAGCAAGCTCCACCATTTTAGGGTCGATGAGCAGAAGCTTCACTTCTGAAGGCGCCGCTTTAAACAGCAGGCTGACTAAAATCGTGTTGATACATACGCTTTTTCCTGATCCGGTAGCGCCCGCGATCAGCCCGTGAGGCATTTTTTTCAGGTCTGCCACGACAGGCTTTCCGGAAATATCAAGACCGAGAGCCGCCGTCAAAGGCGACGGATTCGTTCTGAATTCCGGGCTTCGAATCATTTCGCGCAAATAAACCATTTTGCTATGTAAATTTGGAACTTCGATTCCGATTGTATTCTTTCCGGGAATCGGCGCCTCGATGCGGATGTCTTTCGCTGATAAGCTGAGTTTAATATCATCCGATAAGTTTGTGATTTTATTGACTTTCACACCGGGCTCAGGGTGCACTTCAAATCTCGTCACAGAAGGCCCTTGTGTAACATGAACGACATTTGCTTTAACATTAAAGTTTTCAAGCGTCACATCCAAGAGCTCCCGCTGCTCGTTTATCCATGCATGATCATCCTGCTTTTGGGCCGGCGGTATATCAAGCAGGGACATATTAGGAAACTGGTATCCTAGAGATACCTTTTCTTTTTGTTTATCTGACGAGAACATCATCACATTAAACGGAACAGAGCCCTGTTGCGTTTTTGGTGCAGCTTTTGTTTTTTGTTTCAATGAAGCTGCCGGAGCTTCATCCGCTTTGTCATTTGCTTGACCGGCCTCTGACTGCTGACCGTGATGGCCGCTGTCTATTTGATCAGCCTTTACTTTATCATGCTGCTGGACTTCCTCGTCATTCTGCCTATTGGCAGATTCGGACTCGCTTTGCCCAGGTTCCTCAGGCATTTTATCTTCTGCTGATGCCTCTTCACCTTCTAAAAGCGCCTCCGGCCGGGAAGACATTGCAGCTTCACTTTTCTCAGGTGCACCGATTGATTCAGCAGACGGCTCTTCTTGAACTGCGATGTCTGAAGATTGATATGCGGATGACTGTGTTTCCTCGAAGAAGCTTTGGCTCTTCTCAATGCCTTCTGCCGGCAGCTGATCGATTTCTTCAGCTTCTGCAGCGCAGCTGAGTTTTTCTGGGGGCGCCTCTTCCTGCTCCTCTTGAACAGGCTCTTTTTCTGCTTCTTCAGCCCTCGGCTGACCGATCTCGTTGCCTTTCATACCGATCGGCATTTCAGCAGCTGCTCCCTGCTGGAAATGATCCTGCTGAGCGAGTTCTTCTTCCATTTCTTCTGCCTCTGCCGGCGAATGGGCGGATTCTGCGGCTTTTTCTGTACTGTTCAGCGGCCCCGCTGCGGCTATTTCCTGCTGAACAGGCGCTTCTTCTGCCAGCTGATGAGTTTCTTTATCATCGTTCAGCGCTCCCGTTGCTGCATCTTCCTGGCCACTGTCCTGCTGAGCAGCCTTCTTTGTCTCGGAAAAGCGCTCGGCTTTTTCGACTTCTTCTGTCTGGAAATGTTGTTCAGTTTCTTCAGTTTTTTTATTCGTTCCGAAAAGTGCCGTGTCTTGATAGGCCGACGGCGGCTTTTTTTCGGTGAGGTCCTGTTCTTTTTTAATTTCTTCAGTAAAAAGCGTTACGTGTGCTTCTTTTTGTTTCTTGCCGCTGTATGGTTCGTTTTTTGGCAAATCGTTTGGCCTGACCTTTTTTTGTTCGTTAAAACCGTAAACCGGTGAAGGTATGACAGACGGTCTAAAAGGCTTTTTCGCCGATTTTTTGACCTCTTCGTTTGAAAAACCGGATGTTGGCTGATAACCTGAAGGATGGCTGTCGGAGCGTCGGCTCCTTGCTTGGCGTCCTTCGCTTTTTTCCCTTTGCTGGGACTTATGATCAGGTATCACAGGAAAACGGAATTTGCCTTTTGGGTATTCATATACGACTTTTGCATCCGAAATTTGCGGCAGTTCTTCATTTTCTTCAAAAGACGAAGCTGACACCGACTCATCTGTCTGTTTCGTCTGTTTTTCACTATTTTCATCATCGCCTAGAAACAGGCTGAACATTTTATTAAACCAGCTCATGAATCATCACTCTCTAACTCTCCCTTAAATTTTTCGGGGACGATTTTTAGTATACCATTGCTTCACCCGCCAGAAAAGAACAAGGTCACCCCTGTCCGCCCGCCGAATAGAAAAACCGCCAAGTTTGTCTACCCAGCGGCTTTCTTTTTACATGTATTCGAAAGTTTTGTTCATTTTATGCCGTTTTAAAATGTAAATGCTTCCCCGACCTCATGGCTTTCATCAAGCACGAAAATTCCTTTTTCCCTCGGTGCATCAGGAAGGTTCAGTTCTTTTGCAGAGCAAATCATTCCGCTTGATGCCACTCCCCTGAGTTCCGCATCTTTGATGATCATGCCGCTTGGCATGACGGCTCCGACTTTTGCTACGACGACTTTCTGCCCTGCCTCGACATTCGGCGCTCCGCAGACGATCTGGAGTGTCTCGCTGCCTACGTTCACTTTGCAGACGCTCAATTTATCGGCATTCGGATGTTTCTCTTTTTCTTCGACAGATCCGATGACAAATTTCGGAGACAGATCGACTGTCAGCTCGTCTTTCAGCCCGTTGCGGACCAAAATTTCGTTTACATCCTGAACAAAGCTCTCAGAAAGGGCGATTGAACCGCTTTCCGCGATGTTCATATAGGATGATGCATTAAAAATGTTGTAGCCTGAAGTTTCCTTCGTTTCTTTATGAAAAATTTTGACGACATCTCCATGGCTCTCAAATGCGATGTCTTCACGGGCAATGTCATGAAGGGCGATCAAAAGCGTATCGCCTACTCCTTCTTTGTTATAAAATACATTCATCAAAAAATTCCTTTCTGCCGTTACTTTTTAGGGCGGTTTTTAGCCAGTATAAAAATCGGTTCGAGCTTTCCTTCCTCATATAAAAAGGAGAGCGCCGTAATCGGCACCGTACCGTTTGCAAAAAAGCTCATCGACATTTGCCCGAGAATATCGTACCCGGCATTATTGCGGATATCGGCTATAATGAGCACATCTTGATGAGGGACTGAAACCGCAAGCGCTCCCTGCGCATTTTTTTCATACTCCGCGAGAATAGATTCATTTAAAACACGGCTGGCATCATAGCCATCGTTGGCTCTAAAAAAGTAAAAATGATTGTCTGCGACAACATCTTCTTTGACAACCGTGCGAAGCGAGCGGAGGTTAAAGGAAGCCGTTTCCCTGATTCTTTCCTTTGACCAGCCTTCTTTCTCAAGCATTTTCTCGTCAATCAGCCGATACGTATTGCCGAGATCAAGGGCATAATAAATCCTCGTCTCAGCCGTATGGTCATCGAAAATCAGCGGGATGCCTGCGCTCGACTTCTGCGGAAATGATGTCGAGCGAATAACGGGATAAATCAGGCTTTCCCGTCCCTCCATTTCCTGTGATTGGCCTTTCATCGCATTGAGCGCTTCTTTTGTATAATAGACAACTTCGTCGATGGCTTCTTCTTTTCTCTGCTCCCATTTCGCGATAATGCCCGGCAGCTCGAGTGTAATGCCTTTTTCCGTATTTTTGTCTTCGATCCTCAACGTATCTTTTTCTCTGTCGAAATGAAAAGACCAGCTGTCATTTTGCAAACGTTTTTTTAAAATATCGGAAAGTTTCCTTGACGTCATTTTCATAGAGGAACTCTCCTTTCTGCTACTTTTTCAGCGAATCTGTCAAAAACTGCTCGATTTCCTCTTTCGTTTTTCGGTCTTTGCTGACAAAGCGGTTGATTTCGTTTCCGTTTTTAAATGCGAGAAAACTTGGAATTCCGAAAATGTTCCACTCGGCGCATGTATCGATAAATTTATCGCGGTCAACATAGCAGAATGTAAACTCCGGATAGTTTGCTTCAAGCTCTGGCAAAAACGGCTCTACAAAACGGCAGTCAGGACACCAGTCAGCCGAAAACATCAAAAGTGACAAATCATCATTTATAGCTTTTTTCAATTCTTCATGAGATTCGATTGTTTTCAAAATCAACGCCTCCAATATATATTCTGATCATCCACTCGGATCATACCAGACAAGCGGCTCTATAGCCAGACTTTTGCAGTATATGAACGTATCTTTATGTATCATACCCGTTTTGCGCAGGGACAACCTTGCCTTAAAACCTCCTTCATATCATTAGCATAATTTTTTTGCTTTATCAAGCCATTCTCGTTTAACATGGTGAATGAAAGGGTAAGAATATTCGTTAAGGCGTCGCGTCTAACGTTCAGGCGCGCGTCTCGATCCTATGAAAGTCAGGAGGAGGATGTATGGAATTTGTCATTTATCTTGCCGGAGAAATACATAGCAACTGGCGCGAAGAAGTGAAAGAAAAGGCGAAATCTCTTAAACTGCCGATTACATTTGTAGGGCCTATGGAAAACCATGACCGTTCCGACAATATCGGTGAAGAAATTATGGGAAAACAGCCCGATTCGATTGCAAAAGACGATGCAGCATCAGATCTAAACAATTTCAGAACTTCCGTTTTAATGAACAAAGCAGATGTGGTGATCGCGCTTTTCGGAGAAAAATATAAACAATGGAATACAGCTATGGATGCTTCTTACGCTATAGCAAAAGGAAAACCGCTGATCATCATCCGCCCCGAGTCTCTCCACCATCCATTGAAAGAATTGTCGAACAAAGCGAATATCACAGTTGAAACCGTGAACCAGGCGATCAAATCACTATCATACGTATTTGAAAGCCAATAAAAGAAGAACCTGTGCAAACCGCACAGGTTCTTCTTGTTCAGCCGTTTTGCAAAATCGATTTGACCAGGGAGCTGTCACAATCTTTCACAAGCTTAATGAGCAGCTCTTTTGCCGCCTGGTAATCATCAACATGAATGATTGAGGCCGATGTGTGGATATATCTTGAACAGATTCCGATCACGGCTGAAGGGATTCCTTGGTTGGAAATATGAACCCTTCCGGCATCGGTTCCGCCCGGGGAAACAAAGTATTGGTAAGGAATGTCGTTGGATTCAGCGGTGTCCAGCACAAAATTCCTCATTTCACTGTGTGTCACCATCGTCCGGTCGAAAATCCTCAGCAGCACCCCTTTTCCGAGCTGGCCAAATTGATTTTTGTCCCCGCTCGCATCATTTGCAGGGCTTGCATCAAGCGCAAAAAACAGATCCGGCTGAATCATATTGGCCGCAGTCTGAGCGCCTCTTGTGCCGACTTCTTCCTGTACGGTCGCACCGGAATACAGCGTATTCGGGAGTTCTGTACCTTGCAGTTCTTTCAGGAGTTCGATGCTCAGCCCGCAGCCATAGCGATTATCCCAAGCTTTCGCCATGATTTTCTTTTCATTCGCCATCGGGGTAAACGGACAGATCGGCACGATTTGCTGACCCGGTTTGACGCCGATTTTTTCGGCATCTTCCCTGTCATCTGCACCGATATCGATCATCATGTTTTTAATGTCCATCGGGCGCTTCCGCTGTTCATCTGTTAACAAATGCGGAGGCGTGCTTGCGACAACCCCGGGTATCGGCCCGTTTTCAGTATGAATTTCCACCCGCTGTGCCAAGAGAACCTGGCTCCACCATCCGCCAAGCGTTTGGAACCGGAGCATGCCGTTGTCTGTGATGGATGTAACCATAAACCCTACTTCATCCATATGACCCGCCACCATTATTTTCGGGCTGCCTTCCCGGCCGTTTTTTACGCCAAACACACTTCCGAGTCTGTCCTGAATCAACTCGTCAGCATATTTTTGAAGCTCCTTTTTCATGAAAGCACGGACAAGATGTTCATTTCCAGGAGCTCCGGGTAGCTCTGTCAGCGTCTGAAAAAGCGTTTTCGTTTCCTGATTCATCAGTTTCCCTCATTTCTTATGTATCTAGTTCACATTTTACATAAGTGTGCAGCATGTTTCCAGAAGAGAGCCGATCCTTAACATTAATGGACATGTTCTGTATAATAAAAAAAAGAAGCTTTGGAGGTGCTGTATATTATGAAATTGCGCCATTTTCTTCTGGGGGCCGGAATCGGCATCGCCGCAGCCGTTGTTGTTAAACAATATGTCATGACACCTTATATTTCTTCAGAAAAAGCTCTCCGCATCGTCAAATCGGCTTTTAAGCAGAGAGGGCCGATTGACGGCTCATGGATATATACCGTTCCAGAGTCATATACCGTCAATGGCGAAACCGTAACGGTTTATAAAACAGGCATTACCCGTTCCGCTTTTGGAGAGCTTGAGCAATATGAAGTCATGGTTGACGCAAAAACAGGTATGATCGTTGATGTGATTGACACAGCGGCGTAATGTAAAAGATGCGGCTTGAACATGCCGCATCTTTTTATATGGGGCGAATCGGCCGGTAGACTGGATACCACATAGCGTCCTGCACCGCCTGAATGACATCTTCCAGTTCCGCTTCGGCCACGCCGTCCTGAACGGCAGCTTTGATGACGGCTGCTGCAACAGTAGCAGAAACAGTCCGCAATTCCTCAACCTGCGGAAGAAGTGAAGCCCCCGGCCGGCCGGTATCAACCATATTTGCTATTGCTTCAGCGCTTGCAAAAAACATATTGTCAGTGATCAGTCTTGCTTTTGATACGAGGGTTCCAAGCCCAAGTCCAGGAAATACAAACGCATTGTTCGCCTGGCCGATGATATAATCCGTACCGTTATACTCTACAGGGTCAAACGGACTTCCAGTGGCTACAAGCGCTCTTCCTTCCGTCCATTTGATCAGGTCCGCTGGCTTTGCCTCAGACAATGGCGTCGGGTTTGACATCGGAAATATCGCCGGCCTTTTAACATGAGCCGCCATTTCTTTCACGATTTCTTCAGTGAATGCGCCTGAAACGGTCGAGGTGCCGATCAAAATGGTAGGATGGACTTTCTTGACAACCTCAGCCAAATCGATCGTCTCCCCCGGGCCGTTTCGTTCAAATTCCTTCACTTCGCCGGCAGGCCTCGCATACGGCTTTTGAAGGTCTTGCAGATCGGTCATATCATCCGTCAGCAAACCATTCCTGTCGACACACCAAAAACGGCGGTATGATTCTTCTTCTGACATGCCTTCTTTTAAGAAAGCGGCGCGAATTTGCTCGGCATTGCCGATTCCGGCCGTACCCGCTCCAAATATCACGACTTTATGCTCTTTCAGCGGCACTTTCGATATTTTCACAGCGGCCAGCACCGCGGCAAGCGTCACTGCGCCTGTCCCTTGTATATCATCGTTAAATGTACATACCTTTTCTTTATATTTTTTTAAAATCTGGCGGGCGTTTTGTGTGCCAAAATCCTCCCAGTGCAGCAAAACCCCCGGGAAGGTCTTGGTCGCGATCTGAACATACTGATCAATAAACGATTCATAGCGCTCGCCCCTGATTCTTGAATGCTGGTTTCCGACATAAAGAGGGTCGTTGAGCAGCCTTTCCTGATTCGTCCCAGCATCGATCACCACAGGCAGAACTTTGTTTGGATCAATACCGGCTGCCGCCGTGTACACAGCAAGCTTTCCGATGGAAATGGCAATGCCTCCGACACCCCAGTCCCCGATGCCGAGAATCCCCTCGGCATCAGTAGCAACGATTAAATCAATCTCGCTCCTCTTTGCCGCTAAGTTTTCAAAAGCCGTTTTCATCCCTTCAGGATCATTCACAGATAAAAACAAGCCCCGCGGTTTTCTGTATTCATGGCTGTATTGCTGAATCGCGGTTCCGACAGTCGGCGTATAAACAATTGGCAGCATCTCTGTCATATGATCATTCAACAGCCTGTAAAACAACACTTCATTTCGATCATGAAGTGCTGTCAAATAGACATTTTTGCTTAAATCATCAGGCTGTGAGCGGAACTGCTGATAGGCCCGCTTCGCCTGCTCCTCCAATGTCAGCACCTTTGGCGGCAGAAGCCCTGTTAAACCAAGGGCTTTCCTTTCTTCAGCAGGAAATGCCACCCCTTTGTTGAGAAGGGGCGTCGAAAGAACTTCAAATCCTCTTAAATGTATTTCGATTACTTGCTCATTCAGCTTTTTCTGGCTCACCTGTCGTCTCCCTTTCGAATGTTCATTATCTATAGCATGGTTAACAATCAGGCAAACCATTCACAAAAGCACTTTCTCGAAGGCTTCCGGTTATCGTCTTTCTCTTTTTACGGATTCTATAATATCGCCGTTTCCATCCCATTTTAAAGCTCTGTAAACTGCGTCATGATAAAAAATGTACCATGCGTTTTTTTCGGCTGCTTTATGCTGCCATGTTTGTTTGGCGGCAATCGATGTCATCGGATAATCATCATAGGCGAGAACCCACAAAGGATTCCGATGGGCATGCGTCGGCATAATATCTGCCATATGAAGAGCCGTTTCACCAGAATCTTCGAGCACGATGACAGAGTGGCCGTCGCTGTGTCCGCCAGTATGATGCATTGTGATACCATCCATAACCTCAAGTTTTTGCTCAAAGGTTTTCACTTGATGCTGAACCGCTTCCCAGTTTTCTTTCCAGTATGTATTTTTGGAGCGGATATTCGGATTTTTCATTTCTGCCCATTCTATAGAAGACGTGTAAATAGAGGCATTCGGAAAAACGGAGACAAGATGATCTCCCTCATAGCGCGTCAAACCGCAGGCATGGTCAAAATGAAGGTGTGTCATGAGAACGGCATCGATATCCGCCGCTGAAAGCCCCAGTGATGTTAAAGAATCATCAATTGATGATTCCTCTGTCACACCGTAGTTTCGTTTTTGTTTGTCCGTCATTTTTCCCCGGCCGATTCCTGAATCGATTAACAGATAGGCTCCGTCCTTTTGTACAAGAATGGGGTCTGTTCTAAGCTCAATCTGATTTTTATCATTCACATGATACTTTTTTGACCAAAGCGGCTTCGGGACGACGCCAAACATGGCTCCTCCGTCCATATGGGTAACACCGCCGTTTAGCCATGTCAGCTTGATATCTCCAATGTTTAAAGTTTCCATTATGATCCCTCCCATCTTATCGTAGCAAAAAAGCCAAACAGGTTCAGCTTTTAGCGCATAAAAAAAACAGACAAGCAGATGTCTGTTTTTTATGATCTCCATTCAGCTTCAACTCTGTAGATCGGCTGGCCTTTAGCGGCAAATTTTTCTTCATATTCGGTCATGACGTTTCCTTCAAAGCCGCTCTGATGCAGGTCAAGGCTGACGAAAGCCAAAACGAGACCGTATTCAGAGAAGCTTGTCAGAGAGTATTCAAATAAGCCGCGGTTATCCGTTTTAAAATGAATCGCTCCCTTGCCGCCGAGAACCTTTTCATACTTTTTCAAAAAGGCCTGATTTGTCAAACGGCGCTTTTCATGGCGCTTTTTAGGCCATGGATCAGAAAAGTTCAAATAGACGCGCCCGATTTCTCCGTCTGCAAAAACATCTGAAAGCACATTGGCATTGATGTTTAACAGCTTTACATTTGGGGCTTCTGTTTGTTTAACTTTCTCAACCGCCGTTACGATGACACTTTTGAATAATTCAATGCCGATATAGTTCACATCCGGATTTTGCTGGGCCATTCCCGAGATAAACTGACCCTTTCCGGTTCCTACTTCGATATGGATCGGGTTGTCATTTCCAAAAACGGAATGCCATTTCCCTTTATATTGGGACGGTTCGCTAATCACGATATGGGAATTTTCAGCCAGGTAATCATCCGCCCAAGGCTTGTGACGCATTCGCATGTACTTACACCTCTATCTATTATATCGTCTAACAACATACCATGAAAAGCGGGAGTCCCGCAAGAGCTCTTCAAAAGCAAAAAGGACCCGAAGCTCGCCTTCAGGTCCTTCATGTATAAAATACAGCTTTCTGAACATTTTAATCGATATACCTGAGAATGAAGGGAAGTGCCAATATTATGGGATTAAGTCAAGAAAATCAAATTCATCTATTAAAAGACATTCTCTCAGATCACCAAGCAGACTGCTCCGGAACTGTTGCCGAATGCGAACAGGTGGAGCGGATTATTAAGTCTTTAATGGCGAATACGAATCTTGATGGCAACCTAAAAGGCGTGCTGGAAGACATTTATCTGTACAGCCAGAGAGGCAGATCGTCCGCTTCGATCAGCGATCACATCCTTGAGCATCAAGACCGTCTTACTCAATGGGTAGAAGACATAGACTCATTTTCATAAGGATTTGGCGAGACGCTTTATCAGCATATTCAGCTGTTCAAGTCCCTGGTGAAAGCCTTCTTGATTTTCTTTCGCTTTCTGCCAAAGAGTTGTCATAGCTGTTTCGGCCAATACGTACCACGCCATCCTTAACCTTAGGTTGTCTGTTAAGGAAGCGCCGTAGCGTTTAAGCCAGCTTTCCCATTCCCGCTCCTCGACATAATGGTAAAGAAGCGGCCCCAAGTCAATCGCGGGGTCTGCAATCATCGCTCCATCCCAATCGATTAAATAAAGCTGGTTCTGATCTGTAAGAAG
The DNA here is from genome assembly GCF_001969815.1 of Bacillus swezeyi. GTDB lineage: Bacteria > Bacillota > Bacilli > Bacillales > Bacillaceae > Bacillus > Bacillus swezeyi. The sequence goes on along the minus strand of NZ_MRBK01000012.1, from coordinate 92,445 downwards.
CCAATTATTATGATTGACATCGCAGTGGCATACGACCTTTTCCCCGGACTGTACATCTTCAAGATGATGTTCCAGATAAAAAAGCGCTTGATCCAGCTGCGGAATTGGATATTGCCGGGCTTGGATAAATTGCTTCAATTGAGTGATCAAAGAGCTTGGCTGAAAAGGCTGTTTTCCAAGTCTTTTCAGCATATCTAAAAGCTCTTTGGAGTTGTGGATTTTCCGAAGCATCTCAGCCACCGCCTGGCTGTTCATATCCTTCGGTTTCAGCTCTCTGCCCTTGAGCCAGTGCTGTGCTGTAATCACATCCCCGTTTTCCATTCGTTTTGTCCAAACGAGCTTAGGAACAATTCCTTCCGCGGACAGGACAGCCAAAAATGGAGAGCTGTTCCGCTTTAAAAAAAGCTGCTGCCCATTATGTTCTGCATAATATGCGTCTCCTGTAGCTCCTCCTGCGGGGGAAATCTCCCATTCGCTACCTAGTAATTGTCCCAACCAGTTCATATCGATTTTCAACCCATCATTTCATTAAAAGATTTTAAAAGCACTTGCTCCCGCAACCTGGAAGCAAACTGCCTGTATTGATCGTCTCTTTATATTCAAATAAAAAGACGGCTATTGAGAGTCATTTGTGCTAAACAATAGCCGTCTTTTAAATTTTAGCGCTATACGCTAAACTTCGTCAAGCAAAACTAAAAAATCCCTTTTTGTTCGCAAAGAACATAGGTACCGATACCGTTCAGCTGGAGGGTGCTGTTAACCGGAATCGGCTCATTGAAAAATGTAAAAGGATCGCAATATAATAAATAGCTTTTCTTATCCGGCAGCTTCAGCTCTTCTTTTCTTTCAAATGGACAGTGTACGACAATGATTTCATTCCATCCGTCAATCTCCGCAATTCCGTGCAGCCTGTAAGCGATCATGTCTCCCGTTTGTTCCATAAAAGAAAGGTGTTTCTTTACATCCTCCGGTTTTCGCAGCCGAAAGGCAGGGTGCTCTTTCCGCAATGCGATCATGTTTCGGACATATTCTGCATCCTCATGAAACAGGGCTCTTTTTCTCCAGTCAAGCTGATTGATTTCATCACTGGACTTGTAGCTGTTTTTGTCTCCTTGCTTTGTACGGAAAAATTCCTGTCCGCTGTGGAGAAATGGGACGCCTTGCGACAGGAGGACGATCGACATGGCAAGCCGCTGTCTGAGCCGCTTTGTTTTTTCATCATCTTTTAAACAGAAAGCCATCTTGTCCCAAAAGGTGTGGTTGTCATGAGATTCTACATAATTGATTGACTGCTCCGGGGATAAAAAACCTGGAGAGCCGGCAATGCCCTGCTGGACCGCCGCTTTCTTCCGGACGTCGCCCAAAGCGAATCCCAGGTCGGGGAGGTCAAATGTGCTTCCTTTTACGTCATCCCTGAATCGATCATTGAAAAAACCGATTCCCGGCATTTTATCCGCATTCTGCAGTGCTGCTTTTTGTCCGTCTTCAAGCGGGGTGTTCAAATTCCAGCCTTCACCGAAAAGCAGCACCCCCGGCTTCACACTTTCGGCAAGCTTTTTGATCTGAAGAACGGTTTCGATATCCAAAATGCCCATTAAGTCAAAACGTATTCCATCCACATCATAGTCTTCAAGCCAATAACGAACAGAATCGAGAATGTATTTCCGTACCATCAGCCGCTCTGAAGCCATATCATTTCCCACACCTGTTCCATCGGAAGGAAAGCCAAATTCGTCATGGCGGAAAAAATACCCTGGAGCCGTTTTTTCAAAAGGTGAAGCTTCTCTCTTGAAAACATGGTTATAAACGGCATCCATGATGACGTTCAACCCATTTTTATGCAAGGCCTGAATCGCTGTTTTCAGCTCGATGATCCGGCTTTTCGGCTGTTCCGGATCAAGCGCATAGCTTCCTTCCGGCGCGTTAAAATGGAGGGGATTATATCCCCAATTATAAGATTTATCCGGCGCAAGCTCATCAACTCCGGCAAAATTGTGAACTGGAAGGAGTTCAATGTGGGTGATGCCGAGTTCTTGCAAATAGGATACACCGGTTGAAAAGCCGTCAGACGTTTCGGTATTTTTCTCTGTAAACGCCAGGTACTTGCCTTTATCCTGCATACCGCTGTCATCATGAATTGAGAAATCACGGATATGCACCTCGTAAATGACGGCATCACACGGGCTGCACAACGGTGCAGCTTGGTGCTTATCAACCTTTATCTCTGCAGGATCAAGCACAACCCCTTTTTCACCGTTTGCCGTAACGGCTGTCGCATATGGATCAACCGTTTCCAGCCGCTCTGTATTCACATGAATCTGATACAGATAGATCCAGCCGTTTAGATTACCTTCAATGGTGATTTCAAAAACACCTTTACTCTTCTTGATCATTTGAAAAGCTTTTTTTTGTGCCAGATCGGGACTTTGAAGCTCAAGTATTGCTGCGGAAGCGGTCGGCGCCCATACTTTAAATACGGTCCGCTCCCTAGAATAAAAAGCGCCGAGGGGACCTTCATAAAAATGAGCTTTATCAAATTCCGGGGTTCTTATGACGGCCCCGATCTGCAGGTCCGTCCATTCGCTGTCCCCGCAGCAGATTTTGTGTATTCGACCAAAAGGAACAGTGTTTTCGCTTTCCAGGACATACTTGAGATGTTCGTTCAGTTCCGCTGTCTCCTTTATGAAAAGCTCCATTCTCTTCCCCTGATCGTCTTCAAGCAGAAAAGGCGGACGAAAGCATCTTATCCGGCTTTTTGGCACTAAAACGGTGATGATGTTCATCCCATCCAAAAAAGCTTCAAAAGGGCGGCTGATTTTCGGCATCACAGTCTCTCCTTATACGGAAAATTTATGCTTTTAAGCGGAGAGATTCTTTCCCGGTCTTTACAAAAACGGGTGTCGAACCGATCACCTCTCCGTCCGCTTGGAAAAGTACTCTTTCATTCGTATGCAAATAGATTTCTTTCGTTTTAAACGCGGTTACGCCTCTTTTACCGATATGTCTTCCAAAAAACATCGCAAACAAAAGCCCAGCTTTTTTCAACGCCGGGAGATCTTCAATGATCGTGACATCTAAATGCTCCTCCCGCGGATTTGCGTTTGGAGCAATCTTCATCCCTCCGCCATAGTATGGGTGATTCGAAACAGATGCAAACCAGACTTTTTTAAACGTCTGCTTTTCATCTTCGCTTTCATATGAAAGGACAAACGGCTTGAACGTAAAAGCGATGACAAGGAACAGAACGGGCTGAATCAGGTGATTCAGTCTCAGAAAGGCCGTCCATTTCGGCATGTCAGACATTTTTTTGGCGAAATAGGCGTCAAAACCTATGCTGAGATGATTGGCAAAGTAAAGCTCGTTTACACTGTCTTTTGTATGAAAACTGCCAAGAGAATAGGTGCGGGTCAAAGACTGCCCTGCTTTCTTCATTTCCTTGATGACAGTTGACTTTTTGACGGAAAATCCGCGTTTGAAGTCATTTCCTGTGCCTGCAGGTATGACGCTCAGCTGAATGTTCTGAAGGTTGACCAAACCGTTTAAGACTTCATGAACGGTGCCGTCACCGCCGACAACGAGCAGTCGTTTCAGCCTGTCATCCTGCATCGTCGAAATTTGCCTTGCCAAAACTTCCGCATGTCCCGGATGCTGCGTCATAAATGAGCGATAGGATATGTTTGCTTTCTTGAGCTCTTTCTGCAATGACTTCCATACTCTGAGAGCCGAAGAGTTTCCAGCCTTCGGGTTGATGATGATATACCATTCACTCATGATTCAATTCTCCATCTTATAATATGAAAAAGCCGGGATCATGTTCAGACCGTTAATCGAGCCATTCCTCTCTCCGCGTCGACTCCGAGACTCCGTACGATAACAGTATTTTCGCAGCTTTCAGCTCCTGGTTTTTGATCGGGGCGAAATTTTTCTGCTGTCTCGCCAGCCATTCATGCCACTGTCTTCGGTCATAAATCTCGATTCCGTATGGAGGTTCAGGATAATCGATATATGATGTCCTGCTGATGATTAATTTCCGCACCGGCAGTTCAATCTCTGATCCTTTTAACAGGCGGGAAAGAATCGAACCTGTTCTAAGAAGTTCGGTGGATGGATTTAAAACAGCCTTTTCCCTGCCCCTGACGGTTTTCTCCTTCCAGAAACGGTCTTTGGAACCGATAAAGGCGCTTTCCTTATCGCCTTCAAGAAATGATATACAATAAATTTCGAGCGGCGTCAGTATCATGATGCTCAATTCAACCGCAGCCTGATTAACCTGTAACACCGGGTGATACATGATAAAATAAGAATCGGGCAGCTGCTGCGCCAAAATTTGCAGAATTTTATCGTTTTTTATTTCCCGGGAAAGGCTGGATATGTCTGAAATCGTCGAACTTGCCCACTTCAGCTGAAATTGATAGAGGTGTTCTTTAAAAAAAGAAGCAAGCTCTTTTCTGTCCGCTGGGATTCTTGCGAAAAGCCTTTCATCTACATCCTCTTCCAAACCGTTAAACCATTGATCATCGGCTTCTATTCCATTATTAATATCGGATGTTTCTTTTTTTCTTTTTAATGAAAATTTTTTCTTTTTTGGGCTGTCTGTGTCCTCTGAGGCAGTTCCTCCATTGTGAAATAGCCTCTCCTCTTTTTCTCTCGCCATCTCTGTGAGCAACTGCCAGCGCTGTTTTTTCAAGCGGATATACTGATTCATATAGTGGTAAGGGTCTTGCTCATATCTTGAAATGCAATCCTGTATTTTAATAATCTGTGCCATCAATGTTCATCTCCGAATCTTGCTTTTCTGTTATCTTACGGCCGCCAAAAGGAAAAACGGCTTTGTGTTCGTATTTGGGAAGCCGATCTAGATGGGTCTGAAAGATGGTGTACTGCCGGGCTGTAAATGAAATGCCGCCTTCCAGCGGTTCTAAGCGTGCGTTGAAAGGAGCGGAGCCTTTCCACTTCCGGGCGACTGTCATATGGGGGTGAAAGGGCCGCTTTTCAATCTCAAAACCGACCGCAGCCGCAGCTTTTTTAACCCGTTCTCTTACTTGAAAAAGGGGGGCTGAGTATTCTGGCTCAACATGAAGAATCCTTGGCTGAGACGCCTTGCCGAATGTTCCGATTTGCTTTAAGACAAGCTCGAAAGGAGGCGTCTCATCAGAGATTAGCCTGAGCCTGTCCTCAAGTGCTCTGAGCTGCTCGTCGTCAGCCGGACCTAGAAACACGAGGGTAAAGTGATAGTCCGAAGGGTGAACCCAATTATGAAAAGAAAATGCCGGGCGGCTGCTGATCGTACGGTAGAGCGGCTCTGCAAACTCAGCCGGAAACGGAATTCCAATAAAATAATGCGGTTTTGCTGACATATGTATGACTTCCTTCCATTTATCTTCTTTACATTTTAACAAAAAACAAAGGGACTTATAACCTCTCTATTTTTCACTTTTGGCGGCCTTATGATAGGATATTGAAAGAAATGTTTCTAGAAAGGGTGCACAAATGTGAGAGCGGTTCAAAATATTGCAGAATTAATCGGGGAAACGCCCCTTGTCAAATTGAACCGGGTTCAGCCCGAGAATGCGGCGCAAGTCTATGTAAAGCTTGAATCCTTTAATCCAAGCGGCAGTGTTAAAGACCGGGCCGCATATCAAATGATCCTGGCCGCTGAAGAAAAAGGACTCCTGAAACCGGGCTCTACGATCATTGAGCCGACAAGCGGAAACACCGGGATCGGCCTTGCCATGAATGCGGCAGCAAGAGGCTACAAAGCGATTCTTGTCATGCCTGACACGATGACGAAAGAACGGATCAACCTCTTAAAAGCATATGGAGCGGAAGTCGTTCTTACTCCCGGAGACGAGAGAATGCCGGGGAGCATCAAAAAAGCGCAGGAACTTGCGGAACAGATTCCGGGAAGCTTTATTCCGATGCAGTTTGATAATGAAGCCAATCCGGATGCACACCGGAAGACAACCGCCTTGGAAATTGCCCGGGCAATAGAAGAGATCGGCAGACCGCTTGCAGCATTTGTGGCCACAGCCGGAACAGGCGGAACGATTACCGGAACGGGTGAAACACTGAAAGAGCTGTTTCCGGGAATCACCGTTCATGTCGCCGAGCCTGCGGGTTCCCCCGTTCTGTCGGGAGGAAAACCAGGCAAACACAAGCTTGTCGGGACAAGCCCAGGATTTATCCCGAACATTTTAAACGAAGATGTTTATGATGACATTTTAAAAATAAAAGATGAAGAAGCTTATGAAATGACGCGCAGATTGGCCCGTGAAGAAGGAATTCTCGTCGGTCCTTCTTCGGGAGCGGCTTGTTTCGCCGCCATTGAAACCGCCAAAAAACTCCCGCACGGCAAAATTGTCGTCTGCATGACGGCTGATACCGGAGAACGCTACTTATCAAGCGATTTATTTTAGATTCCTGCCCGAAAACCGGGCTTAAATTTGAAACGCTTGGAATCAAGCTTTTTAGGACGCAACCGATGATTGCGCGGAGGCAGCCTTTCCGAAAAGGTATGTCAGGAAAGATAGGGTGGATAAAATCCCGAAGAACACGCAGGCCTGACAACGAATGCGAGGGTTTGCCGACACGCTGAGACCGCTCCCAAAAAGAGCGGTCTTATTTTTTATCATTGCTATTATCAGTCTGTTCCAGAATCCTCAGAAAAAACTGCCGCAGACCCTTTGAAGCCCGATTCGCTTCCATTCACTCGGCCTCTTTGCTACTTCGCCAACTCATAAATCGCCTGGGCATACAATGATACGGCCTGCAAAAGATCTTCAATTTCCATATACTCATCTTTTTGATGAGCGATATCAGGCCGGCCCGGGAACAGCGGTCCGAATGCAACTCCGGCATTTAAAGATCTGGCGTATGTCGCCCCGCCGATTGAGATCAATTCAGCTTTGTCCCCTGTTTGCTCCTCATATACCCGCTGAAGCGTTTTGATCAACTCATGGTCTTTTGGTACATGGTGAGGCTTGCTGTCTTTGAAGCTGACAAGCTCTGTTCCTGCCACTTGCCCAAGCGCAGTTTCCACCCGGCCGCTCTCCTCTGTCACCGGGTAGCGGATATTGATGCCGGCCTCGCCGCCTTTTTCAAGCTCATAATGGAGCCGTCCGACATTTAATGTCAACTCGCCGCTGATCTCGTCACTGCAGGCAATACCGATTTTTTTCCCTCTCGTGTCACCAGCAAAAGCATCGGAAACCGTTTTGACAAAGTGCAGACCGGCTTCATCGAGCGCTTGTGTATGTAAAAAATCCGCCAAGACAAGACCTGCGTTGACTCCGTTGTTAGGCTCCATCGCATGGGCCGATTTGCCGGAAACCTTTAAAACCAGCTGATCTCCTTTTTTATACAGACGTCCTTCCGCACTTTTCTCCTTCACGAAGCGTGCAAAAGACTGTTCAAAATCGTTTGCAGCCGTTCCGGAAAGAACCGCTTCTGCATCGTCCGGGACCATGTTCAGACGGCGGCCGGAGTTGAATGTCTGCAAAACCAGATCCGAACCCTTTATGACCTTGGGGCATTTCATTTTTAAAGCTGCATCAATCAGTCCTTTTTCTGCATAAATGATTGGAAAATCGGCATCTGGTGCAAATCCGGCTGAAGGCATTTCTTCATGTTTAAAATAATGTTCCACACACCTCCAATCGCTTTCCTCATCTGTTCCAATAATGATTCTGATCCGCTTTGACAAAGGCAGATTCATTTCTTTTACGATTTTAAGCGCGTGAAACGCAGCCATTGTCGGCCCTTTGTCATCGAGTGCCCCTCTTGCATATATGCGCCCGTCTCTGATTTCGGCGGCAAACGGATCACTTGTCCAGCCGTCACCGGGCGGGACAACATCAATATGGCATAGCACACCAATGATCTCTTCACCTTTTCCCCATTCAATATGGCCTGCATATCCATCAAGGTTTTTCACAGTAAAGCCGTTTGCCGACCCCTTATCCAAAAGCGTTGTCAAACATTGGTGAATCCCTTCCCCAAATGGCATGTCAGGCTCTGCCGTCGATTCATCTAGGACACTGTTTATTTTTAAGAAATCTTGAATATCCCGAACGATCTCGCTCTTTCTCTTTAAAACCTCTTGTTCCCAGTTCATATTTTCGCCCTTTCTTTTATAAGATTAGTCAAAAGCACTTGCAAAAATGCCCGATAACGAATATTATAGATATTGTTTTGCTACAATGTTCGTTATTGGAGGAAATGATGTTTAATATAAAAGAAAACCAAACCACAGTCAAAAAAGAAATACTCGCCGGGATCACAACCTTCTTTACGATGGTTTATATTGTGGTCGTCAACCCAAGCATTCTTTCCAGCACAGGCGTTCCTTTTGATCAAGTGTTCACTGCCACGATTATTGCGGCAGTCGTTGGAACGCTCTGGATGGCGCTGGGGGCAAATTTTCCGATCGCGATTGCGCCGGGGATGGGGCTCAACGCATATTTTGCGTTTTCAGTCGTCGGCTCATCAAATGGCGAAATTTCGTATCAGACGGCATTCAGCACTGTTTTTGTGGCTGGAATCCTCTTTATTATCTTATCGTTAACACCGCTTAGAAAACAACTGATCGAAGCCATTCCGGCGAATTTAAAATACGGCATAACTGCCGGAATCGGATTGTTTATCGCATTCGTCGGCTTAAGAGGGGCTGGGATCATTACTGCTAATGAAGCCAATTTAGTCGGCCTCGGAGACATGCGGTCGCCCGAAGTAATTTTAACGTTGATCGGACTAGCCTTTTCCATCATTCTGATGGTTATGAATGTGAACGGCGCCCTGTTTTTCGGGATGATCTTAACCGGCCTGATTGCCTTTTTGACCGGCCAGCTTGAGTTTACCCAAGGCGTTCTGTCAATGCCCCATCTGCCTGAGAAAATGATCGTCACAAACCCGTTTGCCGCTTTCGGCGATGTCATCCATTACGGACTTTATTCGGTTGTCTTCTCTTTTCTGCTGGTTACCATTTTTGATACGACAGGGACGATGATCGGCGTTGCCGAACAGGCGGGGCTCATGAAAAACAACAAACTGCCAAACGCGAGAAAAGCACTTCTTGCCGATTCGACAGCGACTACGATCGGCGCCATGTTCGGGACTAGCCCGACAACTGCTTATATTGAGTCATCAGCTGGAGTTGCCGCAGGCGGAAGAACGGGGCTTACATCTTTAACGGTCGCCGTACTCTTTGGTGCAGCATTATTTTTCAGTCCGCTCGTCGGCGCTGTCTCAGGCATCGCCGCTATTACGTCCCCGGCATTGATCATTGTAGGGAGCATGATGATCGGAGCCGTCACAAACATCCGCTGGAAAGAGCTCGATGAGGCATTCCCGGCCTTTCTCGTGATCCTCGCCATGCCGCTGACATCCAGTATTGCAACAGGCATTTCGCTTGGATTTATTTCATATCCAATCGTAAAAGCCGCAAAAGGAAAATGGCGCGAGATTCATCCGCTTGTATTAGTGTTTGCTGTTCTGTTTTTCATACACCTGTTCTTTTTGGGAGGACATTAAACGTTGGAACCCCGTCTTTTTCATAAAGACGGGGTTTTTAACAATAAGCTGACGGCTAAGTTGAGACAACACCAAAGCATCCCCGGATAAAATATCCAGTTTATGCAGCTTCGTCTGGCTTCATAAAAAGCTGTACTTTCATGGTCAGCGCCTAACAAAACCGTGCGCTCCATCACTTTGTCAAACTGGATGCCTGCGAGGTGTCGGTAGGCAAAAACAAAAATCAGAAGAGCGGCTGCTTTCAGCCAGACTGGTCCTAAAATAATCAGCGCCGTAAAGATGCCGATCATTTGAAAGAGCTGTCTTTTATAATCCGGATGACGAACCATCACTTTAAAAAACACTTCCCGGTACCCATTTTGTACTGTGCGTGTTTTAAAAAGTTTTTGGGACTTTGTAAAAAACAGTCTCGGCTTTTTCGCCCTCATCGTTTTCCCGGCTTTCGGCAAGCTTCCGTCCTGGTTTAATGATAAGACAAGTTTTGCGAGTTTGAGCTTTTGCTGATTCTCGAAGTCTACCTCTTCATAAAACAGCGTCATATTCGAGAGCGAATCGATGATGATTTTCAGCGCTGCTGCAGCCAGCAGCAGGCCGATAATCGCCATGATGTAAAAAGAAGACGATAATACAGCTGCACAGGCACAGATCATGACCAAAGAAACCCGACCCGCGTGGAACATTTGGTATTTCAGCCTGTGCAGCCATTTGATCTGCCGCTTTTTTAAAGCAATGATGAACAGATTGACGCTAAAATAGAAAAAGAGGACCGCCCCACAAGCATAAAGCTCCATATCAAATAGATGGAGTAAAATCGGGGAAAAGATCGCCATCATAAACAGCCATTTGCAAAGCTGAAGCAATAAGCAATAAATGAAGCCGTTCAATTTCATCTCAAAAACGGCCGTTTTATTTTGTAATAGATAAAGCTGATCAGCTTCCATCAGAAACGTCCGCACCGATCCAAGCAACACAAAAACAGCCGGAATCAATAAAACAAACCTGGCAAGCCATTCATCATGCGGAAAGCCAACTCCATTCAGCCATTTGACATACTGGTAAACTGCAATCGCCGCCGCAGGCAAAATGATATATAGCGCAACCGTCCAATCGATGACTAATTTCAACACGCGGAGCTGATATCGATAATCAGCCTTTAACCTGCTTTGAAACAACAGCCGTCCATTCATCGGGAACGATCCTTTACAGCATGATAAAAACAATCGAGGAGGGAACCTTCTGATAGCCCGGTATTTGCCCGCAGTTCTTCAAGCGTTCCTTCCATCAGCAAACGGCCGTTTGAAAGCAGCAAAAAGCGGTCGCAGATTTTTTCTGCCGTATCGAGCACATGAGTGCATAAGAGAATCCCCGCTTCGCGTCTTTGCTCTACTTTCAGCATATCCAGAAAAAGACGGTTTGCGATAGGATCAAGTCCGATAAACGGTTCATCTATAATATAGATATCCGGTTTCATTAAAAAAGCGTGGATGAGCATCAGCTTTTGCTGCATTCCTTTTGAGAATGTTCCCGGATACTCATGAATCGCGTGTTCCAGAGAAAATTGTTGAATGAGCTGATTCGCTCTATCAAAAAAGGCGGATTCATCCTCCTGCAGAAAAGTTCCTAAAGCTGTGATATGCTCCCACAGGGTCAACTCATCGTAAAAGCTCGGCTGTTCCGGTATGTATGCATATTTGTTCGTGTCATTCCAGTTTACATCTCCTGTCACATGCCTTGTTAAACCGAGGATCGTCTTGATCGTCGTGCTTTTTCCTGCGCCGTTCGGGCCGATCAACCCGACCAGCTCTCCTGCTCTGACAGCGAATTGAATATTTTCAATTGCGGCTTTCTCCTCTTCATATCCCGCGTGTTCAATATGTACACGAAGCTTCAATACAATCACCACCCTCTTTTATTACGCATCAATAAAGAAAAAGTTTAGGATTTTTCAAAAAAATACCCTTGAATGACACGGTATCTGCTGTGATTTTCATTTTTTCAATAATTTGGTTCCGGCTTTTCTCTGGATATTTATCGATTGGATCGTGTATAATATTTATTGATCATTTTGAAAGAAATGATTGTTAATCGTCCATGCTGCATTTTGGAGTCGTAAGTTGTGGTAGTCAAGTCCATTCGATCATATGATAGGGAGTGGTTGTTTGAAACCTTCAACAAACCGAATGCTAACCAGGATCAAATCAGTCTACATGTTCATTCAAGAAAAGGGACTCGTTACAACCCAGGAACTGGTTGATGAATTTGGCACTACACCCAGAACAATCCAGCGTGATCTGAATGTGTTGGCGTACAACGATTTAGTTCATAGCCCCAGCAGAGGCAAATGGGAAACAACAAGAAAAAAAGTGAAAATTTCCTCATAGAAATAATCTGAAAAATAGAACATTAACGACAAGATATCATATAAGACAACCATTAAACATACAAAAAGCACCAAACTTTACGAAAGTTCGATGCTTTGATCGTTGAAACTGCTTTTCATAGAATACGGCCGCAGCCGACTCTTTCAGACACTCGGATGATCAGAGTGTCTTTTGTTTTTTAATGCGGCCAGTTCACATTCATTCAATTCTCTGTATTCTCCAGGCAAAAGCTCTGGATCGAGTTCAACATCCCCCATTTTCAGCCGCTTCAAGTAGATCACTTCATGATCGACAGCCTTCAGCATCCGCTTCACCTGATGAAATTTCCCTTCTGTAATTGTCAAAAGCAGCCGATAGCAGCCGTTTTCATTTTTTTGAATGACCGCTTTTGCAGGCTTTGTGACATACCCTTCACCGATGTCAACGCCTTTCTCAAGCTGCTCTGCCGCAGCCTGGCCAATCGGCTTTTCTACATGGACTTCATATGTTTTCGGCACATGTTTTTTAGGCGATAAAAGCTGGTGTGACAATTGACCGTCATTGGTGAGAATAAGCAGGCCTTCCGTATCTTTGTCAAGCCTTCCGACAGGAAACGGTTCAAACCTTAAGAACTCTGGGTCAAGCAGATCAACAACCGTCTGCTGGCGGCTGTCCTCAGTCGCTGAAAGCACGCCCTGCGGCTTGTTCATCATCAAGTAGATGAATTCCTGATAGTTGACAGGCTCGCCGTAAACCGTCACTTCATGTGAATCTGGATCAACCTGTTCTTTCGCATCTTTGACAATCCTGTCGTCCACGCGCACCGCACCGTTTTTTAGCATTTTTTTGACGTCTTTTCTGGATCCATAGCCGCTGTGTGAAAGAAGCTTATCCAATCTCATGCAGACATTCCTCCTTTATTTCTAAATAAAAAGAAAAGCCTGCTTATGAGGCCTTTCTTTTGAAAAAGCGGCTTAACCGCTGACCGAAGATTTTTTCCAGCAGTTTCAGACGATAAGCCGAATACAGGTAAACCGCGCCGCCGATCGCTGATGCGATGAGAATGACAATAGCGGAACGAACCGCGCCGTCCTCATATGAAATAAATAAGCCGAGAAACGCCTGGACAATCAATAACACGATTCCCATGAGCACCGCCAAAATCAGCATCAGCAAAAACCTTTTCAATAACTTTCGATATGAATAGCCGGCATGCCGTTTGATCATAATGAAGCCGTACACCAGCGATGCCGAATAGCCGAGAGCCGTGGCCAAAATCGATCCGCTGCCCTGAAGCAGCTTGATTAAAGGCACGTTTAGGGCGATTTTGATGACGATTCCGATCATCAGACTGACAACCGCAAATTTCTGCTTGTTGACACCTTGCAAAATCGCGGCATTGACGGTGAAAAGCGAAAATAACAGCGCGACAGGTGCATACCAGAACAGGATGTCTTGTCCCATTTCAGGATGCAGGTTTTCCGACCCGTAAAAGAACGTATATACCGGCCCTGAAAGGAGCGACATACCGACTGATGCCGGCAGGACGATGAAAAGGATGATCTGCATCGCCTGATCAATCTGCCTGTTTAAAGCAGGGAAATCTTTGTTGGTAAAGTTTTCAGTCACCGCAGGTATCAATGTCAGCCCGAAAGCTGTCGCAAGAGACACCGGGATCATGACGAGCTTAGGAATATACAGCGTTACGATCGCCAATAGGTCTTGGCTGATGTTTTCATAACCGGCTGCAATCATCGCCTTGTTAAACGTATTCGTATCAATATATTGATAAAGCGGGATCGCCAGCCCGACAAAGACATAAGGGGCAGCATAGCTGAACAGTTCCTTAAACATTTCCCTGTGCGTAATATTTGACGGCGGAACGAGGTTCGGCTTCAGGGCCAGAAGTGCTCCTTTCCTTTTCTGCCAGGAAAAATAAAGAGTGAAAAGCCCTGCAAAGGCGCCGACTAAGGCGGCGAAAGTCGCATAGCCGATGGCTACTACAAGTCCGCCGTTTAACACTTTCATGACCAAATAAGTCGCAGTAAGGAGAAAGACGATTCTGGCCAGCTGTTCAACAACCTGAGAAACGGCTGTCGGCCCCATCATCTGGTGGCCTTGGAAAAATCCCCGCACAAGGGCTAATATCGGCACAACAAGCAAGGCCAGGCTGACCATGCGGATAACGTAAACAACATGTTCAATCGTCAGTCCGTTGTTTTCTGAACCGCCGAGGGCCACCTCCGCAAAAAACGGGGCGGACAAATAAAGAATGGAGAAAGCGACGATTCCCGTGACGAGCATCATCGACATTCCGGCGCGCAGCATCTTTCTCGTTGTTTCATAGTCACCCATCGAATTATATTTTGAAACAAACTTGGACACGGCCGCCGGAAAACCCATTGTGGCAATGCTTAAAAAAATCGTATATTGATTATAACCATATTGGAACAGGGCACCGCCGGTGGCACCGACCATAGCTCCGAACGGAATCAAATAGATCATTCCGAGGATTCTTGAAATATAGGTACCAAGCGTTAATATAAACGTGCCTCTTAACAGTTTGCTTGACATGTTCCTAATCACCATTTTTCTTCAGTAGATTCAACTTTTCTATTTTAACACACAGGTGCTTTACCTAGGTAATAATAACTTGGCTAAATTTTAACAGAACTTGACTTATCCTTTTTTAAAGGCAGCAATCTTTCGTTATAATATAAAATAGAGCGCAGATGAATCGATTCACATTCTGTGACGGCATCTGCCCCACCTGCATCTTGCAGGCTTTACACCCAGGAAAGTTGAGGATATTTTTATGAACCATTTTGATGTAATCGTCATCGGCGGAGGACCGTCAGGACTTATGGCCGCCATCGCGGCCGGTGAGCAGGGAGCGGACGTTTTGCTGATTGATAAAGGAAACAAACTCGGCCGCAAACTGGCCATTTCAGGCGGAGGGCGCTGCAATGTCACCAACCGCCTTCCTATTGATGAGATCATCCGGCATATTCCCGGTAACGGACGCTTCTTATACAGCGCTTTTTCCGAATTTAACAATGAAGACATCATCAAGTTTTTTGAACGTCTCGGCGTCAAGCTGAAGGAAGAGGATCATGGAAGAATGTTCCCCGTTTCTGATAAAGCGCAAAGCGTTGTGGATGCTCTGTTGAACAGACTTGAACAGCTGCATGTAAGAATCCGAGCGAACGAAAAGGTGAAAACCGTTCTATACGAAGATCAGAAGGCATGCGGCATCATAACAAACAATGACGAAAAAATTCTGGCCGGAGCTGTCGTTGTGGCAGTCGGCGGTAAAAGCGTACCTCACACAGGATCCACGGGAGACGGCTATGAATGGGCTGAAAAAGCCGGCCACAAGATTACAGAGCTTTTCCCGACAGAGGTTCCAGTCACTTCCAGCGAACCTTTTATCAAGCAAAAAACACTGCAGGGCTTATCATTGAGAAATGTTGCTTTAAGTGTCTTGAACAAAAAAGGCAAACCCGTCATCACACACCAGATGGATATGATATTTACCCATTTCGGCCTTTCAGGACCTGCGGTGCTGCGATGCAGCCAATTTGTCGTAAAGGAGCTAAAAAAACAGGAAAGCGTCAGACTGAAAATTGACTTGTTCCCAGATCTTCATGAAGAACAGCTTTTTCAGCAGATGCAAAAAGAGTTGAAGGACGCTCCAAAAAAATCGGTCAAAAATGTACTCAAAGCCTGGATGCAGGAAAGGTATTTGCTGTTTCTTTTTGAACGTAATCAGATTGATCCTTCTGAAACCTTTTCTTCCCTTTCTAAAGAGCGTTTCAGATCTTTCGTAAAAGACTGTAAGGAGTTTACCGTCAGCGTGAACGGCACGCTTTCGCTTGAAAAAGCCTTTGTGACCGGAGGCGGTGTTTCCGTAAAAGAAATCGATCCTAAAAAAATGGCGTCAAAAAAGACGGACGGCCTGTATTTCTGCGGGGAAATTCTCGATATCCACGGATATACGGGTGGGTATAATATCACATCTGCCCTTGTCACAGGAAGGCTTGCAGGCTTAAATGCAGGCAAATTTTCAATTGGTCAAAGAAAAAAATAAAATTGGCTCAACTCCTTGACAAACATGGATTGACAAGACCCCGATCCAAGATTCAGACTTGTACCCTTTTGAAAAAGTATGTTACGGTTAAAGAGTTTTGTTTCACCTGATTGTGGGGTAATAGGGGAAGCTTGGTCAAACTTCCTGAGAGAGAATGAATTTTCTATGTGCAACTCATACTAAACATATGGATGGAAGAAGGACGAAAAATGAATTAAAGGGTGAGGATGATTTTGAAAAATATTTCTAGTGTTTTTTGGATTGTGATTGTTATCACAGCAGCAGCTGTATTATGGGGAATCGTTGCTCCGGATAACCTTCAGGCGTTAACGACTTCGATTCAAGGTTATGTTACGAACACACTCGGATGGTATTACTTATTGGTGGTTTCTCTGTTTGTCGCATTCAGCATCTTTTTGATCTTCAGTCCGATCGGAAAGATCAAATTAGGGAAACCTGAAGAAAAACCCGAATTCTCTCGATTATCTTGGTTTGCCATGCTTTTTAGCGCAGGTATGGGCATTGGTCTCGTATTTTATGGCGCGGCTGAACCGATCAGCCATTATGCCATTAGCTCTCCATCAGGTGAAACAGAAACAGCCCAGGCCTTCAGAGATTCGCTGAGGTATACATTTTTTCACTGGGGATTGCATGCTTGGGCGATCTATGCGATCGTTGCCCTTTGCATTGCGTACTTTCAATTCAGAAAAGACGCGCCTGGCTTGATCAGCGCGACGCTGTTTCCGGTCTTCGGCGACAGAGTCAACGGACCGCTTGGAAAAGGGATTGACTGCATCGCTGTATTTGCAACCGTCGTCGGTGTAGCGACTAGTCTCGGAATCGGCGCCACGCAGATCAACGGCGGACTCCATTATCTATTCGGAGTGCCGAACAGCTTCCAGGTGCAACTGGCGATCATTGCAATCATCACCGTTCTGTTCTTAATTTCCTCATGGAGCGGAATCGGAAAAGGCATCAAGTATTTGAGCAATACGAACATGGTGCTGGCCGGCGTCCTGATGATCTTTATGCTGTTCGTCGGACCGACGGTATTAATTATGAACTCGTTTACGGACACGATCGGAACGTATATCTCCAACGTGGTGCAAATGAGCTTCCGCCTTGCGCCTAATGATCCGGACAGCCGTGAATGGATCAATTCATGGACGATTTTCTACTGGGCTTGGTGGATCTCCTGGTCACCGTTTGTCGGTATTTTCATCGCCCGCGTATCAAGGGGGCGCACAATCAGGGAATTTTTGATTGCCGTCTTGTTTGCGCCTACTGTGCTGGCGTTTCTATGGTTTTCAATTTTCGGGGTCTCAGCGATGGATCTTCAGCAAAAAGGGACCTTTAACGTTGCAAAACTGTCCACAGACACGATGCTGTTTGGAGTGTTTGACCACTACCCGCTGGCTATGATTACATCTATCGTTGCCTTGGTGCTCATTGCCGTATTCTTTATCACTTCTGCAGACTCGGCAACATTTGTTCTCGGAATGCAAACGACTTACGGTTCACTGAATCCTGAGAATTCGGTCAAGATATCATGGGGCATCATCCAGTCAGCAATGGCTGCGGCGCTTCTGTATTCAGGCGGACTATCGGCCTTGCAAAACACCGCCATCCTGGCCGCCCTGCCATTTTCAATCGTGATTATTTTCATGATGGTTTCACTGTACAAATCTCTGTCCCAAGAACGGAAAGAGATTAAAAAAGCGGAACAATATCAAAAACCAAGAAGCCCGCGGGTGAAAAAAGCGTAAACCAAAAACAGCTCTTCAGCAACGAAGAGCTGTTTTCATTTCCTGTATAAAATCAGCGCCGAAAAACAGTACAGCTGCTCACCTTGAGGATCGCATGCGGCGGATACGTCATATTTTATATCGACCAGCTGGTCTTCAGACAGCTTTTTTAAAAATTCGTTGATTTCGTGCTGCAAATCTTTTTCATGTTCTTCATCAAATACGGCAACCTTCAGCATACGCTCTCTCCTTTCTCTATGAAAGGTATTCGAGGACAGCCGAAGTTATGAACAAAAAAATGATTCTGTCGACAATGCCAAACGCTAAGGCAAAAGGGAAGGCAAAAGGGAAGGCAGCGCTTATTTTGCCGCCTTTTGACGTTCTGTTCTGCTATACTCCATCGACAGCAGGCTAAAAAACTTCTTACCGTCAAGATAAGAAGCTGTAGTCATCGATCTTATTTTGTTTTCGGCTTCGTGTCACCGGTCCATTCAAGCATGCCGCCGATCATGTTTGTGACATCAAACCCTTTGTCCTCCAGATAGAGGCAGACGTTTTCACTGCGCTTCCCGGATCGGCAGACAAAGATATAAGATTGGTCTTTTTGAAAAGCACCGATTTTTTCAGGAATGTCACCCATCTTCATATGAACGGCTTCCGGTATCATCCCTTCTGCTACTTCTTCATCCTCTCTCACATCAATGATGTTGAGCGTTTCTCCTTTTGAAAGCTTTTCTTTCAGCTCATCAGGAGTGATTTCTTTTACTGTCATATTTCAAGCTCCCTTCAATTCCGCGAGATGAGATTATTATAGCAAAAGTCGGGAGTCGATTTCTATTTCAGGCGTTTTTGTTCAGTCCGCTGTCAGGGAATACGGATTTTCCAGACGTTTGGACAGGCTCGTTTTTGGAGAAGGCTCCCTCTGTAAATCCTCCTCCGAGCAGGCAGACCAGCATGACGGCTGAAACACATATGGACTTTTTCATATGAACTCCTCCTTCACTTTGCATATTTGATTTTTCGCATAAAGGGATTTCTCAAGATAGACAGCGCTTCTTTCATCATCGCCCATCCCCGTATAGTAATCAGCAATGTCTTTTGTCAGCTCGGCAACATGCGGCCAAAGCTTCTTATCAGCCAAGTATTCCAATGAAAACTCGATGTCAAGCGGATTTCCAGTATCATATACAGCAAAAATAAGCCGGAATTTCGCTGTATATTCTTCCTCCCCCTGTTCGACAGACCTGGAAAAACCTTCTTTACAGAGCTGTCTTGCTTCCTCTCTGCGGCCGTTTTTGTATAAGACGTGAGACCATTCAAAAATGGTGTAGATTCCAAAGACGGATTGCTTATGAATGTCAACGGCAAGAGCTTTTCTAAAATGCTCCTCTGCCAAAAGCGGCATGCTTTGATTGGCGTAGTTCTGCCCCATATTATGATAGATGAGTCCGATAATTCTTTGATTATGAAAGGAAACGGCTTGATCCAATGCCCTTTTGTAGTGTTCCTCCGCTTGTTTCATGCGGAACAAATCAAACTGAATTGAGCCGAGAAGCATTTCGCATCCTATAGCTTTATCTATGTATTCTTCATGCTTGCTGAAGATTGAGAGCGCTTTTTCAGCATGATTCAAAGAACGGAAATGATCATCTATCTGATAGTAGGCGATTGCGATTTTATAATGAAATTCGGCTCTTTCAATGTCATCGGTGATTTTATACAATTTGTTTTCGGCTTTTTTATAGCAGCTGATCGACTCATAATAATTTTTCTCATAAAATTCATACATGCCCGAAAAAAAGTAAAAATAGTACTGAATGATATCATCCGCATGCCGAATCGCATTCTTCTGCCGTTTGATCTCTCTGAAGAGCTCCGCAGATTCGGCAAACTGTTCTGTCATCAGTTTGAACCGGTAGTCTAAAAGATAAAAATAGAGCTGCAATTCTCCGTGTTTCTCCATTCCCGAAAGCAGATTCTCAATTTCATGTTTTAAAGATACAGCCTGGAGCGCTTCATGGCGCTTGATCATGGTATACCACTGGTTCAAGAGCCCGGCCGCCTTTTCGTACGCCGTTTTCGCATCCACTTCTTGATTCATCCTTTCTTATTTTTAAACGTTTTTACTAACTTTATTTTACAGAAAATGATTGTTTTTGGCAATTGTTTATGGTGATGAAAAAATTTTCATGGGGAAACCCATTTCTCAGCTCCAATGCTTCAGCTGGTTTTCAAGGTTTTGTTTTGTGACAAAGCTTTTTTGGAATTGGCTTGGACAGGAAAGATTATATTTTTTGATTTTCCGGTTGATCAAGTCGATTTGTTCTTCGCCTTGATTAGATGTAATGGCTTTTTCTATTTCTTGCTTGATGTCTTTTTGCAGTCTCAGCCAATCGGGAAGATAGCGGGCGTTTTTAAGGGTGCTTGAAAGCGCATTTCCATGAAGCGCTTCTTTGCTGAGCGGCTTGCCGAAACCAGGCAGCGACTGTATCCCCCCATCTTTATCAAGACCGTCTTTCACGGCTTGATCGATCCAATGAATATACCGTTTATCATTTTCTTTGCTCATGTTCACCAGCTCCTTTCATTGAGAAGCACACCTTCGGAATAACCGTCAGGTGCAATGTCAACCTTCAGCCGAGTGAGCCTTTTGTTGCGGCTCTGTTGCTTCCGCTTTTTTCAGGACTTGATAGGCCAGCCACATGATCGAATAGCTTAATAGGCTGACGCTGAAAAAGGGAACGATTCCCGGCAGATAGGCGAAAACGAGATAAAGAAGAGCGGTAATCGCCATCATCGTTAATGTATACTGCAAATATGAAATCCCGAGAATTAACGAAAACTTCAAGTACAACCGCTTTTTCCATTCAAAATGGGCCAGCAGCGGAAACACATAAAACAGCATAATCAAAAACAAAAATCCAAATACCATAATGACAAAACGAAGGATGTGCAAATAGATATTTTCCGGATAAATAAATGCCAGATCAATATAAATAATCGTTCCAACGGCCAGCAATATAAGTCCGATGACATTAGACCGAAAGAATTCTCCGCGGTAGGCCTGCCAAAATGTTTGGAAAACCGGGATGTCAGACCGGCCCATCACCCATTTTCTCATCACGGCAAATAAAGCGGCGGTCGCCGGCATAAAACCGAGAACACCGAGGCCTAGAAGCATAAACACAAACCATAGCAGGTTGGTATAAGCAAATCTCATGACCCACTCGCAAAAGCTCAGCACTCTTCCCATGGAGACACCTTGTTCCACGTGATTTGCCCCCTTTTAGGTGTATTGCCGGGAATGAAGAAGTTCTTCGATCCCGATCGGCCTTTTTTCCTTGATGGAGCGCCACACTCCTTCACCCGCTGCAATCGAATAGGCGCCTGCTTCAGCGCCGGCCAGAATATCATAATCTCTTAAAGGATCTTTGCCCGAAAACAGCTCCTCCAAAAGCAAGGGATCTCCGCCGCCGTGTCCGCCCGGCTGCCGGACGACGCGAATCGTTTCTTTGGACTCAAACAACGGAAAATATTCGATCGTTTGCTCCTGCACTTCAAAAGGAACTCTTCCCGGTGCGTGGTATTCTTTCGTTTCCAGCCTTCCTTTCGTGCCGTTTATGGCAAGGCGGTAGCCTTCATATGGAGCAGAAAAGAGCACGGAATAGTTTAATAATACGCCCCCATCATATTTCAAAACGGCAGCGTACGTGTCTTCGATGTCAATTTCCTCATCGAATATACATGCGTCAGGCCTGTAGCCGGTATATAGCGGATGCTGGTTTTCGTTTACCTTGATGTGGTCATCCTCAGGGTCGCCTGCTTGCCATCTCATAAAATAGCGGCATTTCGTTTTGACATGGCATGTTCCGCAATGGCGTGCTTCTCCTTTTTTTGGATTCATTTCGCCGTCAGGCCCGTAATAATTCAAGCGGCCATAGGCAAAGACTTCCTGAGGTTTTTGATCAAGCCACCAATTGACGAGGTCGAAGTGATGGGTAGATTTGTGGACGGAAAGCCCGCCGGAATACTTCCTCATTCTGTTCCAGCGTTTAAAATAGCTCGCTCCGTGGTACGTATCAATATACCAGTTCAGATCAACAGACGTGATTCTGCCGAGCTTTCCTTCGAGAATCATCTCTTTTATTTTGCGGTGGTAGGGATTATAGCGGTAATTAAAGGTGACGGTCACTTTGCCTTCGCTTGCTTTCTCGGCTTCCAATACAGCCGCGGCATCTTTCACTGTGGTCACCATCGGCTTTTCGGTCACCACATCTATATTCTTTTTCAAAGCGCCCAAAATATAGCGGACATGTGTATCATCGCGCCCCGCCACAATCACGGCGTCAGGCTTGACCTCTTCGATCATATCAGCAAACGCTTCAGCTTGAAAAAACGGGATCGAACACAGCTCGGGAAACCTGTTTTTGCAGACGGCTTCCCTGAGCGGATCGTCATCCAAAAGCGCGGCGATCGAGTGCTCCTTGTGATACTTATCGAGAAAAGGCTTGATAAACATGTTGAATGCGCGGCCGCTCAGCCCGCATATCGCATACTTTTTCATTGGCACCCCTCTGTTCATTGCCCCTGAAGCAACCGAATGAGTTCCATCGCTTCAGCGGTTTTCTTTGCATAAATCGGAATAAAAGCAGCCATATCTGTGTTTAGCGTAAACGTGTAGCCGTTCAGATGTTTTACCCCTTTTTTGATGACGGCGGCGTACAGCCGCTTTTCGCCGTTCTTGCCGGGAGCGCTGTATGTTTTGCGGCCCTCCTGATCAGCCTCCAGCGGCAGAAGTCCTTCGGGATCGTAAAAAGGTTCAAACATGTCTTCTGGAACGATGAACAGATCTCCTTCTTTTGCCGCGATTTCAACAAGCAGCTTTTCGGGGGAAGCCGGGTAAACCGTGACGTTCAGCCGCTCCTTCCCGGCAGCTTTCTCTATGTTCTCCTTTACTTCTCTATTCGCGTCGGAAAATACAAAAACATCTGTCCCTGCTGTCTCGCCTTTTCCGCAAGAAGAAAGAAGCAGAACGGCAATGGCCATCAAGAGAGGCAAAGCAAGCTTTTTCACCTGTCTCCTCCGCCATAATGCCGGGCGCTTTTTTCCAGCTCTGCCAGCGCCATGATCAAGGCTCCGACTCCGTGCAGATCATTGATGCTTTTTTCCCGGCCGACATAATATTCATACGTCCCTGCCGATGTTCCGACGCAAATATCTTTTAAAAACAGGCCTTCTCCAGGATTGAACTCGATTTTTTCTGCCAACAGTCCCTTGTAGGCTTTTAAAGCCTTTTCAATATATGATGGATCAATATAGCCCATGCGGACCCCTTTGGCCATCGCGTATACATACAAACATGAACAAGAGCTTTCAAGCCAGTTGTCTTCCCGTTCACCTTTATCAACGACTTGATACCATAACCCTGTTTCCTCATCTTGAAAATCGGCCAGGTTTTTGACCATTTCTTGAAGTGCGCCCGTCCACTCCTGCCTCGTTCCGTGATCTTGCGGAAGCAGCTCGATCATATCGCTAAGTGCAAGTGCGTACCAGCCGATCGACCTTCCCCAACATTCAGGGGAGCAGCCGGACTCCGGATCAGCCCACGGCATTTTTCTTTGTTCATCCCACGCATGATAATACAAGCCTGTATGATGATCTTTTGTATGCTTTCTCATCAAGCTTTCTTCGAGGATGACCATGTCGTACAGATCAGGCTCATTGAAGGCTCTGGCATACTTAAGTGCGAATGGTCCGCCCATATACAGTCCGTCAAGCCACATCTGGTAAGGGTATTTATCTTTATGCCAAAACCCGCCTTCCGCTGTTCGATTCAGCGTTTCAAAAAGGCCTCTCAGCTTTTTCGCCGCTTTCCGGTAGCGTTCATCACCCGTCTCCTCATACAAAGGATATAAGAGAAGTCCCGCTTGTATGGCGTCCAATTCATCTCTGCTGAAATAAAAGTTCCCGTGTTCATCAATGAGGTAATCGACGTAATCTTTCACATAATGAAAATACGTTGGCTTTCCTGTTTCATTCCAAAGATGAATGAGCCCGCATAAAAACACGCCCTGATGGTAATGCCAGCGTCCCGCGGGAGGCAGCTTATCATTTGTATACGCTTTCATTATTGTTTGGGCTGCTTCCTCGGCAATATAAAGGGGCGACTTTGTGGCGAGAGATTGATTCATTGCAAACCATTCCTTTCATCAACGGATTTTAATAAATCCCTTCTTCTCCAAATTTCTTTGCCATCCTGTTCGCAAACATGACCAGCGCAAGCCCCACGGCGGCTTTAAATAAGCCGACAGCCGTACTGTAGCTGAACTGCCCCTGCTTTAACCCAGCCGTATACACATACGTATCAAATATTTCGGCAACTTCGCGGTTCGTTGCATTAAGGAGCAGGTAGACATGCTCAAATCCGAGTTCGAGCGTATCTCCTATTTTAAGAATGAGCAAAACGACAATCACGCTTCTGATCGCCGGCAGGGTGACATGCCACATCCTCCGTATTCGGTTGGCCCCGTCCATTTTCGCCGCTTCATAGAGCTGCGGATCTACAGCGGTAATCGCCGCCAAATAAATGATCGTCGACCACCCGGCCTCCCTCCAGATGACCTGAAGAATGTACATCGGCCTGAACCAGTTTTCATTCAGCAAAAAATTGATCTTCTCTCCGCCAAAGAAGGCGATGATTTCATTCATCAGCCCTCCATCTACCGTTAAGAGGACGAATGAAAGCGATACGACGATGACCCAAGACATGAAATGCGGAATATAAATCATGGTCTGGACAAACTTTTTAAACAGCACAATTCTGACTTCGTTTAATAAAATAGCCAAAATAATCGGGATCGGAAAGAATACGACAAGATTTAAGAAAAACAAAACCAGTGTATTCTTCAGCAGCATAAAAAAAGTCGGTTCCGTAAAAAGTCTTTCAAAATGTTTAAAGCCCACCCATTCGCTGCCCGCTATGCCGAGAAACGGCTGATAGTCCTGAAAGGCAATGACAATCCCCCACATCGGCACATACTTAAAAAGAAGAAAATAAATCAACCCCGGCAGAATCATCAAATATAAATACTTTTGCTGAAGCGCTTTCTCAAAAAAACGCGTCTTTCGCTCTTTTCCGACAATAAGGGCCGGATCTTTCTCAGTCTGAACCTGTGCTCCTTTCATAAATGGCCTCCCTTCATGTTGTTTGCTTCCACTTTATATCAGGCGGAAAAATGTAGTCTACAATCATATCATCACATGGTGCGCCCCTTCGCTCTCAAGCTGGAAAATCTAATATAATGAAACGATGATTAGAAAATGATTATTGACAAATTCACACAAAAGTCGGATTAATTATATATGAACATCTCATTTTCAGATTTGGTTGGGGGGGAATTTATGAAAAAGAAACAATACAAGTTTTATTACAAGCTGGTGACCTTCTTTTTTATTCTCAGCACCATTCCGGTCATCATTGTCGGCTTTTTTTCTTATCAAAGATCGGCGGAAACCATTGAACAGAACGTCACAAACGAAAAGCTCCAAACCGTTGGCCAGGCGCAGTTCAATATTGAACACATTTTAAAAACGGTTGATCATTCCTTCACCAATTATGTCCGTTCTTATCCTTTAATTCAGACACTCAGCCGCAAAATCACACCAGAACGCTTTCAGCTGTATAACCAAATCAATAAAGAATTAAACGAACTGCAGACGTTTGACACCGACCTGTCCGACATCACACTGATCAGCCAGGAAAAAAAGTGGTATATTAACAATTCGGGATTATACAATTTGGACCAGCCCAAACTAGCCCTTACAGTCTCGCTTTACAATTCTTTAAAAAGCCGTTCAAGCTGGGTGCTTGAAAAAAACAACGCCCTTGTCGCAACAAAAGAAGGAGCGGCAGGAAAATGCCTGTACAACATCAATCTGGTCAAACAGCTTCCCTTGAACAGCATGGAAAACAAAGGTCTTGCCATCGCAAGCATTCCTTCCTGCTCGCTTGTCAAAAGAATGCCCCTCAAATCAAAAACAAGCAGCATGATGGCGCTTGACGACAACGGCCGGATTATTCTTCATCCCAAATCATCTATGATCGGACATTCGATCAGAAATGAAGACTACTTCAAAAAAATCCGGCAGCTTTCAACGAAAAACGGCCAATTTGATACATCTATCAGTAATACAGACTATAAGATTACATACCAGAAGTCAGACTATAACAATTGGATATACGTTTCATTCACGACAATACCCGAACTCTACCAGCAAACAACTTCAATCGGCTGGTTCACCTTTACAATCTGCGCATTTTTGTTAGCGCTTTCATTAATGTTTTCCTGGTTCGGCTCCCGCCATTTCTATAGGCCGATCAAAGTGTTATATGAGTCCGTCTCAGGCTCCGTCCCGGGAACAGACTCCGCCGGCAAAGACCGCCATGAAAGTGAATTTGAATTGATTGAGCGGAATATTAAAGAGATGAAAAACAAAAATCATGATCTCACCATACGCGTGAAGCAGCAAGTCACTCAACTGAAGCAATACTTTTTAACGAGGCTATTGCTCGGCAAATTGAGTGAAGAAGAAACAAAAGAGCGCTTCAAAGGGCTCGGCTTCCCGGACGATTGGAGCCATCTCGCTGTCTTCACATTACAAATTGATACGCTGAAGGACACACCATATGAAAAAAGGGACCTTGATGTCCTCCTGTTTGCCATCAACAGCCTTGTGGAGCGATCTGTTCCGAAGGAGAAGCGCCTGCCCTCCGTCGTCATCGACAAAACGCAGACAACCATCATGTTAAACCGCGGCCAGTCATTGGACAGGCTTCAGCAGCATTTAAAAACCGCAGCCTCCTCCATTCAGGATCACATCCATAAGGAGCTCGGACTCTGTGTCAGCATTGGAATCAGCCAGCCCTTTACAAGCCTTTCCATGACGAAACACGCTTATCTCGAAGGGCTTGAAGCTTTGACATACAGGCTTCAATCCGGAAAACGCACAGTCATTTTCTTTGAGCAGCTTGACCGGAACAAAGCGTTCCTGACTCAATTTCCAAAGCAGATTCAAAATGAGCTGTTTGAAGCCATTAAAGCATGTGATCAAGAAAAAGCAGCAAAAAAGCTGCACCTTTTGCTTGAGTCCATCTGCTCGGAAAATACGAACCCTCATCACTGCCAAGTCGCTATTGCAAGGCTGCTCAACAATTTAATCGAATTTATGCATCTGCTCGGCATCGAACTGTTTGAACCGGATGGAAATAAAATGCTGTATGACGATATTTTTGAGCTGACCACCTTGGAAGATGTTGAAAGCTGGCTGAACGCACAAATTATCGGCAAGATGATCGAAACGCTCAGCGTCAGGGAAGAATCGCAATACAAAAACATTTCCGAAAAAATCGTCCATATTATCCAGCAGGAATTCGATACCGATCTGACCCTTGAATCCATCGCCGGCAGACTCCATTACAACCCAAACTATTTAAGCAGTATTTTCAGAAAAGAAATGAAAATATCATTCAGCGAATATTTGTCATCATACCGTCATCATATTGCGAAAAGCTGGCTTACTGAGACGACTTTGTCAGTAAAAGAGATCTCTGAGAAACTAAAGTATAAAAATCCGCAAAACTTCATTCGCTCGTTCAAAAAACTTGAAGGCATCACGCCTGGAAAGTATCGCGAACTCAAAAACCATTCGGCATAAAAAAACAATCCCGGAAGCTTCCGGGATTGCCTGCTCTTTTATTTTTCCGCTTTCTTAAATGCTTCTTCAAATTCCTCAATCACTTGATTGCCGCCGTTTGAGCGCCATTTTTCCACCGCTTGTTTAAACTGGCTTTCATCCAGCTTGCCAAGGATAAATTGATATGTGGCATCATCGATGATCTTTTGCAGTTCGTCCCCCCTTTCAGAGGCAACCGGGGAGTACAGGCTCTCAGCAGGGTTTGAGACAATAATCTTTTCGTTATCTTCTGTCAGCTCTTCATATTTTGAACGAAGCTGATCGCCCGTATTTTTTAAATAGGCTTTATCAATACCGACAAGGGAGACGAGCGGCTGAATTTCCGCCTGCCAGTCTTTTAATTTGTCCTCCATGCGTTTGAAGTGCTGATCCCCTTCTTTTTTGTAGTGAACGCCTTCGATGCCGTATGTCATCAGGCTGTATACATCCTCCTCCGCGATTCGATCAAAAAAGGCTAAAATCCGTTTTAACTCTTTCTCGGTTTTGACGCTTGTTTTCGGAAAGGCAAAAATTCCGTTATGTCCGCCGGATGCCCAGACGCGCTCCTTTCCGTCAGGCCCTTTGATGCGGTTGATGATATCAAGCTCCATCTTGTCATCAACCGACTGATCTCTTAAATTGACGGCATCCACCATATTCCCGACATAAATGCCGGCTTTTCCTTGTGAAAACAGCTCTTGCTGCTGTGTTTTGCTCGTCACTGGAAAGTCTTTATTGATAAGCCCTTCGTCATAAAGCTTTTTCATATATTTCATTGTATCCACATACTCTTTTGTCATAAAATCAGGCGTAAACTCGCCGTTTTTTTCTTCCCAGTCTGTCGGCATCCCCATATATGAACCCAATGTTTTAAATGCACCGTAAATCAAGTCGTTTCTGTCGGCAAATCCGATTGTATCCTGCTTCCCGTTTTGATCAGGGTCTTTTTCTGTGAACGCCTTTGCCGTTTCATACAACTCATCGAGCGTTTTCGGCATATCAAGACCCAAGTTATCAAGCCAGTCTTTACGGATGACGATGCCCTGTCTTGATAAAGGGCGCTCTCTGTAGATGCCATAAAGTTTTCCGTCTATTGATGCATTTTTGTTGATCAGCTTATTCATTTTGCTCAAATTCGGATAATCCTTTACATAAGGGCCGACTTCCCAAAACATCCCTGATCTGAAAGCATTCATGACAGATGAATTTTTGATGTCCTGGATGGTGACGACCTTTGGCAGATTGCCGGCAGCTAGTGCGGAATTTAAGCGGTCTTCTTTTACCGCATCAGGCACCCACATTAAATCAAGCTTTGTATTTGTAAGCTCTTCAATTTTCTTAATCGCCGTGTCCTTCGGCGGCTGCTGATGGTAGAGAATCACCATCCAGCTCAAGTCCAAAGGAGAGTCCAGATCGACTTTCTCCTTCTTTGAAGAAGCCTGGTCCGCTCCGTTATTCGAACAGCCCAACAATCCGCCCGCGAAAAGCATGAACGCAAAAATCGGGATCAGCCATTTTTTCCCCATTATTGTCCCCTCCGTTTTCATCCTTTTATAGATCCTAATAATGCACCCTTTGCAAAGTGCTTTTGAATAAACGGATATACGAGCAGCACCGGTATGGTCGCAACGACAATGACCGCCATTTTAATCGTTTGTTCAGGAGGTGCAGAAGCCGCCCCCATTTCCGTCATATCACCTTGCATACCGCTTGATACAATAACGATCTGCCGAAGCAGAACCTGTATCGGCCACTTCGTCGCATCACTCAAATACAGGATCGCCTGCATATACGTGTTCCAATAAGTGACGGCATAAAACAGCGAAATCGTGGCAATCGCCGGCAAGGACAATGGCAGGATGATCCGGAAGAAAATCCCTAGATCATTACAGCCGTCGATTTTCGCCGACTCTTCCAAACTGGCCGGTATGTTTTGAAAAAAGTTCTTTAAAATGATCAAGTTAAACGCATTGATGGCGGTTGGAAGAATCAGAGACCAATAGGAATCCAAGAGTCCAAGTGATTTTACGACGAGAAACGTCGGGATCATGCCGCCGCTGAACAGCATCGTAAAGACCACTAAAAACATCAGCACCCGCCTGCCCATCAGTTCTTTTCTCGATAATCCGTAGGCCATCAGAGAGGAAAGAAACATGCTGACCGCCGTCCCCGCCGCTGTCACAAGGATCGAAATGATCAAGCTTCTGTACACAATATCAGTTGAAAAGATATACCTGTACGCATCAAGCGAAAAAGTTGTCGGGATTAATATGAACTTTTTCGAAATGACCTCTTCCACTGTCGCAAAAGAGGCGGCTATGACATGGATAAACGGCAGTACACAAACCAATCCGAATCCTGTTAAAAATGCATAATTCAATATGTCAAACATGCGGCTTCCCGCAGAATGTCTGATCGACATTTCACCCCTCCTTGTAAGCGCTGTCAAAAAATTACGATATCGTGTCTAAAATGTAGCAAACAGAGGAGGGAGCGTCTATAATCATTTTTTAAGCAGGGGCAGGATAACGGAGAATAGGATTATAACCTTAGAAAATGATATGTCAATCTCCGCTACAGAAGGTCTGACGTGTTGATTTTAGGCTTGTATCCCAATTCCTTGATGGCGGAAGCAATCGACCACGGCCTCTCAGGATTGTCGCTGACAGCGTAATATGTACCATATATTTTGCCGGATTCAATCGCGGCTTTAAAAATGCCGATGAGGTCTATATGAGACAACAGCGTTTTTGTCGTTCTTGGTTTCACATGCAGCGCTTCTTTTTCATTCTCAGCTGCCGTACCGATTCGTAGATTGATGACCGAAATCGGAACTCCTGAATGATGTGAGAAAAGATAGCCGAGGTTTTCGGACGCCAATTTCAATAAGCCGTACAAGCTTTTGGACTGCGGGTAGTCATCCGTTTTGATCTGCCTGTCCAGCAAAGAAACCCCGTCCTTTTCATACACATCTGTCACGTGGTTGCTGCTTGCAAAAATAACCTTTGGCACACCAAGCTCCGCTGCCGCCCGCAAAATCGTATACGTCGCTTTAAAAAAGATATCCGTCATTTTTTCAAATTCATTTCTGTCAAGGAGATCGCCGGATGGTTTCACGGCTAGAAGATTGATCAGCACATCTGTATGTGCGGGAATACTGCGGACGATCGTCTCGTAATCTGTCGCATCGCCTTGGACAAACCGGGCGGGCAGCGCACGATCCGGTTTTTTTAAATCCATGATCGTCAGCTCATACCCGTCATCTGACAGCCCATTGGCCAATACGCGTCCGACCGTCCCGTTTCCTCCGATGATCATCACTTTTTTCACTGCACTTCAGTCCTCCTGTTCACAGCCGCGCTTTTAAAAAGCCAAGCGCTTGATGTCTCATCACGGCCGTTTCTATATGCCCTGAATCAGAGCGAAACACTTCATAGCATTCACCCGCGTTTTTTTCTTTATACACAAATGACAGTCTTTCTTCAATGATGTCAACGCCCATTGCAGGAGTCAGCTTATCAGCCGTTCCGACCAAGCTTAAATGAGGCCTTGGGGCGATCAGGCTCTGGATCTGCGCAGTAGAAAAATGTTTGACCAGCCCCGGCACATATGAATAAAGATTGTGACGATCCAAGTTTTGCGTTTTGATTAATGTTTCGCTGTCTACCTGCCCGCACATATCGACACAGACGCTGATGCGCTCATCCAACGCCGCTGTCCACCAGGCCATCAAACCTCCCATTGACATCCCGAGCGCGGCCATCCGGCTTTTGTCTATATCGTCCCGTGTTTCAAGATAGTCAAGAGCCCGGATGCTGTCGTACACCATCATCCCCCACATCACCCGGCCTGTCCAAAGCATTTCTTTAAATGTCTCGCTTTCGGTTTTTCCACGCCTGTCGCCGAAAGCCCAGTGGTCAATGGCAAGTGCAGCAAATCCCAAGGATGTCAGCTCATCCGCAAATGGCGGCGATTGCAAGTACTCCGCTCCTTCTACAAGCTCTTTCTTTCCCCTTTCATAATGCCCGCCGTGGGAATGGCAATAAAGTACGGCAGGGAGTCTGCCTTTTGCACTTTTCGGCTTTGCCAAATAAGCCGGCACAGGTTCAATCCCGTTTAATTCGAGAAGAAGTGTTTCAACAATGAATGACTCCTTTTCCTCCATTTTAAGGATATTCGCTTGAATATTGCTTTTTTCCGGCAAATCGCCGAGCAGCTTGAAAAGTTGGTCGCGCATAGTGTGCTCCTTTCTTTTTTCGTTTGATTCATTAATACGATTTGAAAGGGCCTTTTACCTTTTTCCAGCTGAAAACATGAGACTTGTTCAAAACAAAACATACGGTCATAAACAAGATCAACAGCAATACCCATGGCGAGGAAAACAAAAGAAGCAGCGAAAAACAGCACATTAAAAACAGGCAGGCCATTCGATAAACGGGGCCGGCTAACAGCCTGTAAGCAGCGGCCAGACCGCACAGCGCATTGCAGATGAAAAAGGCGTTTGCAATCGCAACCAGTGTCTCAACATTGAGAACATGAAAAAATAGACAGATGAAAACCATTGTATGGACGGTGAAAATCAGACCAAGCGCTGCCAGCGGCTGATTGCCCTTTGACCTGTATGCAAGAAATCCGCGGGCCGCCTGTGATGATATCAATCTGGCAGCTCCGCCGGACACCTGAAAATAGGCGCTCATGCACAGGACAGCAGTCAATACCGCAATTACCGGCAATGCAAAAGATCCGAACAGCGGTGTCAGCATCATCGTCAGCTTCAATTGTCCGCCTTCAAAGCGCCCCGGATCAATCCATTGAGCGGCTCCGGCTGTCGCCAGGTAAATCGCCGTTACCGTCAGACTGCTGATCATGACGGCCCGGGGAATGGTTTTTTTCCGGTCTTTCACTTCCATGCTGTAATTGCCGACGATTTCCCAACCGACCAGCGCCCAGAACAGCAGAAGCAATCCCCAGCCAAAATCGGCAAACTGAAATGTCCCTTCCACTAGCGGACCCTCCCTGAAATAAGGAACAGATGCCACACTGCTTCCAAACAGAACAAGAGCCGCCGCAGTTGAAAAGATGAAGGAAACCATCCCTACAAATGAAATATTAAAGCACAGGACAATCATGCAAATTATGAAGAGCAGAAAACCATACACTTCGGCAGAGACTGCAAAATCGCCTGTAAGCGAATGAATATATTCGCTTGCCGTCATTAACACTGCGGCGGGGCCGAAGCTGGCGGCAATGATAAAATAAAAGACTGAAAGATTTCTTATCCGAGTGCCGAACGCTTTTTCAGCCGCATAGGCGACACCTGCATCATTCGGGTACTTGACGCTTAATCTTGCAAAGACCCAGGCAAATAAAAAACCGATTCCCATCATCAACAGCCACGCAAAAATCGCGTAATCCCCCGCTATCTTATGAATCATCGGCGGCAAAAGGATGATTCCCGACCCTAAAATAGGCCCTGTCATTAAACCGCTTAACAATAAAGGCCCAAGCTTTTTCTTTCTCATACAAGTACAATCCTTTCCAGAAACAATATAAAATGATTGTAATCTTGTTTGTTTAATCAGTAAAATAGATATTATTGATCCAGAACTTCGGATTTTTCGATTTAAAATAAAAAAGGAGATGGATTGAGATGGAGATCCGGAACTTGAAAACATTCAAAACAATTGTAGAAATCGGCGGCTATACCCGGGCAGCCGATTATTTGGGATATGCGCAGTCAACCGTGACATCGCATATCCAGGCGATTGAACAAGAATTAAGAAAGCCTTTATTCTACCGGCTGGGGAAAAAGATGCTGCTGACAGAAGCGGGGAAACACCTTCTCCCTTATGCAACAGAAATGATAGAACTGTATGAAAAAGCGCGGCACATTCCCGAAAACGACCAAGAGCCGTCAGGAAACCTTATCATCGGTGCATCCGAATCTTTAACCGTGTACAGACTGCCTACTATTCTTCATGAATTCACGAACAAGTATCCTCAGGTTACGGTGACATTAAAGTCTTCGACATGCTGGCAGCTGAGGGATGAATTGAAGCAGGGCAAAATTGATGTCGCTTTTTTATTAGACAAGGAACGGAAGGAAGATGACCTTCATATTGAAAAGCTAGTTACAGAACCAATGGTGTTCGTCTTTCCAAAGGAGCATCCATCTGGGCAGACAGGCTTTGATGATTTGGCTTTTACCGCAAACGAAACGTTTTTATACACGGAACACGGCTGCAGCTACCGTGATTTTTTTGAAGACTTTCTGCATCAACAGGGTGTCATCACCGATCATACGATGGAGTTTTGGAGTGTAGAAGCGATAAAACAATGCGTGATGTGCGGTTTGGGTGTCTCACTTCTCCCTCTGATCACAACGCGTTCTGAAATCAGCGAAGGGAAGCTCCAGGGCACCATGGTCCGGGATGCCCTTTTTTCAACACAAATGTCTTATCATAAAAACAAATGGCTTTCTCCTGCAATGACAGCTTTCGTAGAGATTGTCCGCAGGCAGGCGAAGGAATGGGAACAGGCGGCATAAAGGGAATATTATATTCCCGCGGTATTCATCAGAACGATCCGCCATCCGTCAGGATCTTCGATCGTTGCCCCTTTGTCTTTCCAATACAGATTTTCCGGCGGCACCTCTTGGCAGCCCATATCAGCAAGCCGCTTCAAAATAGCCTTGATTTCATTCAGATCAGGCATGTAAAACACGAGCAGATTGTCTTTTGTCGGGGCGGGGCAAGGGCTCCCGCTGATATGGGAAGTAAACTCAAGATGGTACTCGGCATTCGGCAGGCCGAACATCACACCATCATACCCGTCATGCCCGGAAAATTCGCCAATCCTTTGCAATCCCAGACCATTTTCATAAAAAACAATGATGTCGCCAAGACGGTTTGTAGGACGTGCGATTCTGATCTGCACGGCGGAAAAATCGGAAAAATTCATCATGATCAGCTCCTTTATCGATATTTTAATGCCGGAGAAAGCGGCAGACACCGGCAAAATGCCTGAAAAGACCTCAGACTTTTGATGGAAACAAGCAAAAACCCCTTCAATGAATGAAGGGGTTTACGCTTAATTTGCGACAATATTCACTAGTTTGCCCGGAACGGCGATTACTTTTCTGACTGTCTTTCCTTCGAGCTGCTCTTTTACTTTTTCATTGTTTTTGGCCAGCTCTTCAAGCTCTTCTTTTGTTGCATCAGCCGGTACGTTTAACTTTGCTTTTACTTTTCCGTTCAGCTGAACAACGATTTCTACTTCATCATCAACAAGCTTCTCTTCATCGTAGGCAGGCCATGCTTCATATGCGATCGTGCCCTCATGGCCAAGGCGGCTCCAAAGCTCTTCAGCCAGATGAGGAGCGACAGGAGAAAGCAGCTTCACAAAGCCTTCCATGTATTCTTTCGGAAGCTCGTCAGCTTTATACGCTTCATTGATAAAGACCATCAGCTGAGAGATGCCTGTATTAAAACGCAAGCCTTCGAAATGGTCTGTCACTTTCATGACCGTTTCATGGTAGACGCGCTCAAGCGTTTCACCGGCTCCTTCTGTCATCTTGCTGTTTAATTGATCATTGTCATCGATAAACAGACGCCATACACGGTCAAGGAAGCGGCGGGCTCCGTCAAGACCTGTCGTTGACCAGGCGATCGATGCATCCAGCGGTCCCATGAACATTTCATACAAACGGAGAGTGTCCGCACCATGTGTCTCAACAATTTCGTCCGGATTGACGACATTGCCTTTCGATTTACTCATTTTTTCGTTGTTTTCACCAAGAATCATGCCTTGGTTGTAAAGCTGCTGAAACGGTTCTTTCGTCGGCACGATCCCGATATCATAAAGGAATTTATGCCAGAAGCGCGCATACAATAAATGAAGAACAGCATGTTCGGCGCCTCCGATATACATGTCAACAGGGAGCCATTCCTTTAATTTTTCCGGTGAGGCGAGCTCATTCGGATTTTTCGGGTCGATATAGCGCAGGAAGTACCAGCAGCTGCCGGCCCACTGCGGCATTGTATTCGTTTCCCGTCTTCCTTTTTTGCCTGTTTCAGGATCTGTCACTTCAACCCACTCTTTAATATTGGCAAGCGGTGATTCACCTGTGCCGCTCGGCTTGATTTCAGACGTTTTCGGCAGAATAAGCGGAAGCTCCTCTTCAGGAACAGGAGTCGATGTGCCGTCCTCCCAATGAATGATCGGAATCGGCTCGCCCCAGTAGCGCTGGCGGCTGAACAGCCAGTCGCGAAGGCGGTATGTCACTTTTTTCTCGCCTTTTCCGTTTTCCTCAAGCCACTGAATCATTTTTTCAATCGCCGCTGCTTTGTCAAGGCCGTTCAGGAAATCGGAATTGATATGTTCGCCGTCTCCTGTATACGCTTCTTTTTCAATGTTTCCGCCTTTGACGACTTCTTTGATCGGCAGACCGAAAGCGGCAGCGAATTCATGGTCGCGCTCATCATGGGCAGGAACAGCCATTACTGCTCCGGTTCCGTATGTTGCCAAAACGTAGTCTGCAATCCAGACCGGAATCTTTTCTCCGTTTGCCGGATTGACCGCATATGCCCCGGTAAATACGCCGGTCTTTGTTTTGGCAAGATCCGTGCGCTCCAGATCGCTCTTTGATTGAACTTCGTCGATATAAGCGTTGACTGCTTCTTTTTGTTCAGGCGCCGTGATTTTTTGTACTAAATCATGTTCAGGAGCAAGTACGGCATATGTAGCGCCAAACAGTGTGTCCGGACGTGTCGTGAAAACGGTAAACGTTTCTTCGCTGCCGTCGATTGCAAAATGGACATGTGCACCTTCTGAGCGGCCGATCCAATTGCGCTGCATTTCTTTAATGCTTTCAGGCCAGTCAAGATCTTCAAGATCTTCAAGAAGACGGTCGGCATAAGCCGTGATTTTCAGCATCCATTGCTTCATCGGGCGGCGTTCAACAGGATGGCCGCCGCGTTCGCTTTTGCCATCGATGACTTCTTCATTGGCAAGAACTGTTCCGAGTGCAGGACACCAGTTGACAGGCACTTCATCTACATAAGCGAGACCTTTTTCATAAAGCTTTAAGAAAATCCACTGTGTCCATTTATAGTAGCCGGGGTCTGTTGTATTCACTTCGCGGTCCCAGTCGTACGAAAAACCGAGAGCCCTGATCTGGCGGCGGAAATTATCGATATTCTGTTTTGTAAAGACGGCGGGATCGTTTCCCGTATCAAGCGCATATTGCTCAGCCGGAAGCCCGAATGCATCCCAGCCCATCGGATGCAGGACATCATACCCTTGCATCCGCTTCATGCGGGACAGGATATCTGTCGCTGTATAGCCTTCTGGATGGCCGACGTGCAAACCTGCACCGGACGGGTACGGGAACATGTCCAATGCATAAAACTTCGGTTTGGATTTATCTTCAAGCGTGGCAAACGATTTATGATTCAGCCAATAGTCCTGCCACTTTTTTTCGATTTTCTGATGATCAAAACTCAATTGTAAAAACCTCCTTTGAATATGCGTACGGCTTCTTTGTTTTCAAGTATGGACGGGACTGGCATGCTTATGTTCAGATTATTCTAAAATCAAAAAAACTCTCCCATCCCTGAAAAGGGACGAGAGATTCGATTTCCCGCGGTACCACCCTTGTTAGTGTGCAAGCTGCACACTCACTTGATATCTTTAACGCAGATACGCGGCAGCAGCTCATCACTGCTGCAACTCTGAGGCGAGTTCGGAAGCGCATTTGATTGACTTTCACCAGCCGTCAACTCTCTTTAAACAAAATGGGCTTCTTACTGCTCCTCTTCACTGTTCTTGCCGTAACCGTAATCTTATTTGTATTTTATAGAATTCTGTTCATAAGTGCAAGCAGGTTTGTATACAATGGGAATGTGCTGAAAAAAGGGTAAGAGTGAGGATCTTAATCGTGTGGAGATTTGTTTTGCCGTTCGGAGTTCTGTACATTTGCCTGCTGTTCTCTGACAAAGTCAAAGCTTCTCAATACAGCTTCACCGCCATAGCCTGCAATAATCGATAACACCACAAGCTGAACTCCCGAGTCAGGTTCCGCAGATAACACAAGCAAAATAGAAGCAACCATACCGACAAGGATATCTTCAAAAAAACCAAGGTAAATGAATCGT
The DNA here is from genome assembly GCF_001969815.1 of Bacillus swezeyi. Lineage (GTDB taxonomy): Bacteria > Bacillota > Bacilli > Bacillales > Bacillaceae > Bacillus > Bacillus swezeyi. The sequence goes on along the minus strand of NZ_MRBK01000012.1, from coordinate 54,836 downwards.
TTCGTCGTTCTCGGTTTCTCAAGGCGCCCTCTTTTTTTAATGTGCCCGAGAACCCCCATAATCCCTCCAATCAAACAAGCAACCAAAACTTGATGCAGCATCTTCATCACCTTCCTAAAGCCCTTAGTTTAGTCAAGCGACTTCAGGCCATCGAGCAGCCCCCCTAGACCCCTTGCGATGATATTCGATACTACCATACAGAAAATGTGTTCTGTCTGAGAAGAAAAAAAGCTTGTTTCTTCCATTATATGTGAAGATTTAGGTAATAATCTTGATTCATTTGATTCATTTTTACGTAATTACAATTACCTATTTTTTCTATGTCAGTCTTGGTGCTGCTGGATGGGGAGCTGCTTCTCTTTCCTGCTGTATAAAAATGCCGTCCCGATACCGATCATCAATAAAACGATCAGTACCGCAAGCAAAGCCTGCATGCTGAAAAAATCAACAAGCATCCCGCCAAAAAGAGGCCCGACCATTCTTCCTCCGGTGGCCATACTGTTGACAATCCCTTGATAAAAACCTTCTTTTCCCTGTGGAGCGAGACGGTTTGCTATTGTAGGGACAGCCGGCCATACAAGCATTTCACCGATCGTCAGCACGATCATCGCAGCAAGGAATGCCTGAAATTGTTCTGCCGCAAACAGAATACCGTAGGCGAACATAAAAATAACAAAGCCGATCACGATCTGTTTTAACAGCGATTCGGCAAATCGTTTGACAAAGAAGCCGATAAGCGGCTGCCCAAAGACGATAAGCGCGCCGTTCACAGTCCATAACAGGCTGTACTGGCCAAGAGATACACCAAGCTCCTGAGTATGTGAAGCGATGGTGGAAGACCATTGAGAATAAGCGATCCAGCCCAGAAGATACCCCGTACATATGATCATGAGGGCGTGAAACCTCGGCTTCACGCTAACCGAATCGGCGTGATCCAAAACGGATGACTGAACGGTCTTTTCCGTCCGAATATGTTTAAATCCGAAAAATGCAATCAAGAAAAACACCGCGTAAAGCATCGCATTCGCAAGAAATACATAAGTGAAGGAAAAGGAAGCGACAAGTCCTCCGAGCGCCGAACCAACTGCAACCCCCGCATTTTGCGCCACATACACTGCATTAAATGCTTTTCTTCCGCCCTTAGGCCAAACCGAACCGGCCATTGCATAACACGCCGGAAAAACAATGCCGGAGCCAAAGCCGGCTGCTGTCAACAAAAGAATGTAAGCGGTCCAGTCGTGAAAAAAGACAAGCCCTGACAGGCAGGCAAACGTCATGACGATTCCTAAAAGAACCGTTTTAAAACCGCCGATCTTATCAAATAGAAATCCACCGCACAAGTTGCCGATGACATTTGCACCTGAGTTCAGCATTAACACGAATCCGGCAGCCGTTAATGACTTGCCCAAATGCTGATGGATATAGATGGTATTCAGCGGCCACAAAAAAGAAGCTCCTGTTACATTGATAAACATCCCGATGACCAAAAGCCATAACGTTCGCGGCATTGTGTTTCCTTCTTTCTGATTTTAGTTCCTCCTAGATTCTATTCGTTTCGGGCGGATTTTTCAATTGACAGGTTTTGATTTTCGGCCGCAAAAAATCCCCTTTTTGCTAAAGGAGATTTTTTGCACTTTGCTATTCCGTCATCCATTTCGGCTTTCCAAAACCCGCAAATGCTTGATCAATGGTTTCTTCAAAAGCCTTGGATTTGATCACTTCTTTTAAATCTTCGGCAAACTGCTTATCTTTGTTTTTTCCATCCACAACGACTTGATTGCGGTAGCGGTCAGGCATATTTTCAAGCGCCAGTGCATCCTGCAGCTTCATATTGGCCGACAGGGCGAAATTTCCGGGCACAGCGGCGATATCCAGATCTTCCACAGCCCGCGGCAGGTTCGCAGATTCAAGCTGTTTAAATGTCAATTTTTTTGGATTTTCCGCAATATCGTGAACCGAGGCCTTTAATGTATCGATATTATTTTTAAGCTTAATCAGCCCCTGATCCTTTAATGTTAAAAATGCCCTGGCGGCGTTAGCCGGATCATTCGGAATGGCCACTTCCGCACCGGCCTCAACATCTTTCAAATCCTGATATTTTTCTGAATAAAGCCCCATCGGCGCCGTCGGCACTGTCATCAGGCCGGTGAGGTTTTTATGATTTTCCCGATTGTATGCCTTCATAAAGACTTCATGCTGAAACAGATTGGCGTCAAGTTCGCCCTCGCTTAATGCTGTATTCGGCTGAACATAATCGGTAAATTCAATGGTCTCTACTTTATAGCCCTTTTTCTCAAGTTCAGGCTGAATCGCCTTTGTGACCATATCATAATACGGACCTGCGGTTGCGCCGATCCTGATCGTCTTGCCTCCGCTTTCCGCGCTGTTTCCGCATGCGGCAAGGAGTGTGATGATGCTCGTTAATACAAGTGCAGACGCCCATTTTACATATTTCTTCATGTTATTCTCCTCCTCCATCATAAAAAAAACTCTTTCAGCTAATCTGAAAGAGTTGTTCTTCAACTTATCTTTCAGAATGCATCTGACATTCTGCTGGATTTAGCACCTTGCATATGCAGGTTGCTGAGATTTCACAGGGCCAGTCCCTCCATCTCTCTTCATAAGCTCAATATTAATTTTTAAATGATTTCTCCATTTTACGTTTGAAAATTTAGATTTGCAAGAAGTTTTTCGTTGTAAACATTTTTTTCATAATGAGTTAAAATATGAATATCAAAACAGAAAGGAGAGGAATAATGGCATTCTTAATGATGATCGGGTTTTTATCTCTTATTTTTTCGATCGGCTATTTTGCCTTTCATTTTATACGAAAGCTCTTTTCAAAAGATAAAAGGTTTTCCAGAAAAATCTTCTATCCTTGTTTTATCGGCGGGCTCCTCCTTCTCATCATCACAGCACCATTTAACGATCAAGAGACATATGCCGATACGAAGAAATCGGAAGACCTGACAGCACAAGTGAAAGAATTAACCTCTGAAAAGTCAAATTTACAAAAAGAACAAAAAGCATTAAAACAGCAGCTCAAACAAGCAAAAGAAAAACTAACAGCCACCCAAACAGAGAATGAAACGCTGAAAAAAGAAAACGAAAAACTCAGCAAAGAAAAAGACGAGCTGACGAAAGACAAAACATCCCTGACTGAAAAACTGGCAAAAACAGAAGTGAAAAGCGGGAATGCAAAAGCGGCGTCAAAAGAGAAGAGCGCTTCTGCTACAGCCCCGTCAAACAACAGCGGCGATTCTTCGGAAAACACCGCTCAAAGCAATCAAGAGTGCAAAATTAAGGGAAGCGTCAACCACATCTATCATACACCGGGAAGTACATACTACAACCGCACGAAAAACGTCGTCCAATGGTTTTGCTCAGAAAAAGAAGCCAGGGCAGCTGGATACAGTCCGCCTAAACGATAAAAAAGCCGGCATAGCGCCGGCTTTTCACCTTATAATTCTCTTCTTAATGCCGTCAGCACGTTCGTTTTTGTCGCTTTGACGGCCGGATTGAGGCCGGAAAGCATCGCGACGCCCGCGCTGATGGCGGTTGCGATGATGACAAGGCTCAACGGAATATAAGAGAATGTAATGTTGAACTCTTCCCCTCCGCCTTGAGTCATGGACGCCAGAATCGGCGGAACAATTTTGTTCACTAGAAAGCTGACGCCGTAAGAAATAACCACGCCGAAAACAGATCCGATGATGCCGATATAGGCGCTCTCCATCAAAAACATTTTCCGAATCACATTCGGGCTCGCACCGATCGCTTTCATAATACCGATCTCCTGTGTGCGCTCTGTGACGGCCATCGTCATCGTGTTGAAAATTCCGATCGCGGAAATGAGTACGGCAATGACGCCGACGAAAATCAGGCCGATTTTAAAAGCCATGAAAAACACATTGATACTGTCAAGCTTTTTTGTCACTGAATCAACGTAAAACCCTTTGTCTTCCAAATCGCTTGTCAGCTGTCCAACATGCTCAAAGCTGTCCGCAAAAACAGACAACGTTTTTTGAATGGCGCCATCATCTTTGTCCGTCTTCAAAAAACCGGTGAATTGTTTTGCTATTTCATCGCTGACATACACATGCGCATCGGTTGCCCAATCATATGAAGGCTTTTTTGTCACTCCGACAACTTTAAAATCGTACGTTTTTTCTTTGCCTTTTTCTCCTGTTTTCTGATCAATTGTTGAGACCTTTAATTCAATCGTTTTGCCGAGAATATCCTTTGTATAGCCTTTTGGCTCTTTTACATCTTCCGCATTACTGCTGAGCTGCTTTTCATATTCCTTCGCTTCTTTTTTCGTCCAGAATGTCTCTCCAAAATGATAGCCGACAACAATTTCATTCGGTGATTTCGCTACCCGTCCGCGGTCCAGGTCAATATTGGCCTTTTGCTCCGCTGCCATATCGGTAATCGTAACATATGGAATTTGCTGATTGGTCCGGCCGCCTAATTTGGCTTCAGCAGGAACATTCACTTGTGTACGCTCAATGATGGCCGCTACATCATCTCGGTCTGCAAACTCATTTAAATCTTTCTTTTGAAGGGGTTTTTCACTTTGCCCCTCTTTACCGACAATATCGATTTTCGTCACAACCTGTTCCTTCATCAGCTGATCGGTCAATGATTTTTGCAGTCCGAATCCGACGGAAGAAAGCACGATTAAAAACGCGCAGGCCACTGTCGTCGCAAGGATTGTCATAAACACACGAAGGCGGTTTTTCTTCATATTTCTTCTGATGAATTTCAGCTGATCCTTAAACTTCAACAGTCTCTTCCCCTTTCTCTAACACACCGTCAGATAAATGAAATTTCGTATTGGCAATCGATGCCACCTCATCATCATGAGTGATGATGATGAATGTAATGCCGCGCTCTCTATTCAACTGCTGAATGAATCCGAGGATTTCCTTCTCTGTTTCCGAGTCCAAGCTTCCGGTCGGCTCGTCCGCCAAGATGATCGAAGGATTTAAAATCAGCGCCCGGGCGATACTGACGCGCTGCTGCTGCCCTCCTGACAGCTCGTTCGGATAATGGCCGGCATGGTTTTCAAGTCCGACGCGGCGCAGCATTTCATTCACCTTTTGTTTGCGCTCTGCTGGATGAACGCCTTTTAATGTGAGAGGCAGCTCAATATTTTCAAAAGTCGTCAAACTTGGTATCAGCTGAAAGCTTTGAAAAATAAAACCGAAATGTTTAAGACGAAACACTGCCCATTCTTTTTCACTGTATCCCGTTACATCCGTACCGCCGATGACAATCTTTCCTTCTGTCGGCGCGATATAGCCGGAAATTAAGTTTAAGAGCGTTGACTTCCCTGAACCGCTCCGCCCGACGATGCAGGCGATATCGCCTTTTTTGACGGTGAGTGAGACATCCTTCAATACTTTAATTTCATTTTCCCTTCCTTTTTTGCCAACTTTAAATGAATGGTGAATATGCTCTACATTGATCATATTTGTAAATTTCCTCCCCTTTAATGATCACAGCTGCTTTATTTTTTTGAAAATCAAGAAGTAACTGATTAAAAATCCGACAGCCGATCCGATGATCATGCCGAAAATATAGCTTAAGATGCTTGAAGATGCGGCCATGCCAAACCCAAGGATTCCAAATAAAATCACGAGGATTTGTATCGGCCGCTCTAATTGCTTCCAAAGGAAAAAGTGTCCGTTCCGCTCGATAGGCTGGTTGACAAAACAAAAGGATCCGATGATATAAAACAAGATGCCCATGACAAGCGGGATCAGCGTTATAAGCATGTTGCCCTCTTTGACACCGAAACTATCGAGATAAGCAATCGGTGTTATATAATTCATCATATTGCTTTCAAGTAAAAGGAAAGATGCATCGTTGCCAAAAAACTGCAGAATAATTTGCACATTGGCTACCGGCAGCCCGATCAGCAAATACGGAAGAATCGATGCTGAAAAAGCTACGATCAGCTGTGCCAATGGATTGCCTGTCATCGCGCCCGCTGCCATAACGAGCGAGTAAACCATAAAGCAGAAAATCGCAGACCCGATAAAATATGCATGAAAATGAATAACTTCTGCCTTTAATACAACAATCAAGGCATATGATAAAAAGTAAGATAATAGCTGTGCCGTCAAAAGGATTGACGTGCCAAAGAAATACTTTGTATTGAAAATGAGGCCGCGCTTATAAGGGAGGCCGAGTGTGAATTCAAGCGTTCCTCTGCTTCGTTCAAACCCGATCTGGCTCAGCGCGAGCGCGATTCCGCCAACCCAGAACATTCTCATAACACCGCTCATCCCATAATCTCTATAAAAATCGCATTCCAAATCAGGAAATTTTTTCTGATCGGCAAGGCAGCTTTGATACTGAAAATAATCATTCAAAATCGACAGCGGTTCACTCAGCATAACAGCTGCAAACACAACCAAAATGATCCAAAAATGCTGTTTCCATTCTTGATATAGCAGTCCGCGGTCTACCATCTTCGCTTCCCTCCAAACTTCGCGATAAATACTTCTTCTAGGCTGACCGGAAGCTCGTTCCAAACCTTTGGAGACAAACTTTTAAGAAATTGTTTGCTCACATCGTCTTCTTTCGGAATAAGCACTGTATAAAATACTCCTGTATGATCCAGGACAGGTATTTTTCTTTCCCTGATTTTCAAATGAACATCTTCTTCGAAAGCCATTTGAATTTTGATAAAATCGCCTTTCATATCATCAAGATCCATGACATTCGACAATGTATTGTCTTCAAGAAATCCGATTCGGCTGCACATCCGCTCAATATCTTCGAGACGGTGGGATGTAATCAGGATCGTTGTATGGTGTTCGGCCACTTCATCAACCATCAGCTGGAGGACATCATGTCTTGTAACCGCATCAATGCCGTCTGTCGGTTCATCAAGCAATATGACGGCCGGACGGATGGCGAAAGAAAGAATGAGTGACATTTGTTTTTTCAGTCCTGTAGACAATTCCCTGTACTTTTTTGTTTCCGGAATATCGTATCTATTCATTAATTCATTTGCGTATGTAACATCAAAGTCCGGATAAATGTTACGCAAAATATTGACGAGCTGCTTGTAATTGTATTTGTCGAAGTACGTATTTTGCACCGGCATGTACACGATGTTGCGCTTTACCAGCGGGTGATCCTTTATTTTGACGCTGTCAAAATAGATGTCTCCCTGATCAGGCAGAAGGATTTGCTGGATGAGCCTGAGAAGCGTCGTTTTTCCGGAGCCGTTTCTGCCGAGCAGCCCGAAAATCTCTCCTTGTTCAAGCTTTAAAGAAATGTCTTTGAGCACTTCTTTTCCATCAATTGTTTTTGACACATGCTTTAACTCAATCATTCATTTCGCCTCCTTTCACTTCATCGCTGATTTCCGTCATCCACTCCTGCAGCTTTTTAATGTCAACACCGGCGTAATGCGCATCGATGATCAGCTGTTTTAACTGCTCTTTAATCATCGCGATCTTCCCTTCATCAAGCGTGACTTTTGCATTTTCTGAAATGTACGTCCCTCTTCCCCGCAATGTTTCAATAATCCCTTCGCGCTCAAGTTCTTTATAGGCTTTGCTGACCGTATTCGGATTTGCAATGATAATGGTTGCAAGTTCTCGGACAGAAGGAAGTTTATCTCCAGGCTTGATCATCCCTTTTAAACAAAGCTCTTTCATCTGCTGAATGATCTGCTCATAGATTGGGGTTGAGCTTCTCGGATCGATTTGAATCATCTATCTCCCTTCTTTCTCGTTCAATCTCATCAACTTTTCATAAAAAACACATTTCCTATGTTTTCTTGAATCGCAAAACCGAGGGATGCAAGAACAAACAGGAAGGAACAGGCGATGATAAACGCCAGTACCAGCATATGTGCATTTTCTTTTTTATTTTGATTACTCATTAGAGATAGCTCCTTCTGATATGTGTATATATTGTATTACTTCAAATAGTACACCTAATACATTATAGACAACTGGCTCTATTGTCAACTGCTTTTTTTAAAATGCAAAGCAAAAAAAGACCCCTTTAAAGGGGCCTTTCATACGATCTCTGCAGGATCATATTATTTTGAAGGGTTTGCAGCTGAAGCCTTTTGCGGTAAATTTCTTCCCTCTGCTGTTCATTTGCAAATAATGAAAGCTTATTTAAATCATTGACTGCGTCTTCAAGCATCAGCTGCGCATCGCTGTACTCTGTCTCATTGAAATGCTCCTGCTTGCTTGCCGTTTCAAATTGAGATAAAGCATAATCATAAGCATCTTCGCTTCTTTGGATGTGTTCTCCGACGGATTGCCTTGTAGCCAAAGAAAACCCCTCCTTAATGGAAAAATTCCATCGCATATAGTTTGGCCAGACAAGACGCTGATCAATAAAGAAAATAATGGAGAAATTGATTTGTTCTCATCGTTTTTATTTGCTACAATTTTAGGATGGCATCTACTAAAAGGAGGATCTGCTAAATTTGCATCAGAACAACCCTTTTCCATATACGAACAGTGAAAAACGATATCATACATGGAATTATCATTTAAGAAATCATTTCGGACATAAAGTCTTTAAAGTCGCTCTTGACGGCGGCTTTGACTGCCCGAACCGCGACGGCACGGTCGCGCATGGAGGATGCACATTTTGCAGTGCCGCAGGCAGCGGCGATTTTGCAGGGAACCGTGCTGATGACCTCATCACTCAATTTAATGAAATTCGCGACAGAATGCATGAAAAATGGAAAGACGGCAAATATATGGCCTATTTTCAGGCATTTACAAACACGCATGCCCCTGTCGACGTTCTGCGCGAAAAATATGAAACCGTACTCGGCCTCGACGGTGTAGTTGGCCTTTCGATCGCCACACGGCCGGATTGCCTGCCTGATGATGTCGTCGAATATCTTGCAGAGCTGAATGAACGGACATACCTTTGGGTGGAGCTCGGGCTGCAAACCGTTCATGAACGGACCGCTGACTTGATCAATCGCGCCCATGATTTCCAATGTTATGTCGAAGGCGTCAATAAGTTGAGAAAACACGGTATACGCGTCTGCTCTCACATTATTAACGGCCTTCCGCAGGAAGACTACGGGATGATGATGGAAACGGCAAAAGCGGTTGCCGATTTGGACGTCCAGGGCATTAAAATCCATTTATTGCACCTTTTAAAAGGGACTCCAATGGTGAAGCAATATGAAAAAGGCAAATTGGCGTTTCTTTCTCAAGAAGAGTATGTCCAGCTTGTCTGCGACCAGCTTGAAATTCTGCCACCGGACATGATCATCCACAGAATAACTGGCGACGGACCGATTGAATTAATGGTCGGACCGATGTGGAGCGTCAATAAATGGGAAGTATTAAATGCGATTAACGGTGAGCTTGAAAAGCGCGGCAGCTATCAGGGCAGACGGTTCAACAAAATAAAAGAGGAAGCCGCAAGATGAAGCTGAAAAAAATTCTGCCATACTCAAAAGAACTGCTGAAAACAGCCGCCGGAGAAGGAGACATTGTCGTGGACGCTACAATGGGGAATGGTCATGACACCTATTTTCTGGCTGAACTCATCGGAGAAAGCGGACATGTCTATGCCTTTGACATCCAAGCGTCTGCTCTGGCAATGACCGCGGAAAGGCTTGGTGAAAAATACCGGGACAGGGTCACCTTGTTCCAAAAAAGCCATGATGAGCTGAACTCTTCGCTCCCGGCTGAGGTCACGGGTAAAGTGGCGGCAGCAATCTTTAACCTGGGATATCTGCCTGGGGGCGACAAAGCGGTGACGACGAGAAGCGAGTCAACCATCTCAAGCATCAAACAGCTTTTAGAGGTTCTAAAAGAGGAGGGGCTGATCGTTTTGGTCGTTTATCACGGCCACCCGGAAGGAAAGCGGGAAAAGAATGACCTCCTTGAGTTTTGTGCATCAATCGACCAGGACACGGCCCGCGTCCTTTCTTATCAATATTTAAATCAGCGAAATGATCCGCCGTTTATCATTGCCATTGAAAAGAAAGCTCAAATCAGCAAATGATTTGAGCTTTTAGATTGATGACAAAATCCTAAAACGGTTTAGGATTTTGTCATCCTTTCAGCGTGCTTGAAAACCTTTGCAGTCTAGGAAGGCCGAGCATCGGAGCGGAGCGAATGTTGCAATTCGTGAGCACCGACGCGCAGGCCTGACAACGAATGCGAGGGTTTGTCGACACGCTGAAAGCTCAAATCAGCAAATGATTTGAGCTTTTTCTTTGCAGCCCGGGAACTTATGAGCTTTTAATCCAGGGCATTTTTTGAATTTTACGATAGGCTCTTCCATTGATATAGAAGAAGAAAGATGTTTTGCCGCTCGCTTTGATCAGCCTTTTCGCCAGCCGGCCGATCTCCTTTTGCCCGGCGACCTTATCATCTGATAAATAAACCCCTAGAAGGCCCCTGTTGATCAAGCGGTGAAAGTTTTCATGCGGAATGCCGCGCAAATGCTCATCGGCCATTTCGATGAAATATTCGAGCCTTTCCATCATCTCTGAATGGGATGGATAATATGTGCAAAAGTTCAAATCCCCGCCGATCAAATCTTCTTCTTGATCAATTAAATAATCAAGCAGGATGTGCAGCCCTTGTATGTACGGAAAATAACTGTCGCGAATTTTTCCGGCCATCTCTTTTGTAAAATCCTGATGTACGGAATACGATACTAAACAAAAAATCCCCAGCGTTGAACCGGCACATGCCGAAAACTCATACCATTCCATTTTAGGCAAAGCGGATTTATAATCGTTGAACCAGGCCTCAAGCCGCGGAACGCGCTCATGCTCAACGACGTGCTTATGGACTTGAAGATCACAGTAATAGCTGCAAAGTTCGAGCAGATGATCCTTGATTAAATCATAGTGTTCAATCTCAGCCAGCACATCTTGGCACGTTTTGACCAAATCGTGCAGATAGCCTTTGTCCTCCTGGTCTTCTCTGAACCGGTAATAATTTTTCAGCTCGGCTCCGACAGTCAAAGCGTCTTTCATCGACTGGTGAAGCATGGTGAAATCATCCGGATCAAGAGATGTGCTGCGGTCGCATAAATTATCGAGATAGTCGCTTATCGTTTGATAGGCGGTAATAAACCGAATCGACTGCCCGATTTGTTTGCCTGAAAGAAGCGCCATAATGCCGCCTCCTTCACAGTGAAAGGTTTTATCCCTGATGCTTGCCATCGCCTGCGATTTCAGCTCTGGATTCTGAATATTTTCAGCCTTTGCCCGCCATTTGTCCAATTCTTGATGGACGAGCGGAAAAACCTCTCTGTATACTTTAGCCATTAGTCCAAAAGGATGCTCCGGTACTGACAAAGAATGCACCTCCATTAAAGATATTGTTCTGCAAACGCTTTTGCCGCTTTAAAAACGTCCTCCCGTTCAGGCTCATTGAAAATTTCATGATACAAGCCATCCCATTCCCTATATGTCTTATTGTGTGAAACAAGCTGATCAAACCACTTGACCACCATGTTCTTATCGACGAGAAAATCCGTGCCCGCCTGCATGACAAGCAATGGGACGTTGAGAAAAACGTCGGTCGGCTCCATCGCGCTTTTTAAAGCTTTTAACATTTCCTGATACCATCTGACGGAAACTTTTGTGATATATAATGAATCGTTGATGTCGACTTCGATGATTTCTTTACTTCTCGTCGCTTTATCAGGTGTTATCCCTGATTCAAATCTGAGGGACGGAGCGACAACATTGAGCCCCTTTGACATGAAGTCAAGGAATTTGTTCGGCTTTAATTGCAGTCCGAGACAAGGGGATGATAAAATGAGACCGGCAATGCCGTTCTCATGCTGTTTAAACCACTCGATCGCAATGAGACCGCCCATGCTGTGGCCGAGAAGAAACACCGGCAGCTGAAAGGCTTTCGCCCTGTCTATCCATTTGTCTACTTCATCAATATATTCTTGAAATGAGCGTATATGTCCTCTTGCTCTCGTTGAAGTACCTTGGCCGGGCAGATCGCCCAGCACGACATTGTACCCGGATGAACGCCACATCTCAGACAGCCATTTATACCGGCCGTGATGTTCACATGCACCGTGAACAATCACAATCGAAGCAACAGGTCTTTCCGCTTCCATGCACCACACGCTGACCACCTCACGCTATTTGATTGAAAAACACCGAATGAAAGGAAGAGATCGATGATCTACCCTTATAAAAATACAAAACCCGCTATTCATGAAACCGCATTTATTGCCGAAAACGCGTGCATCACCGGAGACGTGACAATCGGAGAGCAGTCAAGCATCTGGTTCTCCTCTGTTATCCGCGGCGATGTCGCACCTGTCCGGATAGGAAAAGGCGTTAATATTCAAGACCTTTCTTGTCTGCATCAAAGTCCGAACCGCCCTCTCTTGATCGAAGATGGCGTGACGGTCGGCCACCAGGTCACATTGCATAGCGCTGTGATTCGAAAGCATGCCCTTATTGGAATGGGATCGATTATTCTTGACGAAGCCGAGATCGGGGAAGGCGCTTTTATCGGCGCAGGCAGCCTTGTCCCGCCGGGGAAAAAAATCCCACCGTTTCATCTCGCTTTTGGCAGACCCGCCAAAGTGATTCGTCCGTTAACCGATCGTGACAAACAGGATATGGAAAGAATTCGCAAGGAGTATATTGAAAAAGGTCAGTACTACAAATCCCTTCAACAGAAAGATTAGCTTTGCTACAACTTTACCATTTTTTTAGTCATAAATTAAGCAAAAACCTTTCCGGCCGCTTCTGCGGCTTTTTTTTTCACTTCGAAAATCTTTACAAATCCTTATCAATTGCTAAACATTCATTTTTTACAATAAAAGAGAAGCTACCATTCGTTTAAGGGGGTTATCACGCTGAATAAACTGATGATCGGCATGTACAACTTTGAATGCCGAATTTTCCTCGGTATGAACAGCTTGTTTCATCAAAAAACATTAAATTGCTACTTTCGCTCTTCAACCCATTTAGGAGGAGCTTTCTGCACGATTTTGGCTTCTTTATCGCTGATCATTTTCGGAGCGGGAAGCGTTCGCCTGGCCGGAGCCGCTGCCGCCATTGCACTCCTGATCGGCCATCTCCAAGTCGTGCTCATTAAAAAGCTCTATCCGAGAAAACGGCCGTATATGACGCTGAAACAAACACAGGTTTTAAAAGACCCGCTAAAAGATCATTCCTTTCCATCCGGACATACGACAGCTGTATTTTCTGTGATTACACCGATAGTCGTATTCTTTCCGATACTGGCGCTTTTATTAATCCCTCTTGGAATCAGTGTCGGTCTTTCAAGAATCTATCTCGGCCTTCACTATCCGTCAGATGTACTTGTCGGCATGATCCTGGGCGTTTCGGTCGGAGTGCTGTCATGTATGATGTTGTGAGCGAACCGTTTCTTCCAAGATTCTGCAAGCCCTTTAGAAACAATCATCAGGAGGGGAAACGATGAGAATAGCGATTTTTACTGACACGTTTACACCAGATGTCAACGGCTGTGCCAGGACATTAAAAAGGTATACAGACTATCTCGAGAACAAAGGAATACCATTTAAAGTGTTTGCGCCTGAAAGCACACATGAAACGCAATTTTCAAGCCATATCCGCCGTTTCACCAGTCTGCCGTTTTTCCTATACCCCGAATGCAGAATGGCTCTTCCAAACCTCATCCAAATGAAATCTGAACTTCGCGCTTTCCATCCCGATCTCATTCACATTGCTACACCATTCAACATCGGCCTGGCGGGGCTGAAACTTGCGAAAAAATGGAACATCCCCATTGTGGGATCGTATCACACCGATTTTGACCAATACCTTTCCTACTATGATCTGCAAATGTTTTCCAGGTTTTTATGGAAGTATATGCACTGGTTCCATAAATCCTTTCAAAAAATCTTTGTTCCCTCACATGAAACGCTGAAGCAGCTGCAAGCTAAACAGTTTAGAAACCTCTCGATCTGGAAGCGGGGTGTGGATGGCTCGCTGTTCAACCCGTCTTTCACCTCTGAACAGGTGCGCATCCGGTATGGCATCAAGGAGACATACATCCTCAGTTATGTCGGCAGGCTTGCACCTGAAAAAGACTTGGAGACACTGCTTAAGATCGCAAACCACCCTTCATTGAAAAAAGATGTCCACTGGCTGATCGCCGGAGACGGGCCGCTAAAGAAAGAACTGGAAAAACAGGCTCCCGACAATATGACGTTTGCCGGCTATCTAAAAGGAGAAGAGCTGTCACGCATCTATGCCAGCTCAGATTTGTTTGTGTTTCCTTCCCCCACAGAAACGTTCGGAAATTCCGCCCTTGAAGCGCTCGCCTCTGGAACACCTGTGATCGGCGCAGACTCCGGCGGCCTGAAGGATTTTATTCGGAATGGCAAAAATGGATATCTAGCAGAGCCAAAAAACCCGGAAGCCTTCGCTCAACATATTTTGCATATTCTCTTACATGCGTCATTAAAAAAACGAATGGAACAAGAAGCAAGAAGCTATGCCCTTACTCAATCCTGGGAAGCCATTTTTGAAAACCTTCTCGCCGAATGTGAAAGTGTGCTCGCTAAATGCTCCAGAGAAAGACCCGCATAAAAAGAAAAAAGGTTTTCGACTAGTCGAAAACCTTTTTAATGTCTTAAACAATGATGACTTCTTTTGGCTGATGGTTTAATTCTTCCGGCACATAGCGCTTTTCGACAAAAATGCTGTGCCAAATCATAAAGATGAGAACCGTCCAGATTTTGCGGCTGTTATCCGCTTTGTTGGCGCAGTGGTCTTCAAGAAGCTGAAGCACATAATCTTTATGGATATATGCATCTGTTTCACTCTCTTTAATGATGCCCACGGCCCAGTCATGCATTTCGTTTTTCAGCCAGTGGCGGATCGGTACAGGGAAACCGAGCTTCTTGCGGTTCAGCACATGCTCAGGGACGATGCCTTCCGCCGCTTTTCTAAGCAGATATTTTGTCGTGCCGTTTTTTGTTTTCAGCTCTTCCGGAATTTTTGCAGCCGCTTCAAATACGACTTTGTCCAAAAACGGAACGCGGAGTTCCAGGGAATTGGCCATCGTCATTTTATCGGCCTTCAGCAAAATATCCCCGCGCAGCCATGTGTGGATGTCAACATACTGCATTTTGTTGATTTCGCTGTAGGACTTGCTTTCTTCAAAATACGGCTTAGTCACGTCACAGTAGGAGATATTTCCGTCATATTGGCGAAGAAGCTTTGATTTCATGCCCTCTTCAAAAATCTTCGCATTCCCGATATATCTTTTCTCAAGAGGCGTACACCCTCTCATTAAAAAGCTTTTTCCTTTCATTCCTTCAGGCATTGCTGAAGCAACGTGAAGAAGCATTTTTTTCAAAGGAGACGGAATCCGTTCAAACGGTTTTAACGACAGCGGCTCGCGGTAAATGTTATACCCGCCGAATAGCTCGTCTGCCCCTTCTCCTGACAGAACGACCGTTACTTGTTTTTTCGCTTCCTTCGCTACAAAATACAAAGGAATGGCAGCAGGATCTGCAAGAGGATCATCCAAATGCCAGACGATCTTCGGAAGCTCGTTCATGTATTCTTCAGGAGAAATGATCGCGCTGAAGTTTTCTACGCCGACTCTCTCAGCGGTCTCTTTCGCAACGTCAACCTCACTGAAGCCTTCATGTTCAAAACCGACCGAGAACGTTTTTAAATTGGGGTGAAGTTGCTTTGCAACAGACACGATAAAGGAAGAGTCAATTCCTCCGGACAGAAATGAACCGACAGGGACATCGCTTCTCATATGCACTTTAACAGAATCAAAAATAGCGTCCCTTACTTCCTGAACAAGCTTGTCTTCTTCCGTCTGCACCGGCTTAAATTGAACTTTCCAATACGTCTTAAATTGCATATCTTCTCCTGGGCGAATCGAAAACTGCTGCCCAGGCTCTACTTTTTGCACCTTTTTATCAAGCGTTTCAGGCTCTGGAACAAATTGAAAAGATGTGTACTGCTGAAGAGCTTTTTCGTTGAATTCCAAATCAGCGCCGACAGGCATCAGGCTTTTTCTTTCTGATGCAAAATAGACATGTCCGTCCGCTTTTGTAAAATAAAGCGGTTTGATTCCAAACGGATCGCGCGCACCGTATAGCAGCTGTTCTTTTTTATCCCAGATTAAAAAAGCGAACATTCCCCGCAGCTTAGATGCGGCTTCCTGTTTATAATGGCGGTAAGTCGCAAGCAATACCTCCGTATCAGAATCGGTTTGAAACTCATAACCCTTTGAAAGAAGCTCATCTTTCAGTTCTATATAATTATAGATTTCTCCGTTAAATATAATCCAGTAGGAATCATCTTCATAAGACAGAGGCTGCCCTCCGTTTTCAACATCAATGATGCTCAGCCTTCTAAATCCGAAGCCTATATGCTCATCATGATAGTACCCATCATCGTCGGGACCGCGGTGTACAATCATTTCATTCATTTGTTTAATCAGTTCTTCCTGGCCTGCTGTCTCGGATGATGGGCGATGATTGAATACCCCTACAAATCCACACATAGTATTGCCTCCGATTTTTAAAATTTCATGCAGACATTAAGATCTGCTGCTTGATTAGACATGTATTTAAAGAAAAACGTTTCAAAAAACTTGAAAAATGCTCAAATTAAAATACTTGTTTTCAATAAAAAAACAAACATATGAAATCCGGAAGTTTTTCAAGTTTTAATAGCAGCCCGTGCCGCCGTCGAAAAATAAAGTAAAGCCGCTTAGTTAAGCGGCTATGCGGTTGTTATTCTCCTAGCGCCTCTTTGCGAAGCTGATCTGCTTTATCTGTGCGCTCCCAAGGCAGATCAAGATCAAGGCGTCCAAAATGTCCGTAAGCTGCCGTTTGTTTGTAGATCGGACGGCGCAGATCAAGCATTTTGATGATGCCGGCAGGTCTCAAATCAAAGTTTTTGCGAACCACTTCAATCAATTTCTCTTCGCTCGCTTTTCCTGTGCCGAATGTATCAATTGAAATGGACACAGGCTGAGCGACGCCGATCGCATAAGCAAGCTGAACTTCACATGAATCAGCAAGCCCTGCAGCCACGATGTTTTTCGCTACATATCTCGCTGCATAAGCTGCAGATCTGTCAACTTTTGTCGCGTCTTTCCCAGAAAACGCGCCTCCTCCGTGGCGGGCATATCCGCCGTATGTGTCAACAATGATTTTCCGTCCTGTCAAACCGGCATCTCCTTGCGGCCCCCCGATGACAAAACGGCCAGTCGGATTAATAAAATATTTGGTATTTTCATCGATCAAGTCTTTTGGAACAACCGGGTTAATCACGTGTTCTTTCAGATTGCGCTGAATCTGCTCAAGTGAAATTTCCGGATGATGCTGTGTTGAAATAACGATTGTATCAATGCGAATCGGTTTATTATTCTCATCATATTCAACGGTCACTTGTGTTTTGCCGTCCGGACGCAAATATGGAAGGATCTCCTCTTTCCGAACTTCTGTTAAACGGCGGGACAATTTATGAGCAAGAGAAATCGGCAGAGGCATCAGTTCCTTTGTCTCATTGCAGGCATACCCAAACATCAAACCTTGGTCCCCAGCTCCGATCGCTTCAATTTCAGCGTCGCTCATCTCTCCTTCACGAGCTTCAAGCGCTTGATCCACTCCCATCGCAATATCAGGAGACTGCTCATCTATAGACGTTAATACCGCGCATGTTTCAGCATCAAAGCCGTACTTTGCGCGTGTGTATCCTATTTCTTTAATCGTTTCGCGGACTGTTTTCGGAATATCCACGTATGTTGACGTCGTAATTTCACCGCTTACCAGCACCAATCCGGTCGTCACAGATGTTTCGCATGCAACGCGGGCATTCGGATCTTTCTTTAAAATTTCGTCTAATATACTATCCGAAATCTGATCACAAATTTTGTCCGGATGTCCCTCCGTAACTGACTCTGAAGTAAATAACCGACGATTTTTGCTCATTTTATTTTCCTCCTGTATATGAAGATCAGCCGTGACCTTAAATATGATACGGAACTCATCCCTCTTATGTTCCCATGATGTACTTGGGCTTCATACCCTCTCATTTTGAAAGAATTTCCATATTCTCTATTCTTAACGAGATTCTGCGCCGGTATTCCCCTTCTGCAGATGCAGCTCAAGTCTTCTCCTGCACGGTTGTCCGGCTGCAGCTTTTCACGTCCTGTGAAAAACGCCCAGTACCTTCATCCTGAAGGCATGATTTTTTTTTCGGCAGTTTTTGTATATGGATTTATGCAATAAAAAAACCTTTTCCTATTCACTGAGGAAAGGGTCTTGTATTGCGTGCCTTTCACTCTTATCGCTCAAGGTATTCAACACCTTGCATCAGGTTAGCACCGTAGTTATCTCAAAAGCTGTTTACATCCTTTATATAGAGAGAAACCGGTTGCTGGGCTTCATAGGGCCTGTCCCTCCGCCAGCTCGGGATAAGAGTATCCGCTCAATGAAATATCTTATCTTAAAATGGCTTGCCATGTCAATATCGGCCGATAAAATTTGCGTCATCTCTTTAAAGAAAAAACCCGAACGAAATTTGAAGAAACAGTATAGACTATAAGAATAAATGTGTTATACTATTTCTACATTAATGTTATACACATTAAAAAATTCGCAAAGGAAGGTTTTTTATGAACTCTGTAGATTTAACGACTGACTTACAAGCGTTATTAACGGGCAAAAACGTTCAATTAAATTTATCCGTTCCACACTTGGTTGAAAAAATCCTTGACCGCAAAGAGGGAGTATTGACCTCTTCAGGAGCCGTACGGGCGACGACCGGTACATATACCGGCCGTTCACCAAAAGATAAATTCATCGTGGAAGAAGAAAGCACAAAAGTGAAAATCGACTGGGGCGCTGTAAACCAGCCGATTCCAGAAGCCGCTTTTGAACGGCTTTACACAAAAGTGGTCAGCTATTTAAAGGAACGCGATGAACTGTATGTATTTGAAGGTTTTGCGGGCGCGGATGAAAAATACCGGCTTCCGATCACCGTTGTCAATGAGTTCGCCTGGCATAACCTGTTCGCGAGACAGCTGTTCATCAGACCAGAAGGCCAGGAAAAAAATGAGAGTCAAAAACCTTTTACAATTCTTTCCGCACCGAATTTCAAAGCCGATCCGCTGATTGATGGCACAAGGTCTGAAACATTTATCATCGTATCGTTTGAAAAAAGGACCATCTTAATCGGAGGCACTGAATATGCCGGGGAAATGAAAAAATCGATTTTTTCCATTATGAACTTCCTCCTTCCAGAACAAAACATTTTACCGATGCACTGTTCGGCGAACATTGGCGAAGAAGGCGGCACCGCTCTCTTCTTCGGCTTGTCAGGCACAGGCAAAACGACGCTTTCGGCAGATCCGAAACGGAGGCTGATCGGTGATGATGAACATGGCTGGTCAAGTACAGGAGTGTTTAATATTGAAGGCGGCTGCTATGCAAAATGCATTCATTTAAGCGAAGAAAAAGAACCGCAGATTTATAAAGCGATCCGCTTCGGTTCTGTTCTGGAAAATGTCGTCGTTGACGATGAGACTGGAGAGCCGGACTACTCTGACACATTTTATACGGAAAATACAAGAGCCGCTTATCCGATAGATGCGATCGACAACATTGTCAAACCGAGCATTGCCGCGCATCCGCAGACCATTGTATTTCTAACGGCAGATGCATTCGGCGTGCTTCCTCCGATCAGCAAGCTGACGAAAGAACAGGCCATGTATCATTTCCTAAGCGGATATACGAGCAAGCTTGCCGGAACAGAACGCGGCATCACCTCCCCTGAAGCGACATTTTCAACCTGCTTTGGCTCCCCTTTCCTTCCGCTTCCGGCCCATGTATATGCGGAAATGCTCGGTAGAAAAATTGACGAACACGGTGTCAGCGTATTCCTTGTCAATACAGGCTGGACCGGCGGAGGCTACGGTATCGGTGAAAGAATGAGCCTGGCTCATACAAGAGCGATGGTGCAGGCCGCAATAGAAGGAGAGCTGGATCATACTGAGATGAGGACAGACCGGATTTTCGGACTTCATACACCAGCACACGTTCCAGGAGTCCCTGACCAGGTGCTTGAACCGGCAAAAACATGGGCAGATGAAAGAGCCTATGAGGAAAAAGCAATCCTTTTGGCAAATGAATTCAAAAAGAATTTCAAAAAATTTTCCAATACTGATGACATTGAAAAAGCCGGGGGCCCTCTTGTTTAAAGCAATTTCAGCAGCAGCGTGATCATGCGCTGCTGTTATTTGAAAATACAGACTTTTTTAATTTTTAACAAAAGAAAGCTTTCATATGATAATATATTAAAAACATTTGTATATTTCAGGAGGACACATCTATGAAATTTGGATTACTGCCGAGGATTATTACGGCAATTGTTCTTGGTGTTATCGTTGGAAGCTTTGCACCGCTTTGGTTTGTCAAAACCGCCGCCACGTTCAATGATATTTTTGGAAGCTTTATTAAATTTGTCATTCCTTTTATTATTATCGCTTTTATTATTCCGGGCATTGGACAAATCGGCCGCGGTGCGGGAAAAATCCTTGGCATTACCGCCGGCATCGCCTATAGCTCAACCATTATTGCAGGTCTTTTGGCATATCTGGTCGGATCAAATCTGCTCCCTGCCATTATTTCCGGACATCAGCTTCAAGAGTTTAAAAATCCGGAAGAAGTCCTGCAAAGCGGATTTTTCACTATTGAAATGACGCCTTTTATGAGCGTCATGAGCGCGCTGATTTTCGCTTTTATCATGGGTATCGGTATTGCCTACCTGCCTGGCAAAACATTAAAAAATGCGTTTGATGAATTTCAAACGATCGTTGAAAAGCTGATCTCATATATCATTATTCCTTTATTGCCCGTTCATATTTTCGGTATTTTCACAAATATGACGTACGGGGGCCAGGTACAGACCATCTTATCCGTATTTGCAAAAGTATTTATTATGATTATTGTGCTGCACTTCGTCATTCTCCTGCTTCAATACACGGCTGCGGGTCTTGCCGATGGCAGAAATCCGCTCGCACTTTTAAAAATTGTGGCGCCGGCTTATTTTACAGCGCTTGGCACACAGTCATCAGCTGCAACAATTCCGGTGACGCTCAGACAAGTGAGGAAAACAGGAGCCAGCCAAAAAGTCGCTGACTTTGCGGTCCCGCTATTGGCCAATATTCATTTATCAGGGAGTACGATCACTTTGACAAGCTGCGCAATGGGCGTCATGATCCTAAACGGTCAGACACCGACTTTTTCAATGATGATGCCGTTCATTTTAATGCTCGGTATTACAATGGTTGCGGCTCCCGGCGCACCAGGGGGAGCCGTCATGGCTGCGGCCGGACTTTTGCAGTCCATGCTCGGTTTTAATGAAACAAGCGTTTCCTTAATGATCGCCCTTTATCTTGCACAGGACAGCTTGGGCACTGCTACGAATGTTACGGGAGACGGCGCTCTCACGATGCTCATTCACAAGCTGACTTCCAAAAAAGGGCTTGGAAATGAAGAGGATGCGCCTGCATAATATACAAAAAAGCCAAGGACGTCATATACGCGCCTTGGCTTTTTTTTAATTCGTCGAATTTAAGGAAACGAGTCTGTATGTCAAATGAGTGCGCCCGTCCGACCATTCTAGACGCTCCGCATGGGCAGTTCCGGTTATATCGCCGCGCTTTGTCTTTCTGACTTCTATCGGTACATGAAGAGGGTAAACGCGATAGCCTTCTTTTTCAAGCGTAAATAAATTTTCCTCAACCCGTGTTTCTTTTCCTTTTGTCACGATCATCGTATTGAATTCAACTGGCATTCCCACTCTAAATCCCCCTCCTTTTTCTCTGTTCACTTCAGTTTATCATACCTTGTCCATGATCTGCTCTTCATCCATTGCGCGAGCTCTCTCACAATCCGCCTGTTTTCTCTCGGAGGAAAGTAATGGGTAAATGGATTGTAGTACCAAGTTTCAACTGATTTGCTTCTTTGGATCAGCTCGTGTTCAAGACGGCGGGCATGTTCGATCGAAACATTTTGATCATTCACTCCATGAATCAATAGCACCGGGGCTTCAATGCTGTCCAGCTTGTCAAACGGGGTCCGCCAAGCGTATGCAGACGGCGCTTTTTCAGGTGTGCCGCCGATGACCCGCTTCATCATCCGCCGCAAATCCTTGCGCTCGCGATAGGTCATGACCATATCGCTCACACCTCCCCATGAAACAAATGAAGCAGCAGCTGATTTCATTTCTATAGCCGTTAAAATGCCCATGATCCCGCCGCGGGAAAATCCAAATATGTGAACCCGTTCATCTTTCACAAGTTCATGCTTTTGAAGCAGACGGAAAGCGGCAAAGGCATCTTCACGGTCGTCTCCGGCAAAATCCTCATCTCCCTCACCGCCTTGATTGCCCCTGTAATATGGGGCAAGAACGACAAAGCCTTGTGATGCAAACTGCACGATCCGTCCTGGTCTGACCATACCGACATTTTTAATGCCGCCGCGCAAATACAAAAACCCGTCATAATGCCCGGAAGCGGCCGGTTCCGCCAATAAACCCTTGACCTTGAGTCCTTGCGAAAAATATGTGACGGAAAACAGTCGCACTTGTTTATTCGGTGATGGGAATCTTCTTTTTTCTATCCACATTAATCATGTCACCTCTTTTAATCCGCAGCTGTCCCTCACACCTGTTTTGCATTTAACATAAACTATTTTATGCCGAAAACAACCGAAATCAAAGGAGGGAAATCGGTTTGAAGCGTTTCTTTTTTACCATATTATCCTTCACCCTGATGCTGTTTATCCTCGCTTCCTGCGGCGGACAGAAAACCGAAAAAGTCCGGCTGGCGGAAGTGACCCGTTCTGTTTTCTATACACCTTTATATATCGCCTTATCAGAAGGTTTTTTTAAAGAAGAAGGCATCGAGGTCGATCTGAAAACGACTTGGGGCGGAGATAAAACGATGACTGCCCTGTTATCCAACGGCGTCGATATCGCGCTTATCGGATCAGAAACATCAATCTATGTGAATGCGCAAGGTGCAAGCGACCCCGTCATTAATTTTGCTCAGCTTACCCAGACGGACGGAACGTTTCTTGTCTCCCGCGACAAAACAGATGAATTCAGCTGGGATCAGCTGAAAAATAAAACCTTCCTCGGCCAGCGTAAAGGCGGAATGCCGCAGATGGCGGGAGAATTTGTCTTAAAACAGAAAGGCATTGACCCTAAAAAAGATGTCAACCTGATCCAAACGATTGATTTTGCCAATATCCCGAACAGCTTCGCTTCCGGAACGGGCGATTACGTTCAGCTTTTCGAACCTCAGGCCTCCATTTTTGAAAAAGAAGGCATCGGCCGCATTGTCGCCTCCTTCGGCAAAGAATCAGGCCGGATTCCCTATACGACATTTATGGCAAAAGAAAGCTACTTAAAGAAAAACGCGGAAACAACTGAAAAATTCACCCGCGCGATCTATAAAGCTCAAAACTGGGTTGAGTCTCATTCCTCAAAAGAAGCCGCCGCGAGCATTCAAGATTACTTTAAAGATACAGAGCTTTCAATTATCGAATCCTCAATTGAGCGGTATAAACAGCAGCAATCTTTTGCGCTGAATCCTGTTTTGGATGAAGAAGAATGGAATCAGCTGCAAGCCATTATGGATGAAGCCGGCGAGCTGCCGAAACAAACATCTCATCAAGAGCTGGTCAATACAAAGATCGCCGAAAAGGTCACAAAAAATCACTAGGAGGTGGCCGCATTGTCTTTTTTACAAGTTCAGGATGTCACACATACTTACTTTTCCCTGCAAGAAAAAACAACCGCACTTGAAAATGTCAGTATTGAAGTCGAAAAGGGACAATTTGTTTCTTTTCTCGGCCCAAGCGGATGCGGCAAAACGACGTTGCTTTCAATCATTGCCGGCATCGTGTCTCCAACTGAAGGACGTGTTTTGATCGAAGGGCAGAAACCCGATGAAAGAGACCGGCAAATCGGTTACATGCTTCAGCAGGATTATTTATTTCCCTGGAAAACAATTGAGGAAAACATCTTAATCGGCTTGCATATTTCGAAAAAACTCAATGCAGAAACAAAGCGGGCTGCGCTCCATCTATTGGAAAAGCTCGGACTTTATCAAGTTGAAAACAAATATCCGAAGGAGCTCTCAGGCGGTATGAGACAAAGAGCGGCACTCGCCCGGACACTTGCCGTCGATCCGGATATCCTCCTGCTTGATGAACCTTTTTCAGCCCTTGACTATCAGACAAAACTAAACCTTGAAGACTTGGTTTTCAACACGTTGAATTCCTATCAAAAAACAGCCGTTCTCGTCACCCACGATATCGGAGAGGCCATAGCCATGAGCGACCGGATTCTGCTTTTTTCAAAACAGCCCGGCACCATTCATAAAACTTTTGCAGTTCCTGAATCTTTAAAGATGCTGACACCGTTTGAAGCAAGGCAGGAGCCGGAGTTTCAGTCCCTTTTTCAGAACATATGGAAGGAGCTCAATCACCTTGAACAACACTAGACAGAAAGTTGACTTCCTTCATCAGGCGTTTTTAAAAAAGCAGCAAACCGAAAAAAGACGGGTTCGCTTTTATCAAACCGCGATTTTTATCATTTTTTTCTCACTATGGGAAACGGCCAGCCGCATGGCATGGATCGATCCGCTCATCTTCAGCTCCCCTTCAGCCGTCTGGGCGCTTTTCCTGGAGAAAATGGGTGATGGTTCATTGCCTGGACATATCGGTGTCACTGTGTTTGAAACCATTCTCGGCTTTCTTGCCGGTACCTTGCTCGGAACTTTCCTGGCGGCTCTATTATGGTGGTTTCCAAGGCTCTCCAACATATTGGACCCATATCTTGTCGTCTTAAATGCAATGCCTAAAGTTGCGCTTGGCCCCATTCTTATCGTTGCCATTGGCCCCAGCCTCACGAGCATCATTGCGATGGGCGCCATCATCAGCGTCATTATTACGACTATTGTCGTCTATACTTCATTTCAGGAGATTGATGAAAACTATTTAAAGGTCATGAAAACATTCGGCGCTAAAAAAAGCGAGATTTTTAAGGAAGTGATTCTGCCCGCCTCCATTCCGACGATTATTTCCACATTAAAAGTAAACGTCGGGCTGAGCTGGGTCGGTGTCATCGTAGGGGAATTTTTAGTATCTGGCCAAGGACTCGGCTATATGATTATTTACGGATTTCAAGTTTTTAATTTCTCCCTTGTCATGCTGAGCCTTTTGATCATCGCCGTATTTGCAACAATCATGTATCAGGGCGTCGAGCTTTTAGAAAGAAAATGGATGAAAGGAAGAACGTAATCATTCAAAAAAGCCCCTGCTTGCGCGGGGCCTTTTCTTTAGACCATCCCTTCCTTTTTCAGCTTGTCAAGACTGATTGTCAGGACGGAATCTTTCATAATGAAACTATACTTTCTGTTCTTGGCGATATCTTCCGGAAGGTCCTTCAACAAAACCGGACCTTTCGTTTCATAGTACGTGTCCTGTTTTTCAATTTTATCGATTTCAGCAAAATATATGTTCTTTACAATCACTTTTTCCCTGCCAAGAACTTTATATTGTCCGAGATATGTCAGCTTCCTTACCGCCGCACCTGTTTCTTCCTTCACTTCCCGCAAAGCCGCTTCCTCGGCGTTTTCCCTAGGCTCGACTTTGCCGCCGGGAAATTCGTAGCCTCTGTCCTGATGATTTGTTAAAAGCCATTGATTTTGATAGCGGCAGATCACCCATACATGCTTTGGTTTCTGTGAAAAAGGATGTTTTTCAAAAGAAAGCTGAACCGTATTACGGTAATAATCTTTAAATTCGTACATCATAATCCCTCAAATCCGTTTCCTTGCTTCTTCCACTCATCATATCATATATTGGTTCGTTCGGTTGTGATTTTATCCAGTTCCCAGCATGAAAATCTTTTTTGCTAAAAACGTGTGCACCTTTCGCTCTGCCCAATACATATGAGGAGGATACAAGGGCGGACAAACCCGGGCGGTATCGTCCTTTTCACGCTTTTTAAAATGCCTGAGTTCCTTTTAATCAACCGAATTCATTTCAGCAAGGCCGTGCTCACTGATGAATGATTTTGTTTCCTCATTGCCCAGACGATAAAGCATTGAATAAATGTCCTTCCGCAGCTCATCCATTTTGTCATTGGAGCTGTCATAATGGTACTCTACAGCAGGCACATGCGCCCGGAAAAAATTGCTCCAATCCTCAGAATGCATTTGATCAAAATACTCTCTTAAAATGATGACATCTTCATCGCTTGCCGTAATTTCAAACTCCCAAGGGGAAGCGTCCCCGCTTTGCGAAATCATTCCATCTTGAACTGAAACATAGTATGTCCTCTTTTTCAAAGCCAATCATCCTTTTTTTGTGTTAGTATTGCCAGTTGTTCTAAAATGTTACGGCCTTCCCCGCAGTTTTTCCTTAATGATTTCAAGAATATCCAAAAACACCTGCGGAACGGGTATTCCTAACGAATGGGCCGTGCTCACAATTTGAAACGCCTCATATAAAATATAAAACATGATGGCAAAATCGCGGATCGAATTATCGGTTTGGAGCAGCTGATCAAAAAAGTGAGCGACAGATATGAGAGAAAGCGTGACTAATTTTTTCGCCAGCCTTGTAAACAGTCTGTTGATCGCAAATTGATCATTCACACATTCATTCAAGCTTTTGCTTACAAATTCAATTCCCATTAACGTAATTAAAATCATAAATAAATACTCGATCGTACCGAATAAAAACCCAATGGCCGATAAACCGGCCGCTAGCGAAAAGATGCCTAAGTCCCTAATCATGCGCTTCAACATCCTTTCAAAAAAGACTTTTCATAGCTTATCCTATGAAAAAGAGCTTTGAAAGGCTTGGATGAATTGTTTGACAATTCTCAAAAGAGGCTTTAAAAAGAACGAATAACACAAAAAAGCCGGGCCTTCGCCCGGACTTTTTGATTATCCCAAATATGCTTTCAGCATCCAGTTGTGTTTTTCGATCGATTGATGGATCGAGAGAAACATGTCTCCCGTCGTTTCATCATTTACTTCCTCGGCAAGCTCGATCCCGCTTTTCAGCTCCTCGGCCACCGTTGAAAAGTCATCGTAAATATTTTGCACCATCTGCTCCGAAGACTCGCTGCCGTCCGCTTCTTTAATCGAAGACAGCTCGAGGCATTCCTTCATCGTTCCCACCGGCGAGCCTTGCATAGCCAGCAGGCGCTCAGCCAAATCGTCTATATAGACTGCGGCTTCTGTATACAGCTCCTCAAATTTTTCATGCAAAGTAAAGAAATCTTTGCCTTTCACATACCAATGATAATTATGTAACTTCACATACAGAACGGTCCAATTTGCAACTTGTTTGTTAACCGTTGTTTTCAATTTTTCCGACATGATGATCGTCCTCCTTTGGTTTACTTTTGTTTTACCCGTTTAGCTTGTGCAGGAAACATTTCTTTTACTCTTGATCCTGATTTTGTTTCTCCCATATGGTAAACTATTGGTAAAAGCATTCGGAGGTAAAGTATGATCCTGTTTTGGATTGTTGTAGGCATTTTAATTACAGGCGCCATTCTGGCGGTGTCACTAGTCACGACAGCAAAAGCATATGACTACAAGCACAAGGTCGATCCTCCGCCGTCAAAGGAAGAAGAACAGCCGCATCAGTGATGATGGGCTTCTTCTTTTTCATCTTCCGCCTGCTTCTCATGGTCTCCCGATCCGACTTTAATGTCGGTTACCGGCATCGTATGCTGCTTCTTTGCCGTGACATGGACTTGAATTTTATAATCCGCGTCTTCAGAAAAAGATTTCTCCATGCTGTAGACTCCTTTTCCGTCATGTTTCGCTTTTTGAAGCTGGCTCTCTTCTTTGCTCCCCGCCTTCCAGTATTCAAACTCCACCTCATCTGCATCTGTCACCGGCTCGTCCCCGTAAAGCACAGACGCTTTTATGACAGCCTTTTCATCTTTAGCGATTTGTTCAGGCGCCGAAAGCTTGGCTGTCAGCACTTTAGGCTCTTCATCTGATGCCGCCGGCTTTTCAGTTTGTCCGCAGGCAGACAGGCCAATCGCTAAAAACACGATAATCAACCATTTTCCCCAACGCATCCTATCACCCTTTTTGTCATGTTATGTACTACATATCAAGTGTAGCAAAGTTCAGGTATTAATGGCATTATTTTCTTTGTGAACAAAAAATGAAAAGCCGGCGCCATTTCTCTTCAAATGAAGAAAATTGGCGCCGGCTGTTTTTGGCTTTATCCAAATACTTTTAATAAATCTTCTTTATTTTGCGAAAGCCAAAAGCGCATCAAGCGTTTTGCACCTTCAAGGTCATGAAGCTTCGCCTGGCCGCACTGTTTTTCATTTGCCGCCGGAATGTCCGTCACTTCAACGGCTTCCTTAAACGTGTCCTCAAGCAAATCGACAATTTCTTCCGCTTTCGGCTCTCCGCTTACAACAAGGTAATAGCCTGTCTGGCATCCCATCGGTGAAATGTCAATAATGTCAAAATGGTCATATTTTTCCGCATAAGTGCGGATCGTAAACGCAAGCAAATGCTCAAGTGTATGAATCGTATCAGGTTTCATTGCCTGTTGATTCGGCTGGCAAAAACGGATATCGAACTTATTGACAACGCCGTCCGTTCCGACTTTATGCACACCGCAATGTCTGACATAAGGCGCTTTTACTGCATTATGATCAAGTTCAAAACTTTCAACTGAAGGCATGGTTCATCTCTCCCCTCTATTCGGTCTTTTTTGTATTATATCATACTTTACCGGTAAGTTTTCAGGTGAATGCTTTTCCTTTTTGTGCGTTTTCTGCTTATATTATAATAAAGAAAAACAAAAAAGGTGCTGAAACCTATGAAAACTCTATTCATGCTGGTCATCCGCATATATCAAAAATGGATATCTCCAATCCTGCCGCCCTCATGCCGTTTTTATCCGACATGCTCCAATTACGGACTTGAAGCAATCGAAAAGCATGGGGCGTTCAAAGGAGGATGGCTGACCATCAAGCGGATTCTGAAGTGCCACCCGTTTCATCCCGGCGGTGTTGATCCCGTGCCTGAAAAAAAGCAGAAAGATTAATGACCTTCCTGATAACCGTTGACAACAAGATCAAGCTTTCCTGTTTCCGGATTGATGACAAGTCCGTGAACAGGCACGTCTTCCGGTGTAAGCGGATGGTTTCGAATGACATTTACACTGTCTCTGACGCTGTCCTCTACAGAATCAAAGCTTTTCAGCCACTGCTCAAAATCAACACCGGAATACTCAAGCGTTTCAATCCGTTCTTTTGGAATGCCGCGATGAACCGCTTTTTCCAAAAAGCTATCACTTTTCAGCTTACTCATTCCGCAATCATGATGACCGATCACACATACCTCATCTGCATTCAGCTCATAGACGGCGACAAGAATGCTTCTCATGATGCTTCCAAAAGGATGGGCCACGAGGGCGCCTGCGCTCTTGACGATTTTCACATCCCCGTTCCGCATATTCATGGCGTGCGGAAGAAGTTCGACAAGCCTTGTATCCATACAGGAAAGGATGACCACTTTTTTGTCGGGGAATTTGCTTGTTTCATATTTCTTATAGTCCTGGCGTTCAACAAACTGCTGGTTATATTCTAGAATATTGTCCAAAAGTTTCATGACTCGATTCCTTTCTAAATGCTTTTTTATGTAAATATAACATATGTCTTGTCTTTTTTTCATCTATCACGTAATATTCTAATGTACAAATCGTAATTATTTCGTTTTAAGGAAGGGGATAAAAATGGCTTCTCAATTCATTCCGGTCACTGTTTTAAGCGGTTATCTCGGATCCGGAAAAACGACGCTTCTTCAGCACGTCTTGCATGAATCCCATGGATTAAACATTGCCGTGATTGTAAACGACATGAGCGAAATTAATATTGACGGGTCTCTTATTAAAAGAGAGGATGTCATCAGGACTGAGGAAAGGCTCGTCGAAATGCAAAATGGCTGTATTTGCTGCACGCTCAGAGATGATTTGCTGCTGGAAGTCAAAAAGCTTGCTGAAAGCGGCGGCATCGACTACATCCTTATCGAGTCTTCCGGGATCAGCGAACCGATTCCCGTCGCCCAGACGTTCACATACAAAGACGAGGAACTTGACATTGATTTAACCGAATGCTGTCGGCTTGATACGATGGTAACGGTTGTCGACGGCAGCCGTTTTTTCGAGGATTTTGCTTCTGGTGAAAGCCTGTTGGAAAGAAAACAGGCCGCCGATAAAACCGACAGCCGGGAAGTGGCCGATCTATTAATTGAACAAATTGAATTTGCCGATGTGATCATTTTAAATAAAACCGATTTGCTGAGCGAAAAAGAGCAGGAAAAGCTTTTCTGGTCCTTAAAAAAATTAAATCCCGGCTGTGAAATGATCCCTGCCGCATTTGGAAAAGTACCGCTGCACAACATCATCAACACAAAAAAATTCGATTTTGAAAAAGCAAGCCAATCCGCCGGATGGATCAAAGAGCTGAATGAAGAACACACACCTGAAACAGAAGAATTCGGAATCTCTTCATTCGTCTATCAAAAAAGGCGGCCGTTTCACCCTGAAAGGCTGATGAGCTGGCTGGAAAGCTGGCCCGCTGAAATCATCAGGGCAAAAGGATTTTTCTGGCTCGCCAGCAGAAATGAAACAGCCGGCCTTCTTTCTCAGGCGGGTTCCTCCCTGATGATCCAAAGCGCCGGTCATTGGATTGCAGCGTGTTCTCAAGAAGAACAGCAGCTTGCACTTGAAGAAGATCCCGAACTGAAACAGGAATGGCATGAAACGCACGGTGACCGTAAAACAGACATTGTGTTTATCGGCATTCAAATGAACCGGGCGGATTTGATCCGCTCCCTTGATGAGTGTTTATTGAGCGAGGAAGAAATGGTTTCAGACTGGTCGGTCATGGACGACCCGCTTCCAGAATTTATTTAACTATGATTTCCTCTTTTCAAATCGTAATTATTACGATACAATGATACAGGATTCATTAAATCGGAACGATTTCAGTTTTTATATTGAGAGGAGAAATACGATGAAAAAAGCATTCGGATTAGCATCTGCATTCATTCTTGCTGCCGGATTAACCGCAGGCTGCTCAAGCAATGGAGCTTCCGGCGATCAAAAAGAAGATAAAGAAAAATTGGACATTTATACAACCATTTATCCGCTTGAAGATTTCACAGAAAAAATCGGCGGGGAATATGTGAACGTCAAAAGCGTCTACCCTCCTAACGTTGAGGCACATACTTATGAGCCAAGCTCAAAAACAATGGCGGAGATTTCGGACTCAGACGCCTTTATTTATTCCGGCGTTGGTGTTGAAGGCTTCGCAGAGAAAGCCGTCAATACATTAAAAGGCAGCAACGTTAAAATCCTCAAAGCGGGAGAAGGCATTGATCTCCTCTCCCACGAAGAAGAGCATGCACATGAAGAAGACGGACATGACGAGGATCATGATCACGATCATGAGCATGCCGAATCTGAAGAACACGATCATGACCACGGAGATAAAGACCCGCACATCTGGCTTGACCCAGTTCTTGCTGAACAACTAGCGGAAAATATTAAAAATGAGCTCGTTCAATTAGACCCGGATCATGAACAAACCTTTACAAAAAACTATGAATCTCTAAAAAAAGATTTGGATCAGCTTCATCAGGACTTTAAACAAACAGTCGACAAGGCCGACAAAAAAGAAATCCTCGTCTCTCATGCCGCATATGGCTACTGGGAAAAGCGCTATGGAATTGAACAAATGAGCGTGCTTGGCCTTTCACCGACAGAGGAGCCTTCCCAAAAAGAGCTTGAAAATATCGTTAAAACCGCAAAAGAACACAATATTAAATATGTGATCTTTGAAAGCAATGTAAGCAGCAAAATCTCAGAGATCATTAAAAAAGAGATCGGTGCTGAAAGCTTGACGATGAAAAACCTTGAATCCGTTTCTAAAGAGGACATCGAAAATGGTGAAGACTATGTCAGCATCATGAAAGAAAACCTAGCTGTATTGAAAAAAGCTTTATCAAATCAATAGCTATAACCTCTGGCGCGCATGCCTGCATGCGCGTTTTTTTAATTGTATTGCAGAAAAAAAGACCGGATGCCCCGGCCTTTTAGTCCATGTTGAATCTTTTCTTAAACTGCTCAACCCTTCCGCCTTTTTCATTGAATTTTTGTCTGCCTGTGTAAAACGGATGGGTGTCAGAACTCACTTCAACTTTAATCACCGGATACGTTTTGCCGTCTTCCCACTCTGCCGTTTCAGAAGACGTTTTTGTTGAACTGCTCAAAAAACGGTATCCGCTGTTTACATCCTGAAAGATCACTTTATGGGTTTTAGGATGAATATTGGGTTTCATTGATCCATTCCTCCTTTAAAACGTAACAATTACGTTTTATTATAAACCTTCCATTTCTCCATGTCAAAAAGCAACGCTGCCTTTTTACATATTTTAAGCATTTTACAATTTTGATATTCAAGAGGAAGAATAATCTAAAAAAGGAGGTAAACAATAAAAGCAAAATGGTGTGCATGAAAGGTGGCTTTCCGGATGAATGATTTAATTTTTGCAAGAAGCCTTTTCGGAACAACGATGGGATTCCATATTATCTTCGCATCTTTGGGCGTCGGAATTCCTTTGATGATCCTTTTGGCTGAGCTGATTTATCAAAAAACAAAAGATCCCCATTACGGCATTATGGCTAAAAGATGGACAAAGGCGCAAGCCGTTTTGCTGGGAGTTGCGATCCCGACCGGAACCATTGCAGGAACACAGCTGGCGCTTCTTTGGCCTGGATTCATGGAAGTGATCGGAAAAGTGATGTCACTGCCTTTTCAAATCGAAATTTACGCATTTTTTATCGAGGCTTTGTTCATGTCCATTTATGTATATGCGGCAGACCGCTTGACACCTCTCATGAGAATCATAGCCGTTATCTTTATCGTCATCGGGGCGGCCGCTTCAGCCATCTTAATTACGAACGTTCACGCTTTCCAGGGAACGCCTGAAGGCTTTAAGATTGTGGGCGGTGAAATCACAGACGTTCAGCCATGGACAGCCTTTTTTAATAAAAGCTTTGCAGTGACGGCCGGCCATGTCGTTGTTTCTGCTTTTATGACAGGCGCTTTTATCATTGCGACAATCGCGGCATACAAAATGCTCCGCAATCGCGGGAACGAAAAAGTGTATACCCTGCATAGAAAAGCGCTTCTGCTCGGACTGCTCGTCGGAGGCGTGTTTTCTCTGATCACTGCAATAAGCGGG
Source organism: Bacillus swezeyi (assembly GCF_001969815.1). Taxonomy (GTDB): domain Bacteria; phylum Bacillota; class Bacilli; order Bacillales; family Bacillaceae; genus Bacillus; species Bacillus swezeyi. The sequence goes on along the minus strand of NZ_MRBK01000012.1, from coordinate 21,489 downwards.
CATGAATCCGCACAATATCTTCACCGTTATCAGCCTGAAAAGCTGGCCGGTGCGGAAGGGTTATTTGAAACCCAGTCCCATGCGCCCCTGGCAATCGGCGGTATACCTGATGAAGCCACACAATCGATTAAGTGGGCGATTGAAATTCCGTGGGCTCTGAGCTTTTTGGCAGGTAATCGGTTTGATACCGTCGTTAAAGGTTTGAATGAATTTCCGAGGGATGAGTGGCCGCCTCTGTTCATCCATACGCTGTTTAACGGGATGGTATTAATCGGCAGCCTCTTGATCGTTTATGCCGCAGCCGGCTTAATATGGAGAAGGGTTTTAAAAAGAGACCATTTTCCGCGCTGGATGCTGATTTTTTTTACGACGGCAGGACCGCTCAGCCTGCTTGCGATTGAATTCGGCTGGGTCTTTGCATGTACCGGAAGACAGCCTTGGGTGATCTATCACATGCAGAAAACGTCTGAAGTGGTCACGACATCGGGTTCAATCGGCATATTATTTCTTTTGTTCTTTATTGTCTATGTCATTTTAGGAGCAGCGGTGGTGTTCGTTTTGCAATATTATTTTAAACGCCATCCTGTCGAAGAAGACCTTAAAACCTCTGAAGCATAAAAATCACGGGACAACAGAAGGGAGTCATATGATGCAATTGGATGGAACAACAGATGCCCTGCTGGCTATTTCGATCGTCTGGGGATTCATATTCATCTACGCCGTCATGGCGTCCATGGATTTTGGAGCCGGCTTTTGGTCGATGATTTATATGAATAAAAAACAGTTAAAAGCGACAAACATCGCAAACCGCTATCTCTCTCCGACATGGGAAGTCACAAATGTCTTTATCGTCGGAATTGTCGTTGCCCTCTTCAGCTTTTTTCCCGGGGGGACTTTTGTGTTGGGAACGGTGCTTTTGATTCCCGGCAGCATTATTTTATTACTGCTCGCCATTCGAAGCGGCTTTTTGGTATTTTCCCACGCCGCGAAAGGGTATGAAAGAGCGTTGACTTATGTTTCAGGCATCAGCGGTTTTATCATTCCCGCTGTTTTAATCCTTGTGCTGCCCGTCACTCACGGAAATGTTGTATATCGGCAAAACGGCAGCCATCAATTGGATTTCACCAATTTATTTTTAAGCCCGCATGCTTATTCATTTATGGGATTTGCCATTTTCAGCACCCTGTTTTTGTCTTCATTATTGCTTGCTGATTTTTCAAATGTAGCCGATGAAAGAGACGCATATCAAGTTTATCGCCGCAACGCTCTGATTACCGGACCGCTCGCTCTGCTTTTGTCTTTCAGCATTATGATGACAATGAGAACTGAAGCAAACTGGCTATACATGAAAATGATGAACGGTCTTCCATGGCTGATTCTGTCTTTTCTGCTGTTTCTTATCGCATTTGTCGCTCTGTTTTTGCCGAATACTGACAATAAAGATCGTCTGGGAAAGCCGCGTCTCGCCGTTATTGCCATTACACTCCAGTATTTTACTGCCAGCTACGTCTACGGAAGAGCCCATCTCCCATATATGATCTACCCTGATGTCACGATTCAATCCGGCTTCACCGCTCCGGAAACGTTCAGAGCGCTGTTCATCTCATACATCATCGGTTTTATTATTTTGTTTCCCGGCTTCTATTACTTCTGGAAATTATTCATGAAAGACAAGCGGTATATTAAGCAGCCTGAATAAGTATGAACCCGGCGTATTCGGTTAAGCTAAAAAACGTACACTATTTTTAAGGGGGCCAAACCAGATGGACCAAAAAATACTGTGTGAAGTCAACAACTGCACATACTGGGATAAAGGAAACAAATGTACAGCAGACGCCATCTATGTCGTCAGCCATGCAGAAGGCGAGAAAGCTTCATCAAGCGAAGAAACAGATTGTAAAACATTTAAACCTGAACACCATTAAACCAGAGTGATGAAGGAGGAACAATCATGAATAAAGAGTTGCTGCTAAAGGCTTTTTATCAAGAAGTTCAGGGAGCCGATGAAACCTCTTTCCAAAAGGCTGCCCGCTCCTTCATGAACTTATGGGATTATGAATACGGCTGTCTTGACGGTTTGCCTGAACAGGCAGATCGGCTGATCGGACAGACCGAGCATGAAGACCTGCTGTTGGGGGAATAAGAAAGAGCTGTCATCAGGACAGCTCTTTCTTTATTCAGGAGATAAAAAAACCGGCTCCATGATGAAGCCGGCCCAAACGAGAAGGGAATAATGTACATATTCAATATACAAGAAAGCTAACAGCTAAACAAATCTTGAAAATGCGGATATTTGCAGACTAAAGGCGATTTTTACTGCTTAAATACATCCATTTTAGACGAATTTTTTCTCAAAATATTTGCGTCCACTCGAAATCCCATTCCGGGACGGTCCGGAACCTTTATAAATCCATTGTCAATCTGAATTTCCGGTTTTACTATGTCCTCTTCCCAATACCGTGAAGATGAGGAAATATCACCTGGTATTAAAAATTGCGGAAGAGAGCTGAGTGCGATGTTATGCGCTCTGGAAATGCCTGTTTCAAACATGCCGCCGCACCAGACCGGCATGTTATGCTCTTTGCAAAGATCGTGAATCTTCAGCGCTTCCGTCAGTCCCCCGACCCGCGAAGGCTTGATATTAATGATTTTGCAGCTTCCAAGTTCGATTGCCTTTCTCGCATCTTCGGCAGAACGTATGCTTTCGTCAAGGCAAATCGATGTTTTTATATGCTTTTGCAGATGACGATGGTCTACGATATCATCATCTGCCAACGGCTGTTCGATCATCATCAGCTTGAATTCGTCCAGCTCTTTTATCCGGCTGATATCTTTCAGGTTATAAGAAGAGTTCGCATCCGCCATCAGGGGAACCCTCGGAAAATGTTTACGGATTTCTTTTAACAGCTCTATATCCTGTCCAGGCTGAATTTTGAGTTTTATTCTTTGATATCCTTCTTTTACATATTGGGCAATTTCCTGAAGCATATCCTCAAGCGGTGCAAGTCCGACGACAACGCCGGCAGGCACCTCTGTTTTCACTCCGCCAAGCGCCTCTCTTAAAGAGATGCCTTTTCTTTGGGCATAAATGTCCCAAAAGACGGCCTCAAGTCCTGCCTTCGCCATTCGGTTGCCTTTAAATCCGCGAAGGCTGTCGGGAATTTCTGAAGGATGTGTGAATGATTCTCGGAGCACAGCCGGAATAAAAAAATCTTTCAGCATGTGGTAGCATGTCTCCGTTGTTTCTTCCGTGTACCACGGCGATGCAAAAGCGGAGACTTCTCCCCAGCCAGTCACACCGCTTTGGTCTTCCGCCTCGATAATGATAAATTTACGTTCTTGAAAGGTTTCCAAGCTTGATTTAAAAGGCTTTTTCAACCGCATGCTGAGGTGATACAATGTCAGCTGTCTGATTTGAATCATGGCGATCTCCTTCTACAATTTGTGTCTCATCAATTTATTTGAAGCATTGCGCGGTAATTGGCCGACAACATGAAAAGCTTTCGGCACCTTATATGAAGCAAGCCGTTCTCGGCAAAATCGGAATAGTTCTTGTTCATCGACAGGCTCATTGACAACAAGATAGGCGTGAGGTACTTTTCCCCATGTCTCGTCATCGGCCCCTTTCACTCCCGCTTCAGCTACTGCAGGGTGTGCAAGGAGAACCGCTTCAATTTCTGCGGGATAAATATTTTCCCCGCCTGAAATTATTAAGTCTGAACGTCTGTCCAAAACATATAAAAATCCGTCATCGTCAAAATACCCGATATCTCCGGTTTTAAACCAGCCTTCCTCGAATGACTCTTGGTTTGCCGCCTCATTTTTCAAATAGCCCTTCATTACCGCAGGCCCTTTTACAGTAATTTCACCGTGTTCCCCGCTTTTGCAGACCGCCCCGTTTTGTTCGATTCTGATGCTTGAAGCAAACAGCGGTTTGCCGGCTGATCCAAGCTTTGTGATGCTGTATTCGGGAGCGAGTGTCGCAATCTGTGAACACGTTTCCGTCATTCCGTATGATTGAACGACAGGCATCCGTTTCTTTTTGCATTCTTCAAGCAATGCATACGGTGCAGGCCCTCCTCCCAGCAAGAGGCATCTCAGCGGTTCCGGACAGTTGTCCACACTTGCAGCCAGCCGGGAAAGCGTCGTCTGAACGACCGAAATGATGGTCACTTGATTGTCTTTGATCGAATGAAGAACATCTTCCACATCAAATTTTTGATGCAGCACAACTGTCATTCCGTAAATCACGGATTTGAAGAGGGCTGATAATCCGCTGATATGAAAAAGCGGAAGGGCGATCAGCCAGCGGTCATTTTCTGCGAGACCAAGATTCAAGGCAGAGGAAACTGCGCTGAAATAATGGTTGGCAAATGTCTGCATAACCCCCTTCGGACGTCCGGTCGTACCTGAAGTGTACATGATGGTGGCCGTATCGTCTAAATGGATACCGGCAGCATCTGAAAGCGGTTCAGCCGGAATCTGTTGGATGTCTTCTATTGCAAAAGTGCGGACAAAATGATCTTTTTTATGCTCTTGTGCGAAGGGCTGTTCCGTCATAAGCAGCTGCGCTTCTGAATGTTCAAGTTGATATGTTCTTTCCGCTTTTGACAGCTTTGTATTCAGCAAAACGATACGTACGCCAAGAAAGAAGCAGGCATGCACGGCGATGACCATTTCGATCCGGTTTGTCAGAAGGATGGCGGCTGTATCTCCTTTTCTGATAGAACAGCTTTTCAGCTGTGCGGCCATTTTTTTTGTTTCTTTATGTAATTGCAGGAAGGTAAGCTGCTGATTGCCCTGAATCACAGCCACCCTGTCTGGTGTCAGCACTGCACGCTGTTGAAGCCAATTTGGCTGGTCCATTAGCATGTCATCATCTCCAAAGAACAAAATTTCTTGAATGATAAAAGAAAACAGCTCAGTCGCACCAAGCTGTTTCTTTTATCATGTTTAAGGAAAACGCGGGAACTGTCCAAAGTCAGGACGGCGTTTTTCTTTAAACGCATCGCGGCCTTCTTTTGCTTCATCTGTTGTGTAGTAAAGGAGCGTTGCATCCCCGGCAAATTGCTGGATGCCTGCAAGTCCGTCTGTATCGGCGTTAAAGGCTGCTTTGAGGAATCTAAGCGCTGTCGGACTTTTCTCAAGCATTTCTTCACACCATTGAATCGTTTCTTCCTCAAGCTTTTCAAGTGGAACAACCGTGTTGACAAGGCCCATTTCCTTAGCTTCCTGTGCATTATATTGACGGCACAGATACCAGATTTCACGGGCTTTTTTATGGCCGACGATCCGCGCTAGATAGCCTGAACCGTATCCAGCATCAAAGCTTCCCACTTTCGGGCCGGTTTGTCCGAAAATCGCGTTGTCAGCGGCAATCGTCAAGTCGCATACGATATGCAGCACATGGCCGCCGCCGATCGCATAGCCAGACACCATTGCAACGACAGGCTTCGGTATCACACGAATGAGACGCTGCAAGTCAAGTACGTTCAAACGAGGGATTTCGTCTTCTCCCACATATCCTCCATGGCCTCTGACCTTTTGGTCTCCGCCTGAACAGAACGCTTTATCTCCCGCCCCGGCAAGAACTATGACGCCAACATTTGCATCATCCCTTGCATAAGCAAAAGCATCGATTAGCTCTGATACGGTTTTCGGACGAAACGCGTTATGTACATCAGGCCGATTAATCGTGATTTTCGCTATGCCGTTGTATGTTTCATATAAAACATCTTCGTATTGACGTTCGCTTTTCCATTCTACAGTCATGAAATGTGACCTCCTATTTTAAAATAAATTCACTTACTATTTTACCAAAAAAATCGGGTTCTTCCACATGAACCGCATGGCCTGCTTTTTCAGCCACGACTAGACGGCATTCGGGGATGTGCCGATTCATCTTTTGATTGATCCCGACAAACTTTTGATCAAGGCCGCCGGCAATGAGAAGAGACGGATATGTGATTTCACCAAGCCTGTCCCACCAGGAAGGCTGTGAACCGGTTCCCATGCCGATTAAACTGTTGGCAAGCCCGAGCGGATTGTTGTTCAGCCGTTCTTCGCGGATTTTGTTTCTTTTGGATTCAGCCAACGAAAGCTGGGAAGCAAACAGCGGAATGCTCTCCCAGTAATTGACGAAAGGTTCTATCCCCTCTTTTATAATCCGCTCGCTGAGACGGCTGTCCTGCTCCCTTCGTTTTTGTCTTTCATCAGGTGTTTGAAGACCCGGAGAGCTGCTTTCTAAAACGAAGGCTGTCACGCGGCCAGGATGAGTCATCGCAAAGGATAAGGCAAGCCTTCCCCCCATGGAATAGCCGATCAAATACACCTGCTTCAGCTTCAACAGATCAAAAATCTCCGCAAGATCGGCGATTTGCTTCTCCGTGCTGTAGCGGCTTTCATTTTCAGGCGAATCGGTTCGGCCGTGTCCGAGCAGATCGACTTTGATGCGGCGGATTCCCTGAAAGTATCCGTCAACTTCGTCCCAAGTTTTTGCGCTTCCTGTAAAGCCGTGCAGAAAAACCGCCGTTTTTTCTGCTGGTAATCCGCCGGTGTCTTCGATTGCATAAGAGACGCCGTCTTTTAATGTCAATTTCAAAACGGCCACTCTTTTCTGATTTCATGAAGCGCCGAATCAAGCATCTGGCGATGGTGCTGAACTCTGGTCTCGCGCTTCGTCTTCACTTCAATAATATCGAGGCCGCGGCGGTTGACGGAAGATAAATAAGCGTCGGCAAAATGAGCGGAGGATTCTGGACATACATATTGTCCCCCGTACAGTTTGGCGGCATGTTCAAATTCCAGTCCTGTAGGCGTTCCGAATAATTGCTCGAAATATTTCTCTTCAGCAGACTGAGGAAGAAATGAGAAAATGCCTCCCCCGTCATTGTTGACAAGAACGACTGTCAACGGGATGCCGAGCGTTTTGCTGACAAGCAAGCCATTTAAATCGTGATAAAAAGACAAATCTCCAATCACAAGGGTGACCGGTTTTTTTGTTGCGGCATAAATGCCGAGGGCGGTCGACACCACTCCGTCAATTCCGTTGGCTCCCCTGTTGGCAAAGATCCGAAAAGACCGCTCCTGATTTTCAAAAAATGTATCCACATCACGAATCGGCATGCTGTTGCCGACAAACAGAGAACTGTTTTCCGGGATATAATGCTGCAGGTGTCGATAAACATTTCCTTCAAATGTAAGATCCTCAGCTTCAAGATTTCTTAAATGATGGCGGAATCGGTTGTTGGCAAACTGCCATTTTTCGAGCCAGCCGAAAGATTTCTTTTCGGTAAGCGAGGCTTCCATAAAGGCGGCAAATTCCTGTTCAGCAGCATGCAGCATGTGGGAGCTTTGCTGTGTCGGGTCTCGCCAGCCGCCATCAGGATCAACGACGATTTGCCGGATAGCTGGATTTTGTTTTAATAGCTGGAACAGCGGTTTTGATACCGGCATCGGCCCAAAGCGGATAACAAGCTCAGGCATGAGATATTGCTTTAATTCTTCATCTTTCAAAAATGAATCGTACGCATCGATGACCGTTTCTTTAGAATGGCTGCCGTTTCTCAAGTTTGACAGCGGATCAGCCAAAATTGGGTACCCCAATGCTTTTGAAAGAGATAAAATATGCGGGGCCGCGTCTTCATTTTGAAGCTCTCCGCAAACAATCACACCTTTTTCAGTCTCACGGATCAAAGCGCTTAAAGCTTCAAGCTCGTTTTTGTCAGCGGAGGCGTGACCGCTTGCGGCCGACACATGGCGGCGGTTTCTCACTCTTTGGAACGGCTCATCATCTAGGTTTGGCATCAGCGGCTCTCTCAATGGAAAATTGATATGGACCGGACCGCACGGCGCTTTTGCCGCTTCTCCGGCAGCCCGCCCCGCCAAAGAACGAATATATGCCAGCATATCCGGATGGATATCAGGGAGAGCCGAGTCTGTGAAATACTTAACAAAGTTGCCGAATAAGAATTGCTGATCAATCGCTTGAGGTGCTCCTACTTCGCGAAGCTCGTGCGGCCGATCAGCCGTTAAAATGATGAGCGGTATTCTTGAATAATGAGCTTCAACCACTGCCGGGTAAAAATTGGCCGCTGCCGTTCCGGACGTACAGATCAAAGCGACGGGTTTTCGTTTCGTCTTTGCCATTCCCAGCGCAAAAAAGCCGGCAGATCTTTCATCAACATGAACATGAACGTTCAAATCCGGATGAGCAGCCGCCAGAATCGCAAGCGGCGTTGATCTTGATCCCGGGCAGATGACCGCTTCAGTTACGCCTGCAAGTGAAAGCTCATCAATAAAGTTTCCTATATATTTTGTAATCGGATTTTCAGTCAACGGGTATCGCCTCCAAGAGCAGACAGCATTGGCTTCAGTTTCATTTGCGTTTCTTCATACTCCAGCGCGGGATCGGAATCGGCGACAATCCCGCAGCCCGCAAAGAGCCTGGCCTCTTTCGACTCAATCAGCCCTGACCTGATCGCAACCGCAAATTCTCCATTGCCGCGCATATCAATCCATCCTGCCGGCGCCGCATACCATCCTCTTGACAGCGGTTCAATATTCCGGATGACCTCAACTGCTTTGTGCTGAGGCGCTCCTCCGAGGGCTGGTGTTGGATGGAGCTGCTCGATTAAATGAAACAGGGAGGATTCCTCATTCATTTTGCCGACAACCGGTGTATAAAGGTGCTGTACATTTTTTGTTTTGTACAATCCCGGCTTGTCCGGCTTTTTGACATGGCTGCAGTTTGATAAAAACGCCTTGAAAATCATGTTGACGACAATGTTGTGTTCAATTAAATTTTTCTCATCGTTTAACAGCTCAAGACCGAGCATCCGGTCTTCCTGTTCATTTTCGCCTCTTTTGATCGAGCCCGCGAGACAGGTGGAGAGCACCTTGTCTGCATCTTTTTTAATGAGCCGTTCAGGAGAAGCGCCGACAAAGCTTTTGCCGTTTTCCTCAATAGCGAAAATATAGCTTGTTTTTTGTTCAGACATAAGATTACACAATACGTCATGAAGCTGAACAGGTTTGTTAAACGTCAAAAGGGTTTCTCTTGCCAGTACGACTTTATCATATTTGCCTGTTTTGATGTCATCTGTCGCCTGGCGAATCGCGTCAAACCACTGCGGAAGGTGCAGCTCTTCCCTGCCCTCACACAGAGGATGTTCCTTCTCATTTTCCTGAAGAACATTTTGTTTTAAGATCTGAGAAGCAGCGGACTTTAGATGAGCAAGAACAAATTGAACATCTTCACTGGGAGCTTTCCATTGATTTAGTGTTAAAAATGATTCCTCTCCGTCCCGCGTCAGCATGACAGAGGGAATAAAAAAAGCGCCTTCCTGGTAGCCATTCCAATGTTGATCTCGTTCTTCCAATGGGTCGAAAGAAAAACCGCCGAACAGCAAAGGCCCTGCTGGCGTTTGACTCCTTCTTTCACCTTCATGGAAATGATATGCTTTCTCTTTTAAGCGCTCCCATTTTTCATGTATATCCCGATAGCGGCCGGCATCCTTTTGATCAGTGGAAACCGTTATTTCTTTTCCCAGGCCGACAAGCGTCATTTCCCCTTCAGGATCAGACCAAAAAAACCGGTTGCCGGCATATTTTTCTTCTCCGCTTTTGAAAAAGGAAAGGGCGTCTAGGCCTTCTATTTTTCTGGAATAACTTATTAAAACAGCATGGTTGACTTTTTTGACTACATTTAATGCTTCAGGCGCTTCCCGAAGGAAGGTGCGCTGCACTGTTGTCACCATGATACATTCCTCCAAAATCCGTAAAATGCTTTTATAACCATACACCTGTGTACGATGTGTGTCAACAAAACGACACTTTGTTAACAGGTGCCCTTACTATTATAAACGTAATCGGCCAATTGAAAAAGACAAGGTGGTTTATTATTTTTCACCAGTGTTCCGGCCGCTTTTTTTCTAACAATATCACCCATTATATTGACACCTTTTTTAACTTTTTCTAAACTTAGTATGGACGTGTACGTATTAAAACTAAAGGAGTCAAACTTTATGCAGCATCAATCACTTTCAGGGAGTGTTTCTGAAATAAAGCCGGAAAAATGGCGTGTATGGTGGATGTTAACAAGACCGCATACACTGACAGCCGCATTTGTCCCTGTTACACTCGGGACGGTCATGTCCCTTGAGGCAGGGCGAATTGATATATGGCTGTTTTTAGCTATGCTATCAGCCTCGATCCTGATACAAATTGGAACAAATTTATTTAATGAGTATTTCGATTACGTGCGCGGGCTCGATAATGAAAACTCGGTCGGTATCGGAGGAGCCATCGTCCGCTACGGAATGAAGCCAAAAACGGTATTATATCTGGCATACGGCCTCTTCTTGGCAGCCGTTGTGCTCGGTGTGTATATATGTGTGTCTTCAAGCTGGTGGCTGGCGCTCGTCGGATTAATTTGCATGGCCGTCGGATACCTTTATACAGGCGGCCCTCTTCCCATTTCTTATACGCCATTCGGCGAGATCATGTCCGGCGTCTTTATGGGGATGATGATTATCCTCATTTCCTACTATATCCAGACCGGCGGACTGGCTTGGAATGTCTTTCTGATTTCGCTTCCGATCACGATTCTAGTCGGGGGAATCAACCTTTCCAACAACATCCGCGATTTGGTCGGAGACAAGGAAAACGGAAGAAAGACGCTTCCGATTTTGGCAGGAAGAAAAAATGCCGTACAGATATTAAGCTGGGTATTCATTGTTTCTTATTTATTAATCGGTCTGTACATCGTGTTCGGGATCATTTCTTTTTGGAGCTGCCTTGTTCTTTTAAGCCTTCCGAAACCGATTAAAGCGATCAAAGAATTCAAGGTGAAAGAAAAACCGGCCGATCTGATGGTCGCGATGAAATCAACGGCGCAGACGAACACATTTTTCGGCCTTCTGCTTGCGCTTGCCTTGGCCATTCAATATATTTTCTAAAAAAAGAGCCCTTAGCAGGCTCTTTTTTTTGCTTTTTTTACAATGAAAGTTCTGTTTAAATTCGTTCATACTAAAAAGGCAGCACTTTTTAGAAATGGGGCGATACATGTGCTAACAAAGGAACAGTTGACAAAACTTGAAAATGAACTGAAAGCCGGCAAAGAACAGATTGTGAGCCGGTTTAAAGACAGCGGCCATTTTGGCATGGATATCACATATCCTTTCAACTCAACAGGGGAGCTGTCCTCTTACGACAATCACCCTGGAGATGAAGGGACAGAGCTTTACGAGCGGGAAAAAGATCTTGCCCTTTACGAGCATGAAAGGGAGCATTTACACGATATCGAGCATGCGTTATCTTTGATTGAAAAAGAAGAATACGGCCGTTGTGAAGTATGCGGAAAAGACATTCCTTACGAAAGGCTCTCCGTGCTGCCTACGGCAACGACATGCAGTGAGCATTCCTCAACAGTATCTGTATCAAAAGACCGTCCGATCGAAGAAGAAGTGTTAAACCCTCCTTTCGGCCATTTTGAACGAGATGAAGATGATGAAAATGTGGCATACGATTCAGAGGACGCTTATCAGGATGTCGAGCGCTACGGCAATTCGGAAACACCGCAGGATTTAGCTGTCCCTCCGCTGTCATACAGCCAAATGTACATGGAATATGAAGAGCCGCTTGGTTATGTCGAAGACTACGAAAATTATGCCGCGACAGATATTACGGGAAAAGAAATCACGGTCTATCCGACGAAAGAGCATGAAAAATATGAAGAACTGCTTGATGAAGAGGGCATCATGACCTCATTCGGAGACCTGCCTCCGGCGGAAAAAGAACCATATACAGAGGATGACTAAGCCCCCGGCAGAAGGGGCTTAGCATTTTGCCGTTAGCGGGGGTGCGGCTTAATGCCCCAGATATCGTCCGCGTATTCCCTTATCGTGCGGTCACTTGAAAAATAGCCAGCATGGGCAATATTTGTGACGGCCTTTTCAGCCCAAAGCCGTTTATTCCGGTAATCCTTTTGAATTCTTTCCTGGGCTTCTGCATATGACGCAAAATCCTTTAACACAAAATACTCGTCATTATGTGCGAGAAGGGAATCATAAATCTGTTCAAATTCATCTGCTTCACCTTCAAAAAATCCGCTGATCAGCTGATCTGCCGCCTGTCTGATTCTTGCATCATGCTGATAGTATTCCCGTGATCGGTAACCGCCTTTTTCGCCATAATGAAGCACTTCATCCGCCTTTAAACCAAACGTATAAATACAGTCGGGACCCACTCTCTCCAGCATTTCAATATTGGCCCCGTCATGCGTTCCGATCGTTAAAGCCCCGTTAATCATGAATTTCATGTTTCCGGTGCCGGAAGCTTCTTTGCTTGCCGCAGAGATTTGCTCACTGACATCTGAAGCCGGAAAAATCCGTTCAGCTGAAGACACACGGTAATTTTCCATAAAGATGACGTTCATTGAGTGTCTGACTTCAGGGTCATGGTTGACTTTATGTGCGACAGAATGGATCAGCTTAATGATTTTTTTGGCATAATGGTAAGTCGGCGATGCTTTTGCTCCAAAAATAAATGTTTGCGGATAAATGGAAAACGCGGAATCATCCTTCAGCCTGTTGTAAAGGTACATCATATGAATTACATTTAAAAGCTGCCGCTTATAGGCATGCAGCCGTTTCACCTGAACGTCGAAGATGCTGTCGGGATGAACGGCAAAGCCTGTGCTGTTTTTTATGATGTCTGACAGAATCTGTTTTCGTTGCCTTTTTATTTTTTGAAACGATTCAATAAACGCGGCATCATGAGCATACGGCTGGAGTTCAAGCAGACTTTCCGGATCTTTGATCCACTTGTCCCCTATCGCTTCGGTAATGAGGTCAGCCAGCGGCGGATTTGCTTTTAAAAGCCATCTTCTATGTGACATGCCATTTGTTTTATTGTTGAATTTAGAAGGAAAAACGGTATAAAAGCCGTTCATTTCACGCTCTTTTAATATGTTGGAGTGAATATTGGCAACGCCGTTTACACTGTAGCTTCCGACAATCGCCAGATGTGCCATTTTCACTTCTCCGTGAGCGATAATCGCCAGTTTTTCAATCCTGTCCCAATCTCCCGGGTATTTTTCCCACAGCCATTCGCAAAACCGTTCATTGATCTCTTCAACAATCATAAAAATTCTCGGCAGAAGCGGTTTAAATAAGTCAATCCGCCATTTTTCAAGAGCCTCGGCAAGCGTCGTATGGTTCGTATATGAGATCGTATGTACTGTTATATACCACGCTTCCTCCCAGGTCATTTTTTCTTCATCGAGCAGGATTCTCATCAGCTCCGGCACGGCTAAAGCGGGATGTGTGTCATTAATGTGGATCGAAACTTTTTTGTGGAAGTCGTATAGAGACCGATGATTTTTTTTGTAGCTCTTTACAATGCTTTGCAGGCTTGCGGATACTAAGAAATACTGCTGCTTGAGCCGGAGGACTTTCCCCTCGTCATGTGTGTCATCCGGATATAAACATTCTGATACGGCCTCTGTATCCAGCTTATACTTCAAGATATTCTGCTCGTGCTGGAGACTGCAAGGCTCGGCATTCCACAGCCTGAGGGTATTGATCGTCTTTGTTTTATAGCCGATCACAGGAATATCATGAGGCACGGCTGTGATGACTTCGGCATTTTCATTCCAAAAGCGCAGACGGCCGCCTTCCTGGGCCATCTTAACCTCACCGCCAAAATAAACACAGACTGCTTGATCCGCATTGCGGATTTCCCAGACATACCCGTGCTTCAGCCATTGTTCAGGAAGCTCGACCTGATGGCCGTCAACGATTTTTTGTTCAAAAAACCCGTGTTTATAGCGAATCCCCATCCCGTGCCCTGGAAGGTCAAGCGATGCCAGCGAATCCAAAAAGCAAGCCGCAAGCCTGCCCAAGCCCCCGTTTCCGAGCCCCGCATCTATTTCGGTCTCTTCAATGTCATCAAGAGAAATGCCAAGCTCGCCAAGACCCCTTTGGACAATGCCGCGTACGCCGAGGTTAAGCAAATTTTGCCCGAGAAGCCTGCCCAGCAGAAATTCAATCGATAAATAGTACGTTTGTTTGTTTTGGTTGGAACGGCTCTGCTCATTCGTCCCGATCCAGTTTGAGCTGATATATTCTCTGACCATCATGCTGAGCGTCTGGTACTGATCAAGTTTTGATGAATCGTGAAAGCTTTTGCCGCACAGCCTCTCAAGCCGTTTTAAAAAGCTTTGTTTAAAGCTTTCTTTACACGAGAACATGACGCTTCCCCCCTTGTCACCCGGTCGAATATCTGCTGATACTGCCGGGCTGATTCGGCCCAGCCCACATTCTGTGTCATCGCTTTTTGGACAATGTCATTCCAAATATCTTTTTGATGATAAAAGGACAGCGCTCTTTTGATCGTGTACTTCATATCGTGGGCATTAAAATGGGTGAATGTAAATCCGTTGCCTTCCCCGGTTTTTTCCTGGTAAGCCGATACGGTGTCATGAAGACCGCCTGTTTCCCTGACGACCGGAACCGCTCCATATGTGAGGGCGATCAGCTGTCCAATCCCGCACGGCTCGAATTTAGAAGGCATTAAGAAAAGGTCGCTTCCGGCATAAATCTTATGGCTGAGCGGTTCGCTGAATCCGATGTATGCCCTGCATTTTCTCGGGAATGCGTACTCCATATAGCGGAAATAGCTTTCGAATTCTGTTTCGCCGGTCCCTAAAACGATGATCTGCATCTCTTCTTCTTCAAGCAATTCGTGCAGAACTCTTTTGATCAGGTCAATGCCTTTTTGTTTTGTAAGCCTTGTGACCATACTGATGACCGGAATTTTTTCATTTTCAGTGAGCCCCAGCATCTGCTGAATCACGGTTTTGTTTTTCCGTTTTCCGGCAAGATTTTCTGCGTCATAGTGATAATCGATGTGAGGATCATGCAAAGGATCGTATATTGTCTTATCGATCCCATTTAAAATTCCTGTCAGGACATCCTGCCTTTCGGAGAGGACGCCTTCAAGCCGCTCGCCATAATAAGGCGTCAGAATTTCATTGCGGTATGTCGGACTGACTGTTGTCACTTGATCAGCCGCCATGATTCCGCCTTTCATATAATTGGCGTTTCCATAAAACTCAAGCCTGTCAGTGGTCATGTGGGATAAATCAAGTCCAAGCAGATCATGAACGGTCTCCTTCGGAAAGACTCCTTGAAATTGAAGGTTATGAATCGTCAGTACGGTTTTCATGTCTTGGTAAAATGGCTTTTTCCCATATTCCTCTTTCAATAAATAATTGATCATGGCTGCATGCCAATCGTGTGTATGAATGATGTCAACGGCCAGATCCAGCGTGTATAAAGCTTCTAAGACGGCCCGCGAAAAAAAAGCGAACCTTTCTCCGTCATCATAATGGCCGTAAAGTGTACCGCGCTTAAAATAATATTCATTGTCGATAAAATAATAATGAATACCGTCATGCTCAAGGACTTCAATACCGCAATACTGCCTGCGCCAACCGACGGATACTTCGCACTCGGCGATTTTGTTCATGCGCTTTTTGAAGTCTTCGGCAATCAAGCTGTATTTCGGCATCATCACCGCCGTTTCAACTCCTAAAAGGGCAAGCTCCTTCGGAAGAGCCCCGGCTACATCTGCGAGCCCCCCCGATTTTACAAACGGCACACATTCAGAAACAGCGAATAATATGTTCAAGAGTTCATCAGCGCTCCTTGCACGGCTCCTTTTTTCAGCATAAACGGAAGGTTTATTGTCCCGGACATTTCGATGTCATGGCCGATCTTGACGTCTTTGTCACAGATGACATGTTCTAAACGGCAATTTTCTCCAATCTGTGTTTTTTGCATCACAATGCTGTTTTTAATTTTTGTTCCTTTGCCTACATAAACCCCGCGGAACAGCACCGAATTCTCGACTTCACCATCGATCACGCAGCCGTTTGCGATGATCGATTGTTTCACACTGCTATTTTGTGAATATTTCACTGGAGGTTCATGTTTCACTTTTGTGTAAACAGGGTGCTCCAAATGAAAAATCTGCTGCCAAAACACCGGATGAATCAGTTTCAGACTGTGAAGCAAATAGGTTTCCGGCGTATCGATAACAGCGGTATATCCCGAATGCTCATAACGGCAGATAGAAAGCGAGTTCCGTTCCTTTTCGACGGCTTCTTCAAATGACCGCAGCCCTGTTTCCTGATGACCCTCAATCATTTCTTTTAATAGCTTTTTGGCCGTCACGTACATGCCAAGAGGCTTACCTTCCTGACATATTTCAGTCAGATCACAGCCTGATTCAAGATGTTTTTTTAGAACAGATTGAAACGGAATTTGACAGACTGTATAGCTGTTGGTGATGACTGCATATTGTTGTGTGCTTCTCTTAAAATAATCAAGATGTTCGGCAAACTGATGAAATGATCCCAGCCCGGCATTTTCATCATGAGATAGTGAAGCAGGCAGAAAGAACAGACCGTCTCTTTTCCGATTTAAATCCCACTCCTGACCAGATCCCAAGTGATCCATTAAGGAGCGATACGGAGGCCTGGAAAATACCGCAACACTTCGAATACCTGAATTGACCATACTTGATAAAGCAAAATCAATCAGCCGGTATCTGCCCGCAAACGGGACAGCTCCAATGGAACGTCCGGCGGTTAAATCTTGAAGAGACTGCTGATTTACGGCTGCATCAATAATTCCCAGCATTTGATTATTCATTGGCATCCCCGCCTCTCCCAGTTGATTAGACAACCTTATGTTTTTCTACAAACTCCTCTGTGATAAGCAGAACCTCATCATTCTCAGACTTGGCGCGAAAGCCGTCCGGAAGCCGCATTCCGGGTGGAACAATGGCATTTTCTAGTTCAACATGATCTCCGATTTCAGCATCGTGCATAATCACCGAATGTTTGATTTTGGAGTGCCTGCCGATACTGACGCCTTGAAAAACAACCGATCGGGCTACCGCTCCATAGACGGCGCACCCCTCACTGATGAGAGATTCTTTTACTTCCGCTTGTTCAGCAATAAATTGGGGCGGAAGGTCAGGCGTGACCGAGTAAATTCGCCAGTTTCGCTCAAACAGATCAAGCGCGGGATGGTCTCCAAGCAAATCCATATTGGCCTCCCACAAGCTTCTGATCGTCCCGACATCCTTCCAGTAGCCTTGAAACGGATATGCATTCAGCTTCTTTTTTTCATGAAGAAGAGCAGGAATAATGTCCTTGCCGAAATCATGGCTGGAATCCATTTTTTTCTCATCTTGTTCCAATGCCTCTTCAAGCACGCTCCATTTAAAAATGTAAACACCCATCGAAGCTAAATTGCTTTTCGGATATTTCGGCTTTTCCTCAAAATAAGTAATGTCCATCTGATCGTTTGTGTGAAGAATCCCGAAACGGCCGGCTTCAGCCCAGTTAACCTCAATGACAGCAATGGTGGCATCAGCCTGTTTTTCAATGTGGTATTCAAGCATCTTTCCGTAATCCATTTTGTATATATGATCCCCTGATAAAATGAGCACATGTTCAGGCTGACGCTCTTTTAAAAAATGGCGATTTTCATAAATGGCGCTTGCCGTCCCTTTATACCACTTCACTTCTGATGCCTCAGCATAAGGAGACAGAATCGCAACCCCGCCGTTATTCCGGTCAAGATCCCATGTTTCACCTATACCGATATATGAATTCAGCAAAAGCGGCTGGTATTGAGTCAGTACACCGACATGATGGATTCCAGAATTTGTGCAGTTGCTGAGGGCAAAATCGATGATTCTGTACTTTCCGCCAAACGGAACCGCAGGCTTAGCCAAATGTTTTGTCAAAGCGTTCAGCCTGCTTCCTTTTCCGCCTGCTAAAAGCATGGCCACACACTGGTCTTTCATCCCTTTTTCACTCCTCTCTTTTTGACCGCTCTGAGAATCGAGATCCCAAGCGGGGGGACAGTCATGCTAATACAGGCTGGTTTGCCATGCAGAACGCCTTTTTGTGCTTGGAGATGTTTCAGATTGATTTGATGCGAACCGCCGTAGGCTTTATCATCGCTATTTAAAATTTCAACATATTCGGTTTGAAAAGGGACGCCGATCTGATAGCCGTGATAAACTTCCGGTGTAAAATTGCAGACGATGACCAGCGCTTCGTTCGGCTTTTTTCCATAGCGGATAAACGATACAACGGATTGTTCCGCATTATGGACATCAATCCATTCAAAGCCTTGCGGACGATGATCATTTTCGTAAAGAATCCTGCTGTTTTTATAGATGTGAAAAACGTCTTTTGTGAAGTTCTCAGCTTTATGATGCATCTCAAAATCCTCTAAAAACCAATCAAGCTGTTCATCATCCTTCCATTCATCAAATTGGGCGAACTCCCCGCCCATAAAAAGAAGCTTTTTTCCGGGATGTGCAATGAAAAAACCGATCAGCAGGCGGTATTGAGCAAACTTCTGCCAATAGTCGCCAGGCATTTTATGAAGCAGAGACTTTTTGCCGTAAACCACTTCATCATGGGAAAACGGCAAGATGTAATTTTCAGAGTAGGCGTACATTAAGGAGAAAGAAACAAGATGATGCAGGTGCTTTCTTTGTTCAGGAGGGGTTTCCATATAGGTTAAAATGTCATTCATCCAACCCATATTCCACTTATAGTTAAACCCTAGACCGCCTTCATCAGTCGGATGTGTCACCTTCGGCCAGTCTGTGGAGTCCTCTGCTATCATCAGAAAATGCGGATCTTTAGCAAAAACTTGTTCATTTAAGGATTGGATAAATTCGATCGCAAAACCGTTGGCTTCAGGCTGAGGACGGTTTGGCCAATACAGGAGGTTTGCGACGGCATCGACTCGAAATCCATCTATATGATACATTTGAATCCAATACAGCGCATTCGATATTAAAAAACTGTGAACTTCGCGTTTTCCGAAATCAAAATTCGCGGTTCCCCATTCCCAATTTTCCCTGTCATGCTCATGTATATATTCATACAAAGGCGTTCCGTCAAATAAATACAAGCCGTGCTCATCCTTGCAGAAATGGCCGGGAACCCAATCAAGAATGACGCCGATGTCATGCTGATGGCACTGATCGATAAAATACATCATATCATGCGGTTTTCCATACCTGCTTGTCGGACTGTAATATCCCGTTGTTTGATAGCCCCATGAACGATCAAAAGGATGTTCAGTAATCGGCATCAGCTCGATATGAGTAAAACCATGCTCCTTTACGTAAGGAATAACCATTCCACTCATTTCCCGATACGTGAAGAAGCTCCCATCGGCTTTCTTCTTCCATGAACCGATGTGAAGCTCATAGATCGAAACCGGTTTTTCATAAACGGCCTTACGCTTTTTCTTCTTCAGCCATTTATGATCGTTCCATTCAAATCCCGGCAGCCGATAAGTAATGGACGCTGTTTTCGGTCTGACTTCAGAAAGGAAAGCATAAGGGTCAGCCTTTAGTTTCGTTTCATTTGCAGCTGTCGTGATTTCATATTTGTACAACTCCCCCTCTTCAACTCCAGGGATAAACAATTCCCATATGCCTTCATGACTCAGCTTTCGCATCTGATGTGTCAATCCGAACCAGCCGTTAAACGTCCCGACGATTCGGACTTTTTTAGCATGAGGAGCCCAAACGCAGAACCGGAAGCCTATTTGGCCATCCTGCTCTGTCTGATGAGCGCCGAATAATCTATAGCCTTCATAAAGGCGGCCTTCATGAAACAGATGCATTTCAAAATCTGCGGCACTCACATCAGTCATTGATTTCATCCTTTCTGCCACTATATTTAAAGATTACTCATTTATTCGCAGAAAATGGATCGATCCCTCTTATGAAAGCGCTTCTTTTTATTGACAAAATTCAACAACAGCTTTCAAACCAATTGACTGAAGTCATACAAAAAACCCCTGTATCTATTTGATACAGGGGTTTTTAAATGATGACCCGTACGGGATTCGAACCCGTGTTACCGCCGTGAAAGGGCGGTGTCTTAACCACTTGACCAACGGGCCATATTTGAAATGGCGGAGAAGGAGGGATTTGAACCCTCGCGCCGCTTACACGACCTACACCCTTAGCAGGGGCGCCTCTTCAGCCACTTGAGTACTTCTCCATGGCTCCACAGGCAGGATTCGAACCTGCGACCGATCGGTTAACAGCCGATAGCTCTACCACTGAGCTACTGTGGAATATCATGGTGGGCCTGAATGGACTCGAACCATCGACCTCACGCTTATCAGGCGTGCGCTCTAACCAGCTGAGCTACAGGCCCATGATATGCAAATGAAGCGGGTGATGGGAATCGAACCCACGACATCAGCTTGGAAGGCTGAGGTTTTACCACTAAACTACACCCGCATTTTTATTGGGGCGATTGATGGGAATCGAACCCACGAATGCCAGAGCCACAATCTGGTGCGTTAACCACTTCGCCACAACCGCCAAAATATATCAAATTGTAAATGGTGGCTCGGGACGGAATCGAACCGCCGACACACGGATTTTCAGTCCGTTGCTCTACCAACTGAGCTACCGAGCCAAGTATTTAAATTTTAGTGGCGGTCCGGACGGGACTCGAACCCGCGACCTCCTGCGTGACAGGCAGGCATTCTAACCAACTGAACTACCGGACCATTTAGCTGCACCCTTCGGGTACTTCTCATGAATTGTTTTGGTTGCGGGGGCAGGATTTGAACCTGCGACCTTCGGGTTATGAGCCCGACGAGCTACCGAACTGCTCCACCCCGCGATGATAATAAATCATATAGAGAATGTATGGCGGAGGAAGAGGGATTCGAACCCCCGCGGGCTTTGACACCCCTGTCGGTTTTCAAGACCGATCCCTTCAGCCAGACTTGGGTATTCCTCCGTAATAATGGTGGACCTTGTAGGACTCGAACCTACGACCGGACGGTTATGAGCCGTCTGCTCTAACCAACTGAGCTAAAGGTCCTTTAATAGCGGCGGAGGGGATCGAACCCCCGACCTCACGGGTATGAACCGTACGCTCTAGCCAGCTGAGCTACACCGCCATGATATAGATTTAATATAGAGATAACAAAGTGGAGCCTAGCGGGATCGAACCGCTGACCTCCTGCGTGCAAAGCAGGCGCTCTCCCAGCTGAGCTAAGGCCCCAAAGAATGGTCGGGAAGACAGGATTCGAACCTGCGACCCCATGGTCCCAAACCATGTGCTCTACCAAGCTGAGCTACTTCCCGTTACACATAATGGCGCGCCCGAGAGGAGTCGAACCCCTAACCTTTTGATCCGTAGTCAAACGCTCTATCCAATTGAGCTACGGGCGCATATGTCAATGCCGAGGGCCGGACTTGAACCGGCACGGTAGTCACCTACCGCAGGATTTTAAGTCCTGTGTGTCTGCCAATTCCACCACCCCGGCGTGGATGGTTGGAGCGGAAGACGGGATTCGAACCCGCGACCCCCACCTTGGCAAGGTGGTGTTCTACCACTGAACTACTTCCGCA
>NZ_MRBK01000011.1 GCF_001969815.1 Bacillus swezeyi | reverse complement strand
TAGTTTTCAAAGATCATTTCTGAAAATGGAGCGGGTGATGGGAATCGAACCCACGACATCAGCTTGGAAGGCTGAGGTTTTACCACTAAACTACACCCGCGTGATAAATGTGTTATGGCGCGCCCGAGAGGAGTCGAACCCCTAACCTTTTGATCCGTAGTCAAACGCTCTATCCAATTGAGCTACGGGCGCTTTATCAGGCGACTTAACTATAATACTATGAAAATCAGTTAAAGTCAACAAGTTTTTTTTAAAAGTTCAATGTAAGAATCAAAGCCGTTTCGTTTCAGCCTTATTTATTATACACATTTTAAAGCGTTTGTACACCCTTTAATTTAAAACCTTCAGCTTAAGAGCTGTTTCAAATCAACTGGCGTTTTCCGAAGTGATAACTGCGTTGTTATCAGCGACGAATAATAATATACCATGTACTCTTTTTATAAGTCAACACTTTATTTCGTTTTTTTTGATTCATGATAAATATGTCATATCCCCAGGATGATTATCTTTAACCCCGGCTTTTTATTTTATGTTATTCTTCACATCCAGCTCCATCTATCTTCAATAAAAAGATTAACTGCGGTTTCTTCATGGCGACAACATTTTCACAAGGGCATTTAATGAAGCTTTTATTTTATAGAACCTGAAAATGACAAAACAGGATTCTTGACGAACCCTGTTTTTAAAGTTATTATCCGGTGATTTTCGCACTTGTACTATTCTGTACATTTTCAGCCTTGTAGTTGCGGAAATTATGCTCAAGCTGTTCAAGCGTAAGCCCCTTTGTTTCCGGAAGGAATTTTTTCACAAAGGTGATCGAGAGAAGCCCCAGACCAACAAAGATATAGAATGTCGAGGACAGCCCGATCTTATCAAGCAGCATCGGGAATGTAAGGCCGACAAAGAAGTTGGCGATCCATAAACAGAATACGGTAACACCCATACCGAGTCCGCGCAGACGGAGCGGGAAAATTTCTGAAAGCATAAGCCATGTTACCGGTGAAATGGCTCCTTGTTGGAATGCAAGGAACGTTACCGTTAAAGCGAGAACGACATAAGGCAGAGCGGCCGATCCTTGAAGCACGGTTGAGAAAATTCCGATGAGCAGCAGCGCTGATGTTGTTCCTATCAAACCGGTCAAGAGCATAGGCCGGCGCCCGACCTTGCCGAGCAGCCAAATCCCCACGAAAGTCGCCAACACCGAAATGACACCGTTCGCAATATTTCCAATCAGCGCCGCTTTTGTTTCAAAACCGGCATTTTTAAGAATTTCAGTACCATAATACATAATGGAGTTTACACCCGTAACCTGCTGAACGACAGCGATTCCAATTCCGAGAAATACAATTCTGCGAACCCATGGAACCGCAAGATCTTTATATGTCGCTTGCTTTATTTCCGACTCTTTCATGACGGCAGCTTCAATTTCTGTCAGTTCTGAACCGGCGCGCTTTTCTTCGCGAATTTTTTTAAGGACGTTTAAAGCGGTTTCATTTTTCCCCTTTGAAACAAGCCAGCGCGGGCTTTCAGGCATTCTTAACATACCGAAGAACAAAAATACCGCCGGTACAGCCGCGATAGCCAGCATGTAGCGCCATACATGAGAGCTGTCGCCCATTGTGGTGCCAAGAATGGCATTGAAAGTGAATGCAAGCAGCTGTCCGCTCACAATCATCAATTCATTTTGGGTAACCATCCGCCCCCTCTTTTCGGACGGAGACATTTCCGCCAAATAAGTCGGCACCGTGACAGACGCTCCCCCTACAGCAAGCCCCAGTAAGAAGCGCGAAAGAACCATAACGGTTACATTTGGTGCAAGGGTGCAGCCAAGGGTAGCGAAAAAGAACAGCACAGCAAGTAAAATAATGTTTTTGCGGCGGCCGATATAATCGGACAGCCTTCCTCCAAATACAGCTCCGAGTGCAGCACCCAAGAGGAGTGAACTTGCAACAAGGCCTTCTGTAAATGCAGTTAAGTTGAGCTGATCCCCCTCAGCCATGTATGGCAAAGCACCGTTGATGACCCCTGTGTCATATCCAAAGAGAAGCCCGCCGAAGGTCGAAACTAAAATAATGGTACTTAAAAATGACTTTTGATTTCCCTGTTCATTCATGTCTATTTCCCCCGCCTTTGTACACAATGTTTTATAAATCGTTTATTTCCAAAGGTTTTCGAAGTCCTGATCGCCAATCAGCCATCCCTAATCTTTAAAATCTTTATAATAAGTTCAATGTATAAAGCCATCAGCTATGGTCAAACCCTGTATCAATTCATCAAAGAAACCTCCCCTTATTGGAAAATTGAAATTTTTCATACCAAAGAAAGACACACATTTCAATGCTGGAGAATGATGGACAACGAGTAAATGTGAAAATTTTGGAATCGCTTTCATTTCACGCTTTATCTAAGCACACCCATTCTTATTCATTGTTATGTTGTAGTTACATTTTTGTTATGTTTTTGTTATGTCTGATATTATCATAATTTTAAAAGCGCTTTCAGTC
Organism: Bacillus swezeyi; assembly: GCF_001969815.1. Classification (GTDB taxonomy): domain Bacteria; phylum Bacillota; class Bacilli; order Bacillales; family Bacillaceae; genus Bacillus; species Bacillus swezeyi. The sequence continues at coordinate 173,663 of NZ_MRBK01000011.1, read as the reverse complement.
AACAAAAATTTCAGAAAATTATTCTTAAAATTTGTTATTAATATGTCTAAAAATAAGTAATATCAGGGATTAATGCCGTTTTCACATCACCTATTTTATCATTCGAAAATTTCCGCAGAACGCTCTCGTTTTTGTTAGGTTATAGTTATGTTTTTGTCACTTGTTTGTGATGTTTCATATGGACTTCACGACAAGAAAAAAATACCAAGGGTGCCGACCCTTGATATTTTTTATGCGGTCGAACGGGCTGAACTGCTTCCCGCTAGTGAGCAGGACTCCAGTTTCCGTGGAAAGCGAGAGACGCTCGGTGATCAAACTTGATTCTTGTGCCCGGATCATCATCGAAATCGGGCAGCCTCAAGTATGACTATCTCACTTGCATTTCGCTCCGGATCATACCCTACCTGCTCACTTCCAGTCGTCATCTATATAATGCTTTGTCATCACGCATGAAAAAACAAGTGCCCCCAAGTGAATGAGGGCGCCTCGACAGTCTATAATTACCAAACTTTCCATTTTATCTGCCGCCTCGGTCTGAAAAGAGTTCAAACCTTTATCGACAAGGATTTTTCACGCTTTCGAGAACCGCCTGAATCAGAACAAAGCTTCATAGCACACCAATAAAACTGTTAACGCGCCTTTATTTTACATGAACAGCAACATCAATTAATTTTCCTTTAACCGCGAGGCGCCCTTCGGTTCTCTCTGCTTTGTCACATGTGATCAGTGTAATTTCCTTTTCTTTTGTCTCCTGGATCACGTCTGCATCCATTTCTGAAATCACTTTTTTGGATGTCACAGTATAGATGTAGTCTTTTTTAAAATCTGTGACCACAATCCTTGCCCCTTTTTTAATCTTTAACAGAGGTCCGAACAGGAGGTTCTTCTGCCTCATATGATGGCCTGCCAACGGATAGTTTCCCTCACCCATTTTCTGATCTGGCCGCATTGTGGCTGCCCCGCTCAGCAGATTTTGATTGGTTGTGCCTTTTAATATCGGAAGCTCCATTTCGACACTGCTAATGGATATCCGGCCGATGACCGCTTTCGGCTCGCGATCAAAGCCTGCTTTTAATGTTTCGAAAAAAGAAGGCGGCTGAATCGCATCGAATTCAAATAATGCCTTTTCTTCATTATTTTTTTGCGCTTGCGCCGCAGTCAGTTCCGTCTTATTCTGACTATTGCTAAGCCAGCTGATGATGCTTTCTTTTATGAAAGGAGAAAAGATGAGCAGCAAACCTGATAGAACAAGGACCGCAATGATCACTTTTTTATACATGGAGAAAATCCCTTCCTTATGATTAATGACCAAAATGAGCTCTTTCTGGCGGGGGCTGTGTTTTCTAAAAAAAAGCACCTGACCGTATCTTCAATGATCAGGTGCAAAAACATTTAACTACGCCTTTCTTTGTTTCTTTCTTGAGACAAAAGCCAAGGCTCCGCCTGCTAAGAGCAGCAGAATGCCGATCATGATTGGCATCATACTGTCCGTATCACCGGTTTTTGGAAGGTTTTTATCTGATTTCAAATGACTGCTTGTGTCATCGGTTTTAGAATCATGTCCGTCTTCCTTCAAATTATCATCCGTTGTGTCTTTGCCAAGCTCTGGCGTTTTTAATTTTTCATTATGAGCAATGATCTCGACTGCTTTTGACTGTCCTTTTTCAATGACGAATGGAAGCGGAGTTTCATCCAGTTTATAGCCATCGGGTGCTTTCGTTTCGATCAATTGGTAGCGCCCGGGCGCCAATCCTTTTACGGTGAACTGTCCGTTCTTATCCGTTTTCCAGACTGATGGCAGTTCTTTGCCGTAGCCATCAGCTTTTACAGGCTGGCCGCTGGAATCCAAAAGCTTGAATTCAGCTCCCTCCAAAACGGTATTTTTATCGTTTCGATCCACTTTTGTCAGTATCACGTCGCCTGGTGTCAATTGGTTCTCTGCGGTGATTTCCACTGGTTTTGTATCGGTATTTTTGATCTTGAACGGTATTGGTGTTTTATCCAGATCGTAATTCTTAGGTGCCTCTGTTTCAACAAACTGGTAGTCGCCCGGTTTGAGGCCGTGCAATGTGATCTGCCCTTTATCATCGGTGGTCAAGCCTGCTTTCAGCACCTTGCCGTTTCCGTCTGTCAAGTTGAATGTCGCACCTTGAAGAACGGCGTCTTTGTCGTTCTCATCCACTTTTGTCAGCACAACACTGTTTTTCGTGTTGACGGCCGTTAATTCAACCTGCTCCGGCTTGCCGTCGTGTTCAGACTGGATGGCGAATTGTACTGGGCTGGTTGACAGAAGATAGCCGTCAGGCGCCTGTTTTTCAACAAATTGATAACTTCCCGGCGCTAATCCGGCGGCCTCAATTTTGCCGCCTTCTTTTGATACCAGATCGTCTCTGACTGTTTTTCCATTATTGTCAACGATTTTGAAAACAGCACCGTCTAATCCTTTTCCGTCTTGATCTTCTTTCGTCAAAAGGACGGAGCCTTGATAATTAACCGCAATGCCAGCGTTCGCCGATTCCGGTTTTCCTTCCGCTGATTCGGAGATTGTAAACTCAATCGGCTCTCTGTTCAATACAAATCCGGCAGGGGCTTTCGTTTCCACAAAAGCATAGCGTCCCGGCGCGAGGTCTGAAGCCGTCACGTTCCCGTCTTCATCTGACGTCAGTTTCTCTTGGGCGATTTTCCCTTCCTGATCCACAAGCTTAAATACGGCGCCCTCAAGTTTATGGCCTTCGCCATCTTCTTTCGTCAAAAGAACGGAACCTTTGTAATTTACCGCAACGCCGGCATCTGCCGATTCCGGTTTTCCCTCCGCTGATTCGGAGATTGTAAACTCAATCGGCTCTCTGTTCAATACAAATCCGGCGGGGGCTTTCGTTTCCACAAAAGCATAGCGTCCCGGCGCGAGGTCTGAAGCCGTCACGTTCCCGTCTTCATCTGACGTCAGCTTCTCTTGGACAATTTTCCCTTCCTGATCCACAAGCTTAAATACGGCGCCCTCAAGTTTATGGCCTTCGCCATCTTCTTTCGTCAAAAGAACGGAACCTTTGTAATTTACCGCAACGCCGGCATCTGCCGATTCCGGTTTTCCTTCCGCTGATTCGGAGATTGTAAACTCAATCGGCTCTCTGTTCAATACAAATCCGGCAGGGGCTTTCGTTTCCACAAAAGCATAGCGTCCCGGCGCGAGGTCTGAAGCCGTCACGTTCCCGTCTTCATCTGACGTCAGCTTCTCTTGGACAATTTTCCCTTCCTGATCCACAAGCTTAAATTCAGCTCCTTTAAGCTTATGGCTTTCGGCATCTTCCTTCGTTAATTGGACACTGCCTTTATAATTGATCAATGTGCCCAAATCCACGTCAGGCACTTGATTCTTGTCATTCTTTGTTACTGAGAAGTTGATCGGTTGTGTATTCACAATATAACCTGCAGGGGCTTTCGTTTCGATCAAACGATAGTCGCCGGCTGGCACACCCTCTATATCAACTTTTCCTAGTTCATCGCTTTTGATATTCGTGCGTATCGTAGTAAAGGTGCCGTCGCTGAATTTTTTCTCCAGCTTGAAAACAGCTCCTCTCAAAGGATTTTTTTGTTCATCTCTTTTGATAAGCGTCACCTTGTTCTTGTAATTAATGACTTTGTGCAGCGCACCTGAGCTGGAGGAATTGCTGTCTATCTTAACAGAGACTCCGTTTGCGTAGGCATCGCTGATGGTATATCCGTCTGGCGCCTTCGTTTCTTTTAATACATAGGTGCCGTAGCGGATATTTCCGAACGTAATCTTTCCGTCGGCATCTGTCGTTCCTGTACGCAGGAGCTGCTTATTGTCTTTGGTCCACAATTGAAAATCGGCTCCTGAAAGAGGTGTATCGTCCTTCCCTGTTTTAAAGATGGTCAAGCTTCCTTTTTCTCCTGAACCGGAACCGCCGCCGCTTGAAATAGCGACAAAGACTGAGCTTCCGTTTTCCTGAGTCTGTTCCTGAACATTCGTTCCGGAAATTGACACTTTGTTGCTGACGTGGCCGCTCGTGCCGGCTATATTAATCAGGGAACGATATTGAATAACATAGGCGCGGTCTATTTGCTTGTAACTGCCTATAAATTTCAGGATAAATGATTGTTCCCCCGTTGCAGAATCGGTTGTGATGTCTAGCGTATAATCCTTGTCTTTCTGGATCTGTACTTGATCTGCAACAAGATTTCCGCTGCTGTCCTTAACAACGCCGTTTTCATCATATTTGGCTTGATACACTTTAAAAGAATCTGCATCTAATATTTGGTTTTCATCCGGAGTGTCAGTGACTTTGACATCATTCAGCGTCGACTGGCTGGAGTTGACATTGATGTTCCAATCGACATAGCCGCCATCCTGTTTACCGCCTTTGAATATCAGGTTTCCGCCGTTTGCGACCGAAACAGAGCCTGTCAAGGTACGGTCGGAATGGCCGTCATTATGGTACGTCGCCTTGTTTGTGTACTGACTTTGATCAATGACCTGCCCTTTAAGCGATGTTTTAAATTCAATGAGATATGGTACAGAATCGTCTGTTTTAAGGTGTACGGTCAATGTATGATCATTGTCAGCCGACGGCTCTTCCACATCGTATTTGGAAGGGTCAAGCGTGTCTCCTTCTGTGATGGAGCCGTTTTTGTTGATCGAATAGCTCTTCACCACAATCGAACCCGGAACAAATTGCTGGTTACCTGTTATCGAATCTTTAATATAAGGATTCTTTGAAGGTTCGCCATTATAGTTGATGCCGATTTTCCAGGTGATTTCTTTTGAAACAGCGTTATATGAGCCGTTTTTGAATCCATTATGAGAGGTCTGATGATTCGGTGTAAAACCGCTCGACTCTTTGTTCGTGCGTTCATCGCCGCTATGATCAGTCCATGCTGACTCAGCCGTATTCTTAATAGATTCGTTGGAAAAATCAGCATTGATTTTTGTCGTATAGGTGATCTTAAACTGACTGTTTGTTTTCGCATAATCCCCGATGAATGCCAATGTAAAGCCTTCGTGATCGGGCTTTTTTGTCAATGTATAATCTTTGCCCTCTTGCAATGTTTCGTTCTTGGTTGTGTCTTGAATGTTGAATGAGCCGTCAATGAGCGTCAGCCCTCCGCTGTCGAATTGATCATTCAATGTCCAATTATTCATTGTATAGTTGTTCTTATTAATGGTGATTGTCCAGTCGACGGTCTTATTCTCATAATCAAGGTTTGAATAACCTTTTATCAGGTTCTGCTGGATAGCGGTGCCCGAGTCTTCCTTCGATTCCCCTGTTCCTGTCACCGCAGTGTTGGTGTACTTTGTAGATTTATCAATGATCACTCCGCTGTTGACCTGGGTTTGATAAGTGATTTTGTAAGCTCCGGTGATCGTCTTATTAAATTGAACTTCAAAGCCGTTCCCGTTGTCGGCCAGCGTATAGTCCGCACCTTCCTCTAAAGGGGCTCCGGCTTGCTCGCTGCCGTTCTGGCTAAATGTAATCGGAATGACCTTCAAGGAATCTGAAACGAGATGCAAATCATTGGAACCAAACGTGTCCGTGATACTGGCCTTGGATTGCTCGATCTTTTTCTCTCCATAGTTGTACAAAACAGCCCAGCTGAACGTTTGTGAATCGCCTTTGTAGCCGGTCGAGGATTTTTCGAGCATTTTTCCATAATTGGCCGTGACGGAAGCTTCTGCAGAAATTGATTCCAGATTATCTCCGCTGAATGATGCCTTGTTCGTCAACGTTACATTTCCGCCTTCGCCAGGCTTTGCACTATTATCAATGTCTGTTTCGTATACGAGGCGATAGGCTGAATCAATGGTTCCATCGAATGCGACGTTTCCATCTGCGTCTACACTGTATCCTGAAGTCACTTCACTTCCCTGGTTTACTGATCCATCAATGTTAACATCCAGTTGATAAACTGTTACTGAACGATAGATCAATCCGTCTGGAAGGCTTTCGGTGAGTTTAGCATTTGTGACTTGATCCAGTTTTTTATTGACATCGACCGTCCATGTTGCTTTACCGGGGTTGATGCCTTTATCCAAAGTCCCTGATTTATCAATGGTTTTACTCACATTTGGTTTAAAATAAACCGTTACTTCCGGAGTGTCTGAATTGACCGGGAAGGGTATCTTTTGTGTAGTCGAACCTTTAATGTTTTGCTGATTGAACTGTGTATTGACAAACAATGTCCCTTTGACATTGGAATCTGTTTTGACTTCATCGTTGAAAGTCATCACAACATGACCGCTTTTATCAATTGTAAAAGAACCATAAGCGGTGTCGCCGCCGATCAATGGCTGGTCAGTAATGTCGTTATGCATGATAAATTCCTTGGGCAAATCAAATGCATATTGATCGCCGGCGTTGATTGTTTTGCCCAACTCATCCGGAATAGCCCAGGTCATTGTAATTTTGGCCGGAGAATTCGTGCTGGCACGATTGCTTTGGTCATAGGGATTTCCTTTCTCATCCGTCAATGTTACGCCGGTTAATATATTTTGCGTAATTTGATTTCCTTCAGACTCAAGGCTGCTGACAGCCGATGTACTTGAAAATGCTGCCGCCCGTGAATCGCCGCTCTTAGCGTCTGCAGATGGTTTTGATTCTGCCTCTTCTTGCTCCTGGCCGGCTGAAGAATGAGATTTGTCATCTGTTCCTGCCTGATCGTCCGCAGGTTCTGCAGAGTCGTTTTTTGGCGTTTCTGATTCGGAACCCGATGTCTCACCTGCCTTCACTGGAATGATCACCTGCTGCGTCTTTCCGGCGCCCAGATGAAAAAGAGCTGTTACCGTTTTTGTACCGTCTTTCACATCGGCGGCAAATTTCGCCGATAGTATGATGGCCCCTTTTGCATCAGCAGAATCAGCAGCTGCACTGTTCAATTTCACCGTCAGAGTGTTGTCGCTTGCAGTCACTTTATAGCTGCCGATGACCTGTTCAGCCGTTTTCACATCACCTGCGGCATCCTTATCAAATTCAAAACTATTAGGGATCTCTACAGTGATGTCTTTACCGATGACCGCTTCTTCATTATTTTTTAATGACCATTCGTATGTGAGCGTCACTTTATCCCCTGGCGTTAATGCTGGTTCGTCGCTCTTTGACCCGTCAACAGCTTGATCGCTGCCGTTTTTGATTGTCACTGAATCGAAGAGTTGACTGTCACTTGCTGACGTGCCGGCAGCCTCTGATTTAAGCGTAAAGCCGAGAACCTGGCTGAAAACGAAAATCAGCGTAAAGCAAGTGATCAAAAATGTCTTTAGCCTTCTGCTTTTTTTTAGGCCGAGCGGAAATTTTCTCGATCTCAAATTCTTATTCCTCCCCTTTTATATTATTTTTTGCGTGCCGATAGATTCACGAGTCTAGAGATCTCACGGCCTCCTCCCTGAAAATATCTATATCTGCCGAATGATTGGCTTTCGAAATAATTGCTATATGTTTAGCGGCGGTCATCAAGATTGGCCCCGGTATGAGGTTTTTTTGTCCTCTCGTTTGCCAGCTGTTATCATCCGAACCAAACTTCATTGTATGAAATGGAACTATACAATTTCTGTACATTCAAAATGGACTGATTGAATATCCGGTAATACCGCATAAAAAAAGACCGGCTCAGCCGGTCTGGTCGTGTTCATTCTTCAGTTCATCTTATCTTTCGTTCGCTTGTAACGCTCATATTCCTTTATCGCTTCTTCTACATTCCCGGTTTTATTAAATAACTGTATCTTGTATTGCATCATTTTATGATCATAAGGTTCAATTTTCTCGACTTGCAGGCATATGTCCACCGCTTGATGGTAGTTCTTTTCATGAATAAGGAAATCGATCAGTTCATAAGCCTTCCCAAGCCACATCTGAGCAAGCCGCGTCTTTTCCGGTTCTGCCCACAGATAGCCGTGCTCCATAAAGTAATGGTTTTGGTATGACATTAACATATCCATGTGCCGGTTTATTGTATCTGCAGTGATAGGAGGAGCCTCTATCAAAGACTTTTCCCATTCAACAACATCAACTTTTACGTCGGACATCCGCAGGACATACCCTGTGTCGGTCTTCTCGATTGATTGGCTGAAAGGAAGCAGTCCGATTAATTTTCGTATTTGGTAAATCGCTGAGTAAAGCTGGGTACTTGCTTTGGAAATATCATGATTGGTCCAAAAAAGGTCGATCAGCATGTCTTTACTGACCACATGACCTTGATGATGGAGCAAATAAGCGTAAATTTCGCGGGCTTTGGACGTTCTCCACTTGACTGGTATGTATGTTTTGACACCCTCTACTGTTTGGTGAAACTGCAGGTTCCCAAAACATTGGATGAAAAAATTTCCCCCGGCATTTTCTGCAGAAGCCCTAAGCATGCTGTTCTCCCTGATTCGTTCAATCGTCTTCACCAGCCGAACGGCATCAACGGGTTTCAGCAAATAATCAACGGCATTCAATTCAAACGCTTTTATCGCAAATTCATTGTAGGCCGTGATAAAAACAACTTGGGTGTTTTCATTCATCGATTGGATCGCTTCAGCAAGCTCAATGCCGTTTATCCCGGGCATTTCAATATCAAGAAACACCACATCTGCGCCCTGGATCGCCGGATGCCCCCGAACTTCAACCGGATCTTGGAACGTTTCAATGGATTGAAAGAAATTTGTTCGTTCAAGCATATATTTAAAATGAATCAGTGCCAGTTCCTCGTCATCAACAATTAATGCTTTCACGAAACATCCCACCCCATCTGAAAATGATTTTTATTATATCATGCCTAACTGCCCGTTTAGTTGGATCTTTTTCTCTCTTGTAGTTTTTTAACATTTATGATTACAATATTCGTGTTGATGAATAGGAATTTAGTAGTGGTTTATTAGTTGATTTTGAGTAAGGGGTGCTGATTTTGAAAAAGACATTCGTTCTATTTTCGATTATTTTCGGTTATGCGGCCTTCTTTTTTATTTTCATGACCATTAATCATTTGTCCGGGTCAAAACTTCCTGAAGCACAGCAGGGGATCATGAATCTGAAAAACTGGGATTTTCAGAAGGATGGGAACGTAAAGCTGAACGGAAAGTGGACATTATATCCAAATCAGATTCTGTCACCAAAAGCGCTCCATTCAGGAAAAGGGAAAAATCCCATATTCGTCGATGTCCCCAGCAATGTGAAATTGATCGAATCGGGAATCAAGGTGGATTATGGAACGTACAAGCTGACGATCCAATCGAATCAAGACAATCAGATTTTTGGGATCAGCACCTCATTTATTTACAGTTCAAATCGCATCTATCTCAATGGACAATTAATCGGACAAAGCGGCAGCCCCTCAAGCAAAGCGAATTTCACGGCGCAAAACAGACCGTATACGAGCTTTTTCACGATTCACAGGGGGAATAATGAACTCGTTCTGCACTTCTCGAATTTCGGAAAAGTGCCGGGATGGGGTATCGCAAAACCGATCACTTTTGGGACACAGGAGCAAATATTACGGGAAAACAAAATTTCCTTTCTTAATGATTCTATCATGATTACAGCTTTTTTCATCACCGGCTTATATTTTCTGGGCTTTTTCCTGCAAAGAAGAAAGGATAAGCATTTATTGTTTTTTTCTGTGATGTGTCTTCTTTTTTCGATCATCATTCTTTTGGTCGGGAAAGAGCGGATTATATTTCTCCTCTATCCATCTATTTCATTTTCATTGCTAAACTCTTTGAGGGCGATCACTACGGTGCTTGTCAGCATTGCGGTTTTTCTCTATCTTTATTTTGCCTACAGAGAGATTGTTTCAAAGAAATTTATACTTGTGGCGATTGTCTTCTCCGGATTGATTTTGATCACAGATTTTATGTCGGTGGGTTTCATTGACCAACTCTCATACAAATTACATTCCGTTCTTGCCGTTACGACTCTGATTTATATTACTTATATTTTTACGATTGCTGCGCTTCGAAAAATGAAAGGCAGCCTGTATCTTACCATTGCTTCTATATCGATGAGCGCATTTGTGATTTTAACGACCATCTCTGCTTACAGCGGCAGAACGGTCTTTTCATTCAATTCGATCTATTCATTGCCATCAATCATCGCTTTGCTGGCGGCCGTTCTTCTGATGGCACAGCAATTTGCCGGCGCTTTCCGCGAAAATGAAGTCCTGTCCTGGAAACTGCTCAAGATTGACCGATTAAAGGATGAGTTTATTGCCAAAACATCGCACGAATTTAAAACGCCGCTGAACAGCATTATTAATATATGTCAGACGCTACTAGCCGGTAAGCGACATAAAACGATAGAAGAAGAAAAAGATAATATGCAGCTGGTCATCCGCATGGGCTATAGATTGTCAGATTTGGTGAATGACATTCTGGATTTGGAAAAAATGAAACAGGGCACGCTTCAAGTTTACCCGGTTCCTGTCGATATTTATTCGACGATTGATACAGAAATGGACTTCTACCGGCTTTTGTCTAGAAATAAAAATCTGAGCATTGTTCATCACATTCCAGCCGACCTTCCTCCCGTTTTCGCCGATGAAAACCGGTTTCGGCAAATCATGACCAATCTGATAGACAATGCAATTAAATATACGCAAGAGGGGCAGATTACGATCTCTGCTGCCAGAATAAACGAGAGTATGGTGAAAATGACGGTAGCCGATACCGGAGTCGGCATACCTGAGGCTGTCCGCCATATCATATTTGAATCTTTTCAGCAGGCGGAAAACCATAAAGACGACGGGGCCGGTTTAGGCCTAAGCATTGTCAAACAGCTGGTTAAGCTCCAGAACGGAGACATTTGGGTAGAATCGGAAGCAGGGAAAGGATCGGCATTCCATTTCACATTGCCAGTTGCTCATCATGATTCTTTGCCTGGCGCAAAGGAGGGGCTGCCTGAATTACAATCCGCCAGGGATATATCGGATCTCTCTGTGAATACGCCTTATTATTCTGAGAAAATAGAGGCTGCCACTGTTCTGATCGTCGATGATAACATAGAGAGTTTAAAAATTTTAGCCGATATGCTTGAAGGCGTTCCTTATAACGTGATCGCAGCAAAAAACGGAAAGGAGGCATTGGAAGTGGTCTCCCGCTCGAAGCTTGATCTGGTGATTTTGGATCTGATGATGCCGGATATGACCGGTTTCGAAGTCTGTATGAAAATCCGTGAACGATTCAGCATGGTCGATCTTCCGGTTCTTATCATGACAGCAGCTATCATCGACCATGACAAGTACAAGGCTTTTCATAGCGGAGCGAACGACATTTTGCAAAAACCTTATAATTACTCTGAATTTGTGGCGCGCATTAAAAATCTGATCATGATGAAACATACGGCGAATCAAGCGACAAATATAGAAATGGCATTTCTCCAGTCGCAGATCAAGCCCCACTTTCTTTACAACGTATTAAACACGATTATTTCTCTCAGCCATTTGGATATTGAAAAAGCTCGGGAGGTTACCGCTGAATTTACCAACTACTTAAGAATGAGTTTTGATTTTCAAAATACATCTGCCGTCAGTTCATTCAGGAATGAGCTTTCTATTGTCAACTCCTATCTTTCTATCGAAAAAACGCGTTACGGCGATCGGCTGGAAATCCTTTTCGATATTGAACAAGACATTGACTTTATGCTTTCGCCTTTAATGATTCAGCCCTTGGTGGAAAATGCCGTCCATCACGGCATCAGCAAAAAAAGAGGCGGCGGCTGGATCAAGCTGACAGCAAAAAAAGAAAGCGAAAACCAGTATTTCATCAAGGTAGAAGATAACGGAATCGGCATGACGCCGGATAAAATAAAAGATGTCTTGTCTTCGAATGTCGATCGCAGCGTCGGCCTCAAAAATATCAACCGGCGGCTGAAGCATTTCTGCGGAAGCGAACTGAAAATACAAAGCGTTCCTGATGTAGGCACCGCTGTCTCGATGATCATTCATATCAATGAAACTTCGAGCGAACATATGAAACGTTAATCATAATAAAACTATGATCAAATAGTTGCTCTGCTTGCCGATAAAGCCGTTTTTGACCGGGTTTGTCGGCAAGCTTTTTTAATTGAAATATGGCCAGATAGATGCACCAAAAAAGACGCCCAACTGGCCGATTATGATATTGGAGAAGAAAAACTCGAGCTGATTGCCGACATCGCCGCTGAAGAAATGGAGCACGGAGGGTTCGGCAACTTCCAAAAATTAAATAAGAATGACGTTCTTACCATTCTTCGTGCGTCACTATAACAGGAAAGGACGGAATCGATTGATTCCGTCCTTCTTCAAAAAATATCAGCTTTCACTTATTCCGGGCTGCCTCTCCTCCGCCTTTTCCTTTGTCAATGTGAAAAAGGCGACAGACCCGATAACAGATGTGATAAACATGATCGCTCCCATCGGAATAGCTGTCGTTTCATTCATGCCAACGAGAGGTGAAACGATTGAACCGAGCAGCAATGGAAGCATGCCAAGCATTGCACTTGCACTGCCCGCGCGGTGCCCCTGGTTTTCCATAGCCAGTGTAAAGGTGCTTGTCAGTGTCATTCCAATAGTGATCATATAGATAAAGATAGAGATGACAAGCGTTGCAAGCGGCCCTTTAATCATTGTCATCGTCAGCAGGACGGATGTCGCAATTAAAGCCGTAATGACCGCCATCCGCAGCAGTTTCCTCTCATGAATCATTCCCCCGAAGCGCCCGATGATAAAACTTCCTGAAATAATGGCCAGACCATTAATGCCGAACAAAACACTGAAAACTTGAGGTGACACCCCATAGATATCCTGGTATACAAAAGGTGTTCCAGATACATATGCAAAGCTTCCGCCATGAATGAAACCGACAGTCAATGCATAGCCAATGAAAGACCTGTCCTTCATCAAACTGCCCATCGTCTTGACGGACGAACCGATTGAACTTGGAATCCGTTTTTCCGGCGGCAATGTTTCTGTCAATCTCAGCGAAATAATGAGAACAAGGAAGAATCCGATCAATGTTAACGTATAAAAAATCGTATGCCATGTAGCGAACGGCAATAGCAAAATGGCGCCCCCCGTCATCGGCGCGACCATAGGCGCGACAGCAGTGATGACCATTAAAAGCGAGAAAAATTTCGAAAGCTCACGTCCGGTAAACACATCCCGCACAATCGCGCGTGAAAGCACAATTCCCGCCGAGGCGGTAAATCCTTGTAAAAAACGGGCCAGCACTAATGTCCCGATATTCGGTGAAAGCGCGCAAAACAGCGAAGACAGCGCAAATAAGGAAATCGAAATTAATAAAGGTTTACGCCTTCCTTTCGCATCACTGACCGGTCCAATAATAAGCTGGCCGATAGTGAGCCCGATCAGACAGGCCGTTAAACTAAGCTGTACAAGTGAAGCACCGGCAGACAAATCGTCAGCAATTTCGGGAAAGCTTGGCAGATACATATCTATATTAAGAGGGCCCAGTATTGCCAGCATGCCAAGAAGAAAAGCCAATGACAAACGTTCTTTCCCAGTTGGATTATGAAGCATAACATATCAAAACCTTTCTCTTTCAACCTAGCATAAAACGCCAGTTTATTGACTCAGTCAACAAAGCATTTGTATATTGTACCATATTTTTTGAACAGTGAAAGCTGATTAAAGAAGACAAATCCAAACATGAAAATCCCACCACTTAAAAGTGTTGGGATAATTTTTCAAAGTTCAATAATGAATGAACTGATTTTATTAACAGCAGCTATCTTCCCCGCCTTATAGAATCAGTCACTTATATAAAAACTCAAAGCAAAGCCGAGTTTTTTCCTCAGCTCATGTTATTTTACTTTCCGTTCTCTGCAAACCTCTTAATTCTTTCTCCGATTTCGTCGCGCACCCTTTGGAAAAATGTCCATTTTTCTTGCTCTGTTCCTTGTGCTTTGGCGGGATCATCAAAGCCCCAATGCTCGCGTTTTACATGCGGAGGAGTCATTGGACATTTATCTGCAGCATCGCCGCAAAGGGTAACGACTAAATCTGCATGGTTTAGAATATCAGAATCGATGATGTCTGATGTTTGACCCGAGATATCAATACCTGTTTCCTTCATGGCTTTTACGGCATTCGGATTTAATCCATGCGCTTCGATTCCGGCGCTATAAACATTCCACTCCTCTCCAAGGTGTTTTTTAGCCCAACCTTCAGCCATCTGACTGCGGCAAGAGTTTCCGGTACATAAAAAGTAAATTGTTTTCTTCGACATTTTCATCTTCTCCTTCAAATAAGTTTAATGAATGATCAGCAGCCAAATATAAAGACCGGCAAGCGTAATGAAGAGGGTTGGAATCGTCAATATGATCCCTGTTTTAAAATATGTTCCCCAAGAAATCTTCACACCTTTTTGAGAAAGAACATGCAGCCATAAAAGTGTTGCAAGCGATCCAATCGGGGTAATTTTAGGACCTAAATCAGAGCCGATGACATTCGCATAGATTAGTGCTTCTTTCATGATTCCTTGAGCATCAGTTCCCCCGATTGCCAATGCATCAATCATAACAGTCGGCATATTGTTCATCACCGAAGACAGAATGGCTGCGATGAATCCCATCCCAACGGTACCGGCAAACAGCCCTTGATCTGCTACTGCCTGAATGATATTTGAGAGAACATCTGTTAATCCGGCATTCCTTAACCCGTAAACGACAACATACATTCCGATAGAGAAGAACACAATCGCCCACGGAGCTCCTTTAAGCACCTGCTTTGTCTGCACAGCAGAGCTCTTTTGAGCCATAATGAGAAAAAAGATTGCGATAACACCGGCTATAATCGATACAGGTATTGAAAAAAGTTCACTTATAAAATATCCAACCAAAAGGATCCCTAAAACGATCCAAGATATCCGAAACATCTTCTGATCTTTTATCGCTTCAGCAGGCCTTTTAACATCTGTCATATCATAATGCCTAGGGATGCTTTTTCTAAAGAAAAGATAGAGCACGATAATGCTCGCAGCTAATGAAAAGATGTTAGGAACAATCATTCTGGATGCATACTCAATAAATCCGATGTTAAAGAAATCTGCTGATACGATGTTTACCAGGTTACTGACAACCAGCGGCAATGATGTGGTATCAGCAATAAATCCGCTCGCAATAATAAAAGGAAAGACCAGTTTCTCTTGAAAATTCAAAGCACGCACCATGGCAAGAACGATCGGCGTTAAAATTAATGCCGCACCGTCATTGGCGAATAGAGCAGCAACAACTGCCCCCAATACAGAGACATATACAAACATGCGAAGACCGTTTCCCTTTGCAGCCTTTGCCATATGAAGAGCCGCCCATTCGAAGAAGCCAATGTTATCAAGGATAAGGGAAATAATGATAATAGCTATGAAAGCTAAGGTGGCGTTCCAAACAATCCCTGTTACAGTTATGACATCCTGGAAACCAACAACTCCTGCAATTAAGGCTACAATGGCGCCCCCACAGGCTGACCAGCCGATAGATAAATTTTTCGGCTGCCATATGACCAATATTAAAGTAAGTAAAAAAATGACTAACGCTAAAATAGTTGAAGCCAATTGAATACCCTCCTGCTAACAAGAAACTTGAGTTTCTTTTTGTTTGATGCTTTGTAAAAGTTCATCCTCCTCATCCATTTGATTTAAAATATGCTGGATTGTCTCATATTCAGGGCATGATCTGTTGATCGAATAAAAACGCCACTGGCCTTTCCTGTCCTCCTTTAGAAAGCCTGCATTTTTTAATTTTCGCAAATGCTGGCTGATTGAAGGTTGGCTCATTTCAAACATATCCACCAATTGACATACACAATACTCTTTTTCAAGAAATAGCTTCATCATCATCAGTCTTGTTTGATCGCTGAGTGTTTTTAAGCAGCGCAGCATGGCAGCGCCCCCTAATTTGGTACCGACAGTCAATTTAATCCCTCCTTTGATGCAGTATATAAGTGGAATATTATATATGGACGTATTACTTAAAACCTGTTGTTAATGTTTTATATAACTTTGAAAGTTTTTGTTTCCTCCGGAAAGGTTATAGACTTCTTTTACTCCCATATTGATCAACATATTTTGAGCCGCATTTCCTGTTACCCCACTATTGCAATAAGTAATGGTCGGGAGATCGTGATTAAGATTTTTGGCGATTTCTCGAAGCTGTGACAACGGAATATTGATAGCACCAGGTACGTGTGATACTTTAAATTGCTTTTCAACCCTTGTATCTATGATTTGCAATGCTTCTCCGTTCTCCATTCTTTCAATTAATTCCCCTGGTGTTATTAATCGGTTTTTATTTTGAATTGAGTTATGAAGGGCCATACCAGTATACAGAACAGGATCTTTCGTTGTACTAAATGGCGGAGCATAAGCTAAATCCAAATGGAATAAATCTTCAGCCTTGGCTTTAAAAGTGATGGCTGTAGCAAAAATATCAATGCGCTTATCGACGCCTTCTTCTCCGACAATCTGCACACCAAGAATACGTCCTGTATGTCGATCGGCAACAGCCTTAATCACCAATTCTTTTCCGCCTAAATACTCTGCTTTTGAAGGTTTAATGTTATATAAAATGTCAGTATTATAGCCGTGCTCTTTCGCTTCTTTTTCGGTAAGGCCGGTTTGACCTACAGCTAAGTTAAACACTCTTAAAATGCCTGTTCCTAAAATCCCGCGATGTTCCAAATCACCGCCTGTGATGACATCCCCGGCGATGCGCCCCATTTTATTTGCTGTTGATCCCAACGGTCTGTATAAAGGTTCACCTGTGATGAATGAAATACTTTCGGCCACATCACCAACTGCATATATGTCAGGTGAATTTGTCTGCATTTTGGAGTTTACAGCTACAGCACCTGTTGAACCCAGCTTAATGCCTGCTTTTTCAGCTAATTTTGTATTTGGGCGAACTCCAGTTGCTAAGATCACAATATCTGATTGAATCGACTGTCCAGACTTTGTCGTTACTGATTGATCTTCTATTGATGTTGCTTCTTCATTTAAAAATAATTGAACCCCATGTCTTCGAAGTTCTTCTTCAACCCTGAATGCCATATCTTGATCCAAGTTCGGCATCACTTGGCTGCCTCGTTGAATCATTGTTACTTCCAAGCCTTTATGAGTAAGCTGTTCAGCTATTTCAAGACCGATATAACCTGCGCCGATTATCGTTGCTTTTTGAGGGTTTTCTTGCTTCATATATTGGTCAATTGCAGATGTATCTTGTATCGTTCTCACTTGAAATACATGCTCTTTGTAAACGCCAGGAATATTCGGGGTAACCGGTGAAGCGCCAGTTGCCAAAACTAAAGCATCATAAGTATCCATTTTTGTTTTTCCGGTTTCAAGATCCTTAACAACAACTTCTTTCTGATCGGTATTGATCTGGGTAACCTCATGACGAGTGAAAATGTCAACGTTATAGCGGTCTTTAAACCACGCCGCACTTCTTGGTGTCAAGGAACTTAAGTTCTCAACTTCCCCGCCTAAAAAGTAGGGGATGCCGCAAATGGAATAAGAAATGTCATAGTCAGCGTTATAAACTGTTATGTCGATATTTTCGTCATTTCTGCGCGCCTTAGCCGCAGCTGAAGTACCTGCCGCAACAGAACCAATGATGATCATTTTCATGTTGAATGACCTCCGTTTTTAACTTTTTTAATTCATTTCACACCATTATATAAGCGTTTACTTATATTCATGATACATCGATTGATCTACAGAAGAAAAAACCTTTTGGTCCTGTTAGAAAAACAGCTCGAATCCAAATTAGAAATTGCGCCTGTTTATTTTTTCTTGATCATCATTCAATATCACATTAAAATCATCGCTAAATCAAGAACATAAAGCTCTGCTTTACACAAGTCATGAAAGAAAAATGCTCATTGTTCTTATTTTGGAAAGCCATTCACTTCATGATCCAACGCATGAACAAAAAGAAAAATGAAGCATCTCAAACAGACTTCATACTGTTTACCTTGATTTGTACAGCGGAATATTCCCTCTTTAGCGCACATTGTATAATAACAACACAATATAAGTCAACGCTTATATAATCAATTAAATATATATCAAAAAAATTGATTTTTTTCTTGCAACCCGTTATGATTAGTTCATCAAAAATATTTGATTAAATAAATGGAGGTTTGCAGTTGCTCAATATACCGCTGGAAAACAAACCATTACATCGTACGTTTCAACATTATGAAAAGAAATTCAAAGCATTATCAGATCAAAAAAGGCTGCACATATTGCATATCCTTTGTGAACGCGGGTCGACTTGTGTCTGCGATTTAATCGAAGATATACAAATGCCCCAATCTAAATTGTCCTATCATTTAAAAATATTATTAGATGCAGATTTAATCCAAAAAGAAACAAAGGGAACATGGAGCTATTATTCCTTGAACGACAGTGAAATTCAGCATCTGCTGTCTGAAGAATTGTGCTGTTTGTTCCGCCCTTCACGCTGAGGAAGGGAATTCTTTTTGAATAATTAATCAAAAAAAATTGATTTATAGGGGGATACATATGAATAACAAAACTTTACCGGTTGCCATTATCGGCGGCGGGCCTGTGGGAACGGCAGCAGCAGCCCATCTCATTTTAAGAAATGAGCCATTTATTTTATTTGAAGAAGGTAAAGATATTGGAACCAATTTTTTAGACTATGGCCATGTCAGGCTATTTTCACCTTGGGAATATAATATAGATGAAGCAGCAAAAGCATTGCTAAAGAAACACCATGTTCCACTCCCTGATAAAGATGAACTTCCGCTTGGTGCAGAAATTGTGTCTCGATACTTAAAACCGTTGACCGAACTCCCTGAAATGAAGCCTTATATTCATTTGAAAAGCCGTGTTGTTCATGTTGGAAAAAAGGGCTTTGATAAAACAAAAACAAAAGGCAGAGATCAGTCTCCTTTCATCCTTCACGTCAAGGCTGACAATGCCGAAGAGAAACGATATGAAGCAAAAGCGGTGATCGATGCCACCGGCACTTGGCAGAATCCAAATCCAATAAGCGCTGATGGCATCATCACCGATGAAGAAAAAAGAGCTTTCAAACAGATTTATTATGGAATACCTGACGTATTGAATCGTGATCGCGAACGTTATTTAAATAAAACAGTTGCTGTTGTGGGCAGCGGACATTCTGCTATTCATACATTGTTGGATTTAGCTCGATTAAAACAGCAAAATGCGAATACCAATATCATTTGGATTTTGAGAAAAGAACAGGTTGCTGAAGCTTTTGGCGGTGAAGAAAATGACCAGCTGCCCGCAAGAGGCGAATTAGGATTGAGGCTGCGCAAAACGTTAGAAAGCGGCTCTATTACAGTTTTTCCTTCAATGTTTATTCAGTCTGTTTCATTCGGTCAAGATGGGAAGCTGCGTATGATCGGCCTCCAGCATCAGCAGCAAAAGAAGCTGGAAAACATCGATGAAATCATAGCCAATACCGGCGCAAGACCTGACTTCCGTTTTTTGAAAGAAGTCCGGCATACGTTTGATCCTGCTTTGGAATGCGTGCCTGATTTAGCTGAATTAATTGATCCCAATATTCACAGCTGCGGCACTGTTCGCCCTCATGGCGAGAAAGAACTAAGACAGCCTGAAAAGAACTTTTATATCATTGGTTCAAAAAGCTATGGAAGAGCGCCGACCTTTTTATTGGCAACAGGCTATGAACAAGCCCGTTCCGTCACTGCACATATTACAGGCGACAAAGAATCCGCCAAAAGAGTCGAGTTGAAATTGCCTGAAACAGGCGTATGCAAGTTGACCTCTCCTTCCTCTGACACCGGGTCTGCCTGCTGCTCTGATTAAAAAAGACAGGTCTCATCAGAGGCCTGTCAGTATTTTCTCCATCGCCATAACGTCTACATAGCGACCGTCTATTTTGCCCTGCTCTTTAAATACGCCAACTTCCCGATACCCCATTGAATCATACAATCCCTGTCCAAGTTTGTTAAAAGGAAAAGTAAATAATACGATTTTATGTATGCCGGATTGAACAGCTGCTTTTTCTATGCTTGATAAAAGAGCTTTGCCTATCCCCTTCCCGCGATAAGAACGGGCAATATAAATCGATAAGTCGGCAACGCCGTCGTATGCACACCGGTGGGAATACGGATTGAGAGAAGCCCATCCAACAATCGCACCGTTGTCTTCTGCCACAAGAACCGTATCCTTTTCAGAACGATTGTGAAACCAATCCGTCATATACTCGATATCTTTTTCACTCGTTTCTAATGTAGCAATCCTGTCTTTTATACCTTGATTATAAATTTCCAAAATGCTCGCTACTTCTGCATCTTTTGCAGTTCTAATCCGGATCATTTCCGTCCTCCCCCGTTTTAATCAATACAATGTAAAGCATAAAAAGGTTATTTCATTGCTTGAACGATGAGATCTGCCAAAGCCTCTGCCCCTTTCGGCACAAGGTGCACGCCGTCAGAGGTGAAGTATTCGGGATGTTGAAGGGCTTCGCTGTGCCAATCAACCAATGTTACATTTTTCCGGTTATTCGCCTGCCGCTTTAATGATTCATTTACCTTGCTTTCCCATTGACGGGGAACACGAGTATTGACGAGGTAAATATCAGCCTTTGAGAAAGCATTAAGCAACGCATCCATTTGGCCGTCTGTAAAATAGCCGTTTGTTCCCAGCTCAATGATCACAGCTTTATCCGGCTGATTAAACGATTCGTATGCTGATGTCAATTGGAGCGCTGGCGACACCTGCCTTCCAACTTTTCCGTCGATTGTGATCCCGGGCAACCGATGCCGGAGATTTGAAGCGATGTCAAGCATGACGGAATCGCCGATGGCCAACACTTCTTTTTCGGAACGATTTGGCGGTTGCTGATCTTGATTTTCCTTTGTTTGCTGATCGCTCGTTTCAGCCTGATCTTGGTTTTCATCTGTTTTCGTCTTTTCGTCTTTCTCTTCCTCATTTTGATCAGACGCCTGATCTGGTGCGGCGCTTGTTTCTTGGTAAGATTTAGAATACGTCCATTGCGGTTGTTGTTTTTCGTCGGCCAATCCGGACAGCCCTCCCGCAAAAATGAGAAGGGCGGCAATCATGAGCCCCATCGATACTTTATTTAAGACGGAAGACGTTTTCCATTCCAACCATTTATTGAGAAAAACCGCACGGAAAAATGGCCTGAATCCGTCCTCCCGGATCGGCTTCTCTATAAAGCGATACGATGCCTCGGCAAGAATCAACGTAACAGCTACCTTAACAGCAGCATGCCAGTACACTGGATTTCCGATCTCCTGAACAGGCGTACTCAGCACGATGACAGGATAATGCCAAAGGTATATGCCATACGACCTTGTGCCAATCCAGCGCAGCGGTTTCCATGAGAGCAAATAGCCTACAAAGCTGATCGGATGACTCACACATGCAATAAAAACGGCTGCAAATAGGCTGATCAGCAGCATTCCGCCGTGGTAGAGAAATGGGGCGTATTCATCAACAAAATAAATGCAGAGTATCAAAAACGCTAAAGCCGCAAGCTCAGTTCTGTGCAATGCATGCTTCAGCTTGTTTGGCAGCCTGTTTGAAGACAGTCTTTTCATCGGCCACACAAGGGCTAAAGCACAGCCGGACAGCAGTTCAAAAGCACGAGTATCTGTCCCGTAGTATACGCGGCTCGGATCACCGCCCGGGACATACAGAACACTCATCCAGACGGCTGAACCAAGTGCAAGCAGCAAAACCGCTACCGCCAGCCGCTCTCGTTTTTTCAATATGTACATTCCGAAAAGCAAAAGGATGGGCCACACGATATAAAACTGTTCTTCAATCGCCAATGACCATAGATTCTTGAGAGGCGATGGAGATCCGAAGCTATCAAAATATGATAGGTTATGGAAAATAAACCACCAATTGCTGACATACAAAAGTGAGGAGGCCGCATCTCCCCGTACGGTATGCATCAGCTCTCTGTTGAACAATACGGTCCAGATGACAGTGGCGATGATCATAAGCACCGCCGCAGGAAGCAGCCGCCGCATCCGGCGCAGCCAAAAATCCCGAAAACTCAGGGTGATGTCATTTCCATACGCCGGCAATATAATCGATGTAATCAGGTAGCCTGATAAAACAAAGAAGATGTCCACCCCAATAAAGCCGCCGTTTGCCCAATTAAAGTCGAGGTGGTAGGCGATGACCGCCAAAACGGCAAAAGCCCGAAGTCCGTCAAGCCCCGGTATGTAGCGGTGATGTTGTGTCTGATCCAGCATGGTATTCCTCCAATGATTTGTGCGGTTGTTCTCGTGTTTTTCTCGCGCCTTTTTCAATGGCTCCGATAATAGACGCAGAAGGGGCGGTTTTTTGTTTCAAAAAATATGTATGAAATGTCCTAAACTTTTTTTCTCAGAATGCCGTCTCTTTAGTATAATAGTTTCAATCTGCTGTTACAAATTAACAAAAAGGAGAAAAATCCATGATTGCAGGGATCATGGATTTTTTGATTAATGGATATAGCGGCTGCCGACGAGGAGCTTTGAAATGACGCCTGTCGGTATTTCAAACTCTACAGCTCCCATATACCCCGGTGCGACTTCATATTCGTCAAACGATATCACCAGTTTATGGTCTTCAGTAATGTAAAAGTTTTGATCAGGCTTCATTCGTTTGAAAGACTCTACCTCTTCATCATTGAGCCAGTATATTTTATTAGGGTCATCCTTCATTTGCTGTTTCATTTGTTCTTTCATGTTTTCGCTGATGACATCAATATAGCGGTCGTCTTTAAACAAACTCTTCAGCGTAAGCAGGATTTCGTTCTTTTTGTCGATGGTGGTATAGCGCCGCTGTGTATAGCTGGACGCCTGCGTTTTTTCGATATTGCGGCGGATCGAGATCAAATCCGGCGTGTCTGTCACCGTCTCATAATCGCTGTAAATGCTGAGATGCCCTTTTTTATTTTTGGATGTCGCCTTCATAAATTCCTGATACAGCTGCCGGCTTTCTCTTACATATTTTTCATTGATGCCATCCTCAAGCTCCCGGTTGTTTAAGCCGGACAGCGCCGGGGTCTTCACATCAATGCTGGATTGATCATTCTCCTGTTTGATCTCGATGAATGTGATGGCTTTGACGACCTTGCCGATGACGGGTATGCTCGACATGGCCTGCGCCGCTCCAGGATTGATATTGACAACCGCGGTCAATAATACAGCAGCTGCAACAGCTGTTGATGCGGGCCACATCACGATCCTTCTCTTCTTCTTTGGTTTATTCCGAAGCGCTGTTTCAACAACTTGATCCAGCTCTTTAGGTATCGGGACATTTTTGTACTCTTCTCTTAGTTGTTCTAATTTCTTTTCCATTAAGAAAGATCCTCCTTCGTCAAATGGATGCGCATAAGCTTCAGCCCTCTGTAAAGGCGAGTTTTGACGGTATTCAAGTTTTCGCCAGTGATTTCCGCTATCTCTTCTAATTTGAGATCTTCGAAAAAACGCAGAATGATAATCGTTTTATATGGATGCGGCAGTTCTTCAAGCGCCTCATACAGGTCTGTATCGCGGTAGGTATCTTCCTTTCCGCTGCTTAAAAACTCTATCGTTTGCTCATCCATGACCTTGAGTTTTTTCTGCTTTCGCAAAAAGTCAATTGCAGTGCGTACCAGAATTTTATAAAACCAGCTTTTAACCGTATCTGGATTGCGGACAGAATCGACGGAAGCCAGCGCTTTTTTAATGGATTCCTGAACAATATCTAATGCGTCTTCTTGATTTTTCACATAACTATAGGCCAGCCGGTAAAAGTCTTCTTTCCTGTCTGTTATGCAATCGACAAGCGACGCCTTGGCTGTTTGTGTCTTCATTGCAATAAAGAGCTCCTTTTTTGAATATACGTATATAAGCTGTTACATATGGATAGACGTGGGAGGCTGAAAAATAGTTTGCGCGGGGACCATTCTTTTTAGTGGAAAATATTTGCTCATCCGGGCTGATAATCAAATGCAAGTAAACTTGATTTCATTTATAATAAAAAACAACTTCAGGGAGGTGATGAACGTGGCAAACATCAAAATGCCAGATAATGCAGCGTCTCATGCAAAGCCTGTTATTGGAAAGGCGATACTTTGCATGGGGTGGACATTATAAATCGCCTGAGTGAGCTTTTCTGATATATGGCTTTGCACCTTATTTTGCTTATTAAAGAATAAGGAGCTGGCAAACATGGCATACGTAAAAGCAGCCGCTGTTCTACCTGAAAAGCTGATATCAGAAATTCAAAAATATGTTCAAGGGGAAACAATCTATATCCCCAAACCTGAATCAGCCCGCCAAAAATGGGGTGTGTGTTCAGGAGCGAGAAAGCTGATTGATGACCGAAATGCTTCGATAAAAAAAGCTTATAAAAATGGCGCGACGATGGATCGGTTAGCCGAGGAATATTACCTCTCCGTCGAAACGGTTAAAAAAATTGTTTACACAAAATAAACTTCCGCACTGATCCTTGTGATCAGTGCTCAGATTGTTGACAAAATCCTAAAACGGTTTAAAGTTTTAGGATTTTGTCATCCTTTTCAGCGTGATTGAAAACCCTTGCAGTCTAGGAAGGACGAGCATCGGAGCGGAGCGAATGTTGGAATTCGTGAGCACCGACGCGCAGGCCTGACAACGAATGCGAGGGTTTGCCGACACGCTGCGCACTGATCCTTGTGATCAGTGCTTTTAAGTATGGCAAGTTTGTTTATTAGCTGATTTCTGCATTTCATACCCTTTCTGCATCATTTAATGTAAAAGTGATGATGCAACGAGAGGAGAATGTTGTCATGACTTATACAAAACATGGCGTATTGCAGGTTCCAGGCGCAAGACTCTACTACGAAATGCGCGGATCGGGTCCTGTACTGCTTATGATACACGGGGGCAACGGCGATGCTGATTCATACCCGATCGCAGACCTTCTTTCAGACCGCTACACCGTTGTCACCTATGACCGCCGCGGACACTCCCGCAGCAGACTCGAAGACCCAACCGAAAACTACCGGGTTTCTGCACATAGTGATGACGCCCATCGGCTGCTCGCCAGCCTGACTGATGAACCGGCCTATGTGTTCGGCTGCAGCTCCGGCGCGGTCATCGGTCTTGATCTTGCTATCCATCATCCTGAACAAATTCGCATGATGGTGGCACACGAACCTCCAATTCCGCAATTGTTGACCGGCAGCGATCACACCAAAGGGGTAAAGAGCCTGGAGGGCCTTGAACAGCAATATAAACGAAGCGGTTTGTCGGCTTTAGAAACGTTCGCAGCAGCGATGGGCATCACTTCATCCGCTCAGCCGGAGCGTCCTCCAGAACGGACGGACCAGCTCATGGCCAACATCGATTATTTTATCCTATCTGAGGTGCCGGGCTTGAGAGAATACAGACCGGACATCGGCAGATTAAAAGCCTCATCAATTGCGGTCACACCTGCCGGAGGCATTGATTCACAAGGCTTTCTCCCGTACCGGTATGCAGAAGCATTGGCGGATCATTTGGGAACGGGTGTTGTGGACTTTCCCGGCAATCATGTGGGCTGTGTATTATATCCGAGGGAATTCGCGGAGAAGCTGGATGAGGTTTTTAGAAATAAAACAACAAAAATACCGAGGGTTTAAACCCTTGGTATTTTTAAAGCGGCCGGAAAATCACAGTTTAAATAAATCCTCCATTGACGCGGATCGTCTGGCCTGTGATCTATTGCGATTTTCCGCTGACCAAAAGGTTCATTTCTGTCAATTTGAAATGGGAAAGGCGTTACGAAACCATTAGATCGATAGCACCTCCAAGAGATCAAGTCAGAAAAGGAAAAGCAGGCGACTCAGCCTGTTTTTCTTAATTTAATTCTTCTCTTGTTTGCGATCCCCAAAGACTTCTTTTTCTAAAGCTTCAATGTCCCTTTGAATGATCTCAATGTCGTATTTTTCTTTTGCTTCTTGAGGTAAGTTCTGATCTAAGTATTCTCGCAGTCTTTCTTCACTTTTGGTTTCATCCATGCCGATTGATATAGTGGGATCTGTATCTCCAATCATATAACTAACTAAACCAAACTTATCCCATGCGCTATCCAGTACTTCTTTAGTTGTTTTTTGATTTGAAACTTGTGTGGCCGTATTAAACAGAAACAAGAAAAGGGCTAAAATCAAAACTCCAACTAATTTCTTCTTTTTTCCCGGCACATCACAGAATTTAAAACGATGTTGTAAAGTTCATAATCTCAAAAAATAAGTTTTTTTAAAAGAATCAATCTTACCATAGAGATGCATATAAACGGTTGTATTGTATTCGCCGTACATACCACCGCCTTGATGTCATTAAAAGACAAAAGATGACAGACACTTAACCGTGAAACGCCAACCTAACAGCGCAGAATCACGATGTGAAGGCATAACAAAACGACTACCTAGATAGCCGTTTTCCAAATGAATGATAATCGTTTGATTCATCCGGTTAAGTCTCAGAATTCATGAGATGCAATATCTTTTCATAAGCATTCATGTAAAGGACAGGATCAGGGTCTGCGCCTTTTTTCTTTGGCACATCAAAGTCTGACAATACAAAATGATGCTTCGGCTGAACGTCATGCTTCGCTAAACAGCTCTTGCAGCAGCACAAGGGACAGCCGTCAATCGCAATGATATCCCGTCCGGATTTGGCTGTTTTGACAAGCGGTTTCACATCACCGCCAACACCGGCAATGCAAGACATTTCGGCAATTTTTTCCCGATCCATTTTTATCGCGATCATGTTGGCCGTTTGTGCGGCTGAAGAACATCCGGAGCATGAATACACAAGAGGCAAATCCGTTCTTTTCATCGGTTAACTCATCCCCTATTTCTCTTCATTTTTCCAGCAAAAAAACTATCATTCACACTACACGAGCTGCTTCGTTAAAACTGTGAGCTATATCACTTTTTTCAATTCACAGCCAAACTTTACAAAAATACTAATCATACAAAATCCGAGCCGAGACTTAAATGATGCTTACACAGATTTTAAGAAAGAATCCGGAAGAAAATTAATTTTACATTCGCTGATCGCCTATAAAAGAATCCTTGAAAATGAAGCGGCCTATACAGTTTGGGCTCATTTCCAGCAGCTAGAAAATGACGCCGCTGAAACTTTAAGAAAAACAATATCCTAATGCATCCTTTCATCCGTGTTTCATTTGCTATGATAATAGATGCATTTTTGTTTAATGTACATAAAGGAACATTTTTAGAAAAACTGTAGGTTGTTCATTTCCCATTCATTTTTTAAAATTTAGATATCATCATTTTCCAGCAAAGGAGAGAACCATATGAAAATACGTCAAATCATAGATTTATCAGTATCCTTAAGAGGGGATATTCCATCTGACCCGCCGGGCTTTATACCTGAAATTGAGTATGCGGACCATAAACAAGGCGCTCGGCAGATGGCCCAAAGCTTTCCCGGACTTTCTGTAAACGACCTTCCCGGCCATGAAGGCTGGGCTGTAGAAAAAGTAAATATGTCGACGCATGCAGGGACACATATAGATGCCCCTTACCACTACCGCTCTGTTACGGATGACGGCAAGCAAATGCCGACGATAGACGAGATTCCCCTTGATTGGTTTCACGGCCCCGGCGTTATGTTAGATTTCAGACATTTTGCAGATGGACATGTCGTCACTGCAAAAGAAATCGAAACTGAACTGAGCCGAATCAATCACAAGCTGGCTCCCGGCGATATTGTGCTTGTGAATACATCGGCTGGCGCCAAATACGGGGAAAAGGATTACCTTGACAGCGGCTGCGGAATGGGGCGCGAAGCAACGCTCTATTTAACTGAGCGCGGCGTGCGGCTTGTCGGAACCGACGCTTGGAGCTGGGACGCGCCATTCAGTAAAACAGCTAAACGCTACGAGAAAGAAAAAGATCCTGCCATTGTGTGGGAAGGACATTTCGCCGGAAGCAAAATTCCTTACTGTCAAATTGAAAAGCTTGCTAATCTAGATCAATTGCCTTCTACCGGTTTTTATGTAATGGCTTTTCCAGTTAAAGTTCAAAAAGCCTCAGCCGGCTGGGCGCGTCCTGTTGCCATTCTTCATTACGAGGATTAAATCAAGGAGGGCATCATCTATGGCAAGAATAAAATTGCTTGATATTGATTCAATGAACTTGCGCTTGCTGAACAGCTAGAAGAACAAACAGCATCAAAAGAAATCGGGGAATTGGGGAAAGTGTTTTTTGAATTGGCCGAGCGTTACAAAACGTTCCTTCATCTAAAAGAAAATTTCAACAAGTCTCTTGTCATTGAAAATCCGGCCGGCAATATCACAGCCATGCTGCGGCAAATGGGGCATCCTTCTGTTATGACTGATTACAGCCTTTACTTATATATAAAAACAAAAATACCAGGGGGCTAAAACCCATGGTATCATTTGATGGAACAAACAAAACTTTAACCTAACAGCCTTTTACCACTTCATGCCGACCTAGCCATTCACAGCTGCATGCCACGTATTTGGCGCTTTTCGAAATATATATCGAATGATACATTCAGCTATAGCAACATTCAGCACAATAGCCCCATAAACGCCTATCGTATAGCTTGTCTCATATATTAAACCAAATCCGCTATGACATACAAAAGTAATCAAATGAATAAACAAGTTGGTAAAACAGAATAAATAGCTGCGGATCATCCACTTCCGGTGCTTGTGAAACTGCTTTCGCCTCGCTTGAATGACAGAGATAACCGTGGCAAACGGCCAATACATGTTTACCATATTAAAAGCGATGCTCACGATTCGCCCTCCCGTAGAGTTCGGCGCCATATAGCCTGACGAAAGCGTTACGATCATCACGCAAACGACATAGATATAGCCATTCAACCGGTGGAACTTGCGGCAGCTTTTCAATAGCCTTCCAGAGAAATTGACAGCGCCGGCCAGCATGGCCACACAAGCAGCAATCACGTGGACATACATGACATTTAACCAAACCGGAAGATCAAAAGAAGCGCGTAAATTCGTTTTATGGATGAGAAAGGCTGTCGAATGCGGATCATGAATCAAATTTGCAAACAAGGTGTACAGTATATATATCGTGACGAGCATTATCATTACCGAAAATATCGTTACTCTTTTTTTGCTCAGCTTATATTCCTCCTCATTTTAAGTTCTTTTCAACAAAGGAAGGGAGCTTTTTAATGCAAACGCAGTTTCCTAAGACCGGGTACCCGATTCCTTTTTTTAGAATACACCAATCCGGTTATGATGCAACGACAAAAAAGTGACAATTTGAATGGGATTTCGGTGAGGAAGGAATGAGGGGCTCCGGAGATTCAATCCCCGAAGCCCCTTTTAGTCTACAGAAATGTTTTTTTGTTTAAACTCAAAAAAGTGATACAATGCTCCAAGCAAATTTGCATCATTTTTAAATGTGCAGGCAACGACATTCGGGCTTGCAACATGCATCGGGTTGTTTTTCTTAATTTTATCGATTGCCTGCCGGATCGTTTCTACAACGACAGGCTGCGCGCTGATTCCTCCGCCAATCGCAATGATTTCCGGGTCGAGCAGGTATTGCAGATTCATCATTTGGACCGCAAGCTGCAAGCAATACTCTTCAAAAATAGCCTTTGCTTCAGAATCCTGCTGATTGATCAGATCAAATACATCTTGGCCCTCTGCCTTTATACCTTTCTTTTTTGAAATCGCTTTGATCATAGATACGGAAGAACCTGCACTTCCGAAAAATTCTGCACGCAATGAAATGGGGTTGATATGATTCATCATATAGCTGACTTCCCCTGCCGACAGGTGACTCCCACGATGCAGTTGTCCATTGATAATCAATCCGCCGCCTACTCCGCTTCCCAGCACCAGGACGATTGCATTCCTATGACCTTTAACACTTCCAAGCCATAATTCGGCTAATGCCGCACATTTCGCATCATTTTCTACGGTTATCGGAACGGCGCACTTTTCTCCAAGCAGTTCGATCAGATTTTGATTGTGCAAATAAGAGACCATTCCTCCGTGGTATACGGTTCCCGTATTGATATCGACCGTACCCGGGCAGCTGACGGCGATGCCTTTTATTTTTCTCGAGCTCGATGCATAAATGTCTGTCATGCTTGCAATCAATGATTTTAGACAATACGGGGTAGGAAACTGATCTTTTGATTGTATATTTCCTGCCGTATCTATTAATGCCTGCTTCACATAGGTCCCGCCTATATCAAAAGCCAAATACATGTCCATGCCTCCAAAAAAATCTGTTAATGAATGCTCCGGTTTTTGCTCCTTTTGCCTTTCAAGCGAACCATACTTAAGAATGCAACGCTATACATATATTTTAGACCGATTTTCTGATCAACGGCTATTATAGAAATTTGCTCTCGGTTCCTCTTTCTCCTGCTCATCGTTTAAGCTATCAACACCTCTCTGTCTCAAGGAACCAGTTAAAGCCGCAAAAACTCTATCGCTATAACATGTTAATGAGTCGGATCTTGGCTTTCTTAACATCGTTTGCGGACGAATCAGCAGAAAAATTCTTTTAATAAATTCCTATAAATTTTAGTGTTATAATAGTACATAAAAATTACGGGAGCAAAGGGGTAACAAAACAAGTTTATTGGAGGCACATCAAAGTGACAGACGATATCACACATCATCAAACATTATCGAGAGGCCTGAAAAACAGGCACATACAGCTCATGGCCATCGGCGGGGCCATTGGAACCGGGTTGTTTCTCGGCTCGGGGAAATCGATCCATTTTGCCGGGCCGTCAATTTTATTTGCTTACATGATCACAGGGATCATTTGCTTTTTCATTATGCGTTCCCTGGGGGAACTGCTCTTAAGCAATTTGAACTATCACTCATTCGTTGATTTTGTACGAGACTATTTAGGCGATATGGCTGCCTTTATCACGGGATGGACCTACTGGTTTTGCTGGATTTCGCTGGCGATGGCCGATTTGACAGCAGTCGGGCTCTATACCCAGTATTGGTTTCCTGAAGTGCCGCAGTGGCTGCCCGGATTTATCGCCCTTATGATTTTGCTCATCATGAACCTGGCGACCGTAAAGCTTTTTGGAGAATTGGAATTCTGGTTCGCATTAATCAAAGTCATTGCGATACTGGCGCTGATTGGCATCGGCCTTTTCATGATTATAAAAGGGTTTTCCACAGAGTCAGGTACAGCGAGCTTCTCAAATCTATGGAGCCACGGCGGCATGTTCCCAAACGGACTGCATGGATTTCTCCTTTCTTTCCAGATGGTCGTCTTTGCATTTGTCGGCATTGAACTTGTCGGACTCACGGCAGGAGAAACAAAAGATCCGGAAAAAGTTATTCCGAAAGCGATCAACAATATCCCTGTCCGGGTTTTGCTTTTCTATATCGGTGCACTTCTTGTCATTATGTGCATTTATCCGTGGAATGTCATCAATCCGAATGAAAGTCCATTCGTTCAAGTCTTTGCTGCGATCGGCATTATTGCAGCTGCGAGCATTATCAATTTTGTCGTGCTCACATCGGCAGCTTCGGCAAGCAATAGTGCGGTCTTCAGCACAAGCCGGATGGTATATTCGCTCGCCAAAGAACACAATGCACCCGATGCCATGACGAAACTGACTTCGCGCAAAGTACCGAGCAATGCATTATTCTTCTCGGCCGTCGTCATTCTGATCGGCGTTTCGCTGAACTATATCATGCCGGAAGAAGTATTTACGCTGATCACAAGTATATCTACCATATGCTTCATCTTTATTTGGGGCATTACGGTCATCTGCCATTTGAAATACCGCAGAACAAGACCCGATTTAGCGAAAGCGAATCAATTCAAGATGCCGCTTTATCCGTTTTCAAACTACGTGATTCTTGCATTCCTGGCGTTTATTCTCGTTGTGCTGGCACTTGCCACGGATACGCGTGTTTCCCTATTTGTCACACCGGTTTGGTTTATTTTGCTGATTGCGATTTATAAGATGAGAATAACGAAGAAACATTCAGGTGCATGAGGAAATGTGTTCGGCCTGCAGAGGAAAAAGATTTTTCTCTGCAGGCTTTTTATTTTTTCATAAGGCGATCGGTCATAGCCTGCCAAAACCAATGTCTTTTTTGGTGGGAACCTCTATTTTCCATATACGTATAAAAAAGAGGAGGTGGAGAAGTGAAACAGAAAAAAAGAGATCGGCTTGCCAATCTGTTTAGTGTGTTAGGAGAAAGAAATCATCTAAACGCAGCGGTGTTAGTTGCGGAGGACGGCGATATTCTTTATCAAGACTCCTTTGGCTATTCAAACGTGCCAAAAAAGCGTTTATTACAAGACAATTCATTATTTGAACTAGCATCGCTTTCAAAGCCGTTTACCGCCTTGGGAATCATGCAATTAGCACAGCAAGGGGCAGTGAATATCGAAGATTCAGTGGAGTGCTGGATTCCGGAATTTCCCTATCAGGGCGTAACGATTCACCATCTATTGACACATACGTCGGGCCTGCCGGATTATTTTGAATGGTTTCTGAATCATTGGGATCATAACAAGATTGCTGTTAACCAAGATATCGTTGATATGCTGATAAACCATCAGCCGCCAGGTTATTTTACTCCGGGGGAAGGCTGGCTGTACAGCAATACGGGATACGTGCTATTGGCGGTGATCATTGAAAAGGCATCCGGTTTGAGCTTTGCCGATTTCATGAAAAAAAGCATCTTTCATCCGGTGAACATGCGGAGCACAAGGGTGTACAACAGAAGGCTTCAGCCTGAAATCATTGACGATTATGCGTTTGGATATGTGTATGACGTACATACAGGACAGTATGTGCTGCCTGACGACCTTGAGGAAACCGAATATGTCTATTATCTTGATGGAATACAAGGAGACGGGACCGTAAACTCAACAATTCAGGATTTATTTTTGTTCGACAAGGCTTTATATACAGACAGCTTGATCAATCAAGCTTCCAAAGAGCTTGCTTTTTCTCCCGCGCGTCTGAAAAACGGCGAGACTGTAGATTATGGGTGCGGATGGGTGCTTCAAGACAATCCCGAAAAGGGACGGATCGTCAGTCATAGCGGAGGCTGGCCAGGCTATTCGACGATGATGATTCGATATATTGATCATCAAAAAACGTTCATCTATTTGAGCAATGTGGAACAGGACGATGAATATGAACAGGCCATCTTTAAAGCGGTGGACAATATCTTGTTTGATCAAGCATACACAATACCAGACCGTCCTGCTGATAAAAAGAAAAAAGAAATCGATCCGGCCATTTACAGGCGCTACATCGGCATTTATTCATTTCAAGACGGAACCGACGTTTATGTGACATCTGAAAAAGAGCGCCTCTATATGCAAATCGCCGGTCAAGTTCGGTTCGAGTTATTTCCATCCTCGGAAACACGCTTTTTTCTCCGGTCATTGTCTGTGGAAGTCGAATTTATTGTAGAAGAAAATGCTGCAAGCCGATTGATCATCTTCCAAAATGGGGCTGAAGAAGAAGCGGCGCGAGTACCTGAATCAGACAGAAAGGAATGACCGCTAAGCTTGGAACTATCGGCCTCTCTAATTACTTGATTCTAGATTCCAGGCGTTCATTCTGATTGTGCCGGCACTGGCGACGGATTTGTCACACCGGTTTGCTGCGATTTAAAAGGTGCGGAAGCCGAACAAGCATTAGGTGTAAGTAAAGCGAACACATCAGCCTGCAGAGAAAACTGGGTTTTTCTGCAGGCTTTTTTATTACTTCATAAGACTTAAAACCGCTCCAACGTTATATCGGTGTTGACGGAAACGGCAGCTTTTTGACCATCGGCAGCAGAAATAATGAGTGAAGAGGAGGCCGACTTTTCGGTTTCTCCGGCAATATACACGTTTTTGCTTGTTGTGCGGCCCGCGCCGTCTGTTGCAACTGTTCCATCTTCGTCAATTTCACAGCCAAGGTGTTTAGCAAATTGATTAGGGCGGTAAAAAGATGGCACAACAAATCCGCCAGATCTTGATATGGTTTCCCCTGTTTTAAATTCAATTTTTTCTAAATATCCGTTATGACCGTTTAAGCTTTTGATAGGCTCAGTTTTGATGATGATCTTTCGTTCCTTCAGTTCTTGAGCACAATCTTTAGAAAGCTCCACACCGTTAGTGGCGACAATTAAATCGCTTGACCAGTTATAAATCAATCTAGCCATGTGCATGGTATGCTCTTCTTTGTCCGCGATGATGATGAGCGGCTGATCCTTCATCTCCCAGCCGTCGCAATATGGGCAGCTAAACAAGCTTTTGCCATAAAATTCTCTTACACTTGGAAAAGGAAATTCTTCTTGAACACCTGTTGCCAAGATTACTTTTTCTGTATAAAATGTCTCGTCATCCATTGTTCTGACGATCATTCGTTCTCCGCCAAACTCCTTCCGAATTCCGGTGACTGTTGTATGAAAATAAGATACGGACGGGTAATTCTTCAACTCATTTACTCCAGCCTCCTTAAATGCTTGAGGGGTTATGCCGTCTCTGGTCAGATATCCATGTGACTGCTGCGTCACCCTGTTTCTATTCGTTCCATTATCCATTACTGCAATATACCTTCTTGCCCTTCCTAAAGTTAAACCTGCACTTAATCCTGCCGGACCTGCGCCGACAATCACGCAATCAAAAGTATTCATCTCTATCCATCCTTTGCTTTTATATATAATTAAGGATAATAAAACTCCGTAATATCTTTAATAAGAGGGTAAATAAAGCGGCTTAATCAGCCACTTTCATTTGCTTAGCAATATCGGCAATTTTTTGATCCTTTAGTTCATCCAGCATCTTTTCTTCCGCAGAACAGATGACCTTTTGTATCAAGCAATTGGGATCATGACTGATACAATAATCAAACATTGACACAGGGCCTTCGATGGCCTGGATGATGTCTAAAAAAGAAACGCTCTCCCAATTATGCTTTAGCTTATAACCGCCATTCGCGCCAGAAATGGATTCAACCATCCCAGCCTTGACAAGCTTCGTCAATATTTTCGACAAATACGTTGTCGACACCTTTTGGTACTCGGCAAGCTGGTGAACGCCTATGTGTTTCTCTGGTGTATGGACTGCCAAATATAGCATTGTATGTAATGCATAGTTCGTCGCCTTTGAATATTTCATCTCAATCATTACCCCTCAATTAAAGATATCTAGTGTCTACAATATCCTTTATCCGGGTGTATGTCAAGGTGCCATTGATGACAGCCATCGCCCACCTTAATCATTATTGCATTTTTAAACCGGTCTGGGGATCAAATACAATAACGTAAAATCTTATTTTATTTCAGAATGTTTATTGAAAATCAACAGTATGATGCCTGATGCTATGATGCTTATGATGAAAGAAGCTGTGTCTAATTTCAATAAATGTTTTACTCCATTAATAAAAAATGATGATAAAACGTATATGGTAATAGCACTGAGTGTAAATATTCTAAACCATCTAGGTATTGCAAGCCAGATTTTTAAAAGTTTAATTGAGAATTTCCCCATGTTGCCGCTCTCCTTATTTATTTCTCGGCTTTTAATGCTCCAAAAAAGCAGGCTTATGCCTGCTTTAAATCTTGCTCTATAAATGATCCAATTCAGCAAAACCGACTTAGTCATAAAACCTGGGTAAATAAGCAATAAAATGAATACAGGAAAGCCGAGATTCCCGCCATTACATTAAATGTTCCCGTTTTATCATCCTTTGTTTTCAACATCATGAAGAACAGACCCGAAAAGAAAAATCCTATAAACCAGCCAATTGAGATTTGGACAAAGGCTAAAATGAAACCAATGATCCCTAACATTTGAAAAGCTTTAGGCACAAATTCGTTCAAAAATATTCCCACCTTTGATTCTGAAGGAAGTCTGCTCATGTCCCTTTCTTAAAAAAATATGCTTTACTCAATGACAGATCGAGCTGGTGAATCTGGATCTAATGTAAAGTCATAAGACTCCTCGTCACGATACATCGGATCGGAATAAATAGAATCTGCATCATTATTTGTTGCGTTTTGATAAGACGAAAACGAGTCGTATTCATTCTTTTTCCAAATCCATAAGCCGTCTTTGCCGGCTTCCTTATGGTAAACGTTATGATTCATCGTATTCCCTTCATTTTTCGTGAAATCGTTCGCAATAAATAATCGCGAATCACTTGCTGTCATGATGTTCTTTTCGATTTTGTTATTTTTTGTATCGTACTGCAGCAGCAGCTGCCCGCCATACAGCCCCTTTGTATCATTGCGGTACACAATATTGTGAGAAATGACAGAATCGATGGTGCCTCCCCGCTCTTTGTCGTATCCGCCGATTGAAATACCTGTATAAGCGTTCTGATACACCGTGTTATCGGTTATTTGAATATCTGCGGCATATTTCCCTTTATGTTCAGACGTTGCTTCAATACCGATATCATTGCCGCAGACTGTGTTTTTCTTAATTTCAATACTTTGTCCTCCATCGACATATATGCCGCCAGCCGAGTAATCATCCCCATAGGCGGGATTTCCGTAAGTCGAGTTATGAGAAACCGTATTGTTTTCTACGACACCGTTGCGCACAAAATCATTTCGATCCGCAGTTCCTTCATAGCCGATAAGATCAATACCGATGTTGTTATTGTCACGGACCACATTGCCCGCAATCGTGAAACCGTCGATGTTTCCATTTAGCACAACCGCTTCACTCGCTCCGAGTGTCAGTTTTTCCACCGTATTGCCCTCGATCTTAATGTCTTTCATGCTGCCAGTTCCATAGACCGCAATTCCGTGGGCATTGCCCTCATCCGCTGTTGTCTTTATATCCCGGACGTGATTGTTCTTAATGGTAATATGACTGCTGGAGCCTGAAATGTAAATTCCCATGGCGGTTGCTTCTTCGGATGAAACAGAAAGATCTTTCATTGTCAGACCGCTGATTGTGATGTACTGTTTATTGTGAATACGAATTAACGGTGTTTCATATTCTGCGTCCGCAACTGATTCCCCGCTCATCACGACTTTTTCATTCTCATAGTTTCGGAATGTGACAGGCTTTCCGTCCGTCCCGCTATGCTTTACATCAAGTGTTTCATGATATGTACCTTCCCGAATCATGACGGTTGTGCCGGCAACAGCCTCTTTTGCGGCATGTGCCAGTGTACGAAACGGCTTTTCTTTCGTTCCTTCATTTTGATCATTTCCATCCGGAGAAACATATAAGCGGTTTGCTTGTTCGTCTTCATTCGCTCTTGTCTTATCATAAGCTAAGACAAGCATAACAGAAGCTAAAATACCTACTGATAAAATAAAATACAATACTCTCATCTTCAGCCCCCCTTTTCTAATAAAAATGGATTGCATCACAATTATAGGCTATCCATTTATGGAAAACCATCTCAAAAATATGAACATGGTGTTTATGAATCTCAAAAAGGCTGTCGAGAAAATCTCGGCAGCCTGAACGGCATAACGGTGGAAAGGTGCATCATCTGTCAACAATTCAGGAAGTAAAAAGTCTAGATTAAGAACTTATGATGCTGAATGAAGAAGAATAGGTGATTAAACCTTATGGAAAGAACAAAGAAATTTCATGTGGATTTTACAAATAACAGCGGAATGGAGAGTTTTGAGCTAAAGCCCTCAAGTTGAGGGTTTTTTTGTTTCACTGCACCACAAACAATCAACACTTTTGTTCCATCAATATCTGACCTCAACAGCTTTCCAAACCTAGATGCGGCATAATCTCACAAAAACGTCTCCCGCTCAAACACATGACCATAGAGGATACTCGTCTCGATCGTATCCCGGTTTAGTATTGCCGCGTAGCTTTATTAAAAAAAGAACGGCTAGTACATGCTTCTATAAAGATGACAATAGATGTTTACGGACACCTTTTTCCAAATAAACAAAGTGAGGTCATATCATAAAGTTTGATTCATTTATTTTCTCATCGGATATACTAATCCTTTAATCCCTTTCCATCGAGAATTTTCTGTACATATTTTTCAACCCTTGACACTCGAGTTTTGGATTGTTTGGCTTGAGAAAAATA
The DNA here is from genome assembly GCF_001969815.1 of Bacillus swezeyi. GTDB lineage: Bacteria > Bacillota > Bacilli > Bacillales > Bacillaceae > Bacillus > Bacillus swezeyi. The sequence goes on along the minus strand of NZ_MRBK01000011.1, from coordinate 135,642 downwards.
AAGAATGTATGCTCTTTGCCGTCCCGGGGTCAATGCTTCAAAAGCAGTTTTCAGGGCAGGGATTTCATCGAATTTATTTTGAAGTTCTTCTGGAATGATGAATTCCGTATTCTCTTTAAAATTCACTTCCAAACCGGCATTTTCAACTTCAACGGCTTCATCAATATAGGCTTTCAAAATGGGTTCTATTTCAACTATCTCTTGAACATTGGTGAACCGAATTTGGCGCGCCGCCTGTACATTCTCCGTTTGTTGGATGAGAATCCCATGGGGATCCTTTAACAAGGCGCCTTTGTGAAACAGAAGCGCACAATATTCTTTAAATCCATGTATTAAAACGACGTTTTTTTTATTTAACGTGTAGCAAGGATGCATCCACTTAAATTCTTCGGTCAGCTCACAGTCAAGAACGATATTTCTCAACTGCTTATATTCTTCCTTCCACTTTTCAGCTTTACTTAAAAAGTCATCAACCTTAGGATTCATTCTACTATTTTTCATCAAGGAACACCCCTATTTCCGAGCAGTTTCTTTTTTCTTATATGTTAGCTAATACTTAAAAACAGGTTTAGAGTTTTGGTCTTACATTTCCTCTAACAATTTTTTAAGTTCTTCGCCCATTCTAACCCAACCATATTTCGCACCATTGAACGCTTGATCTTCTTTTTCGAATCCTGTGTGTTCAAGATGTAAGTAGGTTGTTCCATCCTCATGCTTTAATGTCCATGTGACTGTAGTGTTTATCCCGCCGCCTACCCAAGTGTAAGATAACTGATAAGGCTCGTCCACTTCAAGAACTTCGGAATCAATAATTAAATTCCACTGTTCATTCCGAAACTGAAATTTATGTCCGACGACAGGTTTAAAGTCATTAGCCATGATCCATTTTGCAAGAGTATCTGTATCTGTTAAGGCGTGCCATACCTTCTCGATCGGGCTCTTAAAATGAAAATCTTGTGATACTGTTAAACTCATTTTTTGTTCCTCCTGTAATATTTGGTTTAAAATCAACATTCTTTCACTCCAGAATTTCCTGTAAAACGATACCCAGTCCTCAATTTCTTTCAATGGGGCAGCGTTCAGCCGATAACGCGTTTCCCTGCCGACCTTTCTGCTGATGACGAGATCAGCCTCTTTAAGAATGGCCAAATGCTTCGAAACCGCAGTACGACCCATTTCAAAATGAACGGTCAACTCTTTGAGCGGCACTTCTTCCACGTCCGCCAACAAACGCAGCAATTTGCGTCTTGCTGGGTCAGCAATGGCTGCATAAATATCACGCTCTTGATTTTTTTCGTACAAAATCCACTCACCCTTAATTGGACACTAATTGGTGTCTTGATTATAGGACACTAATTGGTGTCACGTTAATTTTATTTTTGACATCACGGTATTGTTTTATTCTCCTATCATCAACTATAGGTTCCTTCTTTATAGTAAAAGAGTAAACAATTCATGGCAAAAAAGCCTTATTGCGGCACACCGAAAACTTTCAATTTTTTAATTCTCGAAATCGAGAAAACATGTTAATATATGCAATATATGGATATAGAGAACGTATTGATTATGAGAGGGGTTTGCATCATGAAACAAAAAATTCCATCAGAGAATGTGGCAATAAAAATTAATGAATGGTATTCGAAGATACGCAGAAATCAAGTCACAGACGCAGAATTCATTAAAGCCGAAATTCAACGAGATTTCGAGGAAATGGAAGAAGACCAAACAGTATTGTTGTATTACTCTTTAATTGATTTCCGTCACAATATTATGTTAAGAGATTTGAAACCTAACGACGCAATTGACATTTCTGCTTCATTATCAAGTATTGAAACCAAAAAAGAGGACATGCAAAGCACCCAAATTGATGAAATGATTCACTGCTACTATTGGTTTTTTAAAGGGAGGTATGAATTCAAGCAACATAATTTCAATACAGCAATAACCTGTTACAAAATCGCCGAAAAAAAATTAGCCTCTGTTGATAGCGAAGAAGAAAAAGCCGAATTTTATTATAAGCTATCCGAAGTTTACTACCACCTCAGACAGAACTATATATCCATGAATTATGCCACAATGGCGATCAATACATTCAAAGCACATGAGACCTTAATAGAAAAAGAAATATATTGCTATTTCGTTATAGCCGGAAATCAAGTTGATACCATGAAATATAAAGACGCCTTAAAAACCTTACAATTTGCTTTACATAAAACTAAGAAAATGGATAATAACCACTTATTAGCGTCAGCTTATTTCAATTTGGGGAACTGCCATTTTTATTTGAAACATTTTTCTGAATCATATGAACATATACAAAAGTCTTTATCAATATTTAAGAAAAAAAATTCTTCATATATACCTAAAGCTTTATTTCAGTTAATGTATGTTTGTTTAAAACAAGGGAATTTTCCAGAGGCACTAAGCTTTTATGAACAAGGTGTAGAGAATGCCAAGTCTATAAATGACAAATCCCATGAAGCGCAACTTAACATATTGAGAAAAATTTATTTTGATCATGGTTCTACAGAGGAGGAATTCAAATATCTTGAAAATAAGGCGCTGTATGCAGATGTTGAGGAATTGGCTTTAGACGCAGCAGAATATTATAATAAAATTGGTAAACTTGAGGAATCAGTCCAATTTTACCGAAAAGCTATTCATGCAATGAATATAAACAAAAAGGGGAGTTGATTTTTTATGAAAAACAAAATTCTACTCTGTATTACTTTATTCTCTTTGGCCGCATTAACAACAATTCCGATTAAATTTACTACCCCCTCCGACTCTTACCAAATCGCTGGAAGAATGATTACATCGTCGATCAATGAATTTCAAACCACCGGAAGAATGATTACATCGTCGATCAATGAATTTCAAACCGCTGGAAGAATGATTACATCATCGATCAATGAATTTCAAACCGCTGAAAAAGCTATCACTTGAAAAAGCAGGCATATGCCTGCTTTAAATTTATTCTTAATTCTAACTTTCTAACTTTGTTTCTTTTCCTTTTACTTCTTCATAATCTGGTGTTTTCCTATCAAGTCCCAAACGATCACGTTTTCCGTCTCCTGGCATATGATCAAGTTTTGATATGAATCACTGACTTTTTCATAATAGCATTTGTAGTCATTCATTACACCAGTTTTCATCATTTTATTATTCATTTTGGGCACAAAATGGGCCACTGTTTTTAGACTATAATAAACCACTGAATAAGTATGTAATTATGCACATGTCACTAATGCCCTGTCTATTAATGAAAAATAAAAAAAAGAATAGCCTTTCGACTATCCTTTATTTCTTGCGGAACCAAATGACAATCGGTATAAGAACTAAGAATAATAGCTCTATGCTCAGAGATAGTGCGACATCACTTGTATTATTAAAGAGCCCCGCCAGAAGCCCATGCTAATGCAGTAAAAACATCAAGTGTTCCTTGAACTGTCGCGCGAGTTAAAAGCTCTGTAGAATTAACAATTTGAGCAGTACCACTAATTAATCCAAAGTTCGCATCCCAATCCAATTAAAGAAAGAGCAATTGCTCCGTTCCGTTCCTTAATTCTTGCATCTGAGGATTTAATAAAAGTTGGATTATATTTAATTTTTTAATCTCTTTTCCATCAGTTCTGCCATTTGTTTCGAATGTGGATTTCCTTCATTTTGTAATTGATCAATGATGTTCATATAATCCGTTTCATTTCGGTTCTGACTTAATTTATATGCAGCCTGAATTTCTCCCACCTTAATCTTAAATCCGACAATACCTTTCAGTTGACGTTCTAAGAGTTGAGGAGAAAGTTTATCCATTAAAATTGGATTTTCTCGATGTTTTTCGTATTTTCCCATCATTATTGTTAATCCTTCTAACAATTCATCTTTCTCTAAAATGCTTGCTTTACCATATACATGGACGGCTTGATAATTCCATGTTGGAACTTCTTCATGCCCATACCAAGAAGAAGAAATGTAAGCGTGCGGCCCCTGGAACATAACAAGCACATCTTCACAGGTTTCAAATGTTCTCCACTGAGGATTTCCATAAGCGATATGCCCAGTAATATAGTAATCATCACCTTTTTTATTTAACACCAAAGGCAAATGAGTGGCGATTGGTTTCTCTTGTTCAGTTGTGACGATTGTGCCAAAAGAGTTTTTTTGAACAAAATCCAAAATTTCATCAACGTTTGTGATCTTAAAATATTTTGGAATATACATAATAATCCTCCTTCAGTTATAGGAGTGTTTTGGTCATTATAAAGTCCGTTTGTTCTTCATCCCCCATATAAAAAGAGTGGGCTCCGGTTTGAACAAACCCCATTCTCTTATAAAAAGCAATAGCATTTTCATTTTTTCCCCATACGCCAAGCCAGATTTTCTTTTTATTAAGTTCCAGCGCAATTTCCTCAGCTTTATTTAGCAGATATTTACCAAGTCCGTGTTTTTGACATTTGTTCTTGATATAAATCCTCTCGATTTCAAGTGATTCATCCCTCATTTTTTCAGACTGAGCATCATTGATATTGACCTTTAAATATCCAGCGACTTCATTATTTAAATAAACAAAAAAGAATTGCGAAGACTTATTGGATAATTCTTTTTCTAATTGTTTTAAGTTAAATGCCCTTTCCAAATAGGCATTCATATTTTCGGGTGAATTCTGATGCTTAAATGTCTCATTAAATGTTTCATAACTAATTTCTTGAAGTTTGCGTGAATCTTCAAGGGTGCACTTTTTTATGTTTATCGTCATTTAAATCGGCCGCTCCTTTATCTCATCAATAATTTCTCTTGTTTCCCTTTTTGACGAATTCCCAGTCTTTTTCTATATTTTTTCTTACTCTTTGAAGAAGATTGAAGATGGTTTCCACTTCTCTTTCGGAAAATCCATCTAATGCGACACGATTCGAATGGTCATTTTCTCTTTTTATAAAAGGAAATACCTTTTTTCCCTTTTCTGTTGGAAAGAGTTTTTTTATTTTTTTGTTATGTTCATCATCTTTCCTTTCAATAAAGCCCTTCATTTCAAGTTTTTTTATTGCACGAGCTGCGGTTGTCCTGTCTACTTTAATCATCTCAGCAAGCTTTTCTTGAATGATTCCCGGGTTTTCACATATTCGGACAAGGTACAAATACTGCCCTTTTGTAAGGTCATGTTCTTTAAATTCGATATTGCTTATAGAATCTAATGCCCTGGCAATCATTCCAATTTCACGAAGAATGTCCTTCATCATTAACTCCCTGCGTACATATTTTTGTTGCAAATACAATAAAATTGGCGTAAATTAAATATAACTCAACTTTATTGCATTTGCAATAAAAAAATAATGATGAAGAGGTCGAGTAAAGTGAAATATGTTTTTTATGTATTAGGAATTTTAATCTTAACCCTTGGTATTTCTTTCACGATCCAATCAGACCTTGGAACTTCACCTTTTGATGCACTTCTGATAGGACTGTCTATCAATGCGGGGCTCACTGTGGGAAGTTGGGAAATCATAATAGCTTTAATATTGATATGCTGTAATTCATTTTTAAAAAGACAAAAACCGGAAGTTTTGGGGATGTTAACAGCATTTATAACGGGTATGGGTATTGATATGTGGCTTTTTTTATTGCACTTTTTTGTAACACCTGAACGATGGTACAGCAAAGTTATTTGTTTTGGAATCGGCTTAGTTGTTATAGGATTAGGAACTGCAACATATTTACACACAAATTTCGCACCGATTCCAGTTGACCGATTAACATTAATCCTCCAAGAATTAGCGAGAACAAATGTATTTTTTTCCAGAACATTCATTTACCTCGTCCTCTTGATCATGGCTCTGATTTTAAATGGACCAATTGGCGTTGGAACTTTATTAACCGTTTGTTTAGGAGGGCTGATACTTAATTACTTTATGCCATTTACTGAAAAAGTATTGGACCGCATATTAATACAATCCAGTACATCACCTAATGATGATAAAGGTAAAAAGCATTCAATATAGAATGTATTTTAAGTAAGTGGGCACAACAGGCAAAAAACTAGATGAATACAAAAAATACCAAGGGCTCATAAACCCTTGGTATTCCTATGATGCGGCCGAGAGGACTTGAACCTCCACGGGGTTGCCCCCACTAGGCCCTCAATAAAGTGGAAGCTTATCACGATTTATGAAAGCTTGTTTTCATTGTATCTCTTTACACCAATTACATAAAATTTCATTGTTTTTTAAGAATTATGGAGTAAAAATGGAGTAAGCTTTTCAAACGAATTCCGTAAAGCTTACCAAAGTGGTTCTTAAGATTTTTTTGCTTTTTAACATGGTCTATCCATGAGATTGATGACAAAAAAGAGTAATCAATCCAACGATTTTTGTAATAATAGTTCTTCCAAGATTCGATTCCACTAATAATGTCATTCACAATTTCACTATTGTCTATTTTTTCGTTAATTCGAACCTCGACCGCTATCCTGGAGTTATTTTTTATAAATTGGACGGAATCCTCGATTGAACCTTTTTATATTTGTTGTAAAAGCTCGTGCCTTCACAACAGAAAAGTCTAAATATAATTCAATCCACGCAACAACAATATTATACTTCCAATGATAATATTCTGTTCTTCTTGCTCGTTCTTTGTATTTTTCAATTTGCTCTTCGGTTGCGAAAATTTTAGAGAAAAATAGTCGAAATAAAAGGAATACCTCACTTTACGAATGAAGCAACTGAGGAAATACATTTAGGGTACAAATCAGTGGAATACACGCAAAAATCGTTAATAACGCATTAAAATAAAGCAGGCATAGGCCTGCTTTAAAATTTATATCAGTTCAAATTCTAATAACTTTGTTTCTTTCCCTTTATCCTCTTCATAATCCGGTGTTTTCCTATCAAGGCCTAACCGATCGTTTTCCCCACTCCCAGGCATATCAATGCCAAGGCCGTTCGCCTAGTAGAAAACGACCTTTAACCATTACTAACGATTTTAATAATCATTTACCATACCCGAGGCATATATTGGAACTCCAACTAAAAGACCGTCGCCTCTTAGTAACTCACAATAACAATGATTATAAAATCTCTCAAGGAACGATCAGCAGTCCGTTAGCTACCCCTGATTAAAGATGACCTGTTACCACACTGTTACGTTAGAACTTCCACTACTTTGATATCCTTCTGTCGCTAAGACTTGGTAAGACCAATTACTACCCAGATTCATTCCATGACTCTTCCATGCTTTAACATGATTGCTGAAAGTGATTTTAGCGTTGCTTCCAGTTGGTCTCTTCGACTGGCGAACACTCCAGTACTGCGTGAAAGTAGTTTTTTCGCCATCAATGGAAGGTGCGTTATAACGTGTAGTTGTATATATGTCATATGTACCCCCATCACTGTATACAGTACCTTTATACGTTCCAGTAGGTCTATAAGTACCCCATGAATCCACTACATAATATTCTATGAGAGGTGATCTCGTCCAACCATATAAAGCCAAATATCCATTGCCATTCGGCGCCCAAACTCCGGCATTATAGTTTATTGTCCTAGATGGCGAACCTGTAGTCCAACCTTTACCAACAACGAAATTTCCGGTATTAGACCAATTAACACTGTAATTCCCTCCAGGCCCATTGACAGCGTTTACTGTTCCGCCGCCATCAGTCCAATTTTGCCAGTAGTCTGGGCTAGCTGCAGAGGCGGTTGCCGAAAACAAGCTAATACTCATTAAAGCTGCTGTTAATCCAACTAAGAAATTCCTTTTAAACTTAAACATATGTTACCTCCTATAATATTTTTTCTGACTTTGACATGAGGTAGCACTCGTAAATATTTAAAACATTATTAATTACTAACGCCAAAGCCTTTGATCGTCCCCTTCAATATAATATCACGAATTCATGAGTGAATATTAATAATATCTGTAAATTAATTACAAATACCTAAAAAATTACATTATAAGTGTTCTTGTAACACCATAGCCTTATCCTTTTTTCGCAGAATCACAATTCTTGTTTCTAAATCTGATGGAGTAATATCTGCGATTAATTCCCATTCGAACCATTTCGTATGAAGGAGATATACATTAGAGATTGTGAAGTTCCGGACACCTTTTTCCAAACAAACAAAGAGAGACTGCTGACCGTTTAGATGACTTACTTTAAGTAACTGGAGTAAATGTGGAGTAAAAAAATTAAATGAAAAAGAAGCAAAAAAATACCAAGGGCGTCAAAACCCTTGGTATCTCTGGTATGCGGCCGAGAGGACTTGAACCTCCACGGGGTTGCCCCCACTAGGCCCTCAACCTAGCGCGTCTGCCATTCCGCCACGACCGCATGATATGTTGTTTTAAAGTGCGGGTGAAGGGACTCGAACCCCCACGCCGTAAAGACACTAGATCCTAAGTCTAGCGCGTCTGCCAATTCCGCCACACCCGCATGAAAAACAATGGTGAGCCATGAAGGACTCGAACCTTCGACCCTCTGATTAAAAGTCAGATGCTCTACCAACTGAGCTAATGGCTCAAATAAAAATGGCTGGGCTAGCTGGATTCGAACCAACGCATGACGGAGTCAAAGTCCGTTGCCTTACCGCTTGGCTATAGCCCAATAATCCATATGAGAAATGACCCGTACGGGATTCGAACCCGTGTTACCGCCGTGAAAGGGCGGTGTCTTAACCACTTGACCAACGGGCCATATGAAGTCGGAATCATATTTTTCTAATGGCGGAGAAGGAGGGATTTGAACCCTCGCGCCGCTTACGCGACCTACACCCTTAGCAGGGGCGCCTCTTCAGCCACTTGAGTACTTCTCCATTGGCTCCACAGGCAGGATTCGAACCTGCGACCGATCGGTTAACAGCCGATAGCTCTACCACTGAGCTACTGTGGAATGATCAGACTCATTTCATTATATATATGACGACAAATTGTGTCAAGAAAACAATTTATCTTCATGCCTCGTCTTGCGACGGCTTTTATAATTTATCATAGACGAGCCTGATCCGTCAACCTTTTTTCGTCATTTCTTTTATTTTTCCTCCGCATTTGCCGCAAACATAGCGATTTGTATCCATAGCGCGTTTTCTCAGGAAAATTTGCCCGCATGACCCACACTGGTAGGTGCGGGTTTTTCTCGTTTGTTTTTTCGCGCTTAGCGGCGTGCAGAATCTTGGGGCTCCGACTTCATTTAAGAGCATTCTAAAATCCCTGTCCCGGTGTTTGTAGCCTTTTCCCTCGAGATGAAGGTGGTAATGGCACAGCTCATGCTTGATGATGCCTTCAAGCTCTTTTTGGCCGTGCTCCGCCAAATATTTTTTGTTCAGCTCGATATCGTGCGAGTGCAATAAATATCTGCCTCCGGTTGTTTTCAGACGGCTGTTGAAATAGGCCCGATGCCGGAACGGCTTTTTAAAATATGTCAGAGAAATCTCTTCTGTCAGCTGCTGCAATTGCTGATCGTCCATTGATTGTACCCACCTCATTTTCAAAAAAATCGAACGGGACAAATTCCCGCCGGCATAAACTAAAACAGAACCCACACTCTATGATCAGAGCCTGAGGAGGGATGAGCAATGCCGAATTGGCTCAAAAACCAGATGCAAAGAGCTTTTTACGAAAAAGATCATTATCAGATTAAATTGCTGAACCAATGCTGGTATTTTTATAGAAAAAAACACTGCTTATGAGCAGTGCTATTTTTCCTTCACCATTGATAATGACACCCTTCCTTTTGCAGCATCTGCATGCTCTACCCACACCGTTACGATATCGCCGACCGATACGACGTCAAGCGGATGTTTGACGAAGGAATGGCTGAGCTTTGAAATGTGCACAAGCCCGTCCTGTTTCACCCCGATGTCGACGAACGCACCGAAGTCGACGACGTTTCGCACCGTGCCCTGCAGCTCCATTCCTTCTTTTAAATCCTCAAGCTGGAGCACATCGGTTTTTAAAAGGGGTTTAGGGACTTCATCCCTTGGATCGCGCTCAGGCCTTGTCAGCTGGGCGCAAATGTCTTTCAGTGTGATGTCGCCGATTCCTAGCTGTTCAGCGGTTTCTGAAATATTCAATTCATTTATTTTGCCCTGAAGTTCGGCTGTACCGATTTGGTCTTTTGCAAGGCCAAGCTTTTTGAGCAGCTCTCTCGTTTCTTTGTAGCTTTCCGGATGGATGCCTGTGCGGTCAAGCGGTTCATTGCCGTCAGGAACCCTTAAAAAGCCGATACACTGCTCATATGTTTTCGCGCCCAGCCGCGGAATATCTTTCAATTCTTTCCGGCTGGTGAATTTTCCGACTTCATCCCTTTTTTTCACGATATTGGACGCAACCGATTTGGATAGTCCGGCTACATACTGCAATAGCGCCGCCGATGCCGTATTCACATTAACGCCGACTTGGTTGACTACGGTTTCGACGACAAAGCGGAGGGAGTCGTTTAATTTTTTCTGGCTGACATCGTGCTGATATTGGCCGACACCGACTGATTTTGGATCGATTTTGACGAGCTCGGCCAGCGGATCTTGAAGCCGGCGGGCGATGGACACGGCGCTCCGCTCCTCAACCTGCAAATCAGGAAATTCTTCCCTTGCCAGCTCTGAAGCCGAGTAGACGCTCGCTCCCGCTTCGTTGACGATCAGGTAGTATACCTTTCTGTCGATGTCTTTCAAAAGATCGGCGATAAACTGTTCCGTCTCTCTCGAAGCCGTCCCGTTTCCGATCGCGATGACTTCGATTTGAAAATCTTCCATGATGTTTTTCACTTTATCAATGGCGGCGCTTTTTTTATTGACAGGCGGATGCGGATAAATCACACCGATTTTCAGCATTTTCCCTGTTTCATCCACGACCGCAAGCTTGCAGCCCGTACGGAATGCCGGATCAACCCCAAGGACGAGCTTTCCTTTCATTGGCGGCTGAAGCAAGAGCTTACGCAGGTTTTCGGCAAAAATATGAATCGCTTGATCTTCCGCTTTTTCTGTCAGCTCTTTTCTGATCTCTCGTTCGATGGACGGCTGGATCAGACGTTTATAGCTGTCTTCTATCGCATCCTTCAGAATGTCTTTTGCGGTTGTTTGTTTATGTTTTAATATCCGCTTTTCCAAATAAGCTTGGATATGATCGGCCGGCGGTTCGACAGACACTTTTAAAATGTCTTCTTTTTCACCGCGGTTGACGGCGAGCACACGATGGGGAACGATTTTCTGTATCGGCTCCCCATATTCATAATACATCTCATAGATTTTCTTTTCGTCCGCTTCGGCGTCTTTTGCCGCAGATTTCAAGGTTCCTTTTTTGAAGGTCTCTTGGCGGATCCATCTTCTGAATTCAGGTTCATCAGAGATTCTTTCAGCGAGGATGTACTTCGCCCCTTCAAGCGCGTCTTCCGCGCTCATCACTTCTTTTTCTTCATTTATGTATTGCTTTGCTTCAGCTAGAATGTCTTTATTCTGAGGCAGAGCGATGATGAAGTCGGCCAATGGCTCAAGCCCCTTGCTTTTGGCGATTGTCGCTTTCGTTTTCCTTTTCTGCTTATAGGGCCTGTATAAGTCTTCTATTTCTTGCAGCTTGTCCGCTTTTTCAATCTTCTGCTTCAGCTCGCCGGTCAGCTTGTCCTGCTCTGCAATCAGCCGGATGACTTCTTCCTTTCGCTGATTTAAATGCTGAATGTATCCCCAGCGTTCGGAGATCGTTTGAATTTGCACTTCATCCATGGAACCTGTTTGTTCCTTGCGGTATCGCGCGATAAATGGCACGGTATTTCCGTCTTCCAACAATTGAATGACATTGCCGACGTGCTTTGCGGCCAGTTCCGTCTCTTTTGCGACTTGTTTGACGATTAACGCTAAAGTATCCATTGTAGCCTCCATAAGAATGTTGTCTTCTTAGTGTACCAAAAGATGTTGAAAAACACCTATATCAAAAGGACAGCTCCTTTAAAAAAGCTGTCCGATGATATAGGTCAGATCGTCTTTTCCCATCAATGTGTATGCTTCAAGCTGATTTGAAATATCTCCGGGCGAATGGTGCTGTTTTAAATAAGTCCGAAGGGCGGGAACGTCCAAACCGTCTGAATGGATGATGAACTTTGACCCTTTTTCATAAGTATAGGTGAATGTTTTGTATGTTTGCGGTTTTCCCGACATGTATCCCGTTACAGGGGGAGGATAGATATATTTGTCTGAAGGAGCGTACAGGATAAAGCGAATATTGCCTACTGAGCTGTAAGCGATTGTCCTCGTTTGAAAATCGGCTTTTAAAATCGAGACAGTCGCACCGCGCTTTTGCTTCAGAGCTTGATTGCATCGTTCCATCAGGCTTGCGACATCTTCATCCCCATGCTCTTTGACAACCTCGCTGATTGCTGAAGAGGATTCATAAGCCAGCGCACCGCTGCCAAGTCCGTCGGCCAGCGCACATATCATTCCTTGGTCAGTCGCATTGAAATAAAAGCTGTCACCGCAGACGGATTTCCCTTCTTTGGGCAGCTGATAGACAAGTGCGTGAATGTGTTCATTCGACTCAGTCCAGATCATTGCTTCAACTCCATCAAGGGATCTTCCGCCAAAGCTTCCCTCAGCCGTTTGACAGCTTTCCGCTGCAGTCTGGATACGTGCATTTGTGATATGCCCAATATTTCTCCGGTTTCTTTTTGACTTTTATTTTCGATGTATGTCAGCTCAATAATTTGCTTTTCCCGGTCGGAAAGGACGTGCAATACACTGTCAAGCATCAGCTTTTGGTTCACCTTTTCATAGCCTTCTTCCTGTGAGCCGACGATATCAAGGATCGTCACCGTGCTGCCGTCGGCATCGGCTTCAATGCTGTGATCCACAGACAGCGCCTGATAGCTTTTGCCCATTTCCATCGTTTCCAGCACTTCTTCTTCCGTCACCCCAAGAAACTCGGCAATCTCCTCAACTCGGGGAGATCTTTGGGTTTCTGCTGTTAATTGATCAACAGCCATTTTAATCCGGGGCCCCAATTCTTTGATCCTTCTCGGCACGTGGACGCTCCAGGTTTTATCCCGGAGAAACCGCTTGATTTCCCCAACGATGGTCGGTATGGCAAAGGCTTCAAATGATTTCCCCATATCAGGATCATAGCGTTTGATCGCTCCGAGCAAACCGAGCATTCCGACCTGGCAAAGATCTTCGTGAAAGCTTTTGCCTTTTGAATATTTTTTAGCTAGTGTTTCCACCAAATTGGTGTAAGACTCGACAAGGGTAAGCTGAGCGTTTTCATCCTGGCTTTCCTGATATTGTTTAATCAGTCGATCGACTTCGTCTTTAGTTCGTTTCGTAGTTTTGGACGGTTGTGCCATCATCAACTCGCTCCCTGTTTAAGAACTTTGTCATCGAAACGGTTACGCCTGAGTCAATTTGCACATTCACTTCATCCATCAGCGTTTCCATCAAATATAAGCCGAGCCCTCCTTCTGACAATTGATCTACCGTATGCTCGGGAGAATATGGCCCAAGCGCCTCCTGGTCCCGGATATCGAAGCTGTCCCCCTGATCTGCGACAACAATTTCGAGCCGATCCTCAAAAACGCCGAATCTGACGGAGACCTCTCCTGATTTATCCAGTTTGTAAGCGTGCTGCACAGCGTTCGTACAAGCTTCGCTTACAGCGATTTTCAAATCTTCGATATCATCATAGGAATACCCCATTTTGCTTGCAATTCCCGACAGGGTCAAACGAATGATTCCTACATATTCCGGTTTGGCAGGTGACTTCATTTCAATGTAATCAGCTGCTGTCTTCATTACAATCCACCCTCTGACTTTCCAGAAATATCAATGATGTCCTTTAAGCCTGTAATATCAAATAAACGGATCAAACGGTCAGACAAATTTTCAAGCACCAAAGAACCCCCAGTTCTGTTCACCGTTTTATATATTCCTACAAAAACGCCCAGTCCCGTGCTGTCCATATATGAAACGTCTTTCAGACTAACCTTTAGATCTTTTCCGTCTTCTGCGAGCGGCAGCAGCTCTTCCCGCAATGTGGGGGCCGAGTGGACATCAATTTCTCCCGCTACTTTTATCTTTACCACATGATCATTTTTTTTCGTATCGACTGCCAAATTCACAATATCACCTCTAGTTCTCTTAATCGCTATAGTTTTATTACCCGGCAAAGAGAAGCTTTAAACCTTTCTTTTTAAAACAATGAGGGTGAAATCATCATGAAGCCGAAATTCCTGAAGCTTAAGCAGATTGTCGTATATATTTTCAACCATTTGCTGTGCCGGTTCCCTCATATGTAAGCTGATGAGATCCTGAAGGTCAGCCTGGTCCAAAAAGCCGTTGTCCGTTCTGCATTCAGTAACTCCATCCGAAAAAAGAATAATCATATCGCCGATTTCAAGCTTCTGCTCATACTGTTCATAGTCATAATCTGAAGAAATGCCGAGAACGAGGCCTTTCGCATGTAAATCGTAAAATTTGTTTTCCCTGCAAGAATAATAAAAGCCAGGTTCATGACCGGCAGATGCAAACGTGAATAGGTGTTTTTGAAGGTGATAGTTGCCATAAAACATCGTAATGAACATGCTCGGATCGACATTTTGCTCGACGACCCTGTTCAGGTTTTTGAGCACCTGTGAAGGATGTGAGCCTGAATCCGGCAGGGAATCCATCGCATACTTGATCATCGACATGCATAATGCAGCTGGTATTCCTTTCCCGATCACATCTGCAATGGCGATACTGATCGATTCCTGGTCGCGGACAAAATGATAATAATCCCCGCTCATTTGTTTTGCCGGAACGCTTACCGCTCCGATCTCGAGCGCTTCGTCTTTCGGAATCGTTGTTTCAAGCAGCGTCTGCTGTACATTTGCGGCAATTTCTATTTCCGATTTAATTTCCTGCTGAATGCCTCTTAATGTCTGATGCTCTTGATAGGCCAATCCGTATCCAATCATCACTTCAATTAAAAAGTCGAGCGAATGGAACACATGGTCCGGAAGATCCGGATACAATTCAGACAGAACTTTTCGGTGTATGCTGATAATTTCTTCCGGCGGTACTTGATGTTCGATCGTTTTTCTGCTGAATTTCTGCCCTTGATAAAGGGAT
Source organism: Bacillus swezeyi (assembly GCF_001969815.1). Taxonomy (GTDB): domain Bacteria; phylum Bacillota; class Bacilli; order Bacillales; family Bacillaceae; genus Bacillus; species Bacillus swezeyi. The sequence continues at coordinate 120,568 of NZ_MRBK01000011.1, read as the reverse complement.
GTCTCTGTCAACTCAGATATATAACGGCTAAGCAGCTGACGATAGCGCTGCTCAATCACTTCCCTGAAATCCATTCCTTCCCTCCTACCGAAGCCACTTTACGGCTTGTATGTCCGTTCCATTTTCAGCGTCTGAATTCAATTCGAATTGATCCATTAAACGCTTTACTCCCGGGAGTCCGGCTCCAAGGCCGCCTGAGGTTGAAAAACCGTCTTCCATCACTTTACGGATGTCGGCAATTCCCGGTCCCTCATCCTCCGCAACGATTTTCAATCCCTTTTTCCCCCTTTCTTCAACCTGTTCAATACAAATTTGGCCTTTGCCGGCATATAAATAGATATTCCGGGCCAGCTCTGAAATAGCCGTTGTGATCCTGGCCTGATCAACCGTGCCGAATCCCAGTTCTTTTGCGACATTTCGCCCGAGCTGTCTGGCAGCTACAATATCCCACTCTGTCAAAATCTTTACACAGGACTGGTCTTTCATATCTATTCCCCCAATTCCCGCTGCAATGTCTCGAGCCCTTTTTCGAGATCAAGCGCCGTCTCGATCTCGTCCAAAGAAATGCCGAGTTCAATCAATGTCACCGCAACAGCCGGCTGTATGCCGGTTAGAACGACTTTAGCCCCCATAAGTTTTGACATCGCGATTACATCGCCCAGCACTTTGGCGATGAATGAATCGATGATATCCACCGAAGTCAGGTCGATCACCACTCCGTTCGATCCAGTTTCATAAATTTTATTGAGCAAATCCTCTTGAAAGTTCAGAGCGGTTTGGTCATCGAGCTCTACCTGAATGGACACCAGTAAACAATTATACAGTTTCAGGATCGGAATTTTAGGTACTCTCAAAGTCTATTCCTCCAATGAAACAATTTTTCTGTCCGTCATTTCCAGTGCGGTTTGAATTCCTTTTTGCAGGGTATTTTTTGTAATAACCTGGGTTAAATCGATTCCCAAATTGACAATCGTCTGCGCGATTTCCGGGCGAATTCCGACGAGCAGGCACTTGGCGCCGACCAGTCTGACGGCTTCAGAAGCTTGAATAATGTGGTGCGCAACCATCGTATCGACGACAGGCACTCCCGTAATATCGATTAAAACCACTTCGGAACGATGTTTGGCAACGCCGCTCAAAAGGTTTTCCATGATTTTTTTGGCGCGTTCTGTATCGATCGTTCCGACGAGAGGCATCACCGTAATGTTATCAAAGACCGGGATCAGCGGCGCTGAAAGCTCTTGTAAAGCGACCTTCTGCATAGCGACGGTTTTTTCCCAAGAAATGGCGTACTGATTTAAAATTTCACTGTTGATCGGTTCGATCAATTTGTCGATTTGCCAAATCAGATCATAGCACTGCTTGTCTTCAGGAACACCCTTGTTCATTTCATAGTAAAGATGCTTCCAGAACGCCGCCAGCCCTGAGGACAGAAGCTTTAACGGAATACTCCTCTGCACGGCTTTAGAAGAAAATTGATAAATCGTGTCGATCACGTTTTCATCATCAGCCGCTGAATAATTCATTAAAATATGAATATATTCATTGCTGATCGTCTGATACATGTGCTCAGTCAGTTTTGCGTTCGATATTTTTCCGTTCATTTCTTTCAGAATACCTGCCAAATTTTCAGAAAGTTCATTTTGGTGTTCTGAAATAAACTTTAATACCGCTTGATTCGACATGTTCATCCCCCTAACTACATACGCTAACAATTTTTGGACTAACATTATCATTATATCGTTTGTTATTTTTGAACACAAAAAAAGTTGCTCTTTCTCATCGAGCAACTCTGTTCTCTTATTAAAAATCAATAAGTGCCAAACTGATTTGTAAGGCTTCGTTGACTTTTTCCATCATTTCATCATCGAGATGAGTGATTTTGTCCGTTAATCTTTGCTTATCAATCGTCCGAATTTGCTCGAGCAATATAACGGAATCTCTTTCAAAACCATAGCGTTTCGCATCAATTTCGACGTGGGTAGGTAATTTTGCTTTCTGTATTTGGGCTGTTATGGCTGCAACAATAGCAGTTGGGCTGAAGCGATTGCCGATGTTGTTTTGAATCACTAAAACTGGGCGCACTCCGCCTTGTTCTGAGCCAACAACAGGAGATAGGTCAGCAAAATAAACATCGCCGCGTTTAACAATCAAATGATTATCCTCCGCTTACTAAGCGCTCTACTGTGTTTTCAGCCTCATACTCTGCAAATTGTGCCTCAGAAGAGATGTTCAAATTGATTTTTGCCATCTCCATATAACCGCGTCTCATCGATTCCCGAATTTGTCGATTTTTGCGTTCGCGTAAATACATTTTTGTGGCTTGGTAAATCAGTTCATTTCTGCTCCCGTTATCTTGCATGACGACACCATCCAGTTCTGATACTAAGGCTTCTGGCAAGCGAATCATAATTTCAGTTGTAGCGCTGGATTCAGACAAAAACATACACCTCCACCAAACTTACGGATACAACATGTTATCCATTCCAATCATAATCATATCACTATTCGATCCGCAAGCAAAGCTGTTTTTCCGCTTATTATTTATTTTCAAATATGATTTGGCAAGATCGGATTCCTTATTTCCATTATACTCCCATTTTCCAAAAACATACGGGGGACCCGTGAACTTATCATACATGTGATTTCATAATTAATCGTCTGCAGTTTTTGAGCGATTTCGTCGACTGATATCCATTCGTCTTCTTGTTTTCCGATTAATGTCACTTTTGTGCCGACAGGATATTCTTCATCAAGAGAAATCATGAACTGATCCATGCAGATTCTTCCGGCAATCTTCTGCCTTTTTCCGTCTATCAGCACTTCGGTTCCTGCAAGGCGGCGCAGCCACCCGTCCGCATAACCGACCGGTACGGTTCCGATCCATTCGTCATGCTCGGCGGTATACGTCGCTCCATAGCTGACGCTTTCACCTTTCTTGATTGTCTTCACGTGGGAAAGTTCCGTATGGAGCGAGAACACTTCCCGCAGACGAAACGGGAGCTCGTCTTTTATTTCTGTAGATGGTGACAAGCCGTACATGCTGATGCCGAAACGAACGGCATTAAAAAGCTGTTTCTTAAAACGCAGACCAGCGGCGCTGTTTGATGAGTGCACCATTAAACGGTCAAGCGGGAGGGGTTTGGTCAGTTCTTCAAAACGGTTAAGCTGCATGTTGAAATAATCCGTATCTGTTTCATCGGCTGTCGCAAAATGAGTGAAAACGCCTGTGCAATTGAGCTTTGAGCTCGATTCTGCCATCTCCATCATTTCTTTTATGTCCTCTTCCGTTTTGCAGCCGAGTCTTCCCATGCCCGTGTCGATTTTCAGATGAAACTCAAGAGGGGTGTCGACCCCATCCAAGAAACCGAGCACTTCTTTCAGCCATTGGACGGAATAGCCCGTTACAATAATCCTCTTGTCTGCGGCAATGCCGGTGTACTCAGGCGGCACTGCACCAAGGACGAGAATCGGTTCTTCTATTCCTTCTGCTCTTAGTGAGAGCGCCTCATCAAGTAAAGCAACGGCAAGAACTGACGCTCCTTCTTCAAGAGCCGCCTTTGCCACTTGTGCACTTCCATGACCATAGGCATTCGCTTTCACGACGGCCATCAGATGAACATGCTCGCCAATATGCTGTTTCATATTGCGGACATTTTCTTTTAAAGCCGTTAAGTCGATCTCCGCCCAAGTCTTCCTATAGAATGGTTTTAAGCTCATCATGACACTTCCTGTTCCTTGTTTCAAATCATCTTCCCCCATCATACTAAAAAAGCAGGAGGAAGGGAAATTTTGCACTGTGTATGATGCCGCAGCCCAACAAAAAGTTCTTGGTTCCATATACATTTTACGGAAAACCGACCGAAAACATACACGCAGGCATTAAAATAAAACAGCCTGTTCTCCGTATATCGAAGAACAAGCTGTTTGGACGTTTAGTCTAGTCTACTTGGATGACTGGCCTTGCATGCTTTTAGCAACCATCAGAAGTTCATCTTGGGAAAGATCCTCTGATGAGATGAAATAATCGACTCCGTCATATGTCCAAGAAACCGATTTGTCTGTCAAAACACCGACTGTAAATCCGAGATTAACCGGTTCACCGTTCATGGAAACCGAAGCGGAAGTTTTGGCAACACGGGCTTTTTCCTGGATTAGAGTGAATGATTTTTCTCCGCCGTATGTGATGATGATTCTTTTCCCGTCATCTGTCGTCACCTCTTTCTCTTCCAGCTTTTTGACGCCCTGCGGCAGATCAAGCGGCGTTTTGACGGCAAATGAATCCGACGGCTCAGCGCTTGTGGTGACATCTATTTGAGAAAGCGTCATGTTTTTCTTTTCATCAAATGAATCTTTATCAAAAGGTTTATTAAATTCAAAGCTCTTGAATTCAACTTTTACCATGGCTTTGCGGTCTGTATCCATCACTTTGACAGATTGAGGGGCCATATTTTTCTTATGGAATACGATTTCTTGTGTAGGCAGCATCTGGTTATGCTGATAGTTTGTCTTCGTTTCAAAAATATACTTTGAATCCTTTGCTGAGAAGGAAGCTTCTCCATCATTTTTAATATCTTTTACGAGCGATTCAAACAAATAGACCTGGCTGCTGTTGTTGGGCCAATCACTGTGAAATCGGAAGCTTTTGTTCAGGGACGGTGTCAATACAAACACGCCGTTCTCATTCCGCAAAATCACCTGGCTCTGGTCTTTCTTCGGATTTTCCAAATAAACCCGATAAAAAGAAGGTTTTTTATGCCAGATCTCTACATCGTACTCTTGCGGTTCATTTCCCGTTTCAATCGTCATTTTTGCTTTTGCCTTATAGGACGTGTATTCTTTTGCCTTCTTGTCGAGCCCCGTCACAACATCTTCTTGCGATTTTTGGCCGCAGGCAGAAAGCATAAAGACAACAAGCAGCCCCGTTAAAAGCAAAACAAAGCTTTTTCTCACCTTTTTCAACCCCTTTTTAATCATTGATGTAAAAAGGAAGAAACCGCTTGTTCGACTTTAACGGTACGCTTTTGGAATAGGGGCCGGCTAGATCGGCATGCGTACCATAAAAGCCTGCAACGACTTGTCTCCCTTATTGCACTACCCAATATATGAGAGTGGGGGAGACAATATGCAGACTAGCATGACAACCTTTCAATTCATTTTATCGGCGTACTATTTATCAAAGCATGGTCATAAACGTGTTACTATATCAATATGTACGAGATCATTGTAAAGGGGCTTAGAGCTAAAGCATGTTTATCAGAACAGAAAATTTTCAGACGTTTATCAGACTTTATCCGGTTACGACCGCTATATTGGCCCTGCAGCTTGCCATTTGGATTGTTTTTTTAATCCCCCTTCCTTCTGTGCAAATGTGGTCTGATTTAATGATCGGGTTTAACTGGGGAATTGCAAATGGAGAATGGTGGCGGTTTGCCACACCGATCTTGATTCATGGAGGGTTTTCTCATCTGCTCTTCAACTCGATGTCGCTGTTTTTATTTGCGCCTGGACTGGAGCGGATGCTGGGGAAGATGCGGTTTATGATCATTTATTTCGGAGCGGGCGTGATCGGCAATATCGGCACATACTTCATAGAGCCGCTGGAGTATATGCATGTCGGGGCTTCCGGCGCGATATTCGGGTTGTTCGGCGTTTATTTATATATCGTCCTGTTTCGTAAAGAGCTGATGGGGAGCGCCAATTCACAAATCATCGTAACGATTCTCGCCATTTCGGTTTTGATGACTTTTATCAATCATAATATTAACATCATGGCGCATATTTTCGGCCTTTTGGGCGGACTGGCGCTTGCTCCGCTATTTTTAAGCAAAAAGAGTGACGGTTATTAACCGTTCACTCTTAGATTGTTGACAAAATCCTAAAACGGTTTAAAGTTTTAGGATTTTGTCATCCTTTCAGCGTGATTGAAAACCCTTGCAGTCTAGGAAGGACGAGCATCGGAGCGGAGCGAATGTTGGAATTCGTGAGCACCGACGCGCAGGCCTGACAACGAATGCGAGGGTTTTTCGACACGCTGAGAGTGACGGTTATTAACCGTTCACTCTTTTTTCATAGGAGTACCAATTAAAAATGTCTTCTGAATCCTTCTCGTCTGCATCCGCTACGGAGAACTTCTCCATCAACATCGATGATTTTGTTGATGTGTGGATGGAGACAAGCTTCTTTCTGCGCTGGAAAAAAGAGCGGCTGACCTCAAAAACCTGCATGCGTTTGTGCTGGATGACAGCGGTTGTCCTGCCGATGAGGCGGGATGACATGATCAGTTTGCTGCCGCTGATTTTCCACCCCGCATCACGATATGCCAAATATCCGAAGATCCAGTAAAAAGGAATCAATATGATGGACAAATACCCCCAAGGCGGAAAGAAAATGCTGAGCGGAATCACCGCCAGGACAGGCCATGATGAGCGCAGCATGTACCGGCCCAATGCGCGCTTCGGCAAGCGGTTCAGCCCTTCTTCAGGAGCATAATCAGGTATCAACTCGCCGAGGCGTTTTTTGATCAGCTTTCTGCTGATGATCGGGAACAAGACGGTCGATTTGTCTTCTTCCATCGCGCTTCCCCCGGCGCTGACGATCGTGATGGTTGCAAAGCCGAACGGCTGCCTGATCAGACTTTCTTTTATTTTAATCGCCTGGATTCGCTGGAGCGGAATGGTGACTTGATGTTTTTCAATCAGTCCCCGGGAAATGATGATTTCTTTTTGTTTGCGGACAATGGTAAAGTTCGCATACTTCAACAGCATGCCGATGATGCTGAGGAGCCATGCGATGAATAGGGCGGCAAAGGCAACCAATGCAATCACCGCTGCTCCGGCGCTGTTCAAAAAGGAAAATCGATCATACAGCCAATCCAAATTGAACACTTCGTCTATTTGAGTAATAAAAGCGAAAATCCCTGAAATAATGACCCCTATTCCGCTTGATGTTGAAGCAGCGATCAGAAGCTCCTGTCCGCTCATTTTATATGTCGTCTCAGGTGCCGGCGGCGCTTCTTCTATTTTCACGACAGCATCTTTTTGAAGCTCTGCATTGTCAGCTGCAATATCGGCCATTTCTTTCTTTCGCTCAAAGAGCGCCTTCTGGATATTTTCAGCTTCGGCCTGTGTAACGGCGACAAGGGAAACTTCCGCTTCTTTGCCGTCTCCGGCCGTTTCGACCTGAAGTTTGACAAGCTTAAAGATTTGCTGGATGATCCCTGCGCTTGTGTTGATCGTTTGAATCCGTTCGATCGGAATGTACCTCTTTTTCTTTGTGATCAGGCCTTCCTCGATCCGCAGTTCATCCTCCTCAATCCGATAGGTGAATTTTCTCCACTTTATGATACTGCTTGCAATCAAAAAAACGAAAAACAGTACGACCGCAGAAATTGCTATTATGTTGATCACATGGTTATGATTTAAAAAAAAGGCCACGCCAAACGGGATGATAAAATTTTTGACGGTTTCAACAAGCCCCGTAAAAAAGTTGAGAATCATGGCTGCCGGGTGCATGCGTTTCGGTTCAGACATCATCTTCAGTCACCCTTGCCAAACGGGATATGAAATCTCTGAGCTGATCCGCTTCTTCCAGATCAAGAGCGGGAATTGAATGGGTTGTCGCGGCAGTTGAAATTTGAACGGATGCAAGGTTGTATTTTCTGAGCAGAGGCCCCTGTGATGTATCAACATGCTGAACCCTGACCATCGGGACGATCACACGCGTCACTACAAAGATTCCGTGCTGAATATCAATTTCATGCTCATGCACTTCATAGCGCCAGATCTTGTGACGGAGGTTCGGGATGATCAATATAATAAAAATTGAAATGACCAGCCATACGGCGGCTGGCAAAATTCCAATCCACAAAGGCCATTTAAAGATCACGCCAAGCACAACCAGACCTGCGGCAATCAGGAATAAAACAAATGATGTGATGATTGCGCTGATTCTCCACACTTTTACGCCATCACGGCTGATTTGATTTTTCGGCTCGCTTCTCAAAACTCGATTCCCCCAATCTTATATTTTATGTACGAACTTCATGCCCTTTTTGTTTCACTAAATTGCTTTTAAAAAAGGCGAATCCGTTAAAAGGATCCGCCTTCTGATTATGAATTATATGATTTTTTTTGTCGTCTGTCATTTGATGAACGCTTTTTATCATAGGATGAACGGTTGTTCTTTCCTTTTCCTCTATAACCGCCGCCGTCTCTGCGTTTTGATGAACGTTGGTGATGGTTTTTGTTTCGCTTCGATCTGAGCGGCGCCTCTTCTGTTAAGCGTACAGGCGTGTTATCCGGCTCTTTTGTCATCATTTTAATCGCTGCTGCAACGACTGTCACAGAGTCATGGTCTTCCAGAAGTTCTGCTGCAGCAGTCATATAGAAGTTCAGGTTGTTTTCAGAGATAATGGTGCGGATGCGGTCAACCGTCACCTGCTGCTGGCCTTCAATGGCTTCATCAATAGTCGGTTCTTTCATCCGATCCATTTTACGTTTTGTCGTTTGCTCGATGGCACGCAGCATATCCTTTTCACGCGGCGTGATAAACGTCATCGCCATTCCGGTTTTACCCGCGCGGCCCGTTCTTCCGATGCGGTGGACATAGCTTTCAGGATCTTGAGGGACATCAAAGTTATAGACGTGGGTTACGCCTGAAATATCCAAACCGCGGGCAGCAACGTCTGTCGCAACCAGCACTTCAATTGCGCCTTGCTTAAATTTCCGAAGCGCAACCATCCGCTTTGCCTGTGTTAAATCTCCGTGAATTCCTTCGGCTGTGTAGCCGCGCAGGTTCAGCGCCTCAGTCAGCTCATCGACGCGGCGTTTTGTACGTCCGAATACAATCGCCAATTCAGGAGACTGGATGTCAAGCAGACGTGTCAATGTATCGAACTTTTTCCGTTCCTGCACTTCCAAGTAGAACTGCTGAATGTTGGAAACCGTCATTTCCTTCGCTTTTACCTTAACGTGTTCAGGGTCGTTCATGAAGCGTTCGGCAATCCGTTTAATCGGTGCAGGCATCGTTGCAGAAAACAGCAATGTCTGGTGTTCTGCCGGCACATTGGAAAGAATGGATTCGATATCTTCGATGAATCCCATGTTCAGCATTTCATCCGCTTCATCAAGCACAACGGTATTCACAGTTTGAAGACGCATTGTGCGGCGGTTGATATGGTCAATCAGACGGCCCGGAGTACCAACAATAATGTGAGGATTTTTCTTGAGCGCGCGAATTTGGCGGCCAATATCCTGACCTCCGTAAATTGGAAGAACTCGAGCGCGTTTATCCTGTCCAATTTTATATAGCTCTTCAGATACTTGAATGGCCAATTCACGAGTAGGTGCGATAACAATGGCTTGAATGTTAGGAGACTCGGGGTTGATTTTCTCAACAAGAGGAATGCCAAATGCAGCTGTTTTTCCTGTTCCCGTTTGCGCTTGTCCAATCACATCTTTATTTGCAAGTCCGAGCGGTATCGTTTGCGCCTGAATCGGTGTTGCTTCTTCAAATCCCATACGATTGATCGCTTTTGTGAGATCAGAACTTAATTGAAAATCTTGAAACGTTATAGTCAATGTATTCAAACTCCTTCTGCTTACTGTTTCAGTAATGTCGTGTTTCATCAATAAAAACTGCCCTTTTTATAAAGGACAGGTTCATACTTTATACAAAGCCCGAATTACTTTACATGTTATATTACCATTCCGTTATATGTTTTTCAACAAGACGAGAATAAGGGATGTGCTCTGTGCGGCGGTTTTTTCAGCTGTTCCTTCAGGGCGAGATCAAGGCCTGTTATGAAGGCTTGCCTCCTATGTAGCCTGAGAAACAGAACTGTTGGTAAAAGTCGGCAGCCCCTTTAGAGGCGTCGTTTTTTCTACACCTTTTTAACATTGTAACACAGGCTTTAGAGGGTTTCGACAGTCATATTTATTTTTTTCAAAGCTTCATCCCGCACACTTATTTTTTGCCGATTGCCGATGAATTATTTATTTTTTATTGAATCAATCGGAATTTTTTTCAGAAATGCTTCCACGGTTTGAAAAAGAAATGCAGGATTTTCTTCAAGGCAGACATGATGCTTAGAATTTGGCAAAAGACAAAGTTCTTTTTCCTCGGAAGGAATCGTCTCATATAAGTAATGAGCGCTTGATAATGGGACGATTGAATCGTATTCCCCCTGAACGATGAGCACAGGGATGTCGAGGTTTTTCAAAGCCGGTTTTGTTGCTTTCACAAGCTTGCGAAACTGCAGCGCTGAAGAAACCGGTGTGCTTGTCAGCTTTTGCTTATATCTTTTGTAAAGCAGATTGTCCTCCAGCCTGCCTTGGAATGAATCTTTGATGACATTTTTCAAATCCTGAATCAGCTGTCCGGGGCTGATGTATTGGGCAGCCGCACTCAAAAGAACGAGCCGGCTGACAGGATACTTTCCCGCTAAATAGGCGGCAATCATTCCGCCCATTGAAAAGCCGATTAAACATACGGTATCACATGTTTTAAGAAGACGGATGAGCTCCACTTCAGCACAGGCAATCCACTCCTGAAAAAAGACGCCTTTCAAAACCGGCATGTCTCCGTGTCCCGGAAGTGTGATCATTTCGACATGCCAGCCGGCCGTTTGTTTGAGGTGGTCAGCCAGCGGCTCTACTTCATACGGAGCTCCGGTAAAACCATGAATGCATAAACATCCTATCATGACTTATCACCCGTTTCTTTTACTGTTTATCATATAAAAAAAACGACTTTATGATTCCTTTACAACTCTTTTACCGCTTCCTCAAGTCTCATTCCCCTTGATGCTTTCACAAGGACTAAATCTCCGGCAGTCGCTTTTTCTTTCAGCGCGTTTTTGAGACTGTCTTTGTCTTCCTTGCTGAAATGCATGACGCGATGCTCCGGAAAATGTTTACGTGCCCCTTTTGCAATATATGCACCGAGGTCGCCGTATGCAAATACAAGGTCGACGGAATCAGGATGAATCGATTGCCCGATTTCTTCGTGAAACGCTTTTTCCCCTTCGCCAAGTTCAAGCATGTCACCAAGAACCAGCATTTTTTTCCCGTAGCCCTTCATTTGCTCCACAAGCTCAATCGCCGCTTTCATGGATGTCGGGCTTGCATTGTAGGCATCGTTAATGACCGCAATGCCGGCTCGGGTTTTCATCAGTTCAAGTCTCATTCCCGTTACTTTCAGCTTTGTAAGCCCTTCGGCGATGTGTGTGCGGCTGACATTCAAAAGATCTCCCGCTGCAATTGCCGCCAGAGCATTTTTCACATTATGCTTGCCGAGCACAGGGATAAAGAAACTGTTGTCGATCCCTCTGACGCGAAAAGCAGTCCCTTCTTCTGTCTGGCTCATGTCCTCTAGCTGATAGTCCAAAGCCGGGTCTTCGCCGAACGTTTTTGTTTGATAAGGAGGCTGCTCCAGCTTTTCGGACAGAAGCGGCTCATCCCCGACATAAATCAGTGTACCTTCTTTGGAAAGACCGTTGACGATTTCCAGCTTTGCTTGGGCAATCCCTTCTCTTGAACCGAGTTCAAGCAGATGCGATTCGCCGATATTCGTGATGACAGCAATATCGGGACGCCCCAAACGGGTGAGAAAATCGATTTCTCCTTTGGCGCTCATCCCCATCTCAAGCACGGCGACTTCTGTATCTTCCGGCATCGCGAGAATGGTAAGAGGCAAACCGATGTGATTATTATAGTTCCCTTCCGTTTTATGCACTTTGTATTCGGTTTCTAAAACGGAATGAATCATATCTTTCGTCGTCGTCTTCCCATTTGAACCGGTTACACCAACTACTTTTATATCAAGCTGATGACGGTATGCTTTCGCAAGCTTCTGCAGCGCTTCCAGCGTATCATCCACGATAATGACCGCGCTTCCTTCCGGCGGATTCGGTTCGTTTCGATTCCAGAGCACAGCCGCAACGCCTTTGCGAAAAGCCTGTTCTGCAAAAGCATGGCCGTTGAACCGTTCTCCTGCAAGCGGAATAAACAATTGATCCTTTTCCAGTTTTCTTGAATCTGTTGAAACGCCCTTCACCGGCCGTTCGCCAAAAGATTCATCGGCAAGGAAGCCTTCCGCCATATCAGCAATTTCTTTTACCGTTCTTTTTATCATGTTTGTCCCTCTCTTTCTCCAGCAAGGAAAAGAGACACTATCACAAAAAAGATAGTGTCTTAAGATATCAAAGCGAAGGGCGCGTCCCGCACCTTTCGAAAACCATGCCGGATGTAGTCAGGGGCTGCCGGGTGTCCGGCCGCCCGTTAAAAAGTATGTTTAATCTGCTGTTTTTCTTCGTGGCGCTCGATTGCCAAAGCGACGAGCTTTTCGATCAATTCAGCATACTCAACTCCTGATTGCTTCCACAGAAGCGGGAACATGCTGAACGGCGTAAATCCGGGCATCGTGTTGACTTCATTGATCAGCACCCTGCCTTCGTTTGTCAGGAAAAAGTCAGCTCTGACAAGGCCTGAGCCGTCAATCGCCTGAAAAGCTTTGACCGCCATGCTGCACATTGTTTCGTATTCATCTTCCGCTAAGGAAGCCGGAATGATCAAATCGGTGTCACCGTCTTCATATTTTGCTTTATAGTCATAGAAATCTTTCTTCGGAGCAATTTCGCCTGCGACTGAACAGATCGGTTCATCATTCCCCAGAACGCCGATTTCTATTTCGCGGCCGATGACGCCTTCCTCTACGACGATTTTCCGGTCATATTGGAATGCAAGTTCAAAAGCCTTATCAAGCTCGGCGCGGTTTCGGCATTTGCTGATGCCGACGCTTGACCCGAGGTTTGCAGGTTTAACAAAGCACGGATAGCCAAGCTCCTCTTCAACTTGATGATAGCTTTCTTCTTTTGCTGTGTTCCAGTTTCTTTTCACAAAAGAAACGTATTTTGCCTGATCAAGACCTGCTTGTGCAAACAGATGCTTCATGACCACTTTATCCATTCCTGCTGACGAAGCCAATACCCCATTTCCAACGTAAGGAACATTTAAAAGCTCCAGCATGCCCTGAATCGTGCCGTCTTCTCCGTTCGGCCCGTGCAAAAGCGGAAAAACAACATCGATTGCTTTTTCTTGCGAATTTGACTGGCCTGGGAACATGTCGCGGTTTAAGGCTGCAGGAGAAAACGTCTCTCCCGTCTGCTCAAATTGAAGCATTTTAACGTTTGAAACTGGCTCTGACAGCTGCGGCCCTCGCACCCATTCGCCTTTTTCTGTTATATAAATCGGATGTATATCAAATTTTTCAGTATCTAATGCTTTCGTGACGGCTAGCGCAGTTTGCAGGGAAACGTTATGCTCCGCTGATTTCCCGCCGTATACCAATCCTAATTTTGTCTTCAATTCGTACTCCCCCCACTGGATTCATCTTTACTATCTTATCACTTTCCCAGGAAAATGATCTAATTATTTTAGATACATTGAGCAGTATAGAAAAAAGCATTTGTATGTAAATCCTTTTCATTTTATATTAAAATGGCATTGAAAAGGAGAGGTTCCAATTGAAAAAAATCACAACAGAAGCACAATTTAATGAATTGATTCAATCCGATAAAGAGATCATTGTTAAGTTTTACGCTGACTGGTGCCCTGACTGCACCCGCATGAATATGTTCATCGGCGACATTCTTGACGCATATCAGGATAATGAGTGGTATGAACTGAACAAGGATGATCTTCCGGAGCTTGCCGACAAGTATCAAGTCATGGGCATTCCAAGCCTATTAATTTTCAAAAATGGCGAAAAAACAGGGCATCTTCACAGCGCAAATGCCAAAACGCCTGAAGAAGTAAACGAATTTTTGTCCGAACATATAAGCTAATTCGTATCAAGTCAACTTTTTATGTCTTTTTCTTTGGACATGGGGGCAGCCATGTCCATTTTCTTATCTCTTTAAAAGACGGGGCAGCGGTCAAAATTGTTTCAGCTGAATATGTTCTATGCTTCCGATTCAAAATTTTTAACAGTATAGCAAAGATTCGACATAAAGTATTTCCCGGGAAACGTGTTAATGTCGAAATTTCGCAAAAAGTTCTTGATTCGTTTTTTATAATCAGGTAGAATGATTTTTGTTCCTATTTTGCAATTATTTTTTCTAGTTGTGAAGCCCATGTCGGCTTCTTTTTTTTGTCTTTTAATTGGATAATAATTCATATTTTGTTTTCTTCTTCAATATTCTTTAATGGATATCCCTTTACAGGATGTGGTTTTGTTTTGTATAATACTAAGTGATAATGATTATCAATATCAATTATAAGTATGAGGTGAATATCTATGGCCCCTCAATTAAAAGAAGCGGTGGAAATTAGAAGAAAACGATTAATACAGCGGTTAATTCAGCTGGGTATATACAAAAAAGCAGAACGCCATCTTTATGAATTGACTTTAAGCGAACTTGAAAGCGAATACCGATCATTAAAGAAAGGCGGACAATAATGTCAAAACGAAAGATTAAAACCTACCATCAGCTTGTCGAAGAATATAAGAAAGAAATCATCCGCAGCCCTAAAGAAATGGATATGATCTATGCGAAAATGGACCGCAGACATGAAAACAGTCTGCTCTCCGTCTCTAAAGAAAAACGACTATAAAAAGAAGCCGGACGTTTTTGTCCGGCTTCTTTTGACGTTTGTGAAGCAGATCCTATTCGCTGAATGCCAATCCTGCAAGCTTGCTGATTGTCGCATCATCCATCGGCGGGTTGTGGAGTCCCGCCCGGACGTCGCGGTAGTATCTCTGCAGCGGGTTTGTTCTGGCCAGGCTTTTCGCTCCGACGACTCTCATCGCTTTGTCTACGACAGCAACAGCTGTATTTGTGACCGTATGCTTAACGGCTCCAAGCTCTCCTGTTAAAAGGCCGCGGCGTTTTGGATCATCATAAAGCTCTGCGACATGATACAAAAAATGACGGGCTTTCATCAGCTCAAGATCCATTTCACCGATATGCCGCTGAACCGCGGGCACTTCTTTAATCGGCCCTTTCAAACTGTTGGGCGTATAGTCATTTGCAAATCGGACGGCATCATCTCTCGCTGCTTGCGCGATCCCCAGATAAACGGCCGGAATGTGCAAAAGCCAGCCATTGATTTTATCCGTTCTTTTTTTCATTTGCAGCTCAACGAGCATGGAATCGTTCAGGCGGACATCAGTCAGAACTAGATCATGGCTCCCAGTGCCTCGCATCGCGATCATATCCCATGTTTCTTCGATTGCCAGTCCTTCCGTGTCCTTATGAATTAAAAAAACGCCGATCGTTTGTTTTTCTTCAACCCATGCGGTGACAAGAAAATAATCTAGCACGGGAGACATTGTCGTAAAGGTTTTTCTCCCATTAACTACCCAGCCGTCCCCTTCTCTGACGGCATTCGTACCAGGGCGGCCGCCTCTCGTCGGGCTGCCTGTCTGCGCTTCGCTGGCTGCTCTGTTGATAAGCGCACCGTTTAACGCTTCTTCAGAAATCAAAGTAAACACATCATTGTCCCAGCTGTTTCCTTCTGCCAATTCCCCCATCACACTCAAGTGCCAGCCGATGCTGAGAGCCGTGGGTCCGTCGCCTTTGGCCAGCCTTTCCTGAAAGAGCAGCATGTCATAAAGCGAAATGCCTTCTCCTCCGTAGTCTTTGCCGACAGTCAGCGCTGTATAGCCTGAATCACGCAGCTTTTGAACATGTTCTTCAGGAAACAAAGCATGTTCATCATAATAGGCTGACGTTTTCGCAAACTCATCTGCAAGATTCCCAATTTTGCTTAGCCATTCCTGCTGTTTTTCATTTTTTACAAATACTGAGCACACACCGGCACCCTCCTGACATAATTCCGATAAGTTTAATAAGTATTATAGTTTTATAAAAGCGAATGTGCAACCAATAACCATGATCATGCAAAAAAGCACGCACTCGGCGAGTGCGCACTTTTCTTTTGATTTAAACGGTTTGACCGTCCCTGCCGTCCACCTTCATACCGAGGTAGATCAGCATGTATGTTAAATAGCCCATCGTGACCGCAAGACCGCCGAAGAAAAAGTCGGAAAAAAGCGGTTCTTCATATGCGGCAATGCCGGCCAGCACGATCCAGCTTGCATAAAGATACCCCATAAAAAGGCGGACGCCGTTTTTTAATTGATATAACATAAACAAACCTGCAAGCGAAAACATTCCAAGTGCAAGTCTAAAATAAACGAGATGATCGAAATGAAATGCAAAAGATGCGAATGAAAATGACAACAGCAAAATCATCGGCATAGCCGTAATAAATTTTCTCATAGATGTCTCATCCCCCATTCCCTTATCGTTCAAATTATAAGGGAAAAAGGGATTATGAATCGGTAAATGCGACATTTTTCACAAAAGTGTCATTCCTTTCGTCACACTTTTGACAAATATCTTTTATACCCTCATATCTCGTTTACAGAAGCTCCACCAAGCCGCACCGAGAAAAAATACGAAATGGGTGAAGATGATAAACAGTGAAAATAAAGGTGTCATTCCCGCAAACAGCGGCTTTGTCTGTCCAGCGTATTGGGTTAAATCGGTGTTGGCAAACAGCAAAAATTTCCCAAGCGGGTTTTCCAAGTACGACATGATCGTAACAAGCATTTTCGCTCCATACAGTACGACAATCGAAACCATGATGCTGAGCGCACTGCTTCTAAACAATGCCGAGCATAAAAAGGCAAACGAAACCATCAAAAAAACTTCAAGCCACTGTGAACCGATTAGCTGGAGCGTATTTAAAAATAACGGCTCCGCTTTTTCGTCAAGCTTCACACCGAAAAAGAGCAGGCCGAACAGCAAAGAAAATCCGTAGTAGATGAAAAAAAGCCAAATGCTTGCGAGCACGCTCGTCAAAAACTTTGAAACTAAAATTTTCTCCCTGCTGACAGGGCGGATCAGCAAAAATTTGATCGTCTTTTTATCATATTCAAACGATATGATGGAGGCTGCCACCACAATCGAAAGTCCCTGCAAGAGAATATTGAGGTTTGGCGCAAACGAAAAATAGCCGATAAAATGATCATCGGCGCCGGCTCCCATCAGGATCCTCTTCGTCACCAAAGCAAGCAGAAATTGCAGGATAACAATCAGAGCCAGCGATACAAATGTTACTCTTCGCTTAAGCAGTTTGACATGCTCGTTTTGAATCAGTCTAAACATCAGAATTCCTCTCTTCCGTCCCATTCGTCAACACCATATATTCATCCTCAAGAGAATGTTTAAACGGCGATATCGAATAGACGTCGATATCGTTTGCGACAAGCTGTTGGTTTAAAGCCGGTATTTGCGCTTTCGCGACTTTGACGGCCAGCATTCCTTTTTCTGCATATGCTTCATATCCATGCTCTGACAGCCACTGAAGCGCTTTTTCCTGAGGCTGCACTTCCAAAAGCGCCTTTTCCCGTTTTTCGTCTCTATCATTCAGGATGACTTCCGATTTGATCTTTCCTTTTTGAAGAATGACGACGCGGTCGCACAAGTCTTCCACTTCCTTCAGCAAGTGGGTGGCAAAAAGGATCGCCGTCCCTTCCTCTTTGGCCAGTTCCCGCAAATGTTCACGGAAATCTTTCATTCCCGCCGGATCCAATCCATTTGTCGGTTCGTCCAAAATCAGCAGCTTGGGCCGGTGAAGAATCGCCTGAGCAATTCCGAGACGCTGCTTCATTCCGAGCGAATATGTTTTCACTTTATCATGAATCGCCGCTTCCAGACCGACTCTTATGACCACTTCTTTTAATCTTTCAATTGTAATATCGTGATGCATATTGGCATAATGTTTCAGATTTTCATAGCCTGTCAAATACGGGTAAAATTCAGGATTTTCGACGATCGCTCCGACCGCTTGAATCGCTTGTTCAAATTGGCGGTCAATCGGGAAACCGTTTATGGCAATCGAACCGCCGCTCATTTGGATTAAACCGGTGATCAATTTGATGAGCGTTGTTTTTCCCGAACCGTTCGGACCGAGCAGGCCGATGATTTCGCCTTCCTCCGCCGTCAAATGAATATCGTGCAGTATCATCCGGCCGTCCATGTTTTTATCTACGTTTTCTATATGTAAAACAGGATGTTTCGCCATGATTTCCTCCTCAATCCAAAAAAATAAACAGCGCCTGAAACAGGCACTGTTTGATTATAGCATTTTTGCTTTACATGGACACTTCTGTATGAGGGGCTTCGATTTTGCCGTGTTTTTTCTCTGTCTCGGTGACAATGACGGCACATGCCGCATCCCCTGTTGTGTTGACAGCCGTCCGGATCATGTCCAAGAGTCGGTCAATTCCCAATATTAGCGCAATTCCTTCAACAGGTAGACCAACCGTCTGAAGAACCATTGCCAGAAGGATCAATCCAACGCCGGGAACCCCCGCTGTTCCGATGCTGGCAAGCACTGCTGTCAGTACGACTGTTATCAGCTGGGTAAATGACAGGTCAACATTGTAAACCTGGGCGATAAACACTGTCGCAACCCCTTGCATGATCGCCGTTCCGTCCATATTGATCGTAGCTCCGAGCGGCTGAACAAAGCTGCTGATCGGCTCAGGTACTTTCAGCTTTCTTTGAGCGACGTCCATCGAAACCGGCAATGTCGCATTACTGCTTGACGTACTGAACGCAACAACCATCACTTCTGAAAAATCTTTAAAGAATGTTAAAGGATTTCGTTTTGCAATCAGAGCCACTGTCGAGCCGTACGTAACGACCGCATGGATGAAAAGAGCAAGAATAACGACAATCATATAAAGTCCCATCGCTTTGATGGCATCCCAGCCTTGACTTCCGATTGCGCCTGCGATCAAACCGAACGTTCCATATGGCGCGAACTTCATGACAAAGTTGACGAGGTACATCATTAAATCGTTCCCTTGTTCAACCACTTTCAGAAGGGCATCCGCTTTTTTCCCAAGCATTGTAATCCCGAGGCCGACTAAGATGGAGAAGGCGATGATTTGCAGCATATTTCCTTCAGCCATCGCTTGAACAGGGTTTGTCGGAATGATATTCAAAAGCGTTTCAGCAACGTTTGGCGCTTTCTCCGCAGAGTATTCGGCAGCGCTTGTATCATAGGTCCCAATTTTCCCCGGCTTTATGACCAGTGCCAAAATAAGTCCGATAGTAATAGCGACCGCAGTCGTTGTCAAAAAGTAAGAAATCGTCTTCGCACCGATTCTGCCAAGCTTCTTCGGATCTCCAAGTCCCGCTACCCCTAAAGTGAGAGAGAAGAAAACAATCGGTACAACAAGCATTTTAATCAGATTTAAAAAGATCGTGCCGAGCGGTCCGAATAAAAATGTATTTAGCTTGTTAAATAAGTCCGGTGAAGTGACATTTAAAATAATACCGACAGCTGCACCGAGCAATAAGCCAATGATAATCTTTGTAGCTAACTTCATATTGATGCCTCCCCTTTCTAAAAAAAGCCCATGAGAGATCTCCCACGGGCTTTTACCATTCAATTTGGTTCCACATGACTCTCTTCACGTTGATGAGGTTAGCTGACGGGTTCGGACGAAGAGATGTCCGTCTTTCTGTCCGTTATAGAACAGAAAAATTCACCCCAAATGATCGGGTCCCCCACTCCTACAAAAGGATTAAACGTGTGGCGCTATATAATTATATAACAGTTATACCTGAAAATTCGAAATATGTAAACCACCTTTTTTGATTTACAAATATATGCTATTTATTAATGCCGGCCGTTCGGTTTTCTTCTCGATTTGTCACATCCAGTATATCCAATAAGAAAACAAATATTGGAATCCCGATGATTAGTCCCCAAATCCCTATAAAATGTTCAGAGAAAATCAACACGATAAACGTGAAGAAAATCGGCAGCTCCGTCTTTGCGGACATCAATTTCGGATTCAGGAAATAGGTTTCGATCGCATGAACAATCATGATGACCAGGACCAAAGAAACAATATAAGCGATCCCGCCGATGCTGTACGCGATGATGCTCAGCGGAATGAGGGAAATGACAACACCGGCGACCGGAACCAATCCAAGGAAAAACACCATCACCGCCAGGCCGAAAAGCTGAGGAAAACCCATGATTCCGAGAGCGATTGTCGTTAAGGCGCAATTGATAGAGGCAATGATGAACTGAGCTTCGAGCACCTTGCCGAACGTTCTCGTGAATTTTTTGCCAAAGTACGCAATTTCTGCATAGAAAACGGCGACCTTGCTCGTTTTAAATTTATTCATCAAGCTCATGACTTTATCTTTTTCAATCAGGAAAAACATGCTGAGAATTAATGACAGGATCACTTGCAAGCCAAATGCGCTGATATCCGTAACATATGTATAGATAAAGTTAAGCCCTTTTTCCAAATATGATGTCAGGTTGAAATCGCCGAATATATCGGTGATCATATCAAGAAAAGGAATACTGTCAGGGTGAGAAGCGATATATTTTCCTTGTTTAATAATCTGCTGTATTTGCGTGATGATCACGGGATAATACATCACTCCGCCAATCGAAAGCCCGATGGCAAGAGCCGCGTATAAACAGGATATAATCAGTCTCTGGCTGACCTTAATAAAACGGTTTAAAAAGCTTCTGATCACATTTTCCAAACGGTTCATTAAAAAGGTGAAAATAAATGTAAGCAAAATGAGATTCATCATGCTTCGGAATAGATATAAAACCCCCGCCAAAACTACAAAAACAAAAAAACGCCTGACCCCAGGGTGCTGAAAAAATTTAAACAACGCTGCCATTCGAGTACACTCCCACCAGTACTTTAGTCCTTAACTTTTTAGCATATTCAAAGTCACATCATTACAATTAGAGTACCATCTGTAAATTATATAACAAAACACCGCGGAAATCTCATTTCAAGATCAATAATTAATAATAATTTAATATAGACAAATCCAGGTTAGCGGACAGTTAAAGCATAAAAAAAGAGAGGGGCTGCTGTAAAGCCCCTCTCTCCTGCTGATTAACCGCTTCTTCTTTGGCGTCCGCCTTTTTCGCCGATCTCTCGGTAAAACTCCTTATCATGATTTTGACTCGTTTTTTCCCCGCCTTTTTGACCGATCTCTTGGTAGAACTCTTTATCATGAGTTTGGCTTGTCTTTTCTCCGCCTTTTTCACCGATTTCTTGATAGAATTCTTTGTCATGAGTTTGGCTTGTCTTTTCTCCGCCTTTTTCGCCGATTTCTTGGTAGAATTCCTTATCATGGTTTTGGCTTGTTGTTTCCCCGCCTTTATGGCCGATTTCTTGGTAGAACTCTTTATCATGGTTTTGGCTTGTTTTCTCCCCGCCTTTTCTACCTGCTTCTTCACGGCTCATTTTGTTATTTTCGTTATTGTTTGCCATTTTTAACTCCTCCTTTTGAAGTGTTATGGTTTTTACATTCCACATCTGAAAAAGAGTAAACAAAAATAGCACATTCACGAAAGTCGCGGAGAACATCAGTGGACAGCCCGCTTAGCCTCTCACCCCGTTTACCGTCCATTCCGGTTCAAGGACAAGCCCCAGCACGCGCTTCTCGAGGGTGCGGCTTATATCGATCGGATTTTCGATAAGCTCAATATCGCTTGATTCAAACGTTCCTTTCTGACTCGTTCTTTCATATATCAGATCGTGCTCTCTCTCCATAAATTGCAAATAATCGCGTTTTGTCTTCCAAAGCGCCATAATCACAGCTTCCGGACCGTTCTCGGACTCCCGCCATCCTCCCCATTGCCTGATGAGCCCATTGATGTTTTGAAGCGGTCGCCATTTGGCCTGGGCTTCACTAAACGGCCGTTTGTTTTGTCCGGCCGGCTTGCACTGAATCAGCTTCAGCACGTTGCCTTCTGCAAATATCACGGTTTCCGCGCTTGTTTTTTCCATACAAAGGTTAACCGTCCTCACATTCGCGCGCGTCCGGTGAATCGCGCCTCTCGGAATGAGCAGTGAATCGTTCGGTTTCACCGCTTCCGTGCCACGATCCTTAAAGTCGATCAATAGCTCCCCCTCCAAAACAATAAACAGCTCATCTGAATCAGGGTGAAAGTGCCACACATAATCGCCTTGCAAGACTGCGATCCGCATGCAGTGATTATTCACCTCTGAGACGATGAAATTGGCGTGTTTCTCCTTGATGTCCTTTGTCAGATCAGAAAAGTTCATTTTATGTCCAGGTTTCAAGTTGATCAGCTTCCCCTCTTTTTGTTTGCTTTTCTCCCGAACTTATTTTACCATTTGACTTTTGACCGTTCGCCTTTTAAAGTGTTGGATATTGATGAAAAAACGGTTTTAACGATAGAAGAGGTGTACAGCATGGAAAAACAAAACGGAAAAGCTTCCGGGCTTTTGCCGCTATTTTTATTTGTTTGTTTATTCGTCGGATCAGGACTTATAACGGGCGACTTTTACAGCCTTCCAATTGTAGTCGCGGCCTTGGCTGCATCCGTTGTTTCGCTCGCCATGAACCGAAAGGAACCGCTTAGCCGGAAGACGGAATGGTTTGCAAAAGGCGCGGGACATCCTGATATTATGATCATGGTGATGATCTTTATTTTGGCGGGGGCGTTTTCTTCTGCTGCAAAAGCAATGGGGGCTGTGGATTCGACCGTGAATCTGGCTCTATCATTCGTACCGGAGCAGTTTATGGTCGCCGGCTTATTTATCATTGCCGCTTTCATCTCCATTTCGATGGGAACTTCGACCGGAACGATTGCGGCACTCGTTCCGATCAGTGCAGGGATCAGCGCCGAAATAGGCGTTCCCGCGGCGTTCTCGGTAGCTGCCGTTGTCGGCGGCGCAATGTTCGGAGATAACTTGTCTTTTATTTCTGATACGACGATTGCCGCTGTCCGCACTCAGAAAACGAAAATGTCGGACAAATTTAAAACGAATTTCCTGATCGTGCTGCCCGCCGCAATCGTAACGATCATTCTGCTGATGATTTTCTCGTCGGGAGGACACCTTGAATCCCAGGAAGGGACATACAGCTGGATAAAAGTGCTGCCATATCTCGGCGTCTTGATTTTTGCGCTTCTCGGTTTTAATGTGATGGCCGTCATCCTTGGCGGAATCGTTTTAGCCGGTGTGATCGGAATTTTCGACGGCAGCCTGACCCTCCACTCTTATTTAACGGCGATCACAGAAGGGATTGGCGGGATGTCTGAGCTGATCATCCTGTCTCTTCTGATCGGCGGAATGGCGGAAATGATGAAGCGGAACGGCGGAATCACCTTCCTGCTCGAATTCGTTTCCCGGCGGATCCGCACAAAAAAAGGAGCGGAAGCCGGAATTGCGGGGCTCGTCAGCGCAGCCAATCTGGCTACGGCCAATAATACAATTGCTATCATCACAGCCGGACCTCTCGCCAAGGATCTATCCGACCAATACGGAATCGACAATCGGAAATCGGCAAGCATCCTTGATATCTTTTCATGCGTCATTCAAGGACTGATCCCCTACGGAGCACAAATGCTGTCAGCGGCGCAAATTGCGAAGATATCGCCGATCAGCATTCTTCCTTATTCTTTCTATCCGGTTTTGATCGGCATCTGCGGGATTTTTGCGATTGTCTTCGCGCTCCCGCGTTTTACAGAAAAATCTTAGCGGCATAAAGGGATGCATGGTCAAACCGGCATCCCTTTTCATTTACTCTTGATCTCTGTTTTCCCGGGGACATTCCTCATTTTCTTTCTCAATCTCTGCAAGCTTCTCAAGGATTCTCCGCTTTTTATACATCATCATCCCTGTTTCAGCCACTCCGTTCATCATCGAACGATTCGAGATCGCACCAAAGAGAATGCCTGCTATGGGCACCATTTGAAATAGCTTTTTCCAGCCGAAGGAATCACGGTATGTATAAACGACTTCCCGCCAGCCTTGAATTTGCGAGACCATATTATTGCGGGTGCCGGGGCTTTGGTGATAGTGGCTGAGTTCTTCTATAATCGCTCTCTTTCCGACAATGTCAGCCGAACTGAGCTGCAGGCACTTGATGATGAACATTCGTTCCGTTTTCTCTTGCGGGTTGTAGCCATAAGATACCGCGATATCCTGCAAGGTTTTTAAAGAAAGGCCGAGGATTGCGGGAATATCGACTGCGAGTGTAAAAATGCCGCCTACCCCCGTTGTCGCCCCTTGTACGGCCGCGGTGTTTGCTCTGTTTTTCCCAAGATCTTCACAGATTTGATCCATAACCGCTAAAGGAGCTTTTTGGATATCTTCAATCGTTTGAATCGTTTCATTCGGAAGCTTTTTCTGATACTTGCGAATCAGATGTTTTTCAGAAGTCAGATATTGCCCGCCGTTTTGAATAAAGCCGCCGATTTCATCCAGCAGCAGGCCGATTTTGTCTTGAATAAATGCAGGCGTCAGCTTGTCCAGCACTTTGAACGGAAGCCTTCCGATTCTTTCCCAAAACCATGCTTTCTGCTGTTCTTTTTCCCATTTTTCAATGATTTTCAACTGTTCTTCTAAATCTGTCTGCACGTTGCGCACGGAGAGTCCGTCCTCCTTATTGTTTTGTTATAGTATACAATGTTTCACCTCAGAATTCCGGTTTTTTCATTCGCTTGAAACGGGTAAATAAAAACCATACCTAAAAAGGGGGAATCAAGCGATGCCTTGGTCAATGGAAGACTATCCCGCTTCACTCAAAAATGTAGACAAACCGGTTAAAAAGAAAGCTATTGAAATTGCAAACGCGATGATGGATGAAGGCTATGAGGAAAACCGCGTCATTCCGATTGCAACGAGCAAGGCAAAGGAATGGGCCGAAAACAGAAGCAAAAGTGAACTCAAGGCTTACTCAGAAGAAGCAGATGAGACAGAGCGCGATGATGACAGCTCAAATTCGCGTCCAGCTCTGGCGGAAACGTGTGAACACGTCATCAAGCATGAAAAAGGATGGGCGGTGAAAGCCGAAGATGCCAAGAGGGCCAGCGATGTGAAGGAGACAAAACGAGAGGCGGTTGAACGGGCGAAAGAAATCGCCCGAAATAAAGGGACCGCCGTTATCGTCCACAAAAAGGACGGCAGTGTTCAGAAAAAGATACGGATGGACTAAAGTGTGACCCGAAACCATTGCAGTCTGGGAAGGGCGAGCATCGGGCTTTTACAGGACGTGATAACGACGGTGTTCGGACAGGACGTCCGCGCACTTAGATGTGATGACGGCGGCGTTCAGTCAGGACGCCTGAGCGATTAGCCGCCGTTCCTTTCTTGAATGTGAGCACCGACTTCAGCATACCTGACAACGAATGCGAGGGTTTGTCGACACGCTGTGACTCTCCTGATGGGGAGCGTCTTTAGTTTTTATGCACAAGTTCAAAAACAGCATCTGCAGCTTTTTGGTAGCCGCCGGCGTTGCGAAGCGATTTGCCGATTTTGGCAGCACCGTTTGCATAAGAGCGGTTTTCGATGATTTCTTTTATTTTTGTTCGCAGAATAGATGAGGAAAGCTCTGTTTTGTCCAGCATCATTCCTGCGCCTACCTGTTCTACCCTGCTGGCGACGAAGAACTGATCACCACCCATCGGGATGACGAGCAGCGGCGTGTCAAAGTAAAGCCCCTCATTTGTACTATTCATCCCACCGTGTGTGACAAATAAATCTGCTTTTTTCAAAAGCTCCAATTGCGGAATATAAGACCTGACAATAAAGTGATCCGGTATTTGATCGAGCTCATTTGGATTCGTATTTTTGCCAATTGACAACACCACTTTTCCGTCGAAGTCTTTCAAGGCTTCAATGCACATGTTATAAATGTCTTTTTGCTGATTAAAGATCGTCCCCATTGAGATGACGATGACGGTTTCACCCTCCAGCTCTTCGAATGGGAAGCCTTCCGGATCTTGGCGGTTTGTGATAGACGGCCCGACAAACAGATAATTCTCATCAAATCGTTCGGCATAAGGCTGAAATTCTCTCGATGTGAAGACTATTGTTATATCTCCGCGGCATGAAAACACATCGAACGGCTGACGAAGGCTGATAGGATACTGGTCATTTAATTCGCAGAGAGACTGCTTGAATTTTTCAAAGTAAGGCGAACGTTCAAGATCGTTTTGAGGATTTTGTGTAAATGAGCTGACAAACCCTTCATCCATTGCAAATGTCGTACATAATGAAATGCTCGGCAGCTCCAGCATTTCAGCAATGATTTTCCCAGCCAGAAAATGATGATCGAAAATCACATAGTCATAAGATTCGTCCTTCACTTCCTGATAGATGATCTGAACGATCTCGTCCGCTTTTTTGGCCATGTTGTAGCCTATTTCGGCAAAGTCCATTTCCTTTTCATCTGTTACGTTTTTCCCCAATGACAAAAAATCTCTGAAATCGGGATATAAACGAACTTCAGCCCCTGTTTTTTTAATTTTTTCTGCGTATTCTTCGACCGCATAATATACAACCTTTTCTCCTCGTCCCTGAAGCTCTTTTGTCACACCAAGCGAAGGGTTGATGTGACCTTCCCCGGGAAAATTGATCATCAGTACGTTTCCCATCACAGCTCTTCCTTTCTCATATTAAAATTTTATATAAGGAATTTACTACAAAAAAGCGAAACAAGTAAAGAAATTTAATTAAGTTAATAATATACAAACATAACTATTTGACCAGTTGTCTCTTTCTGCATATCTTTCCTTAAATTTTTTTGACATGCAAATGATCCGATATCATTACTAAAAACAGGCTTTTTAATACTTGACAGCCTGTTTTCAGGAGTCGATTTTACTTTTTTTAAAGCAAAGTAAAACACGGCGGATCGTGGCACACTACATCATAAGAAACGACATACGGAGGGTTATAACCATGGAAACGAAAACAACCCGAATTGAAAAAGATTTTCTAGGCGAAAAAGAAGTTCCGGCTGACGCTTACTATGGCGTGCAGACCATGAGGGCGGTAGAGAACTTTCCGATCACAGGCTATCAGATCGATGAAGAATTGATTAACGGTTTGGCGATGATCAAAAAAGCAGCAGCTCTCGCCAACATGGATATCAAGCGGTTATATAAAGATCTTGGCAAAGTCATCGTTAAGGCGGCCGGCGAAATATTGGAAGGGCTGTGGCATGATCATTTTATCGTCGATCCCATTCAAGGCGGAGCCGGCACTTCAATGAATATGAATGCAAACGAGGTCATCGCAAATAGAGGATTGGAGCTTTTAGGAAAAGAAAAAGGCGATTATTTTCATTTAAGCCCGAACACACATGTCAACATGGCTCAATCAACGAATGACGTTTTTCCGACAGCCATTCATCTCGCAACATTGAATCATTTAAAAAAGCTTTTGGCGACGATGGAAGATATGCTTGATGCATTCCGCGAAAAAGCAGCCGAATTTGATTCCGTCATCAAAATGGGGCGGACTCATCTTCAAGATGCGGTTCCCATTCGGCTCGGACAGGAATTTGAGGCATATTCGCGCGTGATTGAGCGCGACATCGAGCGGATCAGACAATCCCGCCACCATCTTTATGAAGTCAATATGGGAGCGACCGCGGTCGGCACAGGACTGAACGCTGATCCAACATACATTCAAAATGTCGTTGAGCATTTGTCAGAGATCAGCGGCTATCAGCTGACAGGGGCGGATCACCTTGTCGATGCCACCCAAAACACCGATGCTTACACAGAGGTTTCCGCCGCCCTAAAAGTAGGGATGATGAACATGTCTAAAATCGCGAACGATATTCGCTTAATGGCCTCTGGACCAAGGGCGGGGCTTGCGGAAATCCGGCTTCCGCCGCGCCAGCCCGGTTCTTCCATTATGCCGGGCAAAGTGAATCCGGTCATGCCCGAGCTGATGAATCAGATCGCATTTCAGGTCATCGGCAACGATCATACCATCTGCCTTGCTTCAGAAGCGGGACAGCTTGAATTAAACGTGATGGAGCCTGTTCTTGTATTTAACCTGCTGCAATCAATCAAAATCATGAACAACGGATTCCGCGTGTTCACCGATTACTGCATCAAAGGGATCGAAGCAAATGAAATCAGGCTGAAAGAATTTGTTGAAAAAAGCGTCGGCGTCATTACCGCCGTCAACCCCCATCTAGGGTATGAGGCAGCTGCCAGAATTGCCAAAGAGGCCATTGCCACAGGCCAATCTGTACGCGAACTTTGTTTATTGCATGATGTTTTAACAGAGGAGGAGCTTGATCTCATTCTAGATCCGTATGAGATGACGCACCCCGGAATTGCCGGCGCTTCCCTGCTCGAGGAATAAACAGTCGTCCCGCCCGATATGCTTTCGAACGTTTAGCAAAGCAAAAGAGAGGCTAAACACGTAATATAAATCAATTGAAAGAGGGTGGAATGACAATGTTGGGATTTCTCGTTTCTTTAATCGTTGCAATTGTCATCGGTTTAATCGGAGGTGCAATCGGAGGCAATGGCGCTCCCGGCGGCATCATCGGCTCAATGGTTGTCGGCTTTATCGGAGCTTGGATCGGCCACGGGCTGTTCGGAACCTGGGGGCCTGATATTGCGGGATTCGCCATCTTTCCGGCCATTATCGGCGCCGCGATTCTCGTCTTTATTTTAAGCCTCATCTTCCGCGGAAGAATGGGTTCCCGATCCGAAGCATAAATTAGCCAGCATCGCAGAAGCGATGCTGGTTTTTGTTTACGCTAAACAATTCCTGCATAAACTATAGCATCACATAGTTGACAATTTAGGATGTAAGGGCATATGATGAATATGGAATTTGCACTAAGGAAACTTTTGTGTATAAGGAAAAACAACGGAGAATCTAGGTGAATCATATGGTCAGTCAGGATCTATCCAGACACGCACAAATATCTAAAGCAGCTCAAGATGCACTAGACGGAAAAAGCAGAGGATTCAAAAGGCTGCTTCCTTTTTTAGGGCCGGCTTTCATTGCAGCCATTGCTTATATCGATCCCGGCAACTTTGCAACGAACATCGCCGCAGGTTCCAAATATGGATATTTGCTCTTATGGGTGATTCTTTTTTCTAATATCATGGCACTGCTTATTCAATCATTATCCGCAAAGCTCGGCATTGCGACTGGAAAAAACCTTCCCGAAATCGCAAGAGAAGAATTTCCAAAACCGGTGTCAGTCGGTTTGTGGATTCAAGGAGAGCTTGTCGTCATTGCGACAGACCTTGCCGAATTTATCGGAGCGGCTCTCGGCCTTTATCTGCTGTTCGGCATTCCGCTTCTTGAAGCGTCCATTATTGCGGCGGCAGGGTCATTTGCGATCCTGGAACTGCAAAGACGCGGCGTCCGGCCGCTTGAAGCGGCGATTACGGGAATGCTGTTTATCGTCGTGATTGCCTTTGCCTTTCAAACCTTTTTCGCAAAACCTGACCTCGGATCTGTTTTGGAGGGCATGTTTGTTCCCCGTTTTAACGGAACCGACAGCATCCTGCTGGCGGCGGGTATCTTGGGAGCAACCGTCATGCCGCATGCCATTTACTTGCATTCCGCTCTCACCCAGCGAAGAGTAGTCGGAAAAACAGAAGCAGAGAAGAAGAAAATTTTCCGTTTTGAATTTATAGATATTTTGATCGCCATGCTGATTGCCGGAGCTATCAATGCGAGCATGCTGATCGTCGCTGCTGCATTGTTTTTCAAACACGGTATTTTTGTCGAGGATTTGGATGTGGCCTTCAGCCACTTCAGCAGCATGGTCAGTCCGCTGGCCGCCGTTTTATTCGGCATCGGGCTTTTAACAGCGGGCTTATCCAGTTCATCTGTCGGAACGCTTTCCGGAGATATCATCATGCAGGGATTTATCAATTTTCGGATTCCGCTTTATCTAAGACGGTTTATTACGATTCTGCCGCCTATTGCCATCATTGCATCAGGCGTCAATCCGACAAATGCTCTTGTTATGAGCCAGGTCGTCCTGTCATTCGGGATCGCCTTCGCTCTCATCCCGCTCATCTTATTTACAAGCAGTAAGCGCATTATGGGAAGCCTCAAAAATGCGAAGTGGGTGACAGCCGTCTCTTGGCTCATCGCTGTGCTGATCGTCACCCTGAACATTTTCCTTATCTTCGATACATTTTTCGGCTAAAAAAGCTGACTTCGGTCGGCTTTTTTATATTATACTGAAGAAAAGGAGGATTATGGATGTTCAAACTGAAGATCGATGATGACCTCTACTTAAAAAAACTCGAACCGATAGATGCACCTAGTGTCTATATGCAGATCCAGCAGTCGAAGGATGATTTAAGAAACTGGCTGTATTGGGTGGACGGAACAAAGAAGCTTGAAGACACCGAAGCCTTTATTGAAGATTGTATGAAACAGGCCGCCGCGAATAACGGCTTTCAGGCCGGAATCTGGCAGCAAAATCAATTTGCCGGCATCATCGGCCTCCACTATATCAATTGGATCAACCGTACGACTTCGCTCGGCTACTGGCTTGGGAAGTCTTTTCAGGGGAATGGAATGATGACGAAAGCATGCCAGGGGCTGATTGATATGCTGTTTAATGAATATGAGCTAAACCGGATCGAAATCAGGGCCGCAACAAAAAACTTTAAAAGCCAGGCGATTCCCGAAAGACTTGGATTTACGAAGGAAGGCTGCCTCAGACAATGCGAGTGGCTCCATGATCACTATGCCGATCATTTTGTCTACGGTCTGCTAAAGGAAGAATACGACGCACGCAGCAAATGAGTCCGAAATTTGTCACACGCATTTTCGGCCCCAATCTGGTATGATAAATTAAAAAATATGGAGTTTTGGCTATGAGAGTATTTATCCTGTTTTACCTATGGATCGTCCCGCTTATCATCGGTCTGATATTTTTTCGGATTACCCAAAGGACGAGCTTTCAAAAAAGGTTCTATCCGGGCTATGTGATGATCGGACTGGCTGCTGGCGTTTTTGCTGTCTGCTATTTGATCGGACAGCCGTATCTCGGCAATTTCTTTGGAGGCACGATGCTGTTTGGAACCCTTCTTCCATTCA
Source organism: Bacillus swezeyi (assembly GCF_001969815.1). GTDB lineage: Bacteria > Bacillota > Bacilli > Bacillales > Bacillaceae > Bacillus > Bacillus swezeyi. The sequence goes on along the minus strand of NZ_MRBK01000011.1, from coordinate 89,638 downwards.
CAGCAGCGGCAATGAAGAAAAAGAAATAATCCGGTTATACTAAACTAAGTAAAATACACGAATTTTAAAGCCTGCTTCGATTTTTTCGAAGAACAGGCTTTTTCATTTTCATTTGATCTGTTTGCACCAAAACCCACTCATATGCAAAACGAATGTCCAGACCGTTTTGATCAGCAGATCAAGCAACCGGGGCTTTATTTATTCTCTAAATCAACATCGATGACATTATAGAAAGCGTTTTCAGTGTCAGCCACGTCCCAAACAGCCAATATCACATGATATCCTTGGCGGTCTTCAGGTACATAGATTTGATGTGATAAATGATTCGATGCAGGCGAACCGTCATGTTCAATTGTTCCAATCTGCTCAAAATCGGCCCGCTCCAGCGGTTGATTGGGATCCCAGCCTTTTTTGGTGATATAGTAATGCCATTGGCTGGTTTTGTGGGGGGCGGTATATTTCCAAGTAAATGTATGTTCTCCACCGGTCATGATATGTTTAAACCAGCGTTCTCCGGTTTGCTGATCAAGAATGCCGCCGAACAATCCACCCGCAGACGCAATTTGTCCATCGGCAGGTCCTGCCTGCGGAAACCCTTTTTTCGCTTCCAAGCTTTGCGGCTCATACATCACGCTTCCGCAATTCAAGTTAAGCAGCCCATAAGCCTCACTGCACAAAGCCGCTCTGCTTCCGGGTTTTTCAATAAAACCATGTGCAAAAGCCTGCTGAGGAATGATTGATGAACCCAGCAATCCTGCCGCCAATATAACAGCGGCGCTTAGCGTTTTTTGAAAATGAAATGAAAATTTACGCTGCATATGGATATCCCCTCTCTCTTTTTTAGATGATGAGATGGGTTTTGATGCAAAAAGAAAAAACAAACAAGCGCCTTACGCTCTCCTTCTTATATTTTCCATACTGATTTTAACATGCGGAAATGATAAATCAACAGAATCTTCAAAAAATAAAAAACAGCCAAGGAAGCAACATTATGCCCCTTGGCCATTCACTACAATATCCTTTTTAAACTTTTCTTTAACGGCGGCAGGTCAAGTTCTTTTTTCTCAAAGAATTTCTTCATCATATATTTGCTGTAGTTTGCCGCTTGTGTATAGGATATTTTTCCGGGGAGCGGCGGTTCGTCTTCAATTGCCACATCGATAATCGCCGGTTCTTGTGATTGAAAAGCATTTTTCAGGGCAGGAATGAGTTCTTCATGCCTTGTCACGCTGAACCCCTTCCCTCCGCATGCTTCGGCAAATTTGGCATAATCGACGTTTTCGAGCGCTGTCGCATATTCAAGATGCCCCTTTTCCTGTTGTTCATATTGAATCATGCCTAAGTTTTGATTATTTAAGATGACGACAACAATCGGGAGATCATATTTGACAGCGGTCGGAAAATCGTGCATGGACATGCTGAAGCCGCCGTCTCCGCATACGGCTACAACCTGGCGTTCCGGATAAGAAAGCTTTGCGGAAATAGCGCCGGGAAGGCCGCATCCCATCGTGCCAAGCCAGCTTGATATAAGAAAATCCTGATTGGTCATATTAAAATGGCGCGTCATCCAGACCGTCACGTTTCCGACGTCAACGGAAAGGACCCCATCATCTGCGACAGCATCTTCAAGCCTTGCGATCACTTGCTGAGGCTTAAGCGGTGATGTCGCCTCCTGCTCATCTTTTTCAATTTGATATCGCCACTTGTTCATATGCTCTGTACAGCTTTCCAAAAATGAGCGGCTCGTTTTCCGTTCAATTGTTTTCGTCAGTTCAAATAGTCCGGTCTTCGCATCACAGACAAGGCCGGCGGTGACAGGATACCGCTTGCCGATTTTTGCCGGGTTGTTGTCAAGCTGGATGGCCGGCGTATCTTCCGGCAGATAATCACGGTAAGGAAATGAAGTCCCCAGCATGATCAAAAGATCGCATGCCTCCATCGCTTCATATGCAGACTTTGTGCCGATGTGTCCGAGGTTTCCGAGCATATGCGGATGCCGATCAGGGACGGCGCCTTTTGCCGGAAGCGTGATGATGATCGGGGCGGCTGCTTTATCTGCAAACTCCAGCAGTTCCTCCCTTGCCGATTTCATTCCCCTTCCCGCCAAAATAACCGGCTTTTTCGCTTCATTGATCAGCTGCGCACACTGCATAAGCTGGCTTTGCTTCGGGTAAAGATCTCCTTCAATATAAAGCGCGGACGTATAAACCGGCTTCCTCTTGATCTTTTCTGCAAACAGGTTATCAGATACGGTCAGAACGGCGACCCCTTTTTGGCTGTATGCGGTGCGGATCGCTTGATTTAAAAGATCAGGCAGCGCTTCGGCCGAATGAACCTGCTGATTGAAGACAGCTACATCCTCAAACATCCTCTCAAGGCCGATTTCCTGAAATGTATCCCTTCCGATTTCATTTGAAGATACCTGTCCTGCAATGGCAAGCACAGGTACACCGTCAGCTTTTGCATCATAAAGCCCGTTCAGCAGATGAACGGCGCCGGGCCCCGCGATTGAAAGGCAGACACCGATTTTGCCTGTCAGCTTCGCATCGGCCGCGGCAGCAAGAGCCGCGGTTTCTTCATGGCGCACTTGAACGAAGCGGAGATTGTTTTCTTCATGCCGCAATTCATCAACAAATTCGTTGATGCTGTCCCCCGGCATGCCGTAAACATGATCAATATTCCATTCCTTCAGCAGCTCTGCCCCTATTTTTCCTGCGGTTTTGTTTGCCATATCACGTCCTCCTTTGTTTATCCATACCACTTTTTCGCTGACGGGAAACGTGATACGGCATGCTGACGAAAGTGAAGAAAACACTACAGCGGCTGTTGCAAAGCAGCCTTTGGTAAGGAGAAAATTGAAATATCATGCTTCGTGTTCCCAGCCGTGCTCATCTCGCTTAAGATCTCCCCCGCCACACTGCTGAACTTGAAGCCGTGCCCGGAAAATCCGGCGGTGATCGAAACATGAGGATGTTCTGGATGCTGATCAATGATGAAATCTTCGTCAGCCGTTCTTGTATAAAGGCAGACTCCGCCTTTTGAAAATCGTCCCACACCTTTTGGCAAGCAGGTCCCCCCAAAAAACGTCATGAAGCAGTTTTACTGGCATGAATCCGGTGTTGTACTGGACTCCTGCCTTTTCATTTGATCTTAATCCGTTTGTGATTGCAGTAATTAATATACTCTCAGAGTTCTTTTTTAAAATGTTCGATCCCCTACTGCACGGTATTCTAGCCAGTTGAAGCAGCGTTGTTAGATGGTGTCTAACAATTGGGGTGCAGTTCATTCACACAAGTGTTGAAATTTTTTGCAATATTTAAATTGTTACAATTTAGGTTTCAAGTTATAATTTAACAATAAACAAACCGAATTTGCATAACTTCGATTAAAGTTAAGGTTGTTAAATCCTTCTTCAAACACAGGGTGATCGTGGCGACACTTGTTATAATCTGCTTTTATAAAATTTGTAGTATTCGAGGATCACAAGTGTAATCTCGCGGCTGTTCTCTATATTTAAACATTTGTTCACTGGCTTATTCATCCAATGAGCCTGCTCTGATTGGTTAGCAGTGCTCGTACGTAGGTGATTCAACACATGATGTTCACGAGGATGTTGTGGTTACACCATTGAACGACTCTGGCATGGCGTTATTCCGCGCGTTTGCATACTTCAACCTGTCATGTGGCAGTGTATCAAGGTTACTCCATTTTAGAAGGACGAGCTGGTCTATCTATTAATGTATCTCAATCAACTTGTTGAGTCTCCTCGGCACGTTAGGTATTCATAATGCTGTAGATTGTCAGTTTCAAGTGCTATGGAAGCCATCTACCTTCGAGATTCGGTTGTTAGGTATTTTCACTGAAACTATAGTCGAAACACTCAAATCTTCTTATCTTATGAGTCGTATACTTAATAACCCTCGACTGTCTAAGTTTTGGGTGGAAAGGGTAGACGCGGATCGTCAAGAGGTAAAGTCCCTCTCTTTTATCAAAAGAATGTAGAATCGGAGGAATTTACATGTTATCAGAAATAGAAAAGGGGCTTGAGGGCCTGCGTGTAAAACTTGATAGTATTGATGAACAATTGTTGGATACATTGAAAGCACGTTTAGAATGCTGCATTAGGATTGGGTTGTACAAACGTGAGTATAATATTCCGATGATGCAACCGCACCGAATTAACTTTGTCCAGGAACGAGCAGCTCGATACGCTGACGAGAATGGTTTAAGTAAAGAGTTTTTGCGTAACCTTTATGAGCTCATTATTTCTGAAACGTGCAGGGTTGAGGATATAGTAATTGACAACTCAGAAAATCGCAGGCAAGAAATTTCTTCAAGCCTAGTCGACCAAAAAAGAAAAAGGGAGGAATTGTTTAATGGGGGCAGGGATACAAACACTTCTAATTGACAACTATGACTCATTTACTTACAACCTCTATCAAATGATCGGCGAAGTAAATGGCCGACCGCCAATAGTTGTCCGTAATGATGTAGACTGGTCACAAGTACCGATTGATGAGATTGACAACATCGTTATCTCCCCAGGCCCTGGTCGACCGGAACGGGTTGAGGACTTTGGTATTAATACAACCGTTATTCTAGAATCTAAGTTGCCAGTCCTCGGGGTCTGCCTTGGACATCAAGGCATAGCTCATTTGTTTGGCGGGAAGGTGAACCACGCTTCTGAGCCCATGCATGGACGAACATCAGTCATTCACCATTCAGGGATCGATATCTTTGACGGGCTTCCTCCTGAGTTCTCTGTCGTACGCTATCACTCCCTTATAGTTACTGAATTGGGTGATGATGTGGAAGCGATTGCGTGGACAAAAGATGATTTGATTATGGGGCTTCGCCACCGCAATCTGCCGATTTGGGGTGTGCAATTCCACCCCGAGTCAATCTGTAGTCATTATGGGCACGAGTTGCTTGCCAACTTTCGAGACCTAACTCCGAAGCGCACTAGACGATCAAGACAGTCTCCCGACTTAGAGGAGCCTTCTAATTCTAAAAATGATTTCTACCAGATTCATTTTCGAAAATTATCGGGATTTCCTGACGCTCAGTCAAGTTACCAGACACTATTTGCTGATGCACCTCATGGATTCTGGCTTGACAGTAGTAGTGTCATCGAAGGCTTGTCACGATTTTCATATCTTGGCGATGGTACCGGAGAGAATGCTGAATATATTACCTATAAAGTAGCAGAGGGTGTTGTAAAAGTACAACGTTCGGGTCAAGAGACGGAGTTCATTCAACAGTCATTTTATGATTATCTTGATGAGCAAATCCGCCGTCGAGCAACATCTACTCCGGAAGGCCTTCCCTTTGACTTCAATCTCGGCTATGTGGGTTACATTGGCTATGAGCTAAAAGCTGAAACTTGTGGGAGTAACCGGTATCAATCTGAGATTCCAGATGCGGCCCTGCTTTTCGTTGACCGCATGCTTGTTTTTGATCATCTTGAACAGGAAGCTTACCTGTTGTGTCTTTCGACTGGGGATGAGGATAAGCAAGCAATCAACTGGCTAAATGCTACAGAGCAAATCTTGAATGAAATTCCTGTTGCAGCAAATGATTTTGACAAGGATTCAGTACTTACGTCCGTGCCAGACCACAATATCCCAATCGAGTTTCGTCATAACCGACCATCTTATCTTCAACTGATCAACAATTGCTTAGAAGAAATTCGTAATGGGGAATCCTATGAGATATGCTTGACTAATTCCGCCACTGTTTATACCCCTATAGACCCTTGGATTACTTATACACACCTGCGAAGAATCAGTCCGGTGCCCTATGGGGCATTTTTAAACTTTGCGGATGCGGCAGTACTGAGTGCCTCTCCGGAACGGTTCCTCTCAATCGGTACTGATCGTATCGTTGAGTCCAAACCGATCAAGGGTACCCGTATGAGAGGTAGGACTTCTGCTGAAGATAATCAATTACGAAATGAGTTACTAAGTCAAGAAAAAGATCTCGCAGAGAACTTAATGATCGTTGACTTAGTCCGTAATGACCTTAACACTGTTTGTGAAATTGGATCTGTTCATGTACCTAAGCTGTTCGATGTAGAAACGTATGCTCCCGTCCACCAGTTGATCTCGACTATTCGTGGCACTATACGTCCAGACAAATCAACGGTTGATTGCGTCCGTGCTGCTTTTCCAGGTGGTTCGATGACTGGTGCTCCGAAAATTCGGACGATGGAAATCATAGACCGACTCGAGAGCGGCCCTCGCGGTGTCTACTCGGGCAGCCTCGGCTGGTTTGGACTGAGTGGCGCTGCGGATCTTAGTATTGTTATTCGTACAGTTGTTGTTACCGATGACAAAGCGACTTTTGGTGTCGGAGGAGCCATCGTAGCATTGTCAGATCCAGAAGAGGAGTTCAAAGAAACTCAGGTTAAAGCGCGAGCTATGGTCTCAGCTATCGCAGCAGCGGAAGTCTCTGCAGTGGGAGGTTCAAGATGAGTCAGGAAATAAGGCAGTGTGTTATTGTGGGAGGAGCTGGTGGTGTTGGCGGGATGTTTGCAGGCCTCCTTGAAGGATCTGGTGTTGAAGTATGTATTATCGATATGAATCCTCCTTCCGTTAGTCGACAATTCAAGAAGTGTGACATCACTGTTCCGACTCCACAGGCCAAAGATATGATCCAGAAGGCGGACATGGTGATGCTCGCTTTACCAGAGAACGTAGCTCTTCAAGCAGTAAAAGTTGTTGGGGCGTTAATGAAGCCTGATTCTCTCTTTGTGCACACTCTTTCGGTACAGTCGCCCATATTTAAAAAAATACACTCTTTGGGTTTGCCTTTTGAAAGCATAGGTCTTAACCCTATGTTTGCTCCAAGTCTTAGTATCGTGGGTAGACCGGTAGCTGTCATAGTCCAAAACGATGGGCCTAAAGGAAGTCATTTGATTCAGATGATTTTAGATTGGAAAGGACGTCCGGTGCTATTAGAAGCTGAGGAGCATGATCAATTGGTCGCGGCTATGCAGGCACTCACTCATTCAGCGATACTCACCTTTGGATTGGCGCTCGCAGAATTAGATGTTGACATTGCAAAACTTAGTTCCCTTGCACCCCCTCCGCATGCAACTATGCTTGCACTACTAGCACGGATTAGTTCTGGAACACCGGATGTGTATTGGGACGTCCAATCCGTCAACCACCAAGCAATGAGGGCTCGTGCTGCACTAGCTGAAGCAGTTGGATCGTTGGACGAATCGGTGAGGGATAAGTCCGTATTCATCGAACTGCTGCGTAAATCCCGAGAGGTATTTGGAAATGAAATAGCCCTTTATCAAGATCTCTGTACTAGTATCTTTGAAGGTCCACTATCACAACTTAATCAAGCACTAAAGGAGGAAAAACATAGCCAAACTAACCAACCCGGTTAATTGGGTAGAATCAAGGATTTTGAAAACAACTGATTCCTTTGATCAGGCGATGAAAGAGTGACGAACTTAACATGTTTTTACATAGAGGGATGGCAAAAAATTCGTCTTGAGGACAGAAAGGAAGCTGTCGAGTTTGTTTCTTGCTCCTACTTAGGGTCTAGAGGTACATTCTGAGCTTGTGGGCGGTGGACAAATTTAGCGTTCACTTTCCACATCCCGAAACTGCTTTCGGCCTTCCTACCCAGCGGAATTAGTAGATTTACTTACCGCAATACACGCGGGAGTACCGACGGTGTGCTTTACATCGGTAAGTAACGTACATTTAGGTGTTCTTCCCTTATTTCTCAGTTCCGTACGGCCAGCAATCGTCGAGCTCAGTTTTGCCCACAGCAAAGAACTCCACTACCTGCGATATGCGTGGAGTCCAGAAAGTAAAAACACACCGCTATTGAAAAATAGGCCAAACTCCACTCAGATGATAGAGGGAACGGCTTTCTAGGACAAATAGAAGTATGAAAATGTCATGAAGATTCCCGACATTTTCATTGACAAGTTCTTTTTTCAACAAAGGGATTCCACCAAACACTTATGGGTTCACTAGTTGAATATCGATCGATTGATAGAAAGCGTTTTTATTATCCGCCATATCTCGAACAGCCAATATCACATGGTATCCTTGGCGGGCTTTTGGCCAATTTGCTATGATTTCCCGCTTGTGCATAGGGTATTTTGTATAAAGGCAGACTCCGCCTTTTGAAAATCGTCCCACACCTTTTGGCAAGTAGGTTTGAATGAATTGTTGAAAATCTTGTTCGTCAGACGGATATGCCCCCAAAGCTCCGATTGGTCATATCAGGATCTGTCGTTAGGCCTCCGTCGTGGCGGCCGATTTTGATTCCGCTCCCTCCGAGGCTCGGCGTTCCATAGCGGAATGGCCCTCCAAGTTCGAAAAAGAATACCGGGAATCGGCAGCCATTATAAAGCGATTCTTCCGCTTCAAACCATCCAAGCACTTTGCGAACGGGCTGTAATCGCGGCCCCATGTCACTGAGAAGTTTGCCCGTCCACGCGCCTGATGTCACAATCAGCTTGTCAGCCCTGATACGGCCGGACTTCGTTACAATTTCAGCGGAATCTGCACGCAGGTCAATTTGTTCAACCCGTGTATTCATTAAAAAGCGGGCCCCGTATGCCTCAGCCAGCTTTCGATAAGCCACGATGCAATTTTGATTGAACAACACGCCCGACGTTGTTTCAAAGCAGCCAATAAAATCGTCGGGAACTTGCCTAATCGGCCGTGTATCGCCATTGTGGCTTCCCAATTCGTGCGGAGGATCAAACGCATCAACCAAGAGGACATCGACGCCTTTTTTGACGAGAAAATACCTCGCTGCCATTCCCATTGAACCCGCCCCAACAATGATCACCGCAAAATTCCTTCATTCTAAGTAAGTATTGGTCAAATATAAAAAAGCCTGCCGTTTCCGGCAGGCTGCGTGATTTTATTGATCAAGCTTCAGCTTTTTCAGCTGTTCGGCGAGCGCGTTGTTGATCGGCTCATCCTTGTTTTGCTTTTTCATGTAGGAGTGTACATCGCGTTTTGTTGCTTTTGCATTTTTGTCTTTTCCCCTGCGTTTTTCAAAAACGGAGAGCTTTTCTCTGTGGCCGCAGACGCAGGCGAAGGTCTGGCCTTCCCCGTGGCCGCGCAGCTCCATGCGTTTATGGCAGTTCGGGCAGCGGGCATTCGTTTGTTTGGCAACCGTTTTGCGGTGGCCGCATTCCCTGTCCTGGCAGACGAGCATTGTGCCGCGCTTCCCGTTTACTTTCAGCATCAGTTTTCCGCAGTCTGGGCAGTGCGTGCCCGTAACATTATCATGCTTGAATTTTTGATTGCTGCTCTTGATTTCCTTGATCGTCTGCTTCGCATACTCTTTCATTTCCTTAATGAACGCAGCGGATTTCAGCTTGCCTTTTGCAATGCCTGACAGCTTCTGCTCCCATTCGCCGGTAAGCGCCGGAGATTTTAAATCTGACGGGACAAGTTCAAGGAGCTGTTTTCCTTTTGAGGTGATGAAAATATCTTTTCCTTTTTTCTCGATCAGGAACGTATTGAAAAGCTTCTCGATAATGTCGGCCCGTGTTGCGACCGTTCCGAGTCCGCCTGTCTCTCCAAGCGTTTTGACGAGATTTTTTTCTTCTCCCTGCATAAATGCGGCCGGATTTTCCATTGCCGACAAGAGCGTTCCTTCATTAAAGCGCGCAGGCGGCTTTGTTTCTCCCTTTGTCTCTGTCAAAGACCGGACAGAGAGTGTATCACCTTTTGCGAGCTTTGGAAGGGTTTGATCTTTTTCTTCCTCGTCATCATCTTCATCCACATGATCATATACCGCTTTCCAGCCTTGGGACTGAACGGTTTTTCCTTTTGCCGTAAAGGTTTCTCCGCCGATCTCAGCAAACACCTTTGTTTCTTCATATTCAAACGGAGGCATCAATACCGCGAGGAAACGCTTGGCAATCAAGTCGTAAAGCTTTCTCTCTTTGTCGCTTAAAGCGCCGAGCGCAAGCGGCTCTTCCGTCGGAATGATCGCATGGTGATCGGAAACTTTCGCATCATTGACAAAGCTTTTGCCTGCTTTAATGCCGCGCTTCAAAATTCGGGTCACATGCTGGGCGTACGGCTTGACCTGCATCCCTTCCAAGCGGTCTTTCAACGTCGGGACAATGTCGTTTGAAAGAAATCTTGAATCTGTCCGCGGATAGGTGACAAGCTTGTGCTGTTCGTAAAGCTTCTGGAGAACGGACAGCGTTTCTTTCGCGGAAAAACCGAAGCGTTTATGGGCGTCCCTCTGCAGTTCTGTTAAATCATAGAGGCCGGGCGCAAAGCTTTTTTTCGCCGTTTTCTTCAAGTCGGAAATCACGGCCGGTTTGCCTTGGAGCGCTCCTGCGAGCTGGGATGTCACAGATTCATTGAATGTACGTGTCTGCTTTGTTTTTTTGTCCTGCCATGTCAGCGACATGCCGTCAACGGCGGCGCGCAGGCCGAAATAAGGAACCGGTTTAAAGTTCTTGATGTCTTCCTCTCTTTTCGCGATCATTGCCAATGTCGGCGTCTGCACGCGGCCGCAGGAAAGCTGGGCATTGAATTTCGTCGTCAGCGCCCTTGTTGCGTTAATGCCGACAATCCAGTCGGCTTCAGCTCTTGCCACGGCTGAATGATACAGGTTTTCAAATTCCTTGCCGCTCTTTAAGTTTTTAAAGCCTTCTTTTATCGCTTTGTCTGTCACAGATGAGATCCATAACCGCTTCAGCGGTTTGTTCACTTTCGCCTTTTCAATAATCCAGCGGGCGACAAGCTCGCCTTCCCGCCCCGCATCTGTCGCAATGACGATGTCTTTGACATCTTTTCTGATCAGCTGCGATTTGACCGCCTGAAACTGCTTCCCGGTCTTCTTAATGACGACAATCTTTAATGGCTCAGGGATGATCGGCAGGTCTTCAAGGCGCCATGACTGAAATTCCTTTCCATATCCTTCAGGGTCGGCCAAGGTGACCAAATGGCCGAGCGCCCATGTCACAATGTAGCGGTCCCCTTCAAGATATCCATTTCCTTTTTTATGACACTTCAGCACACGGGCCAAGTCCCGGCCGACTGAAGGTTTTTCTGCTAAAACGACTGTTTTTGACAAGTCCATCACATCACTTTCTTGTTCATGCATCCTTTTATTATAACAGATAAAAACAATGCAACTCTAATGTTCATGATTCCTTTGTTTCGATTTTAGAAAAAATCACATGTGTCACGGTCTGGGCGTATGCGGAAGTTTCGTTGATAAACTCTTCAATCTGCGCCAGGCTTTCCGCGTTGATTTTCAGCATATAACAGGCCGCCCCCGCAATCCGGTAGCAAAATTCGATATTGGAAAGCCTTTCGATATAGGTTTTAAATCTGTCGTATTCTCCGTTTTTCACTGCAGCTTCAATGATGCAGGAGACGGGGAGGCCCACTTTCGGGTAATCAATGTCCAACGTATATTGTTTGATCACGCCGAACGATTCGAGGCGCCTGACTCTTTCTGTTACAGATGGTGCGGAGAGGCTGACTTTTCTGCCAAGCTCCCGCATGGACAGGCGGCTGTCTTTTTTTAATTCGGCTATGATTTTAAGATCAAGATCATCTATTTTCAATTGCAATGTTATTACCTTCATTTCGTTTCATCTTTTAAATATCCCCTTAGAAATCCTTTTATTCGACATTCATATTCATCACTCTCTTAGATATCATTATGGAGAGGTGATCAGCAAATGACAAGAATCAATCCTTCAGAAAAGGGAAACACTCCGTTTCAGCGGCTGCTTGGGTATTCTGAAAGCCTTCTGTCAAGCTGGACGGCTTTGGCTGAGGTGCTGGCAGGAGACGGTTTTTTATCAAAAGAATTAAAGGAGCAGGTGCGCAGGGTGCTTGCTCAGGGGAACGGCTGTGAATATTGCAAGGCCAAGGGGAAGCCTGCTATCCCTAATCAGGAGAAAACAAGCTTTGCGATGGGATTTGCAGAAGTGTTTTTGGCGCAGAGGGAGCGCATTTCAGACAAGCAGTTTGACGTTCTCAAAGAAGTTTTTTCAGAAGAAGAAATAGCCGAATTGACAGCCTTTATTTGTTTTACGACGGCCCAGCAATATTTCGGGGCATTAATGAAGATTCCGGCGCAAACTTAAATACATGAGAAAAACCTGTCATATTTGTCCCTTTTTAGTTTATAGTATAAAGGAAGAATATGAGCTACAGGAGGTATTTCATGCTGCAAACGCCAATTGGACGTCTTCGCACGATGGGTTTTATTGAAGGCATGTCACTGCTTATCCTGCTTTTTGTCGCCATGCCCCTTAAATACTGGGCGGGCTATCCGATGGCCGTCACGATTGTCGGCTCGCTTCACGGCGGATTATTTATTATATATCTGCTTGTTCTTTTGTATGCGACATTTGTGTTGAGGTGGTCTCTGAAATGGCCGGCTGCCGGCTTTATCGTCGCATTTGTACCATTCGGTAATTTTCTTTATGACCGAGGATTAAAAAAATACGATAAATAAATAGACGATCCGCCGAAAGATACGGCGGATCGTCTGTTTATGAATCTTCTAAAAAAGTCTTTAGTTCTTCTTTGTTTTTTTCAAGGTCCAAATCCAATACCGCTCCATACTTGGGATCGTCCGCATTTGTAAACGAACCGTCAACAGGCAGTCTGAAGCTTTTCGTTTCTTTTACGCTTCCTAAAATAAAGTCTTTTCCGACTGAGAATAACAACCCGTTCGGTAGGTTTGTTTCAATGTAAGGATCAATGATCCCCCACAGCTTGGGAAGCTGAGCGATATTTCCGACGCTCACCGCTTCTTTTTCAAGCTTTGAAAAGACTTCCTGCTGTCTCCTGACCCGTCCAAAATCGCTTTCTGCATCATGTCTGAAACGGACGTAGCCCAGCAGTTTATCGCCGTGAAGAACCTGTTTGCCCGGCTCCAAAGTCATCCCGATGCCATAGGACATTCTTTTCGGAACGTCGACTTCGATGCCGTCAGGCGCAATTGCATCGACGATTTTGGAAAAGCCGTTAAAATCAATGACAGCATAGTAGTTAATATCCAAATCAAAGTTGTCCTTGAGCGTTTTACGGACAAGCTCCGGGCCCCCATAAGCATATGCGGCATTGATTTTTTGCTTTTCATAGCCCGGGATGTCGACATAGCTGTCCCTCATGATCGAAATCAATTTGGGCTGCTTCTGTTTCTTGTTGTAATGAACAACCATCATCGAGTCTGACCTTGAATGGTCTTCCCCTCTTGAATCAATACCGAGCACGAGAATATTCACTTCATCAACATCTGAACCTTCTCCGTTAAATTCAAACTGGCCGTCGTCTTTAAATTCGCCCTCAGATTCAGACAGTCCTTGCCTGTATTCATAAAAGACATAGCCTGCAACAGCTATGACAAACAGCAAGGTTAATGTAAACAGACGCTTTATGATTTTTCGTCTTTTTCTCTTTGGTTTTCCAGCTCTTTCCCTCTCCACTTTTATCACCGCCACAAATAAGACTATCACAGGATGAAACTGCCGGCAATTAATATAAGAAAGCCAAAAACGTCTATGCTTGATGAAAAGGAATGATTATAGATCCCTTAACTTTCATAAAGAAATCAAAAATATCGTTTTATAATCATTTCGTCAAAAACCAGCTACATCCATTTGGTCATCCATGCGATATAGTAAGAGGCAGGTATAAATAAAAGTTGGGCAAGCACTGTTCCTGCCACTCTTGATACCGCCATTGTAATCGAAGCCCACTTTAAATAGACATAGTTCCGTTTCCCTTTGGCCACGTCATCTGCAAGAACCGAAACCTTCGGATCGACAAACAGGGCCAAGAGCATGGTCGCGATCCCGTTTACAAGTCCCGATGCCATCACTGCCGTCGTATGCCTTTCAGGAACGAGAACTCCAGCGTAAAGAGCGGCCAGCACACCGATAGTATAAATGGCTGTGATCACCATGTTTAAAACGAACAGCCGTTTCGGTATAAAGCGGAGCTGAAAGCCTTTTACATATTGCACGGTCGGTCTTTTCACATATTGTTTGACGTTTTTCAGGCCGTTTTTCGAAAACGCCTTTCGGAAAACCTGCAAAACAGAACCGTCTTCACTGGCTAAATGTATGATCGCCCGCGAAAAAACAGCGACAAACGTCGGCAGAAGCAGCATTCCGCAAATCGTGCCGACGGTTGAGCCGAAGATTAAGAACCGAAACTGCTGTCCTACGAGTGAGAGAGCATCCGTACCTGCCACATCAACGAGCTTTCCGGTCACAGGCTGCTGAATCATATTGGACATTCTCGACACGATCACCATCACATTAAACAAGGACAGGGCCGAGGCGATAAACCCGACCTTGGCGCCGGACAGCCGGGCTGCATACGCCAATGTTTCAATAGAGTGTATCAGCAATAAAAAACAAAAAATCAACAGGACTTTAGATGATAAAACATCCACATTCGAGACCTCCAGTCTACAAATTAGACTGTTTCATGAGGGCAAATGTTGCGTTCATTTGAAAAACCGCTTTAGCAGATGCCAAAGCGGTTTTTTTGTCTTATTCTTTTATTCGAGCAAATAAATCCTATATGATAAGGGTCCGCTGAAACTGCGGATGATTTAAAATTCGTAAGATCAGCATCTATCTTTCCGAGTGAAAGTAAACACCATGGAATTTCTGATACAAGACAACGAAAGCCCTACCTCTCATTCGTCCTTACGGCTCCGAAGCCGCGCCAGTGTGAATTGTGAAACAAAAAGTCTTTTTTCCCTCTATCCTGTTAGGGGCGGTCAGAGGAAGAGAATAAGCATCTTCTAAGAAAGAAAAAAGAAGTTTACTTTCCATCTACATTTATTTGCCCTTTGCGTGTTCCTATTTTGTATTATACTACAGTTCTCCCTATATGACAAACTGTTCAACACAGTTTTCTACAAATCAAGGGTCACCGGTGTGCTTTCCCCTTCATTCATCAGCCGGATTTCTGAAGGGTGAATCTCAAGCACGGACAGGTTTGGATCATCTTTGCCGTCAAACCAGCGCTCAAGCTGTTCATGCCAGATTTGATCCTTTAATTCTTTTGAGTGGTTCAATTTTGCCGTACCTTTGATTTCAAGATACGCATCGCCAAAACCTTCGCCGTCATACCCTAGCAGCACATGGACATTCGGATTGTCGTCAATTTCTTCCGCCTTGTGCGTTTCATCGCTTGTCGGTGTATAAAGCGTCATCCCGTCGTGGAAAAAGGTCATATAGCGGGAATTGGGTTTTCCCTGTTCAACTGTTGCAAGCGTACCGATTTTATGATGATCGAGAATATCGAGCACCTTTTGTTTGATTTGCTGCTGATCCATTGTAAGGTCCCTCCTTTTCATTGTGTCCACTGTTACTTTTCCACAATGTCCGGTATATTAAACAATTGAATGGAGTGATGACATGATTTTGATTACATATGATGATGAAGCTGAGATGGGCTACATTTATATGACAGAAAAGCACACGGATCCTGTCACCACTGAGGATATCGGAGAGACGGCTTTGATGGCTGACCTTGACCGCGATAACCGGATCATCGGAATTGAATTTTCGGGAGACGCCGCACCAGATATTGCCCGTCTCGGAACCATAGCCGGCAAAAAACAAAAACTTGAACCGGCTTTCTTAAACGGGGAACGCGTCTATTCGTTTCGTTCGAACCGCTTAAAAGCTGCAAAAACGATTCTAATGAACGGAGTCGGGTTTCATTTTGCTGACACCGGCTGCCAACACTTCATCGGTTTTGATGTTTTCGATCGGAAAGAAAAAAGCGAATGAGAAATGCTCCCATCCGCTACATTCTCGTAGTCATCCGTGCCTGCCTTAAGAAAACCGCGTCTTCACTGCCGGCTTTGGATCAATGCTTTGTGTTTGGGGAATGGTGTACTGTTCGCCGGGCGACAGCTGGAATTCGTGCCAGGCGTCGACATGATCCATGTCTTCTTCAGGCGGCAGGACGGCGGGAATGTCTGTTTTTTCTCCTTCCTACATCATCTGAATGTCTTTTCTTTCCCCTTATTCATTTATAGAGGAATGGCGTTGTTCAAGACAAATTTGTTCAGGGAATGGCACAGCAGAGGTCTGTATTGACATAAACGAACAACTGAAGCCCCGGCTTGTTCAGTTTATTGAAGCCACAGTCCATCATTTGGATGTTTTCTTTTTGCGCCATCAGTCCGTCGTATTGAATAACACCTTCGCTCGAGCTTCCCCCTTTTATGTCGTAATAAAGTCTCCGCCGTTCACATGGAGAGTCTGTCCTGTCATATAAGAAGAATCATCAGATGCCAAAAGCACATAGCAGCCGACATGATCCACGGGCTGGCCGGGGCGCCCCATCGGTGTATCAGTGCCAAAGGTTGCGACTTCCTCAGCGCTGAAAGTGGACGGAATAAGCGGCGTCCAAATCGGTCCCGGTGCAACAGCATTGACGCGGATGCCGTCTTTAACAAGCGCTTGAGACATTGACCGTGTAAAGGCATTGATCGCGCCTTTTGTCGCTGTATAGTCGATCAGCTGCGGATTTCCCCGGTAAGGGTTGATCGATGTTGTATTAATGATGGCGCTGCCCTGTTCTAAATAATCGATCGCTTTTTTTGTAAAGTAGAAATACGAATAGAAATTGGTTTTAAAAGTTTGTTCCAGCTGTTCGCCGGATATCTCTTTAATGCTGTCTTTCGGATGCTGTTCAGCCGCATTGTTGACAAGAATATCGAGCCTTCCCAATTCCTTGACGGTCTGTTCGACGGCATCATTGCAGAACGCTTCATCCCCGACATCTCCAGGAAGCAGAAGGCATTTGACGCCTTCTTTTTCAATCCGTGCTTTTGTCTCCTGAGCGTCTTCATGTTCATTCAAGTACACAATTGAAATGTCCGCGCCTTCTTTGGCATAAGCGACTGCGACGGCTCTGCCGATCCCGCTGTCGCCGCCTGTAATAAGCGCGACTTTTCCTTTAAGCTTATCCGTTCCTTTATGGTTTTCATCTTCGTAAATCGGACGCGGATTCATCACGCTCTCGATCCCGGGCTGGCGGTCTTGCGTCTGCGGCGGCTGTCCATCCGTTTGCCGATTGCGTAAATCCATCATTAATTCCTCCCTTTTGCGAATGCTACTTTCCTTTTAACCGCCGATTTTTCTTTTTAAACATGTCCGTATGCCTAAAACAGCAAAACCCCGGAAGATGTTCCGGGGTTTTCACCACTCTTTATCCTGTATGAATTTATGAAACAGTGTATTCAGCCTGCTGTAAAGCTGGCCGGCATCTCCGGTCTGGTACGCACGTATACTTTCATCGCTTTCAATAATCGAAGAGCTGATGAGACTTAATATTTCAGATCCTTCGGGAGACAGGTCATCTGGAGCAAGCATGATGAGCATCCGCGACATCTTCATGACGTTCCCGTCCATCCCTCTGATCTCATACGGCTTTGTCAGATCAACCGTTTTGAATAACGGAAGAGCCGCCGCTTCGCTTTTTAAGTGAAACAAGGCGAAAGACGTCCCGGGGATTCCGAGTCCTCCTTGTGTTTCTCGTTTTAACAGTCCTTCGGCCATCTGCCGGGCATCTGTAATCAAGCCTTGTTCTTCAAGCATCCGGCAAATGTGCCTTACCGTATTTTCATGGCTGCCTTCGGTCTCCAGCACTTCAACTGCAAAGTGGCTTAAGATGTCTTGAATCGCCGCTGCATAATGATCGATTTTCCGGGCGATGTCCAGCATATCCGGAAACGGCTCCCGCTGTTTTTGTGCCGTTCGTTTTTTCTTAAGAATCAGCGGGATCTTTCGAGTCAACTGATGTTTAACTTGTTTGACATCCTCTTCATCAAGCAGCGGGCTGACGGTGACGTAATCGATTCCTTCATATGGAATCGGCACGGTTGAGACAATGATGTCATATGCTTCGGCTTTTTTTGTCTTCAGCTCCATCAGCGAAGAAATCTCAAACGATGCGATTTCAGGGAGCTCTTTTTTCAGCCTTGACGCGAGCATCTTCGATGAGCCGATCCCGCTTGAACAGATGACAAGCGCACTGATGTTTATTTTTTGTTTATTCATTTCGAGTGCAGAACCAAAATGAAGAGCGATGAATGCAATTTCTTCATCAGGAAAATGAATTTCCGGGAAAAACTTTTCGACGCCTTCCTCGATTGCCATGTATAAGAGAAAATAGTCCTTTTTAATCTGCTCTGTCAACGGGTTGTAGACCGACATTTTTTCTTTCATGCGAATCATGGCAGGTTCAAGATGGGCGATCAATCCTTCATAAAGCGAATGATTGTCATTGAGGCTCTGCCCTGTCTTGCAGGAAATGAAATCAATCAGCTTTTTCGTTCGAAGAGCGGTGTCGAGCTCAATCTCTTCCGCACTGTAGTCCGTTTTAAAGCTTCGGTTTGCGCTTCTGAGATGCATCGTAATATAGCCGGCCTCTGCTTCGGGAATCTTGACGCGGAATGCTTCTTCAAGAGATTTTGCAAGCGCAAGCGCCAGCTCAAATTCTTTTGTGTTTTTCAGTTCTTTCAGTTCTTCTTCATTCATATTAATCACTTCGCCAAGCTGGATTCGTTCGACTGCAAACGTCAAATGGACGACCAGGGCGATATATGCACTGTCAGAAAGCGAGAGGCCGTGCTTTTCTTTTATATGAAACAACGTTTTTTCCGCCTTGAGCAGTTTTCCTCTGCTGACAACGCCGAAGATTTTTTCCGCTGTCTGGTTTTTGCCTTTTATATTCATTTCAATGGTTTCCAAAAACTGCTGCACATCAAGCTTGTCCGCCATTAGATTGCCGACGATTTTTCGTTTGGCGTCTTCGGGGCCTCTCAGTTCAATGCCATAGCCTCTCTTTCTGATAAGGGAAAGACCGAACGGGGCGATCCAATTCTCAAGCTCATCGAGGTCATGGCTGATCGTTGCGGCAGTCACCTGCAAATCGTTGGCGATCGTATAAAGCTTGATCGGTTCCCCTGCTTCAAGCATCGCACACAGAATCAGCAGCTTTCGCTCATCAGCGCTGTATTCAACATGACTTTCATAAGTAAGATCGCTGAAAAGCCGCTGTTTGTCTTTGTAAGCTCCGACAAGCTTTAAACCTTTGCCCGGCTGTTTATCAAGCTTCAGCTGATACTTTTCCAGGGCGGATTTAACCCCTTTCAGCTCACGGTGAACCGTTCTTGTGCTGACTTCAATATATTCAGCGATTTCATTGATTTTCACATAACGGTTTTGGTTTAAAAGATATTTGATGAGTTTTTGTTCCCTTGCTGTCATATACATAAAGCGCCGCCTCCGGTGATTATCATTTTCGCAGGTTTAAAGGGGCTGCTGGGGAAAGGTGGTATCCCTATAATAAAATGCTTACAGAAAACCTTCAAATCAAACTAATAAATTTTTTTATAAAATTTGATAAATATATATACCAAGATGAGAAGCACCAGCTGGCGGCTGATGCTTCTACATTAGATTGCGTGTGTTTCATCTTCTTCATTCGGCTGTTTTCTGTTTTCATCCGGCCCCCCTGACCGCCGGCTTTTACAAATGCTTCAAAACCAATGAAAACAAAGGGTCATTCGCTTGCAGGCCGCATACTTCATGAAGCACGTCCTCATAGCCTTTTTCATCGATCATGCTTTGCAGTTGAACGGCTTCCGGATCATCTGCATGATCAAATTGCAAAGCCAGTGCAATTCCTTCCGCTAAATGGACTGATTCATCTCCGAGCTTGCTCAGCTTTTGAGCGGGGCTGATCAAGCGGTCGTTCTGACCCAGCTTGCGAAGCGGCGACCTTGCCACACGTGCAACATCATCTGACAGACATTCATTTTCAAAGCGGCCGAGAATTTTCTGCACATAGCTTTGATGCTCTTCCCTTGTAAAATCGTATGTCTGAATCAGGTACCGTCCTGTTTCTTCAAGCGCACCGACAACGGTCTGGCGAACCTCAGGATGTTGAATCGCATCTTTTATCGTCTTGAGCCCCTTTTGATAACCGGCATATGCCGCCAGGGCATGGCCGGTATTGACGGTAAACAGCTTTCTTTCAATGAAAGGTGCAAGATCGGATACATATGTTACCCCTTGAATTTCGGGTGGATCACCGATGAATGCGGTTTTGTCGACAGCCCATTCGAAGAAAGGTTCAACCGTTACTTTCAGCACATCTTCGTGATGCTGAATCGGCACAATTCTGTCTACTGCGGAATTCGGAAATTCAACGAGTCCGCTTAGTGCGAGACGCTCATTTTCTGTTAAATGGCTGAAAATCTCCTCTTTCAAATGACCGCTGCCGCCGATCATATTTTCACAGGCGATGATATGAAGAGGATGCTTGTTCGTTTTAAGCCGCTTTTTCAGGCCGTCAGCTATCGGTTTCGCAATCAGCTTGAGCACTGACGGGCCGACAGCCGTTGTCACGAGATCCGCTTTCTCAATCACTTCATATAACTCTTCAAGCTGTTTGCCGCTGTTGATCGCCCGGACAGGACCGATCGTTTCCGTCTCCCGGGCTGTGTCAGCCAATTCGACGGTATACCGCCGCTTTTCGTTCAGTTCATTGATGATGCTTTCATTCACATCAGCAAACACGACCTCATACCCCGATTTGCAGAGCAGAGCTCCGATGAATCCGCGGCCGATATTGCCCGCTCCAAAATGCAAGGCGATCATAGCTGGCCACCTTCTTCAAAAACCGCCATTAATTCGTTTTTGTCTTTAGCGTTGATTAACCGCTCGACATTGTCCGTTTCAGAGCAGACGATTGCGATCTTTGACAAGATCTCGAGATGTTCATCGTTTTTCCCTGCAATGCCAAAAACCACTTTTGCAGTATTTCCGCTGCCGTATTCAACACCGTCAGGGATTTGAATGACGGAAATGCCTGAGTGAAGAACATTTTGCTTGCTGTCCTCTGTACCGTGCGGAATGGCAATTGCGTTTCCCATGTAAGTAGATGTAATGCCTTCTCTCTCCAGCATCTTCTCTATATAGTCCGCGGTGACATATCCGGATTCAACAAGAGCCGTTCCTGCAAGACGGATCGCTTCTTCTTGTGATGCGGCAGATTGGTTGAGATGAATGTTCTCTTTTGCAAGTACTGGTTTCATTGGGAAATCACTCTCTTTCTTACTTGTTGTGTGAGCCTGACTGAGCAGGCTCAGCCAGGTTGTCAGATTGTTTATTGTTTAAGCTGATCGATCAGTTCGTCGTATTTTGGGCTGTTTAGAAAATTTTCGACTGATATATGCTTGGCGTTTGGAAGCTTAGTCTTTGCACGCTCTGTCAAGTCTTTGTGCGTGATGACGATATCAGCATCATCCGGCAGATTGTTGATTGACGTATTGGATACGTCGATGTCGAGTTCAGCTTTTTTGACTTTGTTTTTCAAGATGGACGCTCCCATTGCACTCGACCCCATCCCTGCATCACATGCAAAGATGATTTTTCCGACGTTTTTGTAGTCGGAAGCGGTTTCCTCTGTTTGTTCAGCCGAAGTCAAGGCTGAGACGGCTTGACTCTTCTTCCCTTTCATTTGCTGCACCTTTTCCGCAGCTGCTGTTAAGTCCTCTTCTTCAGCAGCTTTAGACGTTTTGAGAATGAGTGATGCCACAATGAATGACACAGCCGCCGCGACCAGAACGCCGAGAATGATGCCGATGTGGTTCCCTTTCGGCGTCATAGCCAAAATCGCGATGATGCTTCCAGGAGAAGGAACGGCCGCCAATCCCGCGTTAAAGATGGAGAAAGTCAGTACACCGCTTGCTCCCCCTGCTATCGCCGCTAATATTAAAAGCGGTTTCATCAGGATATAAGGGAAGTAAATTTCGTGAATTCCGCCAAGGAAATGGATCACCGCAGCTCCGGGAGCGGTTTGCTTTGATGTCCCCCTGCCGAATACCATATAGGCCAAAAGGATGCCGAGACCAGGTCCGGGATTGGCTTCAAGCAGGAATAAAATTGACTTTCCTGTTTTGGCCGCCTCTTCAATCCCAATCGGGCTTAAAATACCGTGGTTAATCGCATTGTTCAGGAAAAGAACTTTTGCCGGTTCTACAAAAATGCTTGCCAAAGGCAGCAGATTCGCATTGACGATCACTTCCACACCCGCAGCCAATGTTTTATTCAAGCCGAGAACAACCGGACCAATCGCCAAAAACCCGAGGACGGTCAGAATAAATCCGAGAATCCCGGCCGTAAAGTTGTTAATCAGCATTTCAAAGCCTGACCGGACTTTATCTTTGAAGAGCCTGTCCGTCTGTTTGATCAGATAACCGCCTAACGGCCCCATGATCATCGCCCCGAGAAACATCGGAATATCAGCACCGACAATCACTCCGATTGCTGCCGTCGCCCCGACGACTCCGCCGCGGTGATCGTAAATCATCTTACCGCCCGTATAGCCGATCAGAAGCGGCAGCAAATATTTAATCATCGGGTCAACCAATGTACCAAGTGCTTCATTCGGCAACCAGCCCGTCGGAATAAATAAGGCGGTGATGATGCCCCATGCGATGAATGCGCCGATATTCGGCATGATCATTCCGCTCAGATAGCTTCCGAAACGTTGAATCTTTACTTTGAAATCTTTATTTTGTTTATCTTCCATTTCATAACCTCCTTTGTTGTCCTTTAAAGCAAGTGATAAAAAATGATGTCGAATAATGTCGCCCCCTGTTTTTATACTAAAACGCTTACAGCCTCGTCTCAATTGAAAGAAAACGCCACTTTGGCAGTAGCGGTGTGACAAAATTTAATAGTTTCCTTTTTTAGTGTGTCTTCGAATGCCGTCATCGACTCGCGGAAACTACAGGGGCGGACGCTTGAGGTTATACGAAGGCATAAAAAAAGACCTTCTTTGACCAGAAGATCTTTCTTAAAAATGTTTAGTTGTCCAACGGCCCATAACCGGCCGCTCTCAGCTTTTCTGCCATCGCTTCATACCCTCTGCCGTTCGGGTGAACCTGATCAAATGACAAGTATTCTCTTTCATGCCCTTTAAATACGGCATAAGTATCGATAACCTTGATTTGCGGCGCTGTCTCCAGCTGTTTTAAATGCCTGTTAAAACCGGAAATCCATTTTTCAGCCAATTCGATGTTTGGAAACGGATTATAAAGATTGAGCAGCCTGACAATGAAGTTCGAATGTTCGGCTCCCTTTATTTCCTCGATTCTCGCCAGCATGTCTGAGTAGTTTTTCTGGCAATGCGAGGATGCTTCCCAAAAAACGTGTTCATCCTGTTCTTTTTCGTAAATGTCCAAGGATTGAAGCAGATCATTGCCACAGCCCGTTATGGTGATGACATCCGCCTTTTTGACTTGCTCCCTGATGAATGGCTGATCAAGCATCTCGAGAATTTCCGCCGTCTTAAGACCTGATTTGGCAAACACCACTAAGGAAACGTCCTGCTGCAAATCCTCTTCCATCTTTCTTTTGTAGCGCTGAACAAACCCCGGTGCAAAAAAACCGGCGCCGACTCCGACAGTTAAAGAATCGCCGAGAGCCGTATATTGAAGCGTCATATCCTTTCCCCCTCCGGCTATGTCACTTTAGTGTGACGGCTACCATATATGTACTCGGCAGAAGTGAAAAAGGATACTCTTCTTCTCTTTCTTTAAAAACCTAGCTTTCTTGAAATATCAAGCGCCGCCTTTTTCACTCTTTCCGTTAAATAAGGAAGGCGGTCTTTTTGAAAGCGGGCTTCAAATCCGGCTATGCTGATTCCCGCAGCTATCTGGCGCTTATGGTTGAAAATCGGTGCAGCGATGGCGGATGTATAGTCTTCAAGCTCTGAATGGCTGACGGTGCACCCGTTTCGGTATGACTCCTCAATCACGCGGACAAGCTCGTCCTTATCGCGGATTGTTCCAGACGCCATCGGCTCCAATTCGATTTTTTCGATATAGGCTTCCCGCTCCTCCTTCGGCAAAAACGTCAGGATGCTTCTCGCGCAAGCTCCGGCATATAAAGGAGATCTTCTCCCGATAGCCGTGTAGAGGCGAACGGTCTGCGTGCCTTCTATTTTCTCTATGTACATCGCTTCATTTCCCTGTCTGACGATCAAATGGACGGCTTCGTCCACTTCATCCCGGAGTTCTTCCATAATGGGCAAAGCGATTTTTCGAATATCCAATCTTTCTGAAACAAGCTGGCCGTATTGCAAAAATAACAAACCTAAGGCATACATCCCATTTTGATCACGATCAAGAAACCCCATTTCTTCAAGAGAGCAAACCATACGATACACAGATGTTTTCGGCATACCCGTAAGCTCAATCATGTCATTAAGCGAGAGCCGTTTTCTCGTCAAAAACAGATTGAGCAGGGTCATAGCTTTAACAACCGTTTTATTTCTGTTTTCCATCCCTTCCCCCTCCTGATACACATCATAACATGTATTCAAGCTTTAAGCGGGCGGCAAGTTCGCTGATTTTTGTCTCGCGTTCAATGTAGAGCCGTTCTGCTTCATGCAGGCCGATAAGCTGAAATTGCACTTGCTCTCCCGGCATCATCTGTGTAACAGCAGATAAGTCGGCTGAAATGATGTGGGCGATTCTCGGATACCCTCCGGCTGTCTGCCTGTCTGCAAGAAGCACGATCGGGTTGCCGTCAGGCGGAACCTGGATCGTTCCGAAAGATACGGCTTCAGAGATCATTTCCAGCGGGCTTTCGAGTTGAAGGGCTTCCCCTTGCAGACGGTATCCCATCCGATCAGATTTGGCCGTGACCCGGAAAGGCTCTCCGAAAAAAGTTTCCTGCGAGGACTGGGTAAAGCGGCTGAATTGTTCCCCTTTTATCACGCGAATCGCCTGATTTTTCTTTAACGGAAGAAAATATTGGCGGTCTACAGCCCAATTGGGGGTCGCAAATCCGTGCGGATTCATTTGAGCCCTTAGCTTCTCTATGATGTTTTCTGATAAAGCTGTCAGCTCACCGGCTGTTAAAGAATCGCCTTTCTGCAATTGTCTTCCTTTGCAGCCGCCGATTCCGGCTCTTACATATGTGCTTTTGCTGTTCATGACTGGCGGAACGTCGATTCCACCGGCGACCGCCATATATGCGCGGCTGCCCCGCCTGCACATCCCAAATGTGATGATGCTTCCTTCTTCAACCAAGACGGGCCTCCACAGCGGAGCTTCTTCATCATTTACAGTCAGGGAAAAATCGGCTCCTGCCACCGCTATCAGAGCTGTTTTCTGAAAGCGGAGAGACGGACCCGGCCCCATCAGCGTCACTTCAAGCGCCGCTTCGTTCTGCTTGTTTCCAGCCAGCATATTGGCTAGGCGCAAGGAATCCGCATCCATTGCCCCGCTTACAAGGATGCCATACTTTTGAAATCCGGTGCGACCCAGATCTTGAACCGTCGTCATGAGGCCGGGCTTTAATACTTCTATGCTCACGATTCTCCCTCCTTCAACCTTTCGTACTCCTCTTCTGTCACGCTGACAAATTTCACCATATCTCCAGCTTTCAGGAGACTTGGAGGCTGTTCATGAGGCCTGAATAAATCAAGAGGCGTGTTGCCGATCAGCTGCCAGCCGCCTGGTGTTGATAATGGATAGACACCTGTCTGCATGCCGGCGATTCCCACTGAACCAGCCGGAATAGAAGTCCGCGGAGAAGATCGCCGCGGCGCAGCTATTTTTTCCGACATACCGCCTAAATAAGGGAATCCCGGCGCGAAGCCGATCATATATACGAGGTATTCACCTGCTGTGTGGATGTCAATCACTTCTTTTGGAGTCAGACCGTTGATCCGGGCCACTTCCTCCAAATCGGGACCGAAACGGCCTCCATAGCAGACGGGAATTTCAACCGTGCGTTTTTCTGCTTCTTCTTCTATCGTCAGCTCTTGGATGCTTTTTTTGATGAGGGTTTTAACCTTTTCATACGGAGAATCAAAAGACGTGCTGTTCTTCATCTGTTGATATACTTCAAAAGGATGATAAAAAACGGTTACGCTCGTGAAAGCTGGTACACATTCAATGAAGCCTGGGAACGGATCGTTTTCAAGTTGTTTTGTCAGGGCACTTGCCAAAAGCTGTGTCTGTTCATTTATGTCGGTTCCAAGCTGAATGATGACCGCAGAGTCCCCGAGCGGCGCCATTTTTACACCAGATACATTTTTCAATTCTACACCACTCCCCTAAATCAAAAATCAATACAGACAAACTGATCTGTATTGATTTTACATGTTATCAAACACCAAACTGTTCATCCCGCACATCCGTGATCAGCATATGACCCGGTGAATGTGTAATCATCAGCTCCGGCTTCACATGCATAGCGACAGCCTGTGGTGTAACACCGCATGCCCAAAATACCGGAACTTCCCCTTCTTTGATCGTCACCGCGTCACCGAAATCAGGGTTGGCGATGTCTTGAATACCGATGGCTTCAGGACGGCCAATATGAACCGGACCTCCGTGGACGGCGGGAAACCTTGATGTAACCTGAACGGCCCGCACTACCTGTTCTTCCGGAATCGGCCGCATGCTGACGACCATCGGTCCTTGAAAACGGCCCGCCTGTACACATGGAATATTCGTTTGATACATCGGAACATTTCGCTTTTCTTCAATGTGTCTGACGGGAATACCGTTGTTTAACAACGCTTGTTCGAATGTGAAGCTGCAGCCGATTAAAAAGCCGACCATATCGTCCTCCCATAACGGTGAGATATCTGTTACTTCTTCCGTCAGTTTCCCGCTATTGTACACGCGGTATTTCGGAAAATCGGTGCGAATATCGGCGCCTGGCGCTACGATAGACGGGACGGGGGAACCTGGATCTGTGACATCCAGAATCGGACAGGGCTTTTGATTCCGCTGGCAAAACAACAGAAATTCAAAGGCCAGCTCCTTTTTCAAAATAACCAAATTCGCCTGAGTGTAGCCCGCGGCCATGCCGGCCGTCGGTTCTGAAAGTCTGCCCTGCCGGATCAATCCGCGGACTTCTTCAGGACGCATCACATTTAAGTTTTGCAACGATATCATCCCCATAGCTTAGGAATTTGATTGATCAGTGTATAGCCTCCCATAGCCGCCATAACAACCACGACGATAATGCCGGGAATCGTCAGCCAAACCGGATGTCTGTAATCTCCGACAACATTCTTTTTATGGGCGCCGATTAAGAGGGAGCCCAGAGCGATCGGGAGGATCAACCCATTTAACGCACCAGCAAGGACCAGAAGATTGACTGGTTTTCCGATCGTTACAAAGCAGAGCGTTGAGACAATAATAAAGATGATAATAATGAGATTGGTATTTTTTTCAATTTTAGGCGAAAACGTTTTAAAGAAAGATACCGATGTATAAGCGGCGCCGATGACGGATGTAACGGCAGCCCCCCACATGACAAGACCAAAGATTTTATAGCCGACATTTCCGGCAGCAAGCTGGAATACAGAAGCCGGCGGGTTATCCGGATTAATCTGGAGGCCTTTCGACACAACACCGAGTACAGCAAGGAAAAGTGCAATTCTCATGATAGAAGTAATAAAAATGCCGGAAACAGAACTTTTCGTCACTTCAGGTATTGAATCCTTTCCTTTTACACCGGCATCAAGCAAACGGTGTCCCCCGGCGAACGTAATGTATCCGCCGACCGTTCCGCCGACAAGCGTGACGATCGCAAGAATATCGATTTTATCAGGCATGACCGTCTTTGACAGCGCTTCTCCGACCGGCGGCCCTGTTGTGACAGCTACATACACGGTTAACAGAATCATGACAAAGCCCGCGATCAGCGTAAATCGGTCCATCGCTTTTCCTGCTTCTTTAATGACGAAAATCAGAATGGCGATGACGGCGCTGATAATGGCTCCTGTCTGAGGCGTGATTCCGAATAAAACCTGCAGTCCAAGACCCGCGCCTCCAATGTTGCCGATATTAAAGGCAAGCCCTCCGAGAACGACGAGAAAGGCGATCACATAGCCAAGCCCAGGAAAGACAAGGTTGGCGATTTCCTGGCCTCTTTTTTCAGAAACAGCGATAATTCTCCACACATTGGTTTGGGCAAAGATATCTAAAATAATGGACACCAAGATGACAAAGCCGAAGCTTGCGGCTAAGCTTTGGGTGAAAACTGTGGTTTGCGTCAAAAAGCCTGGTCCAATTGAGGATGTGGCCATTAAAAAAGCCGCTCCCAATAATAATGTCCAGTTGCTAGAAGCGCCCTTTGCTTTTTTGTTTTGCTTCAAATTGTATTCCTCCTTTTGTCAGCATC
This sequence comes from Bacillus swezeyi, assembly GCF_001969815.1. GTDB lineage: Bacteria > Bacillota > Bacilli > Bacillales > Bacillaceae > Bacillus > Bacillus swezeyi. The sequence continues at coordinate 61,401 of NZ_MRBK01000011.1, read as the reverse complement.
ATGTTGAAAAAGCTTGTACATTAATATCTGAAAACTTTAGTTCCCGGCGGATTTTTTGCGCAAACTGCAGCGCATGTGCGCCATCGCCGTGAATACATATCGTATCTGCTTTAAGACCGACATCAGTCCCCTGCAGACTGCGGACTTTTCCTTCCTTGACCATACGGATCACTTGAGCAACCGCTTCATCATCATCTTGAATCAGCGCATCATCCTGCAAACGGGAGGTCAGTGTCCCGTCTTCTTGATATGTACGGTCAGCAAACACTTCATGCGCCGTTTTCAAACCGGCTCTTTCTCCCGCAAGCACGAGCTCACTTCCCGCCAATCCGAACAAAATCAGGTCGGGGTCTGTTTTATAGACCGCATGAGCAATCGCATCCGATAGTTCTCTGCTCTTTGCAGCCATATTATAAAGTGCACCATGAGGCTTTACATGCTGCATCTTAACGCCTTCGGCTTTTAAAAATCCGGACAGTGCGCCAATTTGATAAACAACGAGATCATATGCTTCATCTGGCGTAATGGCCATATTTCTCCGGCCGAATCCCGCTAAATCCGGAAGACCGGGATGCGCGCCGATTTGAACCCCTTTTTCAGCAGCCATCTCAACGGTTTTCCGCATGACGCCCGGATCTCCGGCATGAAATCCGCAAGCAATATTGGCCGATGTGACAAATTCGAGAATATCCTCATCAAGTCCTATTTTGTAGGCGCCGAAACTTTCTCCAAGATCACAGTTTAAATCAACAAGATTCATCATAGTCCCCCCTATTTATTGATGCCGCAATTCATCGAATTTTAGTATATCCCTTTTTGTTCCGATTTTCGGAACCTTAATTCCGAATAATCAAACTTAGAATGATTATATCAGGGATTTTCCTTCTTGGCATCACATTGTTAGAAAACCTAACATAAAATAAATCGATTTTCCTAAAAATTTGCGGTCGAAGAAGCGCTCTTCACGCGTTTGATAAGAAGTTTTGAGAAGCATGAATGTTTTGCTGTCCAACAAAAAAAGAGCCCGACCTGAGGCTCTTTTTATCGGCTAAGACAATACCCAATGTCTGATCGCTTTGGCGACGCCGTGTTCTGTATTTTGATCTGTAATCCAGTCTGCTGTTTCCTTGACGATGTCCTGAGCGTTCCCCATTGCGACGCCCAATCCGGCCTCTTTGATCATGGCGATGTCATTTAAGCTGTCGCCAACAGCCATCACATTTTCCATTGTAAAGCCGAGGCGCTCGGACACTTTTGCCAAAGCAGCTGCTTTATTAATGCCGAGGGCGTTTACTTCAATATTGGTCGGACTGGAATTTGTGACTTCGAGTTCTTTGTTCTTTTTCAGCTCCTCCAAGACCCGATTCCTGACATCATCATCCGGAATGTCGAACCCGAATTTCAGCCATTCATAAGACTGTATATCTTCGGGAAACTCGCCTCTCCACACTTTATCGACACTGGACGCCCAGAAATCGGTATTGTGCGTATTCCGCAAATCCCACATCATCTGCACATGATCGGGATGGAGCAGCTGGCGTTCGACTAAGTTAAAGGAAGAATCCCAGATTTCACTTCCGTTTGCCGTGATCAAATATGAAGACAGCTCCAAAGACTCTGCCAATTCGCGGCACGTCATCAGGGTCCGTCCGGTGCTGACCACGACATAAACCCCTTTTTCTTCGGCTTCTTTAATCGCTTTTCTATTTTCATCTGAAATGGTCTGTTCATCATTCAACAACGTCCCATCCATATCCAATGCTACAAGCTTCACATCGATTCGATCTCTTTGACTGACTGACACGATATTCAGATACCTCCACTTTTTTAGGCTTCTATCTATTCTAATATAAAAATCGGCCAGGACAAAGAGTTTCCTAAACAAGCTGTACAGCCGCCTGAGCAATATGTTCCGCAGTCAAATGATAAAATTCTTTCAAATAATCCGTATCCCCGACCTGTCCGAATGCTTCGTGCACCCCGATTCTCTTAAGAGGAACCGGACAATGTTCACTCAGCACTTCCGCAACTGCGCTGCCCAAGCCGCCGATGACATTATGATTTTCAGCAGTGACAACCGCTTTTGTTTTTTCTGCATAATGGATCACGGTTTCTTTGTCGATCGGCTTCATGCAGTACATGTCGATGACCGCAGCCTCTATGCCTTTTGCCTTTAGCAGTTCAGATGCTTTTAACGCTTCAGCAACCATGATTCCGCTGGCAAAAAGCGCCGCGTCACTCCCATCTTTCAGCACTTTTGCTTTTCCGCCTTCAAATGTTTCATGTTCACCATAAAGTTTGACCGCTTTTTTCCTCATCGAACGGATATAGTGAATCCCGTATTCTCCGGCTATTTTCTTCAAAAGAAAGGCCAGCATGGCCGCATCACTTGCTTCATATACAAATGCACCTGGAATCAGGCGGACCAGGCCCAAATCTTCAAAAGCCATATGGGTTCCACCGTTATGTTCAGCGGTAATCCCTGAATCAGATCCGAAAATTTTAATGTTCGTTTTGGCATAGGCTCCTGAGACAAACAGCTGGTCAAAACAGCGCCTTGTCGCAAACTGGGCGAACGTATGGACAAACGGAATTTTCCCGGTCAGGGACAGCCCGGCGGCCACCCCTATCATATTAGCTTCCATTACACCGCAATTGATGACTTGCTCCGGAATTTTCCGTTTGATTTTATCCATGGAGATCGAACTCATCAAATCCGCTTCCAAAGCAATGATCTCCTTGTTTTCCTTTGCCATTTCGAAAATGACTGAGCTGTAGGCCTGCCTCATTTCAATCGCGTCAAGCTCTCCCACGGCTGACGGCTGGCTCATGTCCTCACTCCCTTTTCTTCAAGCTCACGGATGCTCTTCTCAATCAGGAGGTTTTGTTCGTCATTCGCTCTAATATGATGGCTGTTATCCATTCTTTCAAAATATGGGACACCTTTGCCTTTCACTGTATCAAGGATGATGGCAGCCGGTTTTTCCCGCTGCGCCCCTCCCCTTTCAATCGAATCAAAGATTGCCGCTGTATCATGTCCGTTCACTCTTTCGGAATAAAACCCGAAAGCCTCAAATTTACGGACAAAATCCAACGGGTCGATAATATCTTTTGTCGGTCCGTCAAGCTGCTGTTTATTATCGTCTACGAACACATAAAGGTTGTGGAGCTTATGATGGGCCGCAAACTGAACGGCTTCCCAGCATTGCCCTTCATTCAGTTCTCCGTCGCCGACAATGACAAAGGTGCGGTTTGGCCGGCCGGAAAGCTTGTGCGAGAGCGCGGCGCCAACCGCGGCTGAAATCCCCTGCCCGAGTGATCCCGTCGTCATATCGACTCCCGCCGTTAAATTCCGATCAGGGTGTGACGGAAGAGCCGTGCCGTTTTGATTCAATGTATAGAGAACCTCTTCCTCAAAAAATCCTGACAGATGCAGCGCCGCATAAAGCGCAGGTCCGCCGTGCCCTTTTGACAAGATAAAATAGTCTCTTTCTTCCCAGGCCGGATTTGCGGGGTCAAATTTCATGACCTTTCCATACAATACGGCTAACACTTCAGCGATTGACAGGCTTCCTCCATAATGGCCAAAACCAAGATGATGCAGCTGTTTCAGCGTCAGCAGCCTGATTTGGCTGCATAAGCGAGCGATTTCACGCATCAAACCCCTCCTTTAAGCTTCAGCTTTCTGATCGGATTCCGGCTGCTTTTTTTGTCTAAAGCCGAGCAGGACACTAACGGCTGCGACAGCTGCTATGCCAATAGTGATCCCGGCCGGGCCGAGCAGCTTCACCGCATTTCCAAGAACAATACCTGTCGCGGCAAAATCGGTATCAGAAAATGTCGTATTGGCAACCCCTAAATCACCCATGACAGGCAGAAGAAATACAGGGAAGAACGTGATGATCAGCCCGTTGACAAAGGAACCCAAGACTGCTCCTCTTATGCCTCCGGCCGCATTTCCAAACACCCCGGCCGAGGCACCCGTAAAGAAGTGGGGAACCACTCCGGGAAGAATGATGACGGCTCCGGCTGCACCGAGAATGAACATACCGGTGATTCCTCCCGCAAAGCTACAAAAAAAGCCGAGCAATACCGCGTTTGGCGCGTACGGAAAAATGATCGGGCAATCAAGCGCAGGTTTGGAATCGGGCACAAGCTTGTCGGATATTCCTTTAAAAGCCGGGACGATCTCTGCGAGCACAAGTCTGACGCCTGAAAGGATGATAAACACCCCTGCCGCAAACGTAACCGCCTGAATGACTGAGAATACAAGGTAATGCGTACCACCGCTCAGCTCGCCTTCGACATAGCCGGCCCCCGCAAATAATGCAATGAAAACGTACAGTACGGTCATGGTAAGCGCAATGCTGACAGAACTGTCCCTTAAAAAGCCGAGGCCTTTTGGAAAACGGATATCTTCCGTTGAACGCGAGCCTTTTCCGACAGCTTTTCCAATTAATCCTGACAAACAATAGCCGATCGATGAAAAATGGCCGAAAGCAACTTTGTCATTGCCTGTTATTTTTCTCATAAACGGCTGAACGGTTGCCGGAAATATCCCCATTGCCAGACCGAGCGAAACTGCGCCGACGCCGATCAAGAGCGGTCCTTTCAAACCTGCGACCGCCAAAATCACTGCGATTAAACAAGCCATGTACAATGTATGGTGTCCTGTCAAAAAAATATATTTTAATCTTGTAAAACGGGCGATTAAGATGTTGGCAAACATCCCAAAAAACATGATCAGCGCTGTTGCCGTGCCGTATTCGTTAAGGGCCATGGCGACAATCGCTTCATTGTTCGGGACAACGCCGTTAACATGAAAGGCCGCCTGAAACATTTTCCCAAACGGTTCGAGCGAGTTTACAAGAATCCCGGCACCGGCCGAGATGACGATAAAACCTAAAAATGATTTCGTCGTCCCTTTCACAACTTCATTGGCAGGCTTTTTCTGAAGGATAAGCCCAATAAGAGAAATGATTGCTATTAAAACGGCGGGCTGGCTTAAAACATCCACGATCAGCTTCAGTGCTCTTTCACCCATTTGCAACTCTCCTTTCTGTTTTTAAAGCACTCCTTTGTCCTGCAATGTTTTTACCAGTTTTGTTTTCAGTTCATCCTTATCGATGATGCTTTCAAGCACGACCATGTCTCCCAAATGGGATGCACCTTCGGCAATATCTTTGGCGACGACAAATAAATCCGCCTGATCACGCGATGCCGAGCTTAAATCAGAATGATTGACCTCTATGCCTTCTGTTCCAAGTTCCGTTAAAATATCCTGAATGTTCATTTCAAGCATAAAGCTGCTGCCAAGGCCTGATCCGCAAACCGCCAATATTTTCATAGTGAAAACCTCCTGTTTTAATAGGATGAATATGCTTTGATTAAATCTCTTACACGCTCCATTGATTCAGTTTCCTTCAAGACATTCTGATTATCTTTATTGCTGAGGAGGCGAGTCAGTTGTGAAAGCGCCTTCAAATGTGTGGTTTGATCAACGGCCGCAATACAAAACAAAAGCTTTACAGGGTATTGTTTATCATCTAAAAAATAGACGGGCTTTTTCAGCTTCAGCAGGCTCATCCCTACTTTGTTCACGCCCATTTCAGGCCGCGCATGAGGAATGGCAATCTCCGGGCCGATGATCATATAAGGACCCATCGTTTTGACATTGTCGATCATGGCGTCTGTGTATTCTTCTTGAATCACCTCCTTATCGAGCAAAGGTTTTGCCGCTTTTTTGATCGCTTCTTCCCAGCCTGTGATTTGATCGGCCATTTGAATGGTTTCATCTGTCAACAGCTCTTTCAGCACTGGTCGTTTCCTCCTTATTTCCGTTGCTTTTTGCAGGAACACAATATCTTTCAATGAGTCTCTCAGCCCTTTTTCATCAATGATGCGGACGTGTTTATTGAGCAGTTCAATAAACTCCTCTGTCAGTATTTCTCTTTGCTTGATGCCAAACAGATTCTGATACACTTCATTGACAAGCCTGCTCTTTTCAGCGGGGGTCATTAGCGGCTCGGCTATGTAATAATGCCTTTCCGTCTCAAGTTCAATGGTAGAAAACACCGCGTCATACTGGTCAAAGAGCTCGGGTGTGTATTCTTGTAAAGACAGCGTCTTTTCTACACAAATTTCGGAAAACAAAGACTCAAGCTGGCGTTTGACCATAAGTGATGAACTGACCCCGCCCGGACAAATGATGACAGCTGTCTTTTTGAACGAATTTGTCTGTATGGGTTTTTCAAGCATTGCACAGAAGTGAATCGTAATAAAACCGATTTCTTCTTCCGGTATCGGAATGTTCAGACAAGATTCAAACGGCTGAACGAGCTTTTGCACGATCGTATACAATTCTTTATGATCTTTTTTTATTTTATTTAATAGAGGATTGTGGATTGGAATGCGGTATTTCATCCTGAAATACGCCGGCTTTATGTGGCGGTATAGGGATTCAGCCACTTCATTTCGCTTTGAGAAGGTAATGCAGGCTCTTGATTCAAATTCGAGAACAAGCTTTTCGCACATCTGAAAAAGAGGATCGTCTGCTGAGCGGCTTCCAAAAGAAAGTCCTAAAAGCTGGATCATGACATAGCATACTTCTGTTTTGTATGTTGGGATGTACAGTTTTTCCAATAGCTTTTCTGCCGCGAATCTCAACGGATTTTGCTTTAACATTTCTTTTTCTTCCTGATGAAGCTGGATCACCTTGCCCTCTGCCACTCTGAGGGAATACAGCTTTAGGAAATGGATAAATTCATTCAGCCTTTCTTCAACAAACTGAAGATGGAATTCTTCGGATATAGAATCGATCGCTGTTTTTATGCCCTCTGTGCCGCCCGATGCCCCGGAGGTTTTTAAAATATACCGAAGCATTTTTTTTCCGTACGGCTTTCGCAAAAAAGAAGACAGGTAATGCATGACAGGAACCCTTTTGTCGAATTCGCTTCCTTTTAAATGATAGCCCTGATGCCTCGTATAGCCGACGGCGACCAAAAATGGATGTAACGCTTCATTTGCTTTTTTTACATCATTCATTACCGTGTTTTTGCTGACCTGCAACAGCTGTGTCAGATGAGCGGATGAAATCGGCTCTCGCCTGATAAAGAGGAAGATGTAAAGAGCTTTGATTCGTTCTTCCTGGGTGAAAATAAAGGAATATTTTCCGTCTGCTCCTGTTCGATTTCTTGTTAATTGAAGCACTTCTTCCGGAACGACCACCGTGTTTTTTCTTTTATATTCAATTTGGGGAAGCTTGTTCCCGGCCAGCCAATGATTGATTTTTTCAAAATCATAATAGATTTGGCGTTTTGTTAATTGAAAATGATCGATCAGCTGATGCATCGTAGCTTCTTTCACACGGACTAAATATTGGAGCAGATTGGCCGGGCGTTTCTCAGTGATCATCTCAATATCCTCCTTGCTGTCATCTTACAATAAAATGTTTTTATTCCGTTTGCTGTTTGAGCACAAATAACAGGACTTCAGATCCGCAAAATTGGGCTGAATAAAAGCAGCGCCTCCGCAATATAGTCAAAACCTCTTAACATATCAGAAAACAAACCGAGACAATTCATCGACTTTTCTAATGGTGAAAATTTGGCGGAATTGTCATGTGTTAAAGATGGCCGGCTTGTATTAATATATGTATTGATATTTTCATTTTCCCAACTTGTTCAAAAGCATAAGAAAAGGGTCGCCAAATTGTTGATTTAGCGACCCTTCCAACTCTAAAACAATTTTGTTCTAGACATTTCGTTTTCTTCTAAAATACCAAAGGCCTGCCCCGGCTCCCAGCAGCACAAAGCCCGCAAGAAGCAAGTTAAACATATTTGTTGCCGTATCCGGAAGCTCATTTCTTCCATCTGTCTTTTGCTCTGTATCCTTAGGCTCTGATTTGCTTGGCTTTTCCGGTTTAGCTGGTTCATTAGGTTCATTCGGCTTTTCCGGCTTCTTCGATTCGACCGTGATGTCTGTTCCCGGTTTATCAGGATCATCGACATTTCCGCCGTCTACGACTGCCACGTTTTTAATTGTTTTGCCCGCATAGCCTGATTCTACTTTCGCTTGGAATGTCACTGTCCGCCACTCGGTATCGCTCACATCGCCGAAATTCGCTTTAACCTTGCCATCTTCAAATGTTCCTTCACCGCCGTGGCTTACTTTTAAACTTCCTTCTACATATGTCAGACCGAACGGAAGTTCATCCGAAATCGTCAGGTTTTCCACTCGGCTGTCCGTTACCGTGTTGCGGGTTTTAATCGTGTAGACTACCGTGTCTCCCGCTTCATACTTGTCCTTTTCTGCATCAAGGTTCTTCGCTATTTTCTTTGATTCAAGCTTAGGGTCTTTCGGATCAACTTTGATGTCTGTTCCCGGCTTATCAGGATCATCGACGTTTCCGCCGTCAACGGTTGCTACGTTTTCAATCGTTTTGCCGGAATATCCGGACTCGATCTTCGCTTGGAATGTCACTGTCCGCCACTCGGTGTCGGTGACATCGCCAAAGTTCGCTGTGATCTTGCCGTTTTCAAATTTCACTTCCCCGCCGTTGCTTGCTTTTAAGCTGCCTTCCACATATGTGAGGCCGGCTGGAATTTCGTCTGAAATGACGAGATTTTCAACCTTACTGTCCGTTACCGTGTTGCGGGTTTTAATCGTGTAAACCACCGTGTCGCCTGCTTCATACTTCTCCTTGTTTGAATCAAGGTTTTTCGCCGTTTTTTCCGACTCTAACACAGGATCACGCGGATATACTTTGACTTCGTGGTTCGGCTTATCAGGAGTATCAACATTGTCGCCGCCGACTTTCGCCGTATTGACAATATCTTTGCCCGCTTGACCGGCTTTGACTTTCACTTCGAATGTCACCGTATGCCACTTCGTGTCAGTGACATCGCCAAACTGGCCTGCCGCCTTGCCATGGGCATAATGGCCTTGATCATCATCCTGGGCATCGCTCACCGCTGTACCGTCCACTTTTAATGTACCTTGAACATATTCAAGTCCTTCAGGAATCACATCTGAGATGACGAGATTTTTCACCAGGCTGTCATCGATCGTGTTTCGAGTCTGGATCGTGTAAAGAAGGGTGTCTCCCACTTCGGGATGAGCTTCATCCGTGTTTCCTTCCGCTTTTTCTTGAAGGTTTGCTGTTTTCTTTGATTCAAGCTTAGGGTCTTTCGGATCAACTTTAATGTCTGTTCCCGGCTTATCAGGATCATCGATGTTCCCGCCGTCGACATCTGCGACGTTTTCAATCGTTTTACCCACATAGCCGGACTCGATCTTCGCTTGGAATGTCACTGTCCGCCACTCGGTGTCGGTGACATCGCCAAAGTTCGCTGTGATTTTGCCGCCTTCGATTGTCGCTTTGCCGCTATGGCTTGCTTTTAAGCTGCCTTCGACATACGTGAGGCCGGCTGGAAGTTCATCTGAAATGGACAGATCTTCCACATTGCTTTCAGTAATTTTATTTCGGGTCTTGATGGTGTAGACAACTGTGTCGCCTACTTCAAATTTATCCTTGTCTGCATCCAGATTCTTCGCCGTTTTTTCCGACTCTAACACAGGATCGCGCGGATATACTTTGACTTCGTGGTTTGGTTTATTAGGCTTGTCAACATTGTCGCCGCCGACGTTTGCCGTATTAACAATATCTTTTCCCGCTTGTCCAGGCAGCACCTTCACTTCAAATGTCACATTATTCCATTTCATGTCGGTTATATCACCGAATTGACCATCCACTTTGCCGTCGGCATAAAAGCCCTGGTCATCGTCTTGGGCGTCACTTACTGCAGTGCCGTCCACTTTCAAGGTACCCGGGACGTATTCCAGTCCTTCCGGAATTGCATCAGAAATGACGAGATTTTTGACAAGACTGTCTTCGGAAATATTTCGAGTCTGAATCGTGTACAGAAGCGTATCCCCTACTTCAGGATGGTCTGCGTCTGTATTACCTTCCGCTTTTTCCTGAATGGCTGCCGTTTTCTTTGACTCCAACTCCGGATTTCGCGGATAGACTTTGACTTCGTGATTAGGCTTATCAGGAGTGTCAATATTGTCTCCCGTGACGTTTGCGGTGTTGACAATATCCTTACCAGCTTGGCCGGACTTTACCTTCGCTTCGAATGTCACGGTATGCCATTCGGTGTCCTTGACATCCCCGAACAAGCCCGCTGCTTTGCCATTGGCGTAATGTCCCTTATCACCGTCTTGAGCATCGCTCACCGCAGTGCCGTCTACTTTCAGTGTGCCCGGGACATACTCCAGTCCTTCCGGAATCGCGTCTGAGATCGCGAGATTTTTCACCAGGCTGTCTTGAGAGGTATTTCGGGTCTGAATCGTATAAAGAAGCGTATCTCCCACTTCCGGGTGATCGGCATCCGTGTTTCCAGCTGCTTTTTCTTGAATAGCTGACGTTTTCTTTGATTCAAGTTTAGGCTCATTAAAAATGATCGGTGTCGTCACTTCATTTGATTCCGTTTGATCATTTTTATTCGTTAACAAATTTTTGTAGTTGATTTGCGCCTTGTTGTTAACTTTTGTAACCGCATAATCCGTCAGCGTTTTCACTTTAAATTGGACGGTGACTCCATTAGGCAGGTCGGTTGTATTAGGCAAATTCCCTAGTTTCACGTTTACCTTGCTGCCGTCAAAATGGCCTTCATCGCTGTCCGAAGCATCAGTTAGATTTTTGGTTGTTGAACCGTTGATCAATTTTAACGATCCAGGGACATATTTCGTGCCCTCTGGGATTAGGTCAGTGAAGTTCGCACCGGCGGCGATATCTCCGCCTTCGTTTTTGACTTGAACCGAATATGTCAACTCATCACCGGCGTGCACTTCTCCCTGTGGAGAAACTGACTTATTTGCCGTGACACACGGCTCTGTGCCCAGGAAGATATCGTCCAAAAAGTTGCCGGCTCCTAAGCTTCCGCCGGCTGAACTCACCGCCTCAAAACCAAATCGCGTTGTCGTCTGTCCTGCCGGGACGGTATAAGATCCTGTATGGGTTCCCCATGCAGTTTTCCCATCAGACAGTTGTTTTTGGACCACGGTATCGTATGGGTTAGCAGTTGCCGCACCAATGCGGACCTGCATCGTGTCAACCCCTCCACGCCCCATATGGGATAAGCGCCAATAAATCGTTTGTCCAGGCGTTGTCTTCACGTCTTGATACAACATACCGTTTTCAAAAGCATTTAATTCCGCCCACCGGTTTCCATCAGGAGGCGCAGGGAAATTTTTTACGGATGCAGGGAGATTCTCTGCATAATTCCATAGTTCAATGACTTTATAACCAACGGCATCGTCAGTCGTCTTCCAGCCAGGAACCTCAGATTCATGAAAAAAGTAACCCGAATTATTATAGGCAGTTCCTCTGGCAGCACCTTGCTCAAAGCTTCCGTTAATCAGCGCGACAGGTGCCGGGCAAGGGTTATCTGCCGCCGGGCTTACCCCGGTATTATCCTCAGCATGGATCTGCTCAGGCAAAACGGTCAGCAGATTGCTGATGACTAATAAAAAGACAGCTAATAGCATAAAACTTTTTTTGATCTGCAGTTTGCAAGACCTAGGAATAAAGCCCTTTCGCATCAACATCTCACTCCAATAGTCCTTTTTTAAAACATGACATTCACCATAACTGTTACCATTCGTCAAAATATTAATAATATTTTGAAATTTGTTCTTAATATGACCCCCTTTCGGTGATTAAAATACAACTAAATAGTTGTATTTTTCACAATATGACAAAATATTCGTATTTTTTTAATAACGTAGATGAATATCGAAAAACAGCAGCTTTATAGTCTCTGAATCTGCTTTTTTGCATTGGTTTGACGAAAGGAGATGTAGATCGGAGTATCGTTCGGCACTTACGTCGGCAGCATTTTCAGCTCACCCAACTGCATCGATTTTCCCCAGGACAAGTTACTTGTGATGGGTTTTTATTGAACAGAGGAATGACTTATTTGATCAAGTCGAAACAAAATTTCTGCCAACCCCCACATCGATTCGTTCATCGTTTTTAGCGGCATTTGCCTGCGAAAATAAAAAAACAGATGTTCTTCAAGGATCATCTTATAATAAAACCTATACATTTTGTTTGTCGATTGAGCACAAATGAAGGGACTTCATATTTACAAAATTGGTCTGAATCCGACATTTTGTCGATTTATTTCCACAAACAGAATTCCAAAAAACGGTATAATTAAGACTGATAACACAATGAACAGGAGGAATTTTGTTGAAAAAATGGTTGATGGCAAGTGCAGTTGGTACAGCGGTCCTTTTTACAACATTTTCAGGAGGCATCCCGGGCCTTCCAAGTACAGACGCCCAAGTCGCAAAAGCAGCTTCACAGCTGCCTAATGGGATCGGCGGGCGTGCCTATCTGAACAGTACAGGCTCTGTTTTCACGGCTAAAATCAAGCTTCCCGATACGATACAAATCGAAAACGCTACCGCTTATATTTATTCCGGCTTCCGCGCGAAAAATGGAACCGAGTCAGATATCGGCCTTCAGTACAGCACCGTCTACAAGGTCTGGAAACCGCTCATGAAGGTCGGTTCAAAAAATGAGGAAACGTATATCGAGGGGAAAGAACAATTCACAAATCATAAAGGCTTCCGTCCTGGAAGCACGGTGCAAATGACGATCTATAAGAACTTGAATGGGAATACCCGCGCGACCTTCTGGGGAACGAACAATGACGGCTATACCGGACGCATCATCATGGAAATTCAAGGAACGAACATCGGCACCCTTTTAAAATGGAAAACGCTTGCCACCGCCGCGGTATCGTCTGAGAGCCAGCGGTCTTCCATCACAGCCGGCTTTTCAACCTCTTTTACCAATATCACAATCGACCAAAAGGCGGTCACACCTGTCGTGGATACACAGGATTTCGCAAAAGTTATCCCTTCCGGCAACAATGTCACGATTTCCGTGAAGAAATAACGTTAAGCAGCATAAGGCCGCCGGCAATACCGGACGGCCTTTTCTTATTTTCCACTCTCCATAAAAATCCCCAGTTCGGCTTCCGCAATCTTTCTGCCGTTTACAGACGCCAGTCCTTTCCCAAATAAAAATCCCCGTTTATAGCGCACCGCTTCAAAATAAAGATCAAGCTTGTCTCCCGGAAGCGCCATGCCGCTGGACTCAGCCTTTTTGACAGAGGAAAGAAATCCGAGCCCGGTATGATCCCCCATTGCGGTGAACGCCGCGATTTGCGCCAGGGCCTCGATGATAAGGGAAAACGGCATGTCCTTTTGGGTATCTGTTATAAACCAGTCGTTTTCCGATATTAATTTATATCCTTTCGCCCACTTGCCAGGGTCATTTTCAACAACGCGGTCAACCAATAAAAATGGGTATTGGTGCGGCAATGCTGCCATAGTCACAGTCATCATCCTTTTTATTCTCATTATACCACCTCTCTTATCTGCTTTGGCTTAGGGTATACTGAGAAAAAAGGAGGAATCCAGATTGAAAAGCGCAAATCCTTATCTCTTTATAGACGGCTGTAAAAAAGCAGTCGCATATTATCAAGAAGCACTGGGCGGAGACGTTCAAAATATTCAGCTTGCTGACGGCATCGAGATGTTCAAAGGACATGAAGGAAAATATCTGCATGCCGAACTTCACCTCGGAAACAGCATCATCCATTTCTCCGACGTTTTTGGAAAGGTTGAAAAAGGAGACCATGTCGGCATTACATTGGAGTGTGAAAATGAGGATGAAATCCGCCGGGTGTATGATGCGCTGAAAAGCGGCGGACACGCGGCTCTGGAATTGCAAAAAACGTTTTGGGGCGCGCTGCATGCGAATGTGACGGACAAGTATGGAGTCAGATGGCTGCTGAATTATCAAATGCAAGCTTAGGCAGACGGACTAAATCATGACATAAAGCCGGGCGCTAACATGCCCGGCTTTACTTTCATTTAATTTGATTTCAGCTGATCAGGAAAGACGGTCAAATCTACTCCCCAAAGATGAGGAAGAATATAGAACACAGCCCCGACAATTAAAATCAATGTAAAGATGTTAATGACAAAGCCCGTCCTGACCATTTCGCTGATCTTTAATTTTCCCGACGCGAAAATAATCGCATTCGGAGGCGTTCCGACCGGAAGCATGAAAGCACAGTTCGCCGCCATTGCGGCAGGCACCATCAGCGCAAATGGATGCACATTCAGCGCCAAAGCAAGCGATGCCAGCACCGGCAAAATCATGGTAGCCGTGGCCGTATTAGACGTGATTTCAGTCAAAAACAGCACCAATGTTGCTGAGATGACGACAATGATGACAAAGTTAAACCCGTCCAATATCGTCAGCTGTCCGCCGATCCATTCGGCCAGCCCCGTTTCTTTAAAGCCCGTTGCAAGCGCGAGCCCTCCGCCGAACAACAGCAGAATTCCCCACGGCAAGTCTTTTGACACCTTCCAGTCCAAGACCCTCCCGCCTTTATTCAGCGATGGGATGAGGAAAAGCAATGAAGCTGCAAAAATCGCAATCATTGTATCATTGATGCCCGGTATCCTCTCTTCCCATAAAAATGTTCTCGTCACCCACATAAATGCGGCAAATCCGAACACAAGCAGCACCATTGTTTCTTCAAAACGAATGTTCCCGAGCTTTCTTTTTTCTTCCAGAATTAATTCTTTTCCGCCTGGAAGCTGTTTTATTTTGATCGGGTGTGCAACCTTTGTCAAGTACAGCCATACCGCCACAAGCAAAACGACAACAACCGGAACGGCAAAGGCCATCCAGCCTCCGAAAGAGACTTCAACCCCGTAGAGCTTTTGAATATTGGCTGCCAAAATAATGTTTGGCGGTGTGCCAATCAGTGTACCAAGTCCGCCGATCGTACCCGCATACCCGATGCTGAAGATGAGAGCCTTTGAGAATCTCGCTTCTTCCCCTGCCAGATCTTTTCTCTCAGACTTCATGACAGCTGATACCTGATGGATGATAGCGGTTCCAATTGGCAGCATCATCATAACGGCGGCCGTGTTTGAAACCCACATGGACAAAAATCCTGTGGCAGCCATAAACCCGAGAACAATTCTTGACGTACTGGTGCCGACGACGAAAATAATGTTAAGAGCAATCCGTTTATGGAGATTCCAGCGCTCCATGGCAAGGGCAATGAGAAATCCTCCTAAAAACAGAAACACGATCGGATCGCCATAGCTTGCTGTGACAGCAGAGCTTTCCAGTGCTCCCGTCAGCGGCAGCAGCACGATCGGCAGCAGGGATGCCGCAGGAATCGGCACAGCTTCCGTGATCCACCAAACCGCCACCCATAAAGTAGTCGCCAATACCATGCGGCCTTCATAGCTCAGCCCCTCAGGAAAAAAGAACAAAATGACGGCGAAAAACAGTGCAGGCCCGAGAAGCAAACCAATCTTTTGCGGCGTTTTATAGCTTGGCGGCTTTTCGTCTTTCATGGCCTGATCCGCCTTTATATTTAACCCGGCATCTTTTCCAGCTTTGACTGGCATAGCGAACAAAAGCAGCTTTTTTGCTTCCCGGTGTGACCTCCAAAGCATATCCCATGCTGTTGCAACACTTGATTTCATAATAATTCCCCCTTCCCCTATGTCGATAAAGCGCTTACAATAATAATTAAAAAATAATCTGCCGACTGTCGACAGCTATAATTCAATTATAGCTGACACAGACTCGCAGTCAACAATTTTTTGTCACAAAACGATCAATTTTGTGGAAAATTAAGGTTGGGGGTTTCCCTCGATTTCTGCTAGACTATTAGTGATTTCTGTCAGCGAAAAATGAATGAGGTGAACAGCGTGAAGTTTTCGATACAACGTGCACTCTCTTACCATGATCAAGTCCACCATTATTTAAAAGATATGATTATTAAAGGGGAATATCAGCCTGGTGAGCGAATCTACGAAGCAAAAATCGCCAGAGAACTTCAGGTCAGCCGGAGCCCTGTAAGAGAAGCCATACGGACCCTTGAGCAAGAAGGCCTCCTGTTGATTGACGACAAATCAAGAATTACAGTATATGAACCGACCATTAAAGACTTGGAAGACATCTATCAATGCCGTCAAGCGCTCGAATCACTGGCCGTCGCTTTGGCGACGCGCCTTGCAGCAAATGAAACGCTGGAGCTCATAGCAGAAACGCTGCGCGAAGCGAATCATCAATTTGAAATACAAAGCTGCGGCTCGGCCAATGCTCTCCTTCACTTGAATACGAAATTTCATGATTTAATCATAGAAGCGAGCGAAAATATCCGTCTGCAAAAACAGCTCCTGGACTTGCGGTCGCTCACCTTTTTCTATCGAAGCAAAAACCTTGAAAAACGAGAGCGCAGTTTTGACATCATCAGCCAGCACGAGGAGATTTTCCGGCACATCCAGGAAAGAAACGAGACAAAAGCGGCTGAGTCGATGAAAAGACACATAGAAGCTGACCTTGATTATTTAAAAACGGTTTTGTTCCCTTCATTTACAGAGAATCCATGAAAAAACGAAAAAAGCTTTCAAAGAGAAAAGTCTGGTGGATTTTCCTTTTATTTATTGCCTTTATATATGTCGGCAACTCTTCTTTTCTCGTAAAAGAACGGAGCGGAAAGCCGGTGCTTTTGGCGCATAGAGGACTGTCACAGACCTTTCGTATGGAAGGGATCACGAATGATACATGCACGGCTGAGCGAATTGATCAGCCGGAACACTCTTATCTTGAGAATACATTGCCTTCAATGGAAGCAGCTTTTGCAGCCGGAGCAGATATCGTAGAACTCGATATTAAACCGACTAAAAACGGGAAATTCGCCGTGTTTCACGATTGGACGCTCGATTGCCGGACAAACGGCACAGGGATGACAAAGGATTATACAATGGCTGAATTAAAAAAACTTGATATCGGTTACGGCTATACCGCTGACCACGGAAAAACACATCCTTTTCGCGGCAAAGGCATTGGCCTTATGCCGTCGCTTGATGAGGTTCTTGAACGTTTTCCACATCGTTCGCTTCTCATCCATATCAAAAGCAATGACCTGAATGAAGGCGTGCAACTGGCAGGGAAACTCGCCGAACTTCCGCAAAAACGGCTGAACAAGCTGACTGTATATGGCGGCGATGAACCGATTGCAGCTTTAAAGAAAGAGCTTCCCTCACTGCGGGTCATGTCAAAAGAAACGATGAAAAGCTGTCTCATTCCATATATTTCAGCCGGCTGGACAGGATTTATTCCGGACACCTGCAAACATACGCAATTGCACATTCCTGAAAAGATTACTCCTTGGCTGTGGGGATGGCCGGATCGATTTTTGAACCGGATGGATAAAGCAAATACGCGGGTGATTGTGACGGGCGAAAGCGGCAGTCATTTCTCAAGCGGCTTTGATACACCTGAAGATATCAAGCGCCTTCCGGAATATTATACAGGGGGCATCTGGACAAACCGAATTGATCGGATTGCACCTTTATACGAAAAATAATGACAGATGGCAAAAAGCAGGGAATTCCCCTGCTTTTTTTAGCGGTTTATGATGCAGACTTCCGGTCTGTCATGTTTCAGCTCATTTAAATAATCTTCAAGGGAGACATCCTCCCCAGGAACATGAACATGCTTCAATCCAAAATCAACAGCGGCTCTTCCCGCTTCTTCGCTAAGGCAGACGGCATGGAGGTCTGCAGCATCCTCAGGCGGCATGCCGATGCTGCCTGCCTCTTTCATAAAAAGCTCGACACATTTTCTATTCGAAAACAGGATGATATCAATTGGAAATTCATTCATTTCCCTTTTCATAATCGATGTAAAACGGCCGTCGATCATTTGATCATGTGTAATGAACGTCTCACAATCGGGATGGGGGTTATTTTGAACGGCCTGCCGGCTGCCGATGATTAAACATGCGCCCGAAAAAGGCATATCCTTCCGCAGACAGGCTAGAAATCCCCGATCTTCAAGCGCTGCTTTTACTAAAGGCTCTGAAGCGTAAAGCCTGGCGCGTATTTGTCTAACATCGATTTTCAGGGCTTTACATCGGCTGAAAAACTCATCCACCGCTCTCTGCGATGTGAACAGCAGACTGTCGAAACGAGCGATCTGACGCAAAACCACATCTTTCTCCGCCGTTTTAAGCGGCTTCCATTTTGGCCATTCAATGACCTCAGCACCTTGTTCCCGCAATGCGTCTGCCGGCAGGCTTTCTTCTTCTCCGCTTTGAACGGCCATGATATTCAGGCCGATTAACGGCTTTTCTTCAAACCAGCTGTGCTGCCGGAAAGAGACGATATCGCCGATGACGATAATCGCAGGATTTTTAATATGATGCTCCGTTATTTTTTGCCGGATATCCTGCAATGTTCCTTTTACACTGCGCTGGCGGCTCCATGTGCCCCATTGGATCACCATCACGGGAACAAAAGGAGACTTGCCGTTTTTGATCAGCTGCTCGCATATATAGTCCAGATTTTTGATGCCCATATAGAAGATGAGCGTTTGAACGCCCCTGGCAAGCCCTTCCCAATCCATATCCGGTTTTCCAGATTTATCATGAGCGGTAATGACGGCAAAGGATGAAGCAAAATCGCGGTGGGTCACAGGCAATCCGGCATAAAGAGGCGCTGCGATTCCAGAGGTAATCCCCGGCACCATTTCATACGGTATGCCGTGTTCGCTAATGGCGGCCGCTTCTTCTCCGACTCTGCCGAACACACTGGGGTCCCCCCCTTTCAGCCTGACGACATGAAGGCCTTTTGAACCTTTATCGATCAAAAGAGCGTTGATTTCACTCTGCTTCATAAAATGCCGGTTGGGAAGCTTCCCGCAATAGATGAATTCACAAGATGCTTTTGCATGCTCAAGCAGCCGGGCATTGACCAGCCTGTCATACAAAATGACGTCGGCCGACTCTATCAACGCTTTTCCTTTTAATGTGATAAGCCCTGAATCTCCCGGTCCAGCTCCTATAAAATATACTTTCCCATTCCCCATCAACTGTCATCCTTCCATCTGCCGATTCTGTGAATGCGTTTGATTTTAAATATAAAGATGGATCACATCAGGAGTGATCCAATGAGGCTGCCGCTTTCACCCATATTCTTCAACATTCAGATTTTCAGTGCGCCCCCGCTGACCATTAAGCGGAAAAAGAATGGCGGCGTTTGGCAAAACGCCGGCACCGGCATCCTTTTCTCCCTAGAGCAGCGAATCTGTCAATCTTGTTTAATAGACAATAAACAGGTCTTCCCCTTCAACCACTGTTTCATAGGTTTGGATACAACCTGTATCCGGCTCTTGAACTTTGCCGTCCTCAAGGCTGATCTTCCAATCGTGCATCGGACAGAATACGAATTCGCCGCTTACCATTCCTTCGGCAAGCACGCCCCCTTTATGGGGGCAGCGGTTTTCAACCGCGCGGACGCCGCCGTTTGAAAGCTTGAATACCGCTATTTCCTTACCTTCGATAACCACTGTCTTTCCCAGTTGATTCGGCAAATCGCCGATTTTCGCAACATATACCTTTGTTAAGTCTTTGTTCACCATGTGAATTCCTCCTCAAGATGGTTTCTATCGTTAAGAAGTGACAACATTTTCGAATAGCTGCTTTGTTGTCTTTTCATCTTCCAAAAAGTTCTTCCACGGATCTTTGTGGACAGACAGGGCTTCATTGATACGGTCATTCAGCTCTTTTCGTTTTGCTTCATCGTTCAATACGGACTGGACGTGTTCCAGGCCGACGCGTTCGAGCCATGCGGACGTCCGCTCTAAATAGTTGGCCGTTTCCCTGTAATATTGGAGGTAAGCGCCTGTCACCTCAATGACTTCTTCAGTCGTTTTGACTTTCATTAACAGGTCGCCGGCGCGCAGATGCGTCCCTCCGTTTCCGCCGACATAAATTTCCCAGCCTCCGTCAATACCGACGACACCGACATCTTTGATACCGGACTCGGCACAGTTTCTCGGACAAGCGGAAACTGCCATTTTAATTTTGTGAGGCGTGTAGAGGCCCTCGAATTTTTTCTCAAGGTCGATTCCGAGCGCCATTGAGTCTTGCGTACCGAAGCGGCAGAACTGTTCGCCTACACACGTTTTAACCGTTCTGAGCGTTTTTCCGTAAGCAAAACCTGAAGGCATGTCAAGATCAGTCCATACTTTCGGAAGGTCTTCTTTTTTGACGCCGATTAAGTCGATCCGCTGACCGCCCGTCATTTTCACAAGAGGAATGTCATATTTGTCGACAACATCGGCGATGCGCCGCAAATCATTCGCATTGGTGACACCGCCATACATCCGCGGTACGACGGAATATGTGCCGTCTTTTTGGATGTTGGCGTGCATCCGTTCATTAACGAAACGGGATTCTCTTTCATCTTCATATTCTTTCGGATTGATCATGCCAAGGTAGTAGTTGAGCGCAGGGCGGCATTTGGAACAGCCCTCTGCCGTTTTCCAGCCGAGCACATTCATGACTTCTCTCGTATGTGTCAGGCCTTTCTCTTTGATTTCGGCTACCACTTCATCTCTTGAAAGGTCAGTACATCCGCAAATCGCTTCTTTTTGGGCGGATGCGTCAAATTCTGAGCCGAGTGTATGCTGGAGAATCTCCGCTACAAGCGGTTTACAGCCTCCGCAAGAGCGGGAAGCACCGGTGCAGGCTTTGATTTCATCCGTTGACGTACAGCCTTGTTCTTTAATGGCCTGCACGATCATTCCTTTTGAAACGCCGTTGCAGCCGCAGACGATCTCATCATCACTCATTGCCGCAGTAATGCTCATGCCTTCCTCTTGATTCAAAGGCTGCAAGATTGAAACTTTAGAAGTTTCTGAAATGTCGGCTCCTTTTTGAATCATCGAAAACAATCTGTTGCCTTCACTGCTGTCGCCGAATAATACGGCTCCGATGATTTGATTTCCACGCAGCACGATTTTTTTATAGATGCCGTCCTGTTCGTCAAACACCTTGAGCGCTTTTTTGCCTTCATCATCGTCCTCATTGAAGTCGCCTGCGGAAAATACCTCGACTCCGGAAACCTTTAACTGTGTTGATAAAACAGAACCTTCATACGGCTTCGTCTCAACGCCGCAGATTTTCTTGGCCATTACTTTGGCCTGCTCATAAAGAGGCGCGACAAGCCCATAGGCAATTCCTCTATGTTCGGCGCATTCCCCGACAGCATAGATGTGAGGGATTTCAGTCTCCATATAATCATTGATGATCAGCCCTCTGTTGACTGGGACTCCGCAGTCTTTTCCAAGCTGAACGTTCGGTTTGATTCCGACTGCCATGACGACCAAATCAGCATCAAGCGTTGATCCGTCTTTAAATTTTAATCCTTCTACACGTTCATCTCCGTAAATTTCTTCTGTTTGCTTTTCAAGCAGAAATGTCATGCCCTGTTTTTCCAATTCCTTTTGCAAAAGACGGCCCGCAGTCGCGTCAAGCTGGCGTTCCATTAAATATGGCGCAAGATGAATAACGGTGACGTCCATGCCAAGGTTGAGCAGTCCGCGCGCAGCTTCAAGGCCCAGCAAACCGCCGCCGATGACAGCCGCTTTTTTGTACGTTTTGGAAGCCTCGAGCATGACATCCGTATCCTTGATATCGCGGAAAGCCGTAACACCTTCTTTATCCGCTCCAGGCAATGGCAGAATAAAAGGGAGAGAACCTGTCGCCAATATCAGTTCATCATAAGGCTGAACCCTTCCGGAATCAGTTGTCACGGTTTTGGCCTCAGGATCGACTTTGACAACCTCTTCACCTGTAAATAGCTGAATGCCGTTTTCTTCATACCAATCCCAATCATTCAGTGTAATGTCTTTAATATCCGTATCTCCCTGCAGCACTTTAGAAAGAAGAATTCGGTTATAGTTCGGATGCGGCTCGTTTCCGAAAATCGTGATTTGAAATTGCTCGCTTGACACTTTGAGTATCTCTTCAATGGCCCTGACCCCGGCCATACCATTCCCAACAAGGACTAGCTGCTTTTTTTTCACTATGATCCTCCCCTTTTTCAAAACAATTCACAATGTCGTCCAAAAAATGTATTTCATCTACATCTTTAAAACTATCACAAATTATATTTAATTTTGTAAACTTTTTATGACTTTTTATGACAGTTTATTCACATCTTTGTCATCGGCCCGACGAATTCGGACGGAACAAACCTTAAAGCCCGGCATTTGGCATGAAGGATCCAAATCTTCTGCGACTAAGCAATTCACATTTTGCGAGTCCCCCCAATGCATCGGCACAAAAACGGTGTCAGGCCTGATCGACTCAGACCATTTGCTTCTCACGATGATGCTGCCTCTTTTTGATTCGATCTTCACCAAAACGCGGTCTTCAATCTTGTATTTCTCCGCCGTTTTCGGATGGATTTCCATAAAGGATTCAAAATGTCTCGCTCTGAGGGCTGCACTCCTCCTCGTCTGCACACCGGTTAAATAGTGTGACATCACCCTCCCGGTCGTTAAACACAGCGGATAATCTTCAGTCGGCTCGTCTTTTTTAACAGTCGGTTCATTTGGAACGACACACATTTTTGCTTTTTTGTCCGGATGAGAGAATTCCGTTTCAAACAGACGCTTTGTCCCCGGGTGCCGGTGTTCAGGACAAGGCCACAAAATGCCGCCTTCCTTTCTGATCCGTTCATAGGTGATTCCCGAATAGTCGGCGATTCCGCCCCGGCTCGCTTTGCGGAGTTCATTAAAAATGTCCTCAGCAGATTCATAGGAGAAAAAACGGCCTTTTCCAAGCGCAGCTGCGATGTCGCAAATAATCTGCCAGTCATGCCTTGCTTCCCCGAGGCATGGTTTCGATGCCTCCCTTAATGTCACCCTGCCTTCTACATTCGTCATCGTCCCTTCGTCTTCAAGATAGGATGAAGCGGGCAGAATGACATCTGCAAGCCTTGCCGTCTCTGAAATAAACAAATCGACTGCCGCAAAAAACTTAAGTTTTTTTAAAGCTGCTTTGACAAAATTGGCATTCGGATTGGATACGGCAGGATTTGAACACATCAAAAACATTCCGGTAATCTCTCCCTCATGAACCTTTTTCATCATTTCAAAAGCCGAGACCCCTTTTTGCGGCAGGTTTTCCTCCGCAATTCCCCAAATATTTGCAATATAAGCACGGTCTTTTTGATTTTCGATCGAACGGTATCCGGGCAGCTGATCTGCTTTTTGGCCATGCTCTCTTGCTCCCTGTCCGTTTCCTTGTCCCGTGATGGCCCCGTAGCCGCAGCCGAATTTGCCGATCTTCCCAACGGATATTAGAATATTCAGTAAATTCCTGACAGCTGCCGTTCCGTCTGTCTGCTGCTCAACTCCTCTTGCGGTAAAGAGCATGCCCGTTTCTTCACGGGCAAATTTCACGGCAGCCTTTCTCATCTGTTCAATCGGTACACCGGTCTGCTCTGAAATATCCTCCAAAGACAAAGATGTCACATAGCGCTTCACACCCTCAAAGCCTTCTGCCCTCTGTTTGATGAAAGCCTCGTCTGTGAGCCGCTCTTCAATGATGATCTTCAGCATGCCGTTTGCAAGGGCGGCATCTGTCCCGGGCTTTATCTTCATATGCAGATCAGCGATTTGGGCTGTTGCCGTTTCACGGGGGTCAATGACGATGATATAGGCGCCGTTTTCTTTCGCTTCTTCAACATAAGGCATGATCGTCGGCTGGCATTCGGCGATGTTTGTGCCGGCAAGCATGATCACTCTTGCATGCGGAACCTCAGAAAGTGCATTTGTCAGCCCCCGATCCATCCCGAAGGTTTGATTTGCCGCTGTTGCCGCGGCTGACATGCAGAGCCTGCCGTTATAGTCAATATGCTTCGTTTGCAAGGCCACACGGGCGAATTTTCCGAGCAGATAGGCTTCTTCGTTTGTAATAGACGCGCTTCCGTAAACCCCTAATGCATCATGACCGTCTTTAGTTTGGATGCTTGTCACTTGCTCTCTGATATATTGAAGCGCTTCTTCCCAGGAGACACGCACAAACTCGCCGTTCTTTTTGAGCAGCGGGTGGGTGATCCTCTCTGAATGAAATGCATGCTGATGAGCGTTCATTCCTTTCATGCATAAGCGCCCTTTTGTTGTCGGATTGTCTTTTCCAACCGCGCTGTACTTTTTTCTTGTAACAATCGTTTGTTCGATAAGCTGCATTTTGCATTGCATGCTGCAAAATGGGCATTGCGTATCATACGTTTTTTCGGATTGTACTTCTTTCTGCTTTGTGCGAAAGTATTTCAGCATGAACTCTGTCACTTCACATCAGCCCTTTTATCATTTCTTGCTCCATCAGCCTCTTTTCTGCTTTGAGCCGTTCGATCAGCTGACTTCGAAGCCAGTTATCAAATAAAACCTCTCTTATATGAATGATGCCGACGCGTTCGATCCACTGCCTGATTTGTTCAAGGTAATTTGCCGTTTCACGGTAATACTGGAGAAAACCTTTAAGCAATTCTCCAGCTTCCGCCGCCGTTTCAGCCACAGACAGCAGCTCTCCGGCAGAAGCGTTTTGGCCTCCTTGACCGCCGGCATATATGTCCCATCCTCTGTTTGCCTTAAGGATTCCGATATCCTGTACGGCTGCATATACACAATCATCCAAGCATGCCGATATTCCGATCGAGACTTTCGCCGGAATCAGCAGGGATTCCGCTGCTCTTTCCAAATCAGCCGCCAATGTTTGAACCGCGTCATCAGGTCCGCATGAACATGTTTTAATCGTGCCGATCGCCTGCTTCTGCGGCGGACAAACAGGCATTTGCAGCTCTTCTTTTACGCTTTGCAGATGCTCCCGTTTGACTCCTGAGAGCCTCAGCCTTTGCCCGTGTGTAATAAATGCCTGGGGAATGTGGTATTTTTCGATCACATCGGCAATCCTTTTCAGCTCATCGGCATTTGTCCGTCCTCCGTACATTTGCGGAACAAGCACGGATGTGCCGCCTTCCTGCTCCGGCTCAAACAGGACGCTTTCTTCCGCCCGCGGCCGAATCATCCTTAAATAATAATGAATCGCAGGCACGCAGTAAGAGCATCCGCTGCTGTTTTTCCATCCCAGCGCTGAGATGACGTCCTGAACGGAAGAAAGATGTCTCATCTGTATTTCGTTCACGACTTCATCTTCCGTTAATGAAGTGCAGGAGCACATCGCTTTATTTGCGATCTGTGCGTCATATTGCTGATCTGAGGCATGAATCAGCAATTCTTCGATCAACGGTTTGCAGCCTCCGCAGGATGCGGAAGCCTTTGTACAGCGCTTCACATCATCAGCCGTTTTCAACCCGTGGATGCGGACGGCTTCGATAATCGTTCCTTTTGAAACCGCATTGCATTGGCAGATCGTTTCTCCAAGCGGCATTGAAGCAACTGAATTTTCTTCCCCGGATTGAAAAAACTCTTTTTTCACAACTGTAATATCCCTTTGTTTTACGATGCTTTCGAGCAGCTTTTGTTTGCTGCTTGTGTCCCCGTATAAGATGACACCGGCCATTTTGTCAGCTTGAAAAACCGCTTTTTTATAAATTCCGGCTGACTCATCAAGTAGTTTGATGGCCGTTGTCGTTTCATCCTCTGTGATGTTGCCCGCTGAAAATACGTCGACTCCCGCTATTTTCAAAGTTGCGGACTGGACGGACCCATGATATCCGCCGCATTCCGAGCCGCAAATATGCTTTGCCAGCACTTCTCCCTGCTCATATAACGGCTTGATCAATCCATATACGATTCCATTATGCTCCGCACATTCTCCGACAGCATAAACATTTGGGACATTTGTCTGCATATAGTCGTTGACGATGATGCCCCTGTTGATCGAAATGCCGCTCGTCTTTGCCAGCTCAATATTCGGTCTGACACCGGCAGCCATGACGATCAGATCGGCGCGAATCTTCGTTCCGTCCTTGAACCGCATCCCCTCGGCTCGGCCCGTTCCCAAAATCTCTTCCGTATCTTTTTCTAAAAGAAAACGAATGCCCCGGCGTTCCAGCTCATCCTGCAGCATGGCAGATGCAGGCGGGTCAAGCTGGCTTTGCATGATATGGGAGGAATGCTGTACCACATCGACGTCCATCCCAAGATTCACAAGTCCCATCGCCGCCTCAAGCCCTAAAATACCTCCGCCGATGACGACCGCTTTTTGAAACTGTCTTGATGCATCTATGAATGCCCGGCAGTCTTCTATCGTGCGAAATCCATATACCCCTTCTTTGTCTGCACCCTGAATCGGGAGGATAAACGGGGAAGATCCTGTCGCGATAATCAGCTTGTCATAGGATATTTCACGGTTTTGGTCAGTAGCCACCGTCCGCTTATCAGTGTTGATTCTGACAGCTGTTTCTCCAGTATAAAGAGCAATCCCGTTTTCTTCATACCAGCTGCGGGTGCTGAGCGTTATATCCGGCATATCAGCTTCGCCCTGAAGGACGGAAGACAGCAAAATGCGATTATAATTCAGATGGGGCTCGCTGCCGATGATGACGATCTCAAACTCCTTTTCCAGCTTTAAAATCTCTTCAATCGAACGAACCCCCGCCATGCCGTTTCCTATTAAAACCAACCTTTGTTTCCCCATATTCTCCCTCCCCTCTGCAGTTGTTGAACTCCGTATTATTATTTCACATTGCTTTGCTAAAGCGTTCAAACCTGTTACATTTCCTGACAAAAGAATTTTGAAACCGTACCGTTTCACCCATTTCCCATCAGGAAATGCGCACTGCAAAACACCGTTGTTAAAGTTCAACATATTATCACATTTTTTATCATCTCCTGCTTGTTTCTTTTGCTTCAATCTACTAGGCTAATACATATAGGAATGAAGAATGGAGGGGGAGAATGCTACCAATTAAACGGAGGCAGCAAATTTTATCATGGATCAAAGAAGAGGAGACGCTCCGGATTTCGGACATTTCAAAAAGACTGAACGTCTCGGAAATGACAGTGTACCGTGATATTAAACCGCTTATCGAAAACGGCCAAGTCATCAAGACGGCGGGCGGAATCGCTTTAAACCGGCCGAAACAGCAGCCGGGTCAGCTTTGTTTCGTTTGCGGAAAAGGAGCGGCAAACTCGAGGCTGTCCGTGCAGATCGTAAGAACCGACAGCCGGATTGAACACTTTTGCTGTGCCCACTGCGCCATGCTGCGTTATGAAAAAATAAAGGATGATATATCACAGATCATCTGCAGGGACTTTTTATTGGATACAACGATCAGCGCAAGAATGGCCGTTTTTCTGCTGGATGCGGAGCTGCATTTGCATTGCTGCGAGCCGCAGGCGATTCCGTTCGCTTCGGCAGCTGATGCGGAGAAATTTAAAAAGGGTTTCGGGGGAAAGCTTTTATCTTTCGATGATGCAGCGCGAGACATTCAGAAAAATATGAAGGACAGCTGCTGCAGCCTGAAAACGTGAAATTTTTGATGAAAGATTGGATGAATGTTATGAAAAGAGCAACACTCTGGACAGTCATGGCCGTTCTTTGTTTCATCCTGCTGCCAAAAGCCGCCTTTGCTCACGCTTATATCGTCAATTCGGCGCCTGCAGAAAACCAAGAGCTGAAAAAAGCGCCGGACCAAATGAAAATTGAGTTCAATGAAGCGATACAGGAAGGGTTTCATTCGATAACGGTCAGAAATTCTTCGGGCAAGCGCGTCGATTCAGGCAAGACTCAAATCGATCCGCAAAACCCAAAAATCATGACCGTCAAGCTGAATAACAATTTAAAGGATGATATTTATTCGGCTGAATGGCGGGCCGTCTCAGCTGACGGGCATCCCGTTTCAGGAACGATCCCATTCAGCATCGGGAACATACAAGGCGGATTGCCGAAAGACCAGCAGAGCGGCTCGGCAAACCTGCCTTCGGCCGATACCGTCATCGAACGCGCGCTTCTTTATACAGGCTTTTCCCTGTTCATGGGAGCCGTCCTTTTTCAGCTTGTCTGGCACCGTCCGGAAAACGGCTGGCCGCAAAACAGGCGCCGCCGCGTTCAGCGGGTTATGAAGCTCGCACTCCTTTTCATCGGCGCTGCCATCATCATTCAGCTGCCGCTGCAGACAAAAACAAATGCTGGTGTTTCATGGGCAGATGCCTTTCAGCCTGGGCTGTTAAAGGAAACGCTTCTGCATACGACAGGCGGGATGTTATGGATGATCAACATCGCCTTGATCACTCTGCTTGCCGTTTTCTCGCTGAAAGCCGGCCGGTTGAACGGCATAGCGGGTATGATCCTGTTTATGGGTCTTTTATTTGTGAAATCACTTTCCGGCCATGCCGCTGCAACGAGCTACAGCTATATGACGACAGCTATGGACTTCATTCACTTGACGGCAGCTTCCGTCTGGACCGGGGGGCTCGCGGCCATTGTGCTGTTTTTCGGAAAAGACTGGCTCAAGCCTGATAAAGACCATATTTGGGCGACGATCAGACGATTTTCACCATGGGCGCTCGGTTCAGCGGGGATGATCGTGTTTTCTGGACTGTTAAACAGTTTTTTCATTGTGCACACATTGAATAACCTTCTGGAGACCCATTACGGAAAAACGCTTCTCATGAAATCAGCACTCGTCCTGATGATGATCGGCTTCGGAGCATTTCATTATGTCCGCTTCAGAAAAAAACCGAAAAACTCTGGACGCACGATCAAAGCCGAATGGGCAATCGGACTTCTCATTCTCTTGACAACAGCCGTTTTCACCAATATTCCAAGCCCGCCGGCACCGCTTCCGCAGCCGTTTAATGAAACAAAACAGCTGACGGACGGAGAAACCCTGTCACTGAGAATCAGCCCGAACATGCCCGGATCGAATACATTTGAAGTCATTGTCAGGGACCGGAACGGAGAAGTGATCAAAGATATTCAGAAAATCGACTTAACGGTCTCGAAAACAGGGCTTTTCGGCGACAGCAAGGAAAGCACCTTCACCCTTTCCAAAAATGAAAAGGGCGTGTTCCAGTCAAAAAATTTAAACTTGAACGAAGAAGGTATCTGGAAAATCCGGGTGCATGGATTAACAGCATCATTTGATGAAACCAGAACGGTTTTTAACGCAAAAATCAATAAAAAGGAGTTTTGATGTCAATGTTTAAACGAAACATGTTTTTAAGCGCCGTATGTGCAGCGCTTCTGCTTATTGCCGCACCTGTCAGCGCCCACGTCACCGTAAAACCGGACGAATCCGCGGCGGGATCATGGGAAACATATACAATCAAAGTACCGGTTGAAAAAGATATTGCAACGACAAAAGTCGTTCTCAGTATGCCGAACGGCGTTGAATTCCAGCAGCATGAGCCTGTCCCCGGCTGGAAAACGAGCACTGAAGAAAAAGATGGAAAAGTGACAAGGGTGACATGGGAAGCTAAAGACGGAGGCATTCAGCCGGGGCAATTCCAGCAGTTTACCTTCACGGCGAAAAACCCTGATAAAGAACAGCAAGCCGCATGGGACGCCTTCCAGTATTATAAAGACGGAAGCATTGTCGAATGGACCGGTGATGAAGACGCCGATACCCCCCACTCGATGACAAACATCGTCGATGCTTCCAAGCTCGGACACGAAACGGTTGATGAACATGGAGCAACAACAAAAGAGAGTCCGGCAGAAACACAGGGAAACTCAGGTATTCAAACCGCTTCCCTCATTTTGTCGATCCTGGCCGTATTGCTTGGGGGAACGGCATTGTTCGTAACAGTACGCAGAAAAAAATCGTAAAAAAAGCTTTAGGCTGTCGAGAGATCTCGGCAGCCTTTTTAAACTCTCTCATCTTTCTGGAAAGGAGGCGTCTCAGACTATTCAGGCGTAATCTCATAATAAATGCCCGTTTTTTCATCGACGGTCTGTGCAATATCGTATCCCGTATCAGCAATCCCTAAGTTTAAGGGGTTTTGAATTCGGCAGTAGCGTTTAAATTGGGGTTATCCCATTTCAAAACGACTGATTTAAGCTGTGACACCATTGATATTTGTTATTTTGATGAATGAAGTGAGCCATTTCCGTCCGATTCGGAGCATCGAAAAACAATTACGTTTCATCATTCAAATCTATTTTTCTGTTTATATTTTCTTCTTGAATGGCGTACTCAATGGCTTTCTGCTCACTATTAAACATTTGTTTTCCCCTCGAACATCCGCCTGTAACGAACTTTCATTTCTTCATCCGGTTCCTCCATTATTTTTCGATTTTTAGCCTATTCCTTTTGCGGGACCCGAATGGCGTAAAGTCCGGCACCGTCGGCGCGGTCATCTCATCAACATGCCTCTTTTTATACAACGGCGATTTAAAAAAAGTCAAACTTGTCTTACAATAAAAAAAGCTCTTAATGACCGAGTTTTTCGTGGGGAGAGATCAGAGTATGAGGATATCCATTCTATTTGTCTTGCTTGCCGCCATGTTATGGGGAACGACGGGAACAACCCAGGCATTTGCGCCAAAAGAAGCGGCACCCGTCGTTTTTGGCGCCGTCAGAATGGCAGTCGGCGGCTTAACCCTGCTGCTTTTCGCGGCTTTCCGCGGACAGTTGAAACGCGAAGGCTGGCCTGTTCGAACACTCATCATCGCAGCCTTGAGCATGGCATTTTACCAGCCTTTCTTTTTTTCAGCCGTCAGCTTATCCGGCATTGCCGTCGGAACGGTTGTCGCGATCGGCAGCGCTCCGATTATCGCAGGCTGCCTCGAATGGCTCATCTATCAAAAGGTCCCTCGGACAAGATGGTGGATCGCAACGATGGCAGCAATAGCAGGCGTATCTTTATTGTTTATTCCATCCGCCTCCTCAGGAGGCAGCTTTTTAGGGATTTTGCTGGCGCTCGGGGCAGGGCTTTCCTTTGCCGTTTACACGCTGACTAGCAAACAGCTTCTTCAAAAGCAAAAGCCTGAGGCTGTTACGGGTGTTGTTTTCTCTTTAGGCGGTGTACTGCTGGCGCCGTTATTATTTCTCTATGACCTTGGCTGGATCGTCTCCGTGCAGGGAATGGCTGTGAGCGTATATATCGGGGTGATCGCCACTGGAGCGGCCTATCTCTTGTTTACTGCAGGGCTTTCAAAAATACCCGCTTCAACAGCCGTTACCCTGTCATTGGCCGAGCCGCTCACCGCATCGCTTTTGGGGACCGCGCTTGTCAGAGAGTCTCTGCCTCTTATTTCATGGGCCGGCATTGCTCTTCTTCTGCTGGGCATTTTTTACGTCTCCTATCAGCCCAGAAAGAATAAAATGAGCGCCGAAAATGTGAATGCGTAAAAAAGAGCCCGCCCGGATTGCCCCGGACGGGCTCTGCTCTGTTACTACTCATCCAAACCGATGGACAAATACTTCGTTTCCAAATAAGGCTCTATGCCCTCCAGTCCGCCTTCACGGCCGATTCCGCTCTCCTTCATGCCGCCGAACGGCGCTTGTACGGTTGACGGCCCGCCGTCATTCCAGCCGAGAATACCGTAATCAAGGTTTTCCGACAAATAGATGCCGCGGCGGTAGTTTTCCGTAAAGAAATACGCGGCTAAGCCGTATGGCGTATCATTGGCAAGCTTGATCGCTTCGTCCAATGTTTTGAAAGTCGTAATCGGCGCAACAGGACCAAATGTTTCCTCATGCATGATCGTCATCGAAGCATCCACATCCGTCAGTACTGTCGGATGAACAAAATAGCATGATTTCTCATCATCACGTTCATATTCCGCGCCAATCAAAACCTTTGCACCTTTATCGACCGCATCATTTATTTGATCGACGATTTTCTGAAAGCCCTTTTTATTGATGATCGGACCGACTGAAACACCTTCGTCAAGCCCGTTCCCCACTTTCAGTTTGGTGACTTCTGCACGGAGTTTTTCTGCAAATTCGTCCTTGATCGATTCATGGACGATCAGACGGTTTGCACAGACACAGGTTTGTCCGGCATTTCTGTATTTCGAAAGCATTGTCTGTTGAACGGCCAGGTCAATATTTGCATCTTCATCAACGATCAGCGGCGCATGTCCGCCAAGCTCCATTGATACATGCTTCACCGTATCGGCGCTGTTTTTGATCAAATGTTTGCCGACAGGCGTTGACCCGGTAAATGTAATTTTGCGGATCAATGGATGGCTCGTAAAAATAGAACCGATCTCTTCCCCATCGCCGTTTACACATTGAAGGACGTCTTTCGGAATGCCGGCTTCATGTCCGAGGCGCACCAGCTCAAGCGCTGTCAATGGCGTATCAGGAGCAGGCTTGATGATAAAGGTGCAGCCCGCCGCGAGTGCCGGCGCCGCTTTACGCGTGATCATCGCTGCCGGAAAGTTCCACGGCGTGATGGCCGCAACGGGACCGACAGCCTGACGGGTGACGACAATCCGCTTATTGGTGACAGATGCGGGAACCGTTCTGCCGTAGACGCGCTTCGCCTCCTCTGCATACCACTCGATATAGCCCGCGGCGTACATCACTTCCCCATGTGCTTCTTGATAAGGTTTTCCGTTCTCAAGCGTAATCAGCTTCGCCAGTTCTTCTTTTTGCTCCACAATGAGGTCAAACCATTTTTTCAGCAAGCCCGCTCTTTCAGAAGCAGATGTTTTGGACCATGTTTGAAACGCTTCATGCGACCGCTCGACCGCTTCTTCGACTTCCTTTCCGGATTGCCGGGGAACCGCTTTGATTTTTTCTCCAGTCGCCGGGTTAAACACTTCTAGCATGCTGGTCATGTTGAATCTCCTCCCCTTTATGATTTGAATTGCTGTTGTATAAAATCAATCCGATCAATGTCCATCCCGCCAATATCAGCCATTCATACGGCCACGACAATGCGGCCGGCATGCCCGGCAAATAAAAGGCAAGAAAGATAACACTTAAGAGGATAGCAGATAAACCCGTTGTTTTCCACTTATTGATTTTATAAGGTCTGTTTAAGTCCGGCTCTGTTTTTCTCAGCTTCAGGAATGCAATTGACACGATCAAATACCCGACAATAATCCCGGTTCCCCCGGCATTGACGATCCACACGAGGGCAGGGCGCCCCAAAAGCGGAGCGAAGAACGCCAGCGCTCCAAGGAACAAAATCGCATGTGTCGGCGTCTTATACTTCGGATGGATGTAGCCGAACCATTTCGGAACCATCCCCTTTTCAGCCATTGCAAACAAGATGCGGCTCGCGCCGATGATAAACGCGTTCCAGCTCGTGATAATGCCGGCCACACCTCCAAGTACCAGGACAGTGCCGAACATCTGGCTGCCAAGAAGATTGACCATGGCGTCTGCAGTCGCCAAAGAAGTCGCCGCCAGCTCGCTTTCAGATAATCCCATCGTCACGCCGAAAACGATTAAAAGGTAGAACACAACCGCGCTGATAATCGAAATGATTAAAATTTTGCCGATGATTTTTTTCGGCGCATTGATTTCTGCCGCCACCTGAGGAATCACGTCAAACCCGACAAACAAAAACGGGATCATGACGAGGACGGACATCATTCCGGAAAAACCGTCTTTAAAGAGCGGCTGTACATTTTCAAAATCACCGTTTACTAAAGCGCCGCTCAATAGCAGAAAGCCGGTTGCGATGATTGCAATCGTAAAGACCGACTGAAAAACAGCTGCCGGCTTGACGCCGAAATAGTTGAGCGCGGTCAAAATGACCGCTCCTCCGGAACCAATCAAAACCCAGGTAAGATACACATCCCAGCTGCTGAGCGACCACAAAAACCCTTGATGCTCAACAGGCAGTACATAATCGATCACAGTCGGCAGTGCGACCGCTTCAAAGGTGATCACTGAAACATAGCCGAACAGCACGCCCCAGGCCGCGATGAACGCCGGCTTTCGCCCGAACGCCCTGTAGACGAAAATCAGTCCTCCCCCCGTCTCCGGGATCGCAGAAGAAAGCTCCGCATAAGTTAAACCGATCAATATCACAAGAATCCCGCCGATGATAAACGCGATGGTGCTGCCTAAAAAGCCGGCTGTCAAAATCCAGTCTCCTGAAAGAACGACCCAGCCCCAGCCCAGCATAGCTCCGATTGCCAAAAATAACACATCTGTCTGCGACATTGACTTTTTCATTTCGTATTTTCCCATGAAAATCCGCCCCCTTTGTTGAAGCTGTCAAACTAGAGTTGTTCCAGCGCTTCTTCGATGATGCCGAGCCCTTCTTGAAGCAGTTCGTCCGTGATCACGAGCGGAGACAAAAAGCGGATAATATTGCCGTTGATTCCTGCCGTCAACAACAGCAGGCCGTGTTCATTTGCATACTTTGCCATCTTAGCCGCGGCCGCTTTATCCGGCTGGCGTGTCCCTTGATCCTTGACGATTTCAATCGCCGCCATTGCGCCAAGTCTGCGGACTTCGCCAATCTGCGGGTATGTTGTTTTCCATTCAAGCGCTTTATTTTCGATCGCTTTACCGATTTCCTCAGAGCGCTTGTTCAGCTGTTCTGCCTCGATGATATCGAGCACTGCCAGAGCGGCGACACAGCCGAGCGGACTTCCGGCGTATGTGCCGCCGAGTTCCCCTGGGTCTGCGGTATCAACCATTTCTGCACGCCCGATGACACCGCTGAGCGGAACGCCGGCGGCAAGCGATTTTGATACCGTCACAAGGTCAGGCACCACATCAAAATGCTCAATTGCAAAATACTTGCCGGTTCTGGCAAAGCCCGTTTGAATTTCATCGGCGACAAAAACGATTCCGTGTTTTTGGCAGAAGCCGGCGACATGCTGCACAAACCGTTTCGAAGGAATGATAAAGCCGCCTTCTCCTTGCACCGGCTCCATCACGAGGCATGCGACCGTTTCCGGAGCAACAGCAGAAACAAAGAAATCGTCAAAAGCCTGAATCACAATGTCATCATAGCTTTCATCAGTCATTCCTTCCGGCTTTTGATAATAGTAGGGAAACGGTGCCTGATAGACTTCAGGTGCGAATGGCCCGAAGCCGAACTTATATGGCTTCACCTTGCTGGTCATGCTCATCGTCATGTTTGTACGGCCGTGAAATCCGCGGGTAAAAGAAACAACCGCTTGGCGATTTGTATATTTTCTCGCGATTTTCACGGCATTTTCGACAGCTTCTGCCCCCGAGTTTAAGAAAATGGCTTTTTTATCGTGAGTGCCTGGTGCAAGCTGACAAAGCTTTTCCGCCAACTCCAGATATGCCGGATACATCATGACATTAAAGCCGGGGTGGATCAGCTCGCCGGCCTGCCGCTTCACCGCTTCCACGACCTTCGGATGGGAATGCCCGACGTTTATTGTACCGATCGCTCCTGCGAAATCGATAAAACGCCGGCCGTCGATATCATATAAAACCGCGCCTTCTCCCCTTGCTGCAAGATGGCGGTTGCCATTTGCGACCCCTCTTGCCACATATTGATCCCGTTTTGCCTGCCAATCTTTCGTAGTGAATGCTGTTGTGTTAAGACTCATGAATCATCTCTCCCCCTTTTTATTTCTTATTATTCTGAATATTATTTGGTATGATGAAAAGTGCCAACTTTTTATTTTTCAAGGTACCAGAAGGAGGCGCTATGATCACAATACCGATTGACCGCTCTGAAGACGCGGATTATATTTATCATCAAATTTATCAAAGAATCAAAGAAGAAATTTTCAGCCGAAATCTTTTGCCCGGCAAAAAGCTGCCCTCAAAACGCGAGCTTGCCAAAGCACTGAACGTCAGCATTAATTCCGTCAATGCAGCTTACCAGCAGCTTCTTGCCGAAGGATACCTTTATTCAAAGGAAAGAAAAGGCTTTTTTGTGGAGCAGATCGAAACGTTCCACGCCACCGAGCATTCAAAGCCGCTCCAGCTCGAAAAAGAATTGGCTGAAGGAGAAAACAGAGGCAGCGGCTGGATTTCTTTTTCTCATATGAGCGTTGATACGGCTCATTTCCCTTTCAAAACATGGCTTCGCTGTGAGCAAAAAGCCGTCGCTTCCCATACCGATGAACTCGGGGAAATGACGCATCCTCAAGGCGTCTACCAAGTGCGTCAAACGATCGCACGATTCATCGCTTTAACGAGAGGTGTCAAGTGCCACCCGGAGCAAATCGTGATCAGCGCCGGCACTCAGCCGCTCATTCATATCATTCAAGATCTTCTTCCGGAATCTGCTTTATATGCGATGGAAGAGCCGGGCTACAGCCGCATTTATCAATTGTTGAAAAATGAGCGGAAACGGGTTGTCACGATTGGCCTTGATCATAAAGGAATACGAATCAGCGATATTCAAGCCCTGGACCCCGACGTGCTGTTTGTCACGCCTTCACACCAGTTTCCGACGGGGATCATCATGCCTGTATCAAGAAGGATTCAGCTTTTGAACTGGGTTTCTGATGGAGAAGACCGCTATATTGTTGAAGATGATTATGACAGCGAGTTTAAATACGGCAGCGATACGATCCCGGCTCTGCAAAGCCTTGACCGCTCTGAAAAAGTCATTTACATCGGAACGTTTTCAAAGTCGCTTCTTCCCGGCCTTAGAATCAGCTATATGGTACTTCCGCAAAAGCTTTTGAAACGCTACAGAAAAAGGCATCATTTTTCGATTCAATCAAGCAGCGTCCTGACGCAATTTGCGCTTCAGGAATTGATTGAATCAGGGGAATATCAAAAGCACATCAAAAAAATGAACCAGATTTATGAGGAGAAACGGACAAGGCTGATCGGCAGCCTTGAGAAAACCTTCACAGGACGGGTGAAAATCAAAGGTGCGAGCGCAGGGCTGCATTTTGTGGCTGATTTTGAAACAGAACGCAGTGAAGAAGAGATATTGATGAGGGCCAGGGAAAACCGGGTTGAAGTATACGGCATGAACCGGTTTAGTTTAAATAGTAAGAAAGAGATTCGCACCGGAACGGCGTCTCTTGTGTTGGGATTTGCAAAAATCGGCATGGATCAAATTGATGAAGGCGTTGTCAAGCTTTATCAAGCGGTGTGCGGATAATACAAATGTACCGGCAGAGTCCGTCTGCCGGTATCCAATTAGCCCCGAAATTCAGTTTCTGTATGAGGCGCCGCAAGCTTACCACCGTTCTTTGTCAACATGAAGGACCGCACAGATCAATCCCGGAAACTGCTGTTCAAGCTCATCTCTGCAAAGCGAATAGTAATGATGCTTCCCTTCGATCCGCACTTGGAGAATGCCTGCCTCCCTAAGCACTTTGAAATGGTGGGACAGCGTTGATTTAGCGACTTTGAGATTGGTGCAGGCACCGCACGTTTTTTCGGTTGTTTCCGCCAAAGCTTTGACAATTTCCAGTCTGACCGGATCACTCAGCGCCTGAAGAACGGAGATTAACTTCATGTCATGTGTTTTCATGGGTTAAATGTATCATAATCTTCACTTCAAGACAATTGCCCTAAAATGCAAAATGGTTGCCGCCAGATGATCTCCATGATACGATTCAATTGTTCGATGACTTTCGAACAATAAACCGAATGCATACAACATAAGGCAAAAGGTATTCTAAATTTAATGACGGAGGTTTTATCCGATGATCGTATTGCAAGCCTACATGAAAGTAAAACCAGAAAAACGCGAATCATTTCTAGAAAGCGTGCATCCATTGCTGAAGCATTCAAGAGCTGAAGCAGGGAACGCTCAATACCAGCTGTTCGAGGATGTGGAAAATGCCAATACATTTGTCATGCTTGAACAATGGAAAGACGAAGAAGCGCTTAATGCCCATAATCAGACAGAGCATTTTCAAACGTTTGTTCAAGCAGCAGGCGATCTTTTAGCTGAGCCGCTCAATGTGGTACGCACTCAGGACGACTTAAATAAGAAGGGATAGGCGAAAAACATGAATGAAGTATTGAAAACATTGACAGACCACAGATCCATCCGCAGCTATACTGATGAGCCCGTCAACCCGGAGCAGCTGGACAGCATCATCGAAGCCGTCCAAGCCGCTCCGACATCGATCAACGGCCAACAGGTTACCGTTATCACCGTTCAGGATCAGGAAAGGAAAAAGAAAATTGCCGAACTGGCCGGAGGACAGACCTGGATCGAACAAGCTCCCGTTTTCCTCTTATTCTGCGCTGATTTCAACCGGGCGAAAATCGCTCTTGAGAAAAACGACCAGAACCTTGCGATAACAGACGGAGTCGAATCCGTGCTCGTCGGTGCAGTCGACGCCGGCATCGCCCTCGGAACTGCAACAGCTGCCGCCGAATCGTTGGGACTTGGCACTGTTCCGATCGGCGCAGTCCGCGGCCGCGCTGAAGAACTGATTGAGCTGCTCGACATTCCCGAATATGTCTTTCCTGTCGCAGGCCTTGTCGTCGGCCATCCGGCGGACCGCTCTGCGAAAAAGCCGCGCCTGCCTGAACAAGCGGTCAGACACAGCGAAACATATCATTCAGATGTAAAACCGCTGATTGACGCGTACGATGAAGAAATGTCCGAATACATGAAACAGCGCACAAACGGACAGGAATCAAGAAACTGGTCACAAGGCATTTCCGCTTATTACAATCGCGTGTATTATCCGCACATCCGCGCAATGCTTGAGAAGCAAGGCTTTAAACTCGAATAGAAACCTTTAGGCTATCGGTAAGCGATAGCCTTTTTTCATGCTTCACATTCCACATTTCGATGAGCATCGAAAGATAAAACATTTAAAATGTTTTACAAAAGGAGTGGAATATATGAAGCAATTTACGAAATTTAAGGCCTTTCAGCAGCTCCATCATCAGCCTGGCACCTTTGTACTCCCGAATGCCTGGGATTCGG
This sequence comes from Bacillus swezeyi, assembly GCF_001969815.1. Taxonomy (GTDB): domain Bacteria; phylum Bacillota; class Bacilli; order Bacillales; family Bacillaceae; genus Bacillus; species Bacillus swezeyi. Next base: position 22,700 of record NZ_MRBK01000011.1, on the reverse strand, counting down.
CAAGCGCCAAATCATTTCAGCAAAACGGTTTTAAAGCCATTGGAACAACAAGCGCCGGGATCGCCATGTCTTGGGGCTGTAAAGACGGTGAAAACCTCCCCTTTGAAAAATTACTTGAAACATTAAGAACGATCGTTAATTCAGTCGATGTCCCCGTCAGTGCAGATATTGAAGCAGGCTGCGGCACATCACCTGAAGAAGTCGCTGATCATGTCAGAAAAGTCATTGCAGCCGGTGTTGTCGGCATTAATCTTGAAGATGGAACAGGAAATCCCGATCAGCCCCTGAGTGATGTTTTATTGCAGGCCAAAAAAATCGCGGCGATCAGAGACCTGAATGTCCCTCTTTTTATCAATGCACGCACTGATGTGTATTGGCTAAAAGCAGGCGATCCCGGCTTCCGCCTCCAGTCAGCCGTCGAGCGGGCAAATCTATACCGGCAAGCGGGTGCAGACTGCATATTTATCCCCGGGGTTGAAGATACTGAAACCATTGTAAAACTGAGAACAGGCATTTCCGGTCCGCTCAATCTGCTGGCAGGTGCGTCTACCCCTTCATTAAAGCTTCTTTCTGAAATCGGAATTGAGAGAATCAGCTGCGGATCTGCACCTTTCAGAGCCGGATTGACATTGCTGAAAAAGATCGGCGAAGACATCATCCGTCATGGACGTTTTCAGCATATGACGGATGATGTGCTTTCTTATAATGATGCGGCAGAATGGATTCACTTAAAAAATAATCCGAAACAAAATGATTGACCGGACCTGATGGGTCTGCTAATATTTCTTTTATGAAAACTCATGGGTTTTTTAGTGACTCATGAGTTTTATCATTGTGAGAGAAGGAGTAAGGATGAAGGATAAAAAAGCAGACATCATAGAAGCTGCCAAAAAACTGTTTGCCCAAAAAGGCTATATCAATGTTTCGATGCAGGCGATCGCTGAAGAATGCAAAATGTCAAAGGCTTCTATTTATAAAATATTTCAATCAAAAGAGGAACTGCTGCTGGCATTAAGCAACTTCAATAAGCAACAAATGCTGAAAAAATCTGCTAAAATCAATGCGGAAACCTCTTTGACGCCAAAAGAGAGATTTGCTAAGAAAATCGCCCTTGAAATTACGGAGTTCAGAGAAAACCGCCAATTTATCAACTTCATGTCCAATGATGGTTCTTCTCCTGATACCTCCGTTTTTAGAAAACACCTCAAACAGACGAAGTCCATGATCATCAGCTGGCACAGAGATTCCATTATTCAAGCGTATGGAGAAGAGGTGCAGCCGTTTATATGGGATCTCGTGATCATTTTTCACGGCCTGATGAGGGAGTTTCTTTTCTTAGTCGCTATCGAAAAAACACAGCCGGATGTTGAAACGATTCCCCGTTTTATCATGACTGTGATGGATTTGTACATCCAGAAAAAGCGGGCTGGAGATCAGAAAACATCATTAAATGATGATGTGATTGCCGCCTATATGAATGTGGCCTTTTGCCGTCCGCCGAAAAAGGAAGAATTACTGGCCGAGCATTTGCAAAAATTGAAAGATACGATTTCCTCGCTTTCAAAGGATGAGGTTGAAAGCAAAGAACTGCTGTCTGCAGCAGGATTGCTTAGCGAGGAATTGTTCGAAAAAGAGCCTCGTCCGTTTTTAATTCGGGCCCTTCTCGATTATTTGGGGAAAATTGAGGGGCTGCAGCATGACATTTCACAAATCAAAACCATATGTATGAAAGAATAAGAGGGATTTCACATGAATACAGAAACTGAACAGCACACATATAATCGAAAGATCATCGTAGGTTTGCTTTTGGCTGGAGCGTTTATCGCGATTTTGAATCAAACGCTTTTAGTGACCGCACTGCCGCACATTATGTCAGACTTGAACATCGATGCAACAAAAGGACAATGGCTGACGACAGCGTTCATGCTGACGAACGGCATTCTCATTCCGGTTACCGCCTTTTTAATAGAGAAGTTTTCAAGCCGCGCGCTCGTCATCACAGCGATGAGCATATTTGCGGCCGGAACGGTCGTCGGCGCGATTGCGCCTAACTTCCCTGTTCTCTTGACTGCGCGGATTATTCAGGCCGCAGGCGCCGGGATTATGATGCCGTTGATGCAAACGATCTTTTTAACGATTTTCCCGGTTGAAAAACGCGGATCAGCGATGGGAATGGTCGGCTTGGTCATCGCCTTTGCCCCTGCCATCGGGCCGACACTGTCAGGCTGGATCGTCGACAGCTTTACTTGGAGATACTTATTCTATATTATTTTGCCAATTGCACTTATTGACCTTGTACTGGTCATCATACTGATGAAAAACGTGACAAAACTAAGAGAAACATCTGTGGACATTCTTTCCATTATCCTGTCCAGCTTAGGCTTCGGCGGATTGCTGTACGGATTCAGCAGCGCCGGATCAGACGGCTGGGGAAGCCAAACCGTTGTCACCTCATTTATCATTGGCGCCATCGCCTTACTCTTCTTTATCATCAGACAAATGAAGATCGAAAGACCGATACTTGAATTCCGCGTTTTCCAATCATGGACATTCAGCATCACTACGTTTTTGAGTATGCTCGTCTTTGCATTAATGATCGGTACAGAAACGATTTTGCCGCTATATACACAAAACGCTAGAAGCGTTACAGCTTTTGATTCCGGTTTGATGCTGCTTCCCGGAGCGATCGCAATGGGCATCATGTCTCCGATCATCGGCAGGATTTTTGACAAGATCGGCGGCAAAGGCCTGGCCATCATCGGTTTTGCCACCTTGCTGTTAACAACGATTCCGTTTGCGGATCTGAAAATCGATACATCACTCACATTCATTGTTGTGATTTACACGCTGCGGATGATCGGTACATCAATGATTATGATGCCGCTGACAACGGCGGGCATCAACGCATTGCCGAATCATCTCATCCCGCACGGTACGGCAATGAACAATACGATGCGCCAGATCGGCGGATCTATCGGTACAGCTGTTTTAATCTCGGTCATGAGCAGTTCGGCCAAAAACGCCAGCACCTCAAGCCCGATAAACGCAATGATTCACGGAATGAACTCAGCCTTTATCGTTGCAGCTGTTTTGGCGCTGATCGGGTTTATTCTCTCATTTACGCTGAAAAAGAAACCGCAGAAACAGGAGCAGCCGGCGCGCTGAATGCTTAACACCAGTTCAGATTGAACTGGTGTTAAATTGTTGACAAAATCCTAAAACGATTTAAAGTTTTAGGATTTTGTCATCTTTACTTTTAAATGTGATAACGGCGGCGTTCAGGCAGGGCGATGAAGAGAAGAAAAGCTGGATAATCGACAGTGAAGAAGATGATGATATGGTAAGCAAAGACGTAGAAAAAACGAATTTTTAAGAGAGTAGGACATGGCCTCTTTATCGATTATCTATGGGAGAATATATAGTATTTTATTGGTTGAATTAAAAAAGGGGGAGTATAACCTGTGTGTGGTATGCTGCTCCTTTTTTAATTCAACCAGCGTCATTCAATTCCACAATGTTGTTCCATATAATTGCGCCCCCAATCTTCTAATGCTTTTAGAATTGGAAATAGACTTTCACCTTGTTTTGTCAAGGAATACTCTACTTTAGGGGGAACAACTGGATATACTTCCCGATGAACGAGTCCGTCTTCTTCAAATTCCCTAAGTTGAGTCGTCAACATTTTCTTCGTTATTTTAGGAATTAGTTTTCTAAGTTCTCCAAATCGCTTTGTTCCTTTTAAGCCTAAATGACATAAAATAATGAGCTTCCATTTACCCTCTATCACAGACAATGTGACTTTCTTCTCAGAATACATGCCGTCATCCTTTTCCGTCATATGTTCTAAATGTTTTTTTCCCCAGTCATATAACATATCTAGAATGGGCAATAAGCTTTCCCCTTGTTCTGTTAAGGAATACTCTACTTTAGGAGGCACAACACGATATACTTCTCGATGAACGAGTCCGTTTTCCTCTAATTCTCTAAGTTGATTCGTTAACATTTGTTGTGTGATCTTAGGTGTTAATTGCTTAAGCTCGCAAAAGCGTTTTGTCCCTTTTAAACCTAAATGACATAAAAGAGTAAGTTTCCATTTCCCCTCTAGGATAGACAATGTTAATTCTTTTTCAGGATATATTCCTTTGAGTGTTTTAGTAATCATCCAATCCCTCTCTCTTGCATTAGTCTATTTTAAGATACTATATCAGAAAAAAGTGCCTACTTACATAGATAAAGTTTTGTCTCTATTATAGATTATGACAGATTTTCATTAGGAAGCCTTAAGTGATTTGATAAAAATCTGCCTAAATAAAATAGTAGGAGGCAATAATCAATGAAATTACAATTAGCGTTAGATCTTGTCAACATCCCGGAAGCGAAGGAAGTAGTCAAAGAGGTAGAAGAACATATTGATATCGTAGAGATTGGTACACCAATTATTAAAATTGAAGGCCTTAAAGCTGTGAAGGAAATAAAAGAAGCTTTCCCCGGATTGCAAGTATTGGCTGACTTAAAAACAATGGATGCTGCAGCGTATGAAGTACAGAAAGCTTCTGAAGCAAATGCGGATATCGTTACGATTCTAGGTGTGGCTGAAGATGAGTCGATTAAAGGTGCTGTTGAAGAAGCGAAAAATCAAGGGAAGAAGGTTCTTGTTGATTTGATCGCGGTGAAAGATATCGAAGCACGAGCAAAAGAGCTGGATACATTCGGCGCAGATTACATTTGTGTACATACGGGTTATGATCTTCAAGCCGTTGGCAAGAACTCATTCGAAGATCTTCAAACAATAAAACGTGTTGTTAAACATGCTAAAACAGCTATCGCTGGCGGAATTAAACTAGAAACACTACCAGAAGTGATCAAAGCCCAACCGGATTTAGTTATTGTTGGTGGAGGAATTGCTGGACAAGCGGATAAAAAAGCTGTTGCAGCAAAAATGCAAGAAATGATTCAGCAAGGTTAATACGATGAGGACCACTGAATTTTTACAAGAAATCATGAAAGAGCTAAATCTTTCAGTAGACTTAATCGCTGATGAGGAAGCTGAAAAATTAGCGGACGAAATTCTTGAATCCAAAAAGGTCTTTGTAGCTGGAGCTGGCAGATCAGGGTTTATGGCAAAATCCTTTGTTATGCGAATGATGCATATGGGGATCGACGCTTATGTTTTAGGTGAAACGGTGACCCCGAACTTTGAAGAAAATCATATTTTAATTATCGGATCAGGTTCAGGAGAAACGAAGGGTTTAGTGACCATTGCCGAAAAAGCAAAAAGTATTGGCGGAACCATTGCCGCTGTTACATTAGTGCCAGAGTCCACGATTGGAAAGCTTGCTCATTTTACGATTCAATTACCTGGGGCAACCAAAGACCGAACCGATAGCGATTATAAAACCATTCAACCAATGGGTTCACTATTTGAGCAAACCCTTTTGCTTTTTTATGATGCAGTTATCTTAAGAGTTATGGAGAAAAAGGGATTAGATACAAATAAAATGTATGGAAAACATGCCAATCTAGAATAATTGCAGGACGTCCGCCTTCTTTGTACACTCGTCAAAAAGCTGATCATCCAACTGGTCGACCATTTCGCTCACAACGCGCGCCACATGATTCTCTGGAATGAGACCGGAAAAATCCATACTGCTTATAAGCAGCCTTTTGGGTACAAAAAAAGCGCCTTCTATCGTTTAAGGTTTTGTTGTGGTGACTTTATTTTAAACGATTGGGCGATTTTTTTGTGTCTTTTTTTATGTAAAGTGCACAAAAAAGCAGCCGAACCTTTGCCGGCTGCCTGCTTGTTTATTTCAAACCGTTTTCGATTTCCTTCGTCATTTCAGACACAGACTCAAGACCGCCGCCTGACAAGTACCAGTAGCCAGGGTCAAGGTATGTGATATGTCCGTTTTTATACGCGTTTGTTGATTTTACTATGTCGTTTTCGATCACTTCTTTAGCTGATCCTTTTTCACCGATGGCAGCGCTCCGGTCGATGACAAACAGGTAATCCGGATTTTTTTCTGAAATATATTCAGAAGAGACGCTTTGGCCGTGAAGCGATGCTTCAATATTTTGATCAGCAGGTGCAACGCCGAGCACGTCGTGGATCAAACCGAATCTAGAGCCGCTTCCATAAGCGCTGATTTGTTTATCACTCGTCAGGACGACCAATCCTTTTCCGCCTTTATCTTTCGCCAATTTATTGACTTTCTCTACTTGGTCATCAATTTTCGCAAGGGCATCTTTCACAGCATCTTCTTTGCCGAAGATTTTTCCGATGCTTTCAGTATTTTCTTTAAAGCTTTCCATGTAGTTTTTCTGGTCAAGCTGGATGTCGATCGTTGGAGCAATCTTTTTAAATTCGTCGTATTGTTCAGACTGTCTGCCTTCGATGATGATCAAGTCAGGCTCAAGCTCTGCAATTTTTTCAAAATCCGGCTCTTTCAGACCGCCGACGCTTTCATATTTACTATCTTTGTATTGTTTAAGATATGAAGGAAGATTCTGTTTTGGAAGACCGACAACACGATCACTCAGTCCCAGTTCATCCAATGTATCAAGCATTCCGAAGTTGAAGACAACGACTTTTTTCGGATTTTTCGGGACTTCTGATGTATCGCTTTTATGTTTAATCGAAACCGTTTCTTCTTTTTTTGAATCAGATTTTGCATCTGAATCCGCAGATTTGCTCCCGCACGCCGCAATGACGAGCACTGTTATTAACGCCATGAAAAATAATGATAGTTTTTTCATTACAATCACCTCATCCTTTAAAGTAAACACAGATTTTTTGATCTCCGATTTGCTGAATCGGGATATCCATATCATAGATTTCTTTCAGCACCGGCGTCTGAATGATATCTTCCGTCGGCCCCTCTTTTATGATCCGCCCGTTTTTCAGGGCGACGATCCTGTCTGAATAAACCGAGGCAAAGTTGATGTCATGAATAACAATGATAATTGTTTTGCCAAACTTTGCGACGAGGTCTTTCAGAAGTTTCATAATATCTACAGAATGTTTCATATCAAGGTTATTCAATGGTTCATCCAGCAAAATATAGTCGGTGTCCTGCGCGATGACCATCGCGATAAACGCTCGCTGGCACTGACCTCCGCTCAATTGATCCAAATGTTTATATTCAATGTCTCTCAGTTTCATATATTCGATCGCTTCATCAACGTATCTCCAATCCTCTTTCGTCAGCCTTCCCTGTGAATAAGGAAATCTTCCGAAGCTGACCAGCTCTCTGACGGTCAGCCTGACGTTGATCTGATTGGACTGCTTTAAAATGCTGATTTTTTTAGCCAAGTCATTGCTTTTGTATGCACTGATTTCTTGGCCGTCGATCAGGACTTTCCCCGAATCCATGCCGATCAGTCTGCTGATCATGGAAAGCAGCGTGCTTTTACCCGCTCCGTTCGGACCGATAAAAGATGTGATTTTCCCTTTTGGAATCGCCAGCGACGTCGTCTCGACAACGGTTTGGCCTCCGTACTGTTTATTGACATGTTGAACTTCTATCATCATTTACGCTCCTTCAGCAGCAGGTAAATAAAATAAATCCCGCCAATAAAATCAATGATCACAACCAAAGTCACCGTTAAACCAAACAGCTTTTCAACCATGAACTGACCCCCGACAAGCGCGATGATGCTGAACAAAACCGCTCCTGGAATCAGGATGCTGTGCTTATATGTTTTGAACACTTCCCTCGCGACATTGACAACGAGAAGCCCCAAAAAGGTGATAGGTCCGACAAGCGCGGTTGATACAGAAACAAGCACGGCGATCACGATCAGCATTTTCTTCACGGTCCGGTCATAATCCACCCCAAGATTGACGGCCTGATCCCTGCCGAGCGACAGCACATCGAAGTACGGATTAAACCGCCATGCGTAGGCAAGAACCGCAAGAATGATGACCGAGGCGAGCCATAAAATGTCCGTATTCAAATTGTTGAAGCTGGCAAACATCTTGCTTTGGACGACCTGGAATTCGTTCGGATCAATCAGCATCTGCATAAAGGAAGACAAACTTCTGAACAAAGTGCCGAACACGATGCCCACAAGCAGAAGCAAAAAGATGTGCTTCCCTCCGCGGCGGAACATCAGGGCGAACAGCGCAAATGAAAAGCAGACCATCAGGCCCGTCGATAAGAGAAAGTTGCCGATCTTCCCAAGGTCGGCCAATTGCGCAGCGCCGAAAAAATAAATAATGGCCGTTTGCAGGAGCACATAAAGCGAATCAAGTCCGAGAATGCTGGGCGTTAAAATCCTGTTGTTTGTGATCGTCTGGAAAATCATCGAAGAATATGCTATCGCTGTACCCACGACGATGATAGCCAACACTTTGGTCAGTCTTCTCGGCAGGGCATATTCCCAGACGGACGGCAGGCCGTAAAAAAGGAATAAGCCGATGCAGACAGCTGCGATGATGATCAGTACGAACATTTTTTGTTTATGACGCATAGGCTTTTCTCCTTAAAAGCAAATAAAGAAAAACGCCGCTTCCAATGATGCCGACCATCAAACCGACAGAAATTTCATACGGATAGATGACGAGCCGGCCCAAAATATCACATATCAGGACAAAAACGGCGCCGAGCATTGCCGTATGAGGCAGACTGTTTTTCAAATGGTCCCCGCGGTAGATCGAGACAATGTTTGGAATGATCAGACCCAGAAATGGAAGCGTGCCGACCGTCAGAATGACGACGGATGAGATAACCGATACAATGATCAGCCCGATATTGATGACCCGCTTATAATTCAGTCCCAGATTGACGGCAAAGCTTTCCCCCATCCCGGCCACGGTAAATTTGTTGGCGAAAAGATAGGCAATGATAACGAGCGGGATACTCAGGTATAAAAGCTCGTACCTCCCCTTCATGATCAGTGAGAAATTCCCCTCAAACCATGCATTGACGTTTTGAATGAGATTATACTGATAAGCCATGAAAATGGAGATGGCGCTGACAACGCTTCCTAGCATTAAGCCGACAAGAGGGATAAATACGGCATCTTTAAACTTGATTCTGTCCAAAATTTTAACAAACAGAAAACTGCCAATCAGTGCAAAAACAAAGGCAAACAGCATTTTTACAAAAATGCCGGCGGAAGAAAAAAGCAAGATGGCTATGATGACGCCGAGTCTCGCCCAATCCATTGTTCCGGCTGTAGTCGGTGAGACAAATTTATTGCGCGTCAGCTGCTGCATCATCAATCCGCAGATGCTGAGGCTCATTCCCGCGAGCACAATGCTGACCATACGCGGAATCCGGCTTATGTAAAGCGTTTGGATTTCATCCTCATTCAATTGAAAAAGATCGAAAGGCGACAATTCTTTAACGCCGATGAAAATAGAACAGAAAGAAAGAATGATGAGCAGTAGCAATAAATACAGTAATTTCATGCTGCAAAAGCCTCCTTGCACAACAAAAACATACCCCTCGCGCCGAACGCTAATGATTATCATTATCAATAAGGGCCTCTCATTATATTATCATCTTTTCTCACATAGTCAATATGATCAATCTAGATAAAACGCGGACTTGAAACGATTTCTCGCGATAAAGTCCTCCTCAAAAACACATTTGTTTATTCAGAAAAGAAAAACCTTGATTCTTCTCGTGAAAAGCGTGATAATAAAAATTAAATTTATTGTGAAAATTTAAACTTTAGGAGATGTCATGAATGAAAGTCGTTAAATTTGGCGGCAGTTCGTTAGCAACAGGGGCTCAGCTTGAAAAGGTTTTTCAAATCGTCATTTCTGATCCTGAGAGGAGAGCTGTCGTCGTATCAGCACCCGGGAAACGGCATGCACAAGATACGAAAGTCACTGATCTGTTAATTGACTGCGCCAAGCAGTATTTATTATCAGGAGAAGCGCCAGAGCTTGTTAAAACAATTGTTGGACGATATGCCGACATCGCAGCGGAGCTGGGACTTCCGGAAGATGTGATCGATCTCATCCATTCCGACCTGCTTCATCTGCTTGAAGGTGAGAAACAAGACCCCGACCGCTATATCGATGCGATAAAAGCAAGCGGAGAGGATAACAATGCCAAGCTGGTGGCTGCTTATTTCCGGCATCGGGGTGCTGAAGCCCATTATGTCAGTCCAAAAGATGCCGGGCTTTTCGTTACGAGTGAACCGGGGAACGCCCAAGTGCTGCCCGAATCGTATGATAATTTGTTTCGGCTGAGACAGCAGGAGGGCATCATCGTATTTCCGGGCTTCTTCGGTTTTAACCAGGAAGGCGAAGTCATTACGTTCTCGCGGAGCGGATCAGATATTACGGGCTCCATTTTGGCCAACGGCTTAAAAGCGGAGCTGTATGAAAACTTCACGGATGTTGATGCCGTATATTCCGTCAGCCCATCGATCGTTTCCGATCCTAAAGAAATTCGCGAATTGACATATCGGGAAATGCGCGAGCTGTCCTATGCCGGCTTTTCCGTCTTTCATGATGAAGCTCTGATTCCGGCCTTCCGCGCACGTATTCCGGTTCAGATCAAAAATACGAACAATCCGGCTGCAGAAGGGACAAGAGTTGTCGCAGAGCGTGACAACACCAATGGCCCAGTCGTCGGAATCGCCAGTGACAGCGGCTTTTGCAGCATATACATCAGCAAATATTTGATGAACCGCGAAATCGGATTTGGGCGACGCGTTCTGCAAATTCTTGAAGATGACGGGCTGACATATGAGCACATCCCTTCAGGCATCGATGATATCACGATTATTTTAAGGCAGGATCAAATGGATGAAGCGATTGAACAACGGATCGCCAAGCGGATCAAGGAAGAATTGGATGCCGATGAAGTGACAATTGAACACAATATTGCCTTAATCATGGTGGTCGGCGAAGCGATGCGCCATAATGTCGGAACAACGGCGAGAGCGTCAAAAGCGCTGTCTGAGGCCCATGTTAACATCGAAATGATCAATCAGGGCTCATCAGAAGTCAGCATGATGTTCGGTGTCAAAGAAGCTCAGGAAAAACAGGCAGTCCGCGCTTTATATCAAGAATTTTTCGCAAAAGTACTTGTTTAAACCCCTTTTTTATGGGGTTTTTTTAGTTGTTAAAACATAGTCCGTTCCCTTAACTTGGATATCGCATATTTATTATAAATGTCTTCAAAAGCAATTTAAAAAAGCCGATAGTATGAGTAAATAAATAATGGGAGAAAACATATGAAACTACTTAAAAATATAAAGATCAGAAGTAAGCTGTTTATCATTATCATCATTTCGGCGCTTGCTTTGTCGATAGTCGGCATCCAGGGGATCAGAGGTTTAAGCAAAATTTCAAAGGGTTCGGAGATTATCTATCAAGAGCAATTAATCCCCAATCAATTATTTGCAACATTAAGAGCGAACAACCTTGAACTTGATACGTACAATTTTGAATTGATGGTGACGAAAGACAACAGCCGAAATGAAACACTGCAAAAAAACATTGACGAAAAAAACGAAGAAAACACGGCCGTCATGGAAGAAATCGATCAGCTGAATTTAGCTGGAAGTCTATCAGAGAAATACGAAAGCTTCAAAAGCGAATACACGGAATTACAGAACATCGGCAAACAGATGCGCAGCTTGGCGATGGATAATAAAAACAAGGAAGCATATGACGTTTATCTAAAAGATATGGAGCCTCAAAGAGAAGCCGTCAGCCATCTAATCGAAGAGATCCAAACCTTAAATTCCGAAAGCGCAAAAACCATCTATCAGCAAGATTCTAAAGAAGCCGGTTCGATCATCATGCTTCTCATCATTGTGATGGCTGCCTCCCTTGTCTTATCCGTCTCTATCGGCCTTCTGATGACAAGACTGATCGCAAAGCCGATTAAAGATATTCAGGCATTATTTGCGCAAACGGAGCAAGGCGATTTTACAGTTGAAGGAACATATCAATCGAAAGATGAATTGGGATTGTTAACAGCATCGTTTAACAAAATGGTAACAGGCGTTCACGCGATCATTGAGACAGTTGGCGAAACTTCTCATCAAGTCGCTTCATCATCTCAGCAGCTAAGCGCCAGCGCGGATGAAAGCACGAAAGCCAGCGAATACATTTCAACGACGATCCAAGAGCTTGCAGCAGGCTCAGAACAACAGGCGGACAGCGTAGAAAACAGCAGAACCGTTATTAAAGGAATGACGGAATTCGCCGGAAGGATTTCTTCCAATGCCGAAAAAGCGGCCGCAACCGCTGACCAGACGGCGCAGATGTCGCTTGAAGGCACGAAAGCCATTAATAAAGTCAGCGTTCAGATGCAGTCTATTAATGAAACGGTGGTCTCCCTCTCAGAAGCATTTAAACATTTAACAGAGCGCTCCAATGAAATCGGGAATATTACCGAAGTGATTACGAGCATCGCTGAACAAACGAACCTGCTTGCTTTAAACGCGGCAATCGAAGCCGCCCGTGCGGGAGAACAAGGAAAAGGCTTTGCCGTTGTCGCGGATGAAGTCAGAACATTAGCCGAACAATCGGCCCGTTCCGCAGAACAGATTACAAAATTGATTGCCATCATTCAAAATGATACGAAGCAAACAATGAACACGGTCATTTCCGCAACCGGCGAAGTCAAAGAAGGGCTCGTTGTCGTCAATGAAGCCGGAGGCGCTTTTCACAAGATCGAGAATTCGATAACAGAGGTCGTCACACAGATCAATGACGTGACAAACTTAGTGAAAAACCTGACGGCAGGGACAAGTGAAATTGAAACCGCCATTACCGGCGTCAAAGAAGTAGCCGAGACAGCGGCGGAAAGCACGCAAACGGTTAGTGCGGCGACCCAGGAGCAGCTTGCTTCAATGGAGGAAATCGCCGCCGCGTCGCAAATCCTTGCGCAAAACGCCGAAGAACTGCAGCACCTCATCCAGAAATTTAAGATTAAAGCTTAACAAAAAACCGCCAGACGCTGTCTGGCGGTTTTCTATTCATCATCATCTCTCGCGGTCAGCGGCAGACGTATGACAAATTTTGTTCCTTTGTTTTTCTCGCTTTCGATCTCAACCGTTCCGTTGTGAAGGGCGACGAGCTGTCTGACGATCGACAGCCCAAGACCGTATTCTCCGTAAGGCGTGTTTGTCCGCGACAAATCAGCTTTATAAAAACGGTCCCAAATGTTTTCGATATCTTTTTGATCGATGCCGACTCCGGTATCCTCCACTTCAATTACCGTTTCTTTGTAATCTTCCCTTCCTCTCAGCCAAACGGTTCCGTTCGAGGTAAATTGGATGCTGTTTTTCGTAATGTTGACAAGGATCTGAATCAGTCTGTCATAATCGGCATTCACCATCACATGGTCCTCTACATCAAGGATCAGCTCATTATTTTTCTCCTCCGCTTGGATCGCCAGCTGCTCTTTAATGATTTCAAAAACTTCGATCAGCGGGTAATGCAGTTTTTGCAATGTAATTTGGTTGGAGCGGATTTTTTCATAATCTAGGTTTTCATTGACGAGACGAATCAGCCTTTTCGTTTCCTCCGTAATCAGCTTCAGACATTTTTCCTGCTGATCCTCAGGTATGGTCTGGCTGTTCATCCCTTCAACCAAACCGCTGATCGTTGTCAGAGGCGTCTTTAACTCATGTGAAACATCTGTGATAAACTGCCTTCTCCGTTTTTCAAGACGGTCGATTTCTTCGCTCGAGCTCTTTAACTTGCCGGCCATAATGTTAAAGTCAGTGCCCAAATGGCCGATTTCATCCATATTACGATTTTCGATATGAATGTTATAATCCCCAGCGGCGACTTTTCTCGTCGCGTCGCGAAGCTTCTGAATCCGGCTGACATGGAACTTGGATGTCAGCCAGCTTAAAAGGAAGGCAATTAAGATGACGCCTGCCGCCGTATACAGCATAAAGCGGTTCATTTGGCTGATCATTTCCTCCGTTCCGCTGATCGGAGCCGTCAGAAGAATGCCTCCCTGGAATTCGTTGTTGACGATGTTGGGCAGCGCCACAATCGATACTTCTTCATTAAAACGGTTCAAGTCGGTTTTGACGACAACGGCCTTTCCGTCTTGGAGTTCTTTCCACTCTTCATCACTGAGCAGCAATTTTTTCGGCCGCAAGTCGGCGGGAGTCATGAGGACTTCTTTTTTTTCATTAAACAGAAAGAAACTGATCTGCCTGCTTCTTAAAATTTCTTCAAAAGGTTTCATAATGGGCGGCGTCCCTTTTGGCCGCATCTCCATTTCACCCATGATGCGGTAGCCATAGGAAGTCAGCTCATCTACTTTGCTCTGGTATGCAAAATCTTTGGCAAAGTGGGAAAACAGCCCCCCCGTAATGAGAAAAGCCAAAATTAAAATACTGATATGACTGGCCAGCAGCTGATAGAGATACTTAATCTTCATCGAACTTGTACCCTACTCCCCATACGGTATAAAGAAACGGGCGCGACTCACTGCCAAGCTTTTTCCTCAGCCGTTTAATATGAACGTCAACCGTCCGCTCATCACCATAGAACTGATACCCCCAAACCTGTTCAAGCAGCTGCTCCCTTGAAAAAACCTGTTTTGGGCTTTGTACAAGATAATACAGTAGATCAAACTCTTTAGGGGTTAAGTTTTTAATTTGAACGCCGTTTAAAAAGACCTCTCTCGTTTTTTTATTGATTTTAAAGCATTCCGTTTCAAGAATATCGGCATCAGCGGGAGCCCGCTGTTCTGTGTTTTGGTACCTTCGGCTCACCGCCTTGATTCTGGCCACCAGCGCCAAAGGGCTGAACGGCTTCGTCACATAATCGTCGGCCCCGAGTTCGAAGCCGAGCACCTGGTCTGATTCCGTATCTTTTGCCGTCAGCATAATAATCGGAACGGTGCTTTCTTCCCTGACCTTTTTGCAGATCGTCACACCGTCCATGGACGGCAGCATGATATCAATGATCAGCAAATCCCAGTCCTCCGATTGAAAGCGGTTATATCCTTCAAGTCCGTCATGGACAAATTCCGTCTCAAAACCTTCTTTTGCAAAAAACATCTCAGTCATCGTACATACGCTCAGATTATCTTCAATCATTAATATTTTCATCGTAAATGCGCCTCCGCTAGACAAACGTTAGATTCATTTTACACATGGTACTTTGAATTCTCAATTCTTTACTGAACATTTAAAGGACTGGCAACAGTTTGGTCATAATTTTTTCATAAGTAGCGGCTAATATGAAATCAAGCAGTAAGAAAAAAGTCCTGCTGTCCCAACTTGACAGCAATCACAATCATATAAATATGGGGGAATAAAATGTTATGAATTTTTTCAAACGCGCCTTTTGGGGCATGAAATCGAAGAAAGGAAAAACGCTTTTACAATTATTTGTCTTTACAATGATTTGCGTTTTAGTGCTTACGGGACTTACGATCCAATCAGCCGTTACGAAATCGAGCGAATTGGCGAGAGAACAGCTGGGAGGCAGCGTCACTCTCCAGGCTGACAGAGAGAAAATGATGAAAGAACAGCAGGAATCAGGAGACCGGCAAAGGTTTGAATCCACTCCCGTTTCCGTCAAATCAGCTGAAACACTGGCGAACCTTGACCATGTCAAAAGCTATAATTTCATCTCATCAACGTCTGCTTTAGCGGACAATTTTGGTCCGATCGAAAGCGGAGACGAGGATTCTGACACATCTTCAGATTCAGCGAATTCAAACAGCAGCCAGCAGACGGCCGGACGAGGCGGCAACGAGCAAGGCGGACCTCAGATGATGCAGGCTGACCTTTCCATCGAAGGTGTAACAAGCACATCACTCGTTGACGATTTTTCTGACGGCACTTCAAAAATCACGAAAGGACGCGCTTTGACAGAGGATGACGTGAATAAAAAAGTCGCCGTCATTGAAGAAACCCTTGCGGAAGAAAATGAGTTGAGCATCGGTGACACGATCAAAGTCAAAGCCAGCACGGATGAAAACACAACAATCAAATTGAAAATTGCAGGCATTTACAAAACGACATCTTCAGGGGATAACCAGGCGCAAAACTTCGCCTTTCTAAACCCGTACAATAAAATCTACACGCCATATACGGCGGCATCAGCCTTAAAAGGCGACGATTATAAAAACGCAATTGATGAAGCTGTTTACAATATGGACGATGCTTCCAATATTGATGCTTTCATCGCTGCAGCCAAGAAAACAGGCATCGATCTGGATACATTCACATTGGATGCTAATGATCAAGTGTATCAGCAAATGGCCGGCCCGATTGAAAATGTGGCATCATTCTCGAAAAATGTCGTCTATCTTGTCACGATTGCAGGAGCGGTAATACTCGGACTGATCGTGATGATGTCGATCAGGGAAAGAAAATACGAAATGGGCGTCTTGATGGCCATCGGTGAGAAGCGCTGGAAACTGATCGGGCAATTTTTAACCGAAATCTTGATGATCGCAGTTCTGGCCGTCGGCATTTCCGCCTTAACAGGCAATCTTATTGCAGGCCAAATTGGAAATCAGCTTTTGTCCCAGCAAATTGAGCAATCGGCAGACAGCCAGTCTGGCAGCGGAATGATGGGCCCTGAGGGCAGAGGAGGATTCTTCGGACAAAGCTCTGCCCAAGTCGAAGCAATTGACCAGCTCAATATTCAAGTATCATTGGGCGACATAATGGCGCTGGGCGGAATCGGCCTTTTAATCGCCATATTCGCGACATTGCTGCCATCGATATCTGTTTTAAGATTCCATCCGAAAACGATTTTAACAAAACAAGAATAGAAGGAAGGGAAAGCCATGAACAATATTTTAGAGTTTAAAGATGTATGTTATTGGTACAAAGATCAAGATAAGCCTCTATTTGAAGATATTCATATTGAATTTAAACAAGGGCTCTTTTACACGATTGTCGGAACTTCAGGTTCCGGCAAAACCACCTTTTTATCATTGGCCGGCGGCCTGGATGTCCCGAAAGAAGGCGAAATCCTGTATAAAGGCCAGAGCATTTCCAAGATCGGTTTAACCAATTATCGCAATCAGCATATATCAATCGTTTTTCAATCCTATAATCTCCTGCCTTATATGACGGCTCTGCAAAATATCACGTCAGCCATGGAGATTACGGGATCTAAAATCAAAAACAAAGAGCAATACGCTTTGGACATGCTTCATAAAGTCGGCATCGGCGAAAAACAGGCCCGGCAAAAGGTTCTTACGCTAAGCGGCGGGCAGCAGCAGCGGGTCTCCATCATCCGCGCCTTCTGCTGCGACACCCATTTAATTGTCGCCGATGAACCGACGGGAAACTTGGATGAAGACACATCAAAAGACATCGTCCGCCTGTTCCAAAACCTTGCCCACGAAGAAAACAAATGCATTATCATGGTCACTCATGACGAACAAATCGCAAAGGTATCTGATGTCAACATCAGACTGTCAAGAGGCAGCTTTACCATTAAACACCGCCGATCAGCAGGCTAACAGCTCCTGCGGGGCCCGCTATAAACAGAATAAAGGGGAACGGCTTGCCGTTCCCCTTAGATTGCTGACAAAATCCTAAAATGGTTTAAAGTTTTAGGATTTTGTCATCCCCTTCTTTTTCATGCGGCATAAGCTTCCGCCGCTGCCATGATATAATAGGAAAGCCCTGTTTGCTGGTTTTCAAGCATGCTGCGATGGAAATCATCCTCTATAAAGAAGCGTGTCTGCGCCTGAAAATCAGCAGCGGTGATCCCCAAAAAGCCGAGGTGCCGTTTGATGGAAGCCTGAACTTGTTCATGGTCATGTTTTAATCCGTTCTTTAGCGCTTCAGCCATTCCATTCATAAAACGAGTCGCTTCCATCGCTTTTTCATTCATCTCTTCCGGATTGATCGGCTCTCCTCCCAGCAGATCAACATCATATGTCTCTTTTAAATACCGCCCCTGCTCATAGAGCGCATCCTCCCATTCTTTTCTGCTGGAAAACCCTTTAAACATCGCCTGCTGATCCATCATTTCTCCTTTCTCGGTGTGCCTGATCGATTGATCAAGCGTCTCAATGAGCTGTTCCATTCTTCCCATTCTTGAAAGGAAAAGCTTTTTTTGCTCAAATAAAAGCGCCAATCGATCAGCTTCACCGTCTAAGATTTGCTGAATATCCTTGAGCGGAAATTCCAGCTCCCGATAAAACAGAATTTGCTGCAGCCGTTCAAGCTCTTTTATGCCATAGAGGCGGTAGCCGGCTTCTGTCACCTTGACAGGGAATAAAAGGCCGATTTTATGGTAATGATACAGCGTTTTGATCGTGATATGAGCCAATTCCGCAACCTCTTTTACCGTATAGAGCATTAGAATTTCACCTCAGTCGTTATGTTAAAGGCTTCCCTAAGGTTGGGGTCAATACATGTTTACATTTTTTTTTGCTTTCTGGTTTTAAAATAAGTGACAAGGCATATAAAAGCAGGAAATATGATTTGCATCGGCAAGTGGACATATAAAGGAACAAATTCAATTCCTTCTTTTACATGTTCAGAAATGTTGCTGGCAATGGATATGGATAAAATTAAAATGACGATGCCGATGGCATGAACGGCTTTCGACGGATTTTTCAATTTAAATAAAACGGACACCCCTTCAGTCACGGCATACATGAAAATACTCATTTTAAAGAACCCGCCAATGACCAGAACAAGCATAAAAAATACATCGAGCCTATCCAAAAATTCAGCTACTTGAATCGTTTGAATCGTACTAAGCAAAGGAAACCGCGAGCGCATATTAAGGTTAACGCCGAGCACGCTGATATTCATGGCTACATTGAGAGCCAGAACAACGCCGCTGATTCCGATCGCCCACAACCCGGCTTTTTTGACTTTTTTCGGTTCATTGATATAAGGGAGGATTAAAGTAAAGACGATAATCTCTCCAAATGGAAAATACAATGTTTGTGTAAGTACGGCATTCATCATAGGACCGATTCCATTGCCAAGAACGGGCCTCAATTCGTCCGGATTGATCAAACCGGAGCAGACAACCAAAAGAAATCCCAAGATGGCGATGACAAACATGATCCCAAACAGCAGTTCACCTGCTCTTGCTAATACTTCTATCCCCTTTCGCACCGTAAAAATACAAACGGCAATCAGCAGCCCGTTTGCAAAAATAATCGGTGTGTTCGGATAGGCCGATGTTAACAGCATTTCGCCAAAATCGCGCAAAACCCTTGCCGCAATGTAGCTGTAATAGAGAATGTAGAGAAAAGAAAAGACCCAGCCGACCGGTTTTCCGAAAATGTTCATCAACGTTTCATAAGGAGATGCATCTGGATTCACCCGATAAAAATAATGATGCATCGAAAACAAAACAAGGCCGCCCACGGCTCCAAGCAAAATCGCCAGCCATGCATCCTGTTCTGCAGACTGTCCGGGAAAAATCAGCAGGGAACTGCTGAGTTCAAACAGAATAATCAGCACAAACAGCTGACTTGCACTGATTTTTGCCCTTTCCATCTACAATCCCCTCCTTTTTCGTCCATCAAGAACGTCCCTCTTTATGATTCAAAATGTTCGGGTTGTTTCTTAATCCTGTTCTCCGTACATAAGCGTTGACCGTAATGTCGACATCCAAGTCTGGAAAATATTGATTGCTCCATTTCGGTTCGATCTTTTTCCAAATGCCGGGGTATGATCGATAAACAGCATCGCCGAATTGGAGAACATCGGTTTTATTTTGCTGGACGACATCGATCGTGTGCTTCAATTCCTTTTTTAATTCTTGCGATACCATTTTTTCAATATGATTGAGCACTTTTGGATCTTCTAAACGGACCGGTACACCGATTTCACCAATATCCCCCTCCACGTCAATGTGAACGGATATGGCGGGACGGTTGTTTTTAAGCTTTGCCGAGACCTGCGTTTTCTGGCGGATGACATCATATGTGACAGAGTGTCTTTCATGTTTTAATTGAAGGGTGATATAAGTCCTGTCAATTTTATTGCGAAGCCACAAAACTCCTCTTGCAGTTTTGCCCTCAAGATAATTGACAAGCTTTCCTTCTTTAATCACCGCTAAGCCGTCAGCTTCAACCGTTGCTTCGGGAGCGGTTGACTGAACGTTCTCCATTTTCTCGGCTTTCTGCGGACTGCCTTTCAGTCTGAAAGCCGAAACAATTGGATGCCTCGCTTGAGAGGTCAAACATTTAATCACATCTTGGACACTTGTTTTCATATGCTCTCCCAGCTGCTTTTCAGTAAATTGCAGTGTTTTGTTTACTTTATTTGAAGGAATTTTATCGATCGGCGTCAGCGCCTTTATGAAATCTTTCGCCTTATTTCCGTGCGAAATGATGATGGTCGCCGTCGAGCGAAAATCGGTGTCACGGTCAAATACATCAAGGATTTTGACAATCCCTTCGTCTTTGGCGAGCTCTTCGTCAACGACAACAAGGTTTGTATGGGAATAATAAAGCTCCCTCGAAATCTTAGTCGAAGCATGGCGGCTCATTTCTGTCAGGTTGTTCCCGGCAACCGAATAATTTGTCACCGGGGGCCTGTCTCCGCCTTGTCCTCCCTGCAGTCCGCCTGTGGCGTTATTAGGATTGACGATCTGAAAACTCATCACGTATTTTGAATTCTCCCCTTTGTCAATGCCGATGGCGGAGACTAACGACAAATCAGTCAATTCCCTTTTATCCCAGCAGCCTGTGAGAAAGGTTATGGCAGCAAGCAGAAACAAGATATTAAGGCTATGTTTCATTTTGGTCACCCTCTTCTTGATTTGTCTTCATTTCACTTGAGACAGGAGGATGGGGTTTCTGATGCTTTCCTTGACGAAGTTTATTATCATTGCCAAGCAGTTCCGGCCTTTTCTCATGCGTCCACCATGGCAATCGGACAACCGAATCTCCCCAATTTCTGGAGATAAACGGGGCAAAAGGCGTCATATATGGAACACCGAATGAACGAATACTGCTTAAATGAACGAACATAATAATCAGCCCTAAAATAATGCCGAAAAACCCTGTCGTCGCTGCTGCTAATATGAAGAGAAAACGAATGAGCCTTGCTGAAATGGCCATGGCAAAGGATGGTGTTGCAAAGCTCGATATGGCCGTGATAGCCACGATGATGACCATTGCCGGAGACACGATTCCCGCCTGAACTGCCGCCTGTCCAATTACGATGGCTCCTACAATCGAGACGGCCGAACCGATCGCTTTCGGAAGGCGGATGCCCGCTTCACGCAATATTTCAAACGATATTTCCATAATCAAAGCTTCCATCACGGCAGGGAACGGAACGATTTCTCGCTGTGCGGCAATGACAATCAGCAGCTGGGTCGGAATCATTTCTTGGTGAAATGTAGTTGCTCCAACATAAATGGCAGGGGCGATCAATGAAATAAAAAAAATCAACACGCGCAAAAAGCGGATAAATGTTGCGATATCAAAACGCGAATAATAATCTTCAACAGATTGAAAAAATTGAATGAAAACGGCGGGAACGAGTAATACAAACGGCGTTCCGTCAACAAGAATGGCGATTCTTCCTTCAAGCAGATTTCCCGCTACCATATCCGGTCTCTCGGTGTGATATACCGTCGGAAATGTTGTAAAAGTGACATCTTCGATAAACTGTTCGATGTAGCCCGATTCAAGGATGCTGTCAATTTCAATTCCTGCCAGCCTTTTTTTGACTTCTTTCACCGTTTTTTTGTTGCAGATTCCATTGATGTACATGATGGCAACATCTGTTTTTGTAACGCTGCCCATGTTCACTTTTTCAACCCAAAGATTTGGGTTTTTGATAATTTTCCGGATCAAGGCAATATTCGTATCAAGAGCTTCAATGAAACCTTCGCGGGATCCGCGAAACGCCTGCTGGTTTTCCGGTTCTTTGATAGAGCGCTTTTCCCCGCCTTTTGTGCTGGTGACCACCGCGCTCTCCGTCCCGTCAGCCAAAATAACCGTGCCCCCGGCCATTAATGAATCCACAATCTTATCGAGCCGTTTCTCCTGATTCACTCCTCCAAGTGCAACGGCGTCTTCTGCAATGGCCTCAAGAACTTCTCCGCCGCTTTCCTTTTTCATCAATTCTTGAGCATTCATGATCGATTCGAGCAAAAAATCATGTATCGCTTTCTCATTGGTAATTCCCGCTATATAAACAACGGCTGTTTCTATTTGTGAATCAGCGCCGGTTTTCAGCCTGCGGATCACGATGTCTGCACTATTTCCCGTTATCTCTTTTAAGACATCAAGATTTTCAGCAAGTGAATCACGAACCGAACCTGTTACATGATTGGTTTCCGGACTTTTATGACCGCTCATCAGAGATTCTTGTTTTTTTTCCGTCTTGTGACGACCTTTAAAAAAGAATGGCATGGCTGTCAGAATCCCCTTTTTTGTTTCATATTTTTCCTTGCAAAAGAACATTTATACTATTCCCCGCGAATAGCGCATTATGAAAACAGAAAAAATAACGGGGAACGGAGAGTGGTTGATGTGAAAATCATCGGAATCGCGGTTTTGCTATTTGTCGGCTTGATGACTTTTTCTTTCTTGCTTGATGTATTTCAAGGGATGAGTCCCTCTGAAGCCCTGCACAATAATCTGTCGTTTGGCATATTAGAACTGGGCGAATCGGTCGTGATCATACTATATGTATTGATCGTTTTGGCTGAAGCCTTGGAAAATGCCAGAAGAAAGAAAAAAAGAACATAGAAAATCAGCTCCCTATACAGGGAGCTCAGGCTGTCGAGAAAATCG
>NZ_MRBK01000010.1 GCF_001969815.1 Bacillus swezeyi | reverse complement strand
AATGAGAGAGAAGTGGAATATACAAAACGCCTCAAAGTAGCTCTTGATCCGAAAGATTGGTTTTACAGTAAAAAAAGTTTACTTCTAACAAAAAAAGAAGATGAATTAATTGGAGAGATCACTAAACAAACTAATCAAAAACAATATCTATCTTATAAAGAAAATAATAATAAATTTAGTATTCCTCCGAAAAATAATTTGATTGATATAAAAAGTGAATATAAATATGAATTTTATTTCAGAGCCCAAATGAGTGAAGGAATCGAACTCATTCCAATGATTGTAGGGTATGCAAATGATAAAAAAATTCAAGTTTATCAGCTCAAAGTGAATGATGTTACATTCTATAAACCGCAAAAAAGTGTAAATAAAATCAGAATAACGGTCCGAGTTGGAGGGGCTGGAGAATTTTGTATTGAAGAGTTCGAAATTAGAGAGAGTTCATCTGTAAGTGATAATACAACTCCAGAATGGATTGCTAAAAGAGAAGTTGAACAAATGAATTTATTACCTTCCAAGAAGATAAGCGAGTTGAAAATGGCGGTTATTTTTGATGAATTTACAAGGGCCTCATTTTCGGAAGAATGCAAATTAATTCAGTTTACTCCCGATAATTGGCTTGAGGTTTTAACAAGAGATACTCCTGATATTCTTATGGTTGAATCAGCTTGGAATGGTAATAATGGATCTTGGTTTAAACGCGTCGGTGATTACGGTGAAGAGCAAAATAAGGCTCTTTTTGACCTTATTAAGTGGTGTAATGCAAAAAATATACCGACTGTCTTTTGGAATAAAGAGGACCCTGTTCACTATAATCGTTTTATTAATACTGCCAAAAAGTTCGATTATATATTTACCACAGATGAAGATATGGTTCCTTTTTATAAAAAGGAAGTTGGACATGAAAATGTTTATTCACTGCCGTTTGCTGCACAGCCGAAAATTCACAATCCAATTAAAATTCAAAGTGAGCGAATAAACAAAGCCTGCTTTGCTGGATCGTATTATCGCTTGCATGAAGAAAGATCTATTGACATGGATCGAATATTAGATATTGCCAAAGATTTCGGATTGGATATTTATGATAGAAATTATGAAAAAACGTCAGCCGGTTTAATGCCCAATCATTGTTTTCCTGAAAAATATAAGGAAAATATTAAGGGCAGCTTAAAATATTATGAAATTGATAAGGCATATAAGGGCTACAAGGTAATGATTAACGTAAACACTGTGAAAAATTCTCCGACCATGTTCTCCCGTAGAGTTTTTGAAGGTTTAGCCTGCGGGACGCCGGTTATCAGCACCTATGCAAAAGGTGTTAATAACCTATTAGGGGATTTGGTGTACATTTCTGAGGATGAACAAGATATCAAGGATGCGTTTCAATTTCTTTTGAATTCTGAGGAGCATTACCGTAAGAAGGCAATGAAAGGTATTCGAGAGGTTTTAAAAAATCATACTTATACCCAACGATTAAATAAAATTGTTGATGAAATAGGATTGAATTTTAGAAGTGAACTACCGCGAGTGACTGTTTTAGGGTTTGCGAATTCTAAGGAAGAATTTCACAATTTGGTTAAAAAGTTTGAGAAGCAGACTTACCAGAACAAAGAACTGTGTATATTAATAGATTTATTTCCAGGGTATCTAAAACTTTTTAATAGCTATAACAACAAAAATGTTAAAACCTTTATAAAATCATACTTCCATAACTATCAAAATATAAAAGAATGGCTTAATACTCCTTACTGTGCATATTTCTCATCAAACGATTATTACGGAGAGAATTATCTCTTAGATTTAATGTTAAGCACAACTTTTACCGATAGTGAAGTTATAGGCAAAAGAAATCATTTTGCTTATATTGATAATAAGCTTGTTGAAAGTCATGCCAACACTGAATATGAATATGTTCATAATTTAGAAATAGCAAGTTCAGTTTTTAAAATGGATATATTCTCAAAAGAAAACTTGAGTGATTTATTATCAAATATCGAAAAAGGCAAGGATTTTTCAGGATACTACAAGCAAGGTAGCAGATTATTTAGTAATGATAAATTTAATTATGTTCAAAACGGCGAATCAATTACGGCTATAGAACAGCTTAAACAAATTGAGATTTGAGGTTTGTCTTAAATGAGGGTGAATAAAAAGAAAATAGTAATCGCAGGTCACGATTTAAAATTTGCTGAAGATATTATTTCTATTTTGGAAAAGAGTGATAAATTTGCCATTAAAACAGATAAATGGAAAGGTCACAATGTTCATGATGAAGCATACAGCCGGGAATGTCTAAATTGGGCAGATATCGTTTTTTGCGAATGGGGTCTTGGAAATGCAGTATGGTATTCAAATCATAAGTTGCCGCACCAAAAATTGATTGTGCGGATGCATGCCCAAGAATTAAAAACAGTTTATCCAAAACAGTTCAGAATAGAGAATATAAATAAAATCATTGCTATCTCTCCCTATATATATGAAGAATTTTATAGAGTATTTAAATTCCCTAGAGAAAAAATGTTGATGATTTATAATTCAATTGATACGAAAGTCATGAATAGACAAAAAAAAGATTCTGACTTTAATCTAGGTTTTATTGGAATGTGCCCAAAGTTAAAGCGGCTTGACCTTGCTATTGATATATTTGAGAAATTATGGGTATCAGATAAAAGATATAAATTATATATCAAGGGGAAACACCCTCAAGAGTATCCATGGCTTTGGAATAATGAAAACGAAAGGGAGTTTTATGAGACCGTATTTAAGAAGATTAGGGAAGCTGAATGGAGAGATTCAGTAATCTTCGATGGCTTTGGAAATGATATTCCCGAATGGCTTCAAAAAATAAATTTTGTTTTGTCAACGAGTGACTCTGAAAGCTTTCATTTAGCTCCTGGCGAGGGAATGGCTTCAGGTGCGTTTCCTGTTATTTTAAATTGGGATGGAAGTAATACAATTTATCCATCGAAGTATATTCACCAAAATGTTGATGACTGTGTCAAAAGGATTCTCGAGATTAATTCAATAAGTGATAAAAATGTCATAAGAGATAAATTAGTCAAATATACAGAAGAATATTTTGATGTTAACAAAATAGCAGCACAGTGGATTAATGTTATAGAAAATCTTTACTAGAAGGAGGTGGTTGAATGTGGTCTTTTTATATAGACCTGAACGGATGACAGAAAGACAGCTTCAGTCATTAGTAAACGCATTGCCCGGAAGCAGGAATAAAGATTCTATAAAAGCAGCAGAGTTAATAGTTAGAAAAAACGCTTTTCAGATACCTCCTTTTGGAATAACAACCTATACAGAAAAGATTGACTGGAAAGGCGATCAATCAAGAAGTTATCTTAGACTCATACATGCCAATAGCTTTTTAGGTTGTCTGATGGATGCTTATATTCTTAAAAATGATGATATTTATTTATATAAAGCATTAGACTTGATTGAAGACTGGATAGAAAATAACAATTATATCGATACAAGAAATACAATGGGATGGCATGATGAAACGACAGCACTACGATTGCAGTATTGGTTGAAATTTTATATTCATGCTAAAAATAAAGTGAATCAAGACAGAATAGAACTATTAAAAAACAAAATGTGGGAAACCGCAGAACTGTTAAGTAGTGATTCTTTTCATTCAACCAATACAAATCATGGTATGTTTCAAGATATTTCACTGTTACAATTTGTTTCATTTTTTATGTATGAAAACAATGAAAAATGCAAAGAGTTCATAGAGGTATCAATTAAGAGACTGAAAGATTATTTTGAATATATTTTTACAGTAGAAGGGGTTCATAAAGAACATTCACCGGCATACCATCTATTGGTTGTTTCTCAACTAAAAAAATTAATTGACTGGATGAAAGAGTTTGATCCCAATTCTTTCGAAAGTTTTTACGCTTTATATCTTAAAGCTGAGAAGTATGCTACACATGTCATTCGCCCAGACGGATTTCTACCTCCTATTTGTGATACTGAACCAAAAAAAGTTTCAGAATCAAGCTATAGTCATCTTTTTGACACCGATGAGTATTTATATTCTGTCACTAAAGGAGAAAAAGGAATACCGCCAGCAGATCACGATGTTGTGTTTAAAGAGGCCGGTTATGCAATATTCAGAGATGATTGGAGCAAAAAAGAAAAGGCAACGTATTGTCTTTTTTCAGCAGCATATCACGTCGATTATCACAAACATAGTGATGATTTAAATTTTTATATTTATTCAAATGGAGAGATCATAACCGAAGCGGGGCCAAATGGTTATAACTATAAAGATCCGTATACTAAATATGCCTTTTCTTCATTCGCTCATAACACTTTATTGGTTAATGGAAAAGGCTTGCCTCGAACTGATGGAAAATATGACGATGTTTATATTGAGAATTATCATATTGGACAAGATGAGAGTGAAGCTACAGGTGTTAATAAACGTTTTGACGGAGTAGTTCATAAAAGAAATGTAAAGTTTAATAGAAAAAATCAAAATATAATTGTTCAGGACACGATATCTTCTGATACTAAAAATGAATACCAACTTTTATGGCATGTAGCTAGAGATATTAAAGTAAAAATAAGAGGTCAAATTGTAGAGTTTTTTAGGGACGATCAAAAAGTAATGGAACTTGAATTAACTACAAAAGCTTCACCAATCATCAATATTAGACATGGTCAAACTGCGCCAACATATAGCGGATGGATTTTTCCAGAGATGGAGAAAAAGCTGCCGTCTACTACTCTGGAAGTAAATTTAACTGGAAGCACTGTTGATTGCCAGACTGAATTTCGTTTTTCCTCTTTTAAGATACCAGTGTTAAATGAATCTTTACAGCTTGAAAAAGACTACTCAAGTACAAGAGATTTAAAGTATTTATTTGAAGAAGCAACTGAAGAACCTTATAAAAATCATTTAGTCATAGTCTTCTCAGCTATGGGAAAAGATTATAACTATATGTTTAATTACAAAAAGACTTTAAGCAGTCTAAAAACAAACAAACTATTTATATTGGACGATTTCGGCATACAAGGTTCATATTATATTGGCAGAGATAGGGACCATTCTATCGAAACATCTGTTATGTCTTTAATAAATTATTTCACCTCCAAATATGATATTTTACAAAAGAACGTAACTGCTGTTGGTTCATCTAAAGGCGGTTTCTCTGCACTTTATTTTGGAATAAAATATCACTTTGGAAACGTAATAGCAGGCGGACCACAATCAAAGCTTGGACAATTCCTTATCCATCAAGCGCCTCATAAACATGTCGCTGAGTATATAGCGAGTGGATTTACTGAGGGTGATTGTTATTATATGGACCAAATACTTTACAACATATTAAATCAACCTGTAGAAAATGGCCCGAATATAAAATTATTAGTCGGGAAAAACGATCATCATTTATCCGATCATGTAATGCCGCTGTATAACACTTTGAAAAATAGAGGATATAAAACTCAGCTGGATATTAAAGAAAATATGGATCATACGGGATTAAAGAGATATTTTCCTCGTTATCTACAGCATCATTTAAAATTAGTATTGGGTATACAATCTGATTACGATATTAATTTAGATACAGAAGATTTTTATATTATGTCTGTTCATACTGAAAGAAGGAACGATAGTATTTTAGTCTCTACAAAGGCTTATGGAGAAGATCTATATTACGCTTTTTATCTTTATAAGGAAGGCGTTTTGGAAGAAAAGATACCTTATAGTCGAAGTAATCAAGCTATTTTTAATATAAAAGAAAAAGCGTCATACAAAGTCAGAGCTTATGTGAAGAATAAAACGGATAAACGTGTTGCTCTTAACAGTGATCCAATTAATATTGATTAGAGAGGGTTTTAAATATGAAAATTTGTACTATTGGATTAGGTTATATAGGTCTTCCCACTTCAATTATGTTTGCTAAACACAACAATGAGGTCGTTGGAGTAGATGTAAAACAAGAAGTTATTGACTCACTTAACGCTGGTTTTATCCATATAGAAGAACCAGGCCTCCAGGAGGCTCTAAATGAGGTAGTAGACAAAAAGTTATTTAGGGCGGCTTTAAAACCCGAGAAAGCTGATACTTTTATTATTTCAGTACCTACCCCAAATTGCGATGATGAGCATAAATCATGTGATTTAACTTATGTTTTAGATGCGGTACAAAATGTTCTTCCTTATTTAGAAAAAGGAAATGTTGTAATAGTTGAGTCTACAATCGCTCCTCGAAGTATGGATGACTTTGTAAAACCAATTGTTGAAAATGCAGGTTTTAAAGTAGGAAAAGATATATTTCTAGCTCACTGTCCGGAACGAGTTTTGCCGGGGGAAATTCTTCATGAACTTATTTTTAACAACCGTATTGTAGGTGGGATTACGAATGCTTGTGCAGAAGCGGGTGCTAACGTATATAAGTCTTTCGTAAAGGGGGAAATAATTAAAACAGATGCTAAAACTGCCGAAATGTCAAAACTAATGGAAAATACATTTCGAGATGTCAACATTGCTTTAGCAAATGAACTTGCAAAAATTTGTAACGAGCTTGACATAAATGCTCTCGAGGTCATCAACATGGCAAATAAACATCCTCGTGTAAATTTACACACACCTGGTCCTGGGGTTGGTGGACATTGTTTAGCTGTAGATCCTTATTTTATTATAGCTAAAGCTCCTCAGAGTGCAAAATTAATTGATATTTCTCGTTCTATTAATACATCAATGCCATATTACATTGTTGAAAATGTAAATAAATTAATGGAGAAAAATAATGGTAAAGTGATTTCTATTTTTGGTTTGACGTATAAAGGAAATGTAGATGATATAAGAGAAAGCCCTGCTATGGAGATTTTAAACATATTAAAACAGCAGAAGAAGTATGAGGTTAGAGCATATGATCCTCATGTCAATCAGGATTTCGTATATAAAAATATTCAAGATGTTGCAGAAAATTCCGATTTGATTTTAATTTTGTCTGACCATGATGAATTTAAGGAACTAGACTGGAGCAGTTTATCTGGAATGTCAACTAAACAGCTTCTGGATACTAAAAATATTGTAAAAACCCGTTCAAGTGAGTTTGATTATATTAATCTTGGAAATTTATACAATGCGATTAAAAAAGAGAATGTATTGGTATAAGGAAACCTGTGATTATCTCACGATAAGAGAAAAGAACTACAATGATTAGTTTTTCAAACAACCAGATTCAGTTTTAAAAAGATTCAGCTTTACAATCCTATTATTTGTCCGATATATTTAAGGAGGTCTTTTTAAAAAAAGTGAATGGAAGGAGGTATAAATTGAAACGGAAAGCATTCATATTTACTTTGGCTTCTTTTTTAATACTCTTAGCTGCATTTCCTAATTTTGCACTGGCTTATACCGACTATTCAACTTATAATTTAGAAACGAAAGAGCAATTTTCAGGAAGTAAAGAGGTACAAACCTCTATTGAAAAATTAAAAAATGATTTTGGCTGGAATGCCACTGCGAAAAAAGGCGCTTCGTATGAAAATTACCAAATTATATCTGGTGGCTTTTCTAGTGAAGCAAGAGTGAAATCTTCTTTAGAGGATCTCAAGAAGAATACAGGGATTTCAGCTTCTTATCAACCAATGGGAAATGCTGTAGATTACCAGAGGATTATCACGAGCGCCTTTACCGGAGAAGCCAGAATAAAAAACGTTTTAGAGATGTATGAACAAAAAACCGGTCAGAAAGCGAGTTATGAACCGACGGGAACAGCGAAAAGCTACCAGCGTATTGTAACGAGCGCCTTTACCGGAGAAGCCAGAATAAAAAACGTTTTAGAGATGTATGAACAAGAAACCGGCCAGAAAGCGAGTTATGAACCGACGGGAACAGCGAAAAGCTACCAGCGTATTGTAACAAGCGCCTTTACCGGGGAAGCCAGAATAAAAAACGTTTTAGAGATGTATGAACAAGAAACCGGCCAGAAAGCGAGTTATGAACCGACGGGAACAGCGAAAAGCTACCAACGTATTGTAACAAGCGCCTTTACCGGAGAAACACGGGTAAAAAACATTCTAGAGATGTATGAACAAGAAACCGGCCAGAAAGCGAGTTATGAACCGGCGGGAACAGCAAAAAGCTACCAACGTATTGTAACGAGCGCCTTTACCGGGGAAGCACGGGTAAAAAACGTTTTAAAAGATTTCCAAGAAAAAACTGGATTGGAAGCTAGCTATGAATTAGTTGGAGAAAAAGAAGATTCGAAATATAGAATTGTAACCCAACCGATATTAGATGAATCAAAACTCAATACTGGATTGAAGTATTTCCATGATAACAACTGGGGGGCAACAGCCCAAAAAACCGGTGAAACAGGGTATGAAAAATATAGGATTGTAACAAATCCAACATTAGATGCTTCAGAGATTAAAGCAGGCTTAAAATTCTTTACGGATCACAACTGGGGGGCAACAGCTCAAAAAACCGGTGAAACAGGGTATGAAAAATATAGGATTGTAACAAATCCAACACTG
Source organism: Bacillus swezeyi (assembly GCF_001969815.1). Taxonomy (GTDB): domain Bacteria; phylum Bacillota; class Bacilli; order Bacillales; family Bacillaceae; genus Bacillus; species Bacillus swezeyi. Next base: position 113,919 of record NZ_MRBK01000010.1, on the reverse strand, counting down.
GATGCTTCAGAGATTAAAGCAGGTTTGAAATTCTTTACGGATCATGGTTGGGGGGCAACAGCCCAAAAAACCGGTGAAACAGGGTATGAAAAATATAGGATTGTAACAAATCCAACATTAGATGCTTCAGAAATTAAATCAGGCTTAAAATTCTTTACGGATCACAACTGGGGGGCAACAGCTCAAAAAACCGGTGAAACAGGGTATGAAAAATATAGGATTGTAACAAATCCAACACTGGATGCTTCAGAGATTAAAGCAGGTTTGAAATTCTTTACGGATCATGGTTGGGGAGCAACAGCCCAAAAAACCGGTGAAACAGGATATAACAGGTATCAAATTGTTACAGCATCTAATTTATCAATCAATGAATATAAAAAAGCCCGAGATTTCTTTATAGAAAAAGAATGGTCATTTACTTATAAAAAAACAAATGATTACTATTATAAAATTATAATAGGAGAATTTACGGGTTATGATAATGCCTCCTCTTCAGCTTCGAAAATAAAAAGCAAATATGGATGGGATGTTAGCATTAACAAAGTTTTAAACGGCCCACAAATCATGTATACGGATTACGGCCTCACCCTTGCAGAAATGCTGAAAAAGCAAATGAGCGTCAACCCGCAGACAGACTCTCCGGGCTATGTATCGCTTACATATATCAATACCGCAAACAGTACTGTAACGGCAGACTACCTAAATGTGAGATCTTCTCCGAAAGTGGCAAACAACAACATTGTGGGGCTGCTTCAAAAAGGCGACAAAGTCAGCATGACCGGCACTGATGGAAATTGGGCGAAAATCAACATGGGCTGGAGAAATGCAAGTGAAGATGAGACCGGATATTATATTAATCCGAACAACTTTTCAATGGACAGCAAATATTACTTCCAGTTTTTGAAACTGTCTCAATATGCGGGTCTGTCGGCAAGTGAAATCAATAGCAAGATTTTAAAAGGCAAGGGAATTCTTGAAGGAAAAGGAGCAGCGTTTGTTGAGGCATCCAAAAAATACAACATTAATGAATTGTATTTGATTTCTCACGCTCTTTTGGAAACCGGAAATGGAACTTCTCAATTAGCCAAAGGCGTCAAATATAACGGAAAAACAGTTTATAATATGTATGGATATGGTGCATATGATTCTTGTCCGCTGGAATGCGGTTCCAAAACAGCCTATGAGCAGGGATGGGACACTCCTGAAAAAGCGATTATCGGCGGAGCTGAATTAATTGGCAAAAACTATATTCATAGAAGCGGTTTTCAGCAAGATACGCTGTTCAAAATGAGATGGGCTCCAACGGCCAGTCATCAATATGCAACAGATATCGGCTGGGCTTATAAACAGGTGAGCCGGATGTACAGCTTGTACACACTGCTGGATAATTACACGTTGTATTATGACATTCCTAAGTATAAATAGAAAAAAAAGATCAGATGCAAAAATGCGTCTGGTCTCTTTTTTTGAAAACTAAAAAGCCATCGTGATGTTTCACCATCACAATGGCTTAAGCCTTACTTTTCATTTCTTATCATTAATGTGTGTTCCTCGTTATCCACTACAAAAAGCTGCTTGTCGGTTCTGAAAAAGAATCGTTTATGGTCTTTGTCAAACGTAACTTTATCATCAGATAGAGATATTGAAGCCGGTTCAACAACTCGAAGGTCATGAAAGGCGATGGCTGCAGCTTTATGCTTTTCCATCACATAGTCGATGTTTTCATAATCGAGGCGAAGGCCTGTTCTTCCGTCATCGTATTTTACTTCTTTAACCCCTTGCAAGGTCTGTTGTAAGGTCTGCTCATTCGCCCCTAAAAAGGAAAGGAAGTATTGATAAGAAGAATTTGCTTTCTCTGAAAAGTAAGGTGAAAAAGCATTTGCAGCCAATGAAACATTTTCCTGGTCTTTAGCCAAGGATATGCTGTCTGTTCTCACAAAATAGTTCTTACCGTTAAAATGAATCTGTGCAACTTTAGAATTTTGAGATACAAGCGTAACTTCAGTTCCAAATGGCAAAGAAACCGTCTTTTTCTGTTTTAATCCTTGATCGCTGTACGTTGAAAGCTGTATTGATTTGACATATGCCGGTTGATTCACCTGTGTTAAACTTTCTGATTTTGACTCAGCTTGGTGTTCTTCCGATTTTTTAGTTTCATGTCCTGGAATCATTCCAAAGGAAGCGATCGTTCGCAAAGGCGTGCTCACAAACATCGTTGTGGCTATCGCTACCAGTAAAATTGAAAGAAGAGCGACTTGAACCGTATTGGCGATCGTTTGCGGTTTTTTATTATGCTGTAAATAACGGCTTGTTCGTTCTTCTGCCCGTTCTTTTTTACGCTCCTCAATCTGCTCCTGTTGATACTTTTTCTTTTCTTTTTTAGACAGCTTATTGAACCAGTCAATAAATTCTTTATATTCTTTAACAACCTTTTTGGTTTCATCAAACATACGCATTTCGCCGTAATGCATCCAGGCAACACGGTCACATATTTTTTCAATTTGACCAATCGAGTGACTGACAAAGAAAATGGTTTTTCCACTCTTTTTAAATTCATCGATTCGGTTTACGCATTTTTGATAGAAGGTCTTGTCACCGACCGACAGTGCTTCATCAATAATTAAAATATCCGGATCAATATGGGCTGATATGGCAAAGCCAAGACGCGATTTCATCCCGCTTGAGTAGCTTTTGACCGGCTGATTGATGAAATCTCCTATATCGGCAAACTCGACGATCTGATTATAAAGTTCATCAATCTCCTTATTGGTCAGCCCCATCATCAAACATTTAAGCCGTATGTTGTCCTTCCCGCTCAACTGGTTGTTCAATCCAGCCGAAATCGCGATCAGGGAAGGCTGTCCATTCATTTCGATTTCCCCGGTTGTCGGAGGAATCACTTTTGCCAGCAGATTCGACATTGTCGATTTGCCGGAACCGTTGATCCCAACAAATCCGATGGTCTCTCCTTCATATACATCAAAGGATACATTGCGTACGGCAAAGAAACCCTTATCATTTCTATTCGGTAAGAACAGACCTTTGATCTTATCAGACTGTTTCTCATATAGATGATACTGTTTTGAAACATTTCGAAACGAAACTTTTAGTTTCATCGTATAATCTCCTTACTATATTAAAGAAAGTCAACAAACTTGTCCCTGAATTTCATATGGAGGATTGAACCCACTGTCAATAACAGCAATGTGAAGACCCAGAAATACAAGGTATATTTAACATCCTCAAAAAACCAATGGCCGTTTAAAAAGCTGTTTCTAAAGCCATCTATTATATAAAAAAGCGGATTTAATTTAAGAATCGCCAATACATGCGGTCTGTTGGCCAGTGCGTGTGCTACATCCCAAAAGATCGGCATCATGAAAAACAGAAGTCTTGTCCCGGCCTGAAGCAAAAATTGATAATCTCTCACCAAAACACTGATCGTCGAATTAAACAGACTGAATGAGAACATAAACGCAATCATACAGAACAGATAATAAAAATATTGCAGCCAATGCAGCGTCGGAAAATGTCCGCTCCCTATAAGTATTAAAACATAGATCAACGTCATTCCAAAGTAGCTGAATAAATTGGAAGCAATCACGACAGCTGGCAGTGAGCTGACCGGAAAATTCATTTTGGATACTAAATTGATTCTTCTAAAAACACTACTTGATCCATCAAGAATTGTCGGGCTGATAAAGAACCAAGGAATGATACCGGCAAGCATCCAGATGATAAACGGATAGTGATCGATATCTGGCCTGGTGCCCTTAATGCCAGTTCCAAACACAAACCAATAGGCTAAAATCTGTATTAACGGATTTAGAAACTGCCAAACGACCCCCAAATAATTCATTTGATACTTTGACTTTGTTTCATAAACCGCAAGCCGCATAATGAGCGGAAGCGAAGAAAATACTTCTTTCAGAACTTTTACCATAGCATTCATTCTAATCTTCCTTAGAGTTAAAGTTTTTAGGTCTTTATTTTCAGAACATTATTTAAAGCACCGCACTATATTGTATCAGATTTTGCTATACTTTTCACTTTTAATCCGATTTGTACATATTAACAAAGCTTCTTTTGTTTGACCGCTCAAGTAAACCTATTCAAAAATACAAATCAACTCTCATACGATATAGCAAAAAGCCAATGCAACCAATCAAAAGGTATGCATTGGCTTTTCATTCTAGGATCATTCAAAAACCGTTTTCACAACTTTTTCAGACGATTTTCCAGTCTCTAAGTAGCAGAATTTCCCATAGAAAGGCTCGAATATATCCGGGAGACGGTAATCCGATGCTTCGGTTCCCCAAATTTTTTCGATGACTTCATCCGTCGTTTTGACGAGCGGACCTGGCGCTTCTCTTTCAAAGTCAAAATAGAAGCCGCGCAGCTTATCGCGATATGTTTCAATATCGGGAACAAAGAATATCATCGGGCGCTTCAAATTCGCGAAATCAAAGAAAACAGAAGAGTAGTCTGTGATCAGCAAGTTGGACACCATATAAAGCTCGCGGATATCTTCATATGAGGAAAAGTCGTATGCAAACCCTTGGAATGGCTCAAGATCAAAATTTTCCGCCACCAAATAGTGCATTCTTAAAATGACCACGTAGTCATCTCCGATTTCCTCTCTCAGCTTGGCCAAATCCAAATCAAGGTCAAACTTGTATTTTCCTTTTTTATAAAACTGATCATCACGCCAAGTCGGCGCATAAATAATCACTTTTTTATCGGCCGGCAGCTGCATTTTCTCTTTTAACGCGCGAATCGTTTCGGCATTGTTATCCGTATGGAGAAAATCGTTTCTTGGATATCCGGATTCAATCATTGTTTTATTAAATTGGAATGCGCGGGCAAAGATTTCGGTTGAATAAGCGTTTGGTGAAATCAGATAATCCCACTTCGAAGCTTCCATTGTAAAGTTCTTTTTGTACTTTTCCGTATTCGTGCCCGGCATATGCACTTCTTCCATGTCGACGGCAAGCCGTTTCAACGGCGTACCGTGCCAGGTTTGTAGATATGTGGTGTGTCCGGGCTTAGGAATCCATAAAGGCAGGCGGCTGTTGACAACCCAATATTCAGCTCTTGCCATGGCAAACAGCCACTTCAGGGTAAACCTTTTAATATAAGGAATGCCTTTTTCCTCAAAGATATCCGTGTATTCTGGATTTACGCTCCAATACAGCTTATACTCCGGATTGTTCTCCTTCATATATTCATAAATCGCCCGCGGATTACAGCTGTACTGCTTTCCGGCGAAGCTTTCAAAGATGACGGTCTTCTTTTTGACAGGCAGTTTTCCGGCCAGTCCGAAGGTGAAATAATAAGCTTTTTTCACACCCCTGTCGATCTTCTTCATTAGTTTATTTTTACTCCTGCGGAAAAACGAAACGGCTCGGTTTTTGTTCCCAACTACAAAATAAACAGCTCTTGTTTTAAATGTATAATCATTCATTCTTAAGCGCATGTTTCTTTTTTTCTTTTGCGGGTAGACGTGAAAACGCGCAGGGCCCTTTTCAGTTTCAAGAATCGTAAACTGGTTTGGTTGCAGATTCGCTTTCTTTTTCAGTATCAGTGCTTTGCTTCGTTTGACGACTTCCTCGCCTGTTTCAGGGTCCTCGCCGGTAAATTCGATATGAAACTGGAACATAGCCGGCATGACATTTTCTTCGTAAAGCTTTTTGAGATCAATTTGCGTTTTAAAGCCGGCTGTTTCGTTGTCTTCTAGAGGAAATTCGAAAACTCTTTTCTCCACGGCTTCCTTGATCTCTTTTAAAACAAGCCGCCTATTATTAACAGAAGCTTCTCCATTCTCATTCAGCAAAAACGCATATCCTTTAAGGGAGAGTTCTCCTTCTGGGCTTAGCTTGGCGTCACTAACTTCAGCGACTGCTTTTTTTTGCAGAACTTTTAAAGAGAAATTCCCTTTTTTTGTTGTATAGGGAAGGAAGTACACACGTTTTTGTTCATCCCATTTCCAAGAAAGTTCAATTGGCTGAAATTTTGTCTTCATTCTTCTCTTCAGAAGATCATCCGCTGTATTCTGAGATGTGACGTAGAAGTCAAGACAGCCTTTGTCATTGACGTGTTTTGAAAGATCATCTAAATGAAGTGCAGCACGGTATCTGTCTTTTTCAGGCTCATCTATTATTTCACACGGAACTGACAGCTCTTCTTTTGTTTTACGATTTACTGCCAGGAGGCTGATTGCTTCCGCGGGAATTGAATGTTGTAAAGAGAAATCGAGGTGAAGCTGCCAACCCTCAATTTTTAGATTCATTAAATCACATGTTATTGGAACTTCCTTAACCATAAAATAAGTCTACTCCTCTTTTTTATTCAAAATATTAAATGAAGAAGTCTTCTGATTATTATACACAAGATGAATGATTTAATCATCTTGTACTGTACAGCCGGCAGCGAAATCGCTTCATGAAGAAACTTCTGTCTCTTTGCTCAACGTCCATGAATAATTGCCCTTTACTGTTGTGTAAGGCACTGCTTTATATTCTTCCGCTGAAAAAGGAGAGGCCATCTCAGCTTGATCAACGGATAGCCGTTTTAATACTTTAATATGATCTCGATTGCTGATTTCCAAATAAAAATCTAAAGTCTTCGTTTTATTTGCTCTTATTTTTTCAACCTGAATCCCTTTATCGAAATCGATATTAAACTGCGTTACAGCAGGTTCTGAACCAGATTCGCCGGGAGTTGCGGAAACAACGGCCGCTTTGTTTTTTCTATCAAGCCCTAATAGCCTCAATCGATAGCTTTCATCGACCGGCATTGGGTTGTGCAGTTCGATCGTCAACTCCGATTCACTGGTTTGAAGCTCCCTTATCGTAAACGGAAGTTTGCTAGAGAATGTCTTCGCTAAACTTTGTCTTTCATCTCTGATCTCTATCATTTTTTGAAGTGCTACGGACCAGTTTTTGATATAATGATTTGTCGAGTACTTCTCTGCCATTTCAAATGCGCGTTTGGAGAATTCTTCATGAATCTTTTCGTTTTTCATGAGCAAAATAATTTTTTCGGCAAGCTGTTCAATATTATATTGTTCGACGACAAATCCGTTTTGATTGTCTTTCACAAGGCTCCTGGCACCGTAATCATAGTCGTAAGTAACCACTGGGCAGCCATTGCTGAGAGCTTCCATATTCGAAAGGCCGAAACCTTCAAAGTGAGAAGTCGAAATGGTGAGCCAAGCCTTTTGAAATTCGGCATCAGGATTTTGAGTATAGCCTTTTAGAAAGACATTTTTTTGCAAGCTGCATTTTTCAATTTCAGCTTTGATCAAATTTTCGTCTTCGCCGGATCCGAAAATTTCCAATTGTGCATCGGGGATCTCATCTACTACAAGCTTGAAAGCTTTAACGGCGTGAGTAAGATTTTTCATTGCTGCCAATCTGGATATAATGACAGCCTTGTTCTTTTTGCTTGGCACGTTTAACACTTCTTTATCCAGCGGTTTGGCTATTGTGTGCGGAGTAAAGAAGAAAGTTTCCTGTTTTTCGGTAATTAGTTCGAAATCTTCCATTTGTTCTTCGGTTATGAAGAACACGGCATCTAAATTCGGCATTTGGCTGAACACTTCTTTATAACGGCCTTTGATCTGATATTTGTTGTCACCGTAGTGTTTATTATGAATGATTGCAGCATAATAAGATGCCGGAGCTTTTTTGACCCTGAAAATATGTTTGTCCTGAGGTCTGCTGTCAACAAGGAACAGCTTTGGCTGATCCGATTCGGCCTGAAGGGCCTCAATCCAATGTCTTCTTAAATCTGATTCGTCTGAGAATTGAAGCACTCCGTTTTCTGAATACCAGTTCATATGAATGAATTGAATGTCATTCTTTTCTGAATTAAATTCATAGTGCATCTCCAAGTAAATCATATTATCTTCATTGACAAATTCCTGACGGGACAAGCGGCCTGTTTTTGTATCGAAATAAGCCACCAGGCATAGTGTTTCGTCTTTGCGGTATTCTTCTCTTTTGTAGCACTTTTTTTCACTGTTAAAGAAATCGACAAAGCGGACGGATTGTCCATCTTCATAAAATGTGATATTAAGGTTGTTTATTCTTCTGCTGAAAATTTTGCCGAATTTCTGAAGGAATTGATTTCTCCGAATTTGTTTTTTTATTTCCTGTAAACTAATTCTTTCCGAATATAAACGTCCATTGGCATTTTTACTAAGAAAATCATGATACATATTTAAAATTCGAGTAAATTCCCGGTCAACTTTTTTATTTTCATACAATTGATTTTTTTTAGCTGAAAATTCCTTATCAAAGCGGAATGTTAAGAAGACCGTAGGTATGTGACATTCTTCGCCGAATAATTTGGACCGAAGCAGCAGCGATTTTGTCAATCCTCCGTAATTATCAGGCAGGCTTCCTGAAATAAAATAATATGTCATATCGGGAATAAGCATTTCCTTATCATTCAACTGGTTAAATGGTTTCTCGCCCAAATTTTTTTCTCCCTTTCACTATGAGCTGGCATTCATCTATTTTCCACATTAACTTCTAGACAAATTCAATTAAGCATCAAAAAGTACTTCTTAAAATCTGTAAGAAGTACTTTTTGAAAAATTATATAACTTGTAATGGAGAAATGCCAGAACTTATAGGTTAGCGATTTCTTCTTTAATCTTTGTGGTGGAAATTCCTTCGGTTCTTGGCAGGTAGACGACTTCGCAATGTTCTTTTAGGAAGTCGAATTTTCCTTCCCAGTCATCCCCCATAACAAAAACATCAATATCATGGTCGATTACATCCTGTACTTTTTGATCCCAGTTCTTTTCAGGAATTACTTCATCAACGTAGCGGATGGTTTCCAAGATTAATTTACGATGCTCATAGCTGTGATAAGCTTTTTTCTGTTTTTGCAGGTTGAACTCATCAGTAGAGATCGCTACGACAAGATAGTCGCCCAGCTGTTTGGCGCGTTCCAATAATTTGATATGACCCCAATGCAATAAATCAAACGTTCCGTATGTGATGACTTTCTTCATGTTAAACGGACTCTCCTTCCTAATCTATAACGTACTGAAACCACTATAATTAACTTTCACATGTATTTAAGATCCAAAAAACGCGTGTGTTTTTCACTAAAAAAAGACAATTTTTCCGCATGTCTTCACTGATCACTTATTATAGCACATCGTCTATCAAACGTTAAGGGTTGTTAATCGCAAATGAAATTCCAAATTTTATTTAAAAATTATCTGCGAAATGTCGCTTTTTCTGAAGACCGTGTAAAAAATCTTAAATAGATGTAAAGTTATTGTTAAGCTTTTATGAATCATCTATGTTAAAATATACGTTAGATCATTTGAATTTTTGGGCTGATTATTACCTGTGACATTTAAAGTTCGTTTAAACATATAATTGCATTTTTCTGATCGGAAGGAGGAGATGAATTTGCAAACGGAACAGATTCACAACTTGTCCTATGTTAGTGCCGATTTATCCGGCTTTATGAATCATCTTGAACAATCATATATTAATCGGCGCGCAGGTGCATATATCGCTACTGTTAACCCCGAAATCGGATATGCGGCGATTAAAGACAAAAGCTATTCTGATGTATTGTCATCTGCTGATTTTATTCTGCCCGACGGCATCGGAGTCGTGATGATGTCAAAACTGACCAATAACCGGTTAAAGTCGAGAATCGCTGGCTATGATGTGTTTATCAATCTGCTGAAGATTGCCAACGACAAAAAGAAAAGAGTCTTTTTATACGGCGCAAAAAAAGAGGTCAATCAAGCTGTAGCGGATCGTATCTCATCTGAATACCCCGATATCAACCTGGTTGGATGCTCAGACGGTTACGCAAAGGATAAAGAAGCAGTGGCTAAACGGATTGCAAAGTCAAAACCGGACATGGTTTTCGTAGCTTTAGGCTACCCGCATCAGGAAAGATTTATTTATCAACATAGGCATCTATTTCCGCAGGCAATAGCAATCGGCCTTGGCGGAAGCTTTGATGTATTCAGCGGCACGGTAAAGCGCGCTCCGAATTGGCTGATCCGTCTAAACTTGGAATGGCTGTACCGATTGGCGACAAATCCGTCAAGATGGAAACGGATGATGAATATCCCCAAATATGCTTTTTCCGTTTTGAAAGAGCAAAGGGTGCAAAAGCAGAGCTACTATCCTGAACAGGTTAAAGAGCAGTCAAAACAAATTGACGCATAATAAAATTTGAACTTTATGAAGAGATTGGGTTGAAGGATGAATATACGTTCTTTACTGATTATTTTTTATTCGGCAGGACTGTCAATAATCGGCTTTATTTTAAGGTGGATTAAGCCGCGGAACAGGGCCGTCCTTCTCGTTTCATTCCAGGATAATGCGACAGAACTGCTGACTGAATATGAAAAGAAAACAAACAAACCATTTGAAGTCTACGTTTTGTATACTCAGCATGCTGTTTCTCTTGCAAAAGAATTCCCGGCTGTTCCATCAAAATGTATAAATGAAAAAAACCCTTTTCATATCATACAGGCTGTTTATCATATGTTTAGAAGCAAATGTGTAATTACAGATAACTACTTTTTGCTGACGAGCGTACTGAACAATCGGCCGCAGACGAAATGCATTCAGGTTTGGCATGCTAATGGTGCACTTAAAAAATTCGGACTTGAGGATGTCTCGAATAAACATAGAACAGTGGCTGATTTAAAAAGGTTTAAAAAGGTATACCGTTCATTTGATTATATCACCGTAGGATCAGACAAGATGGTGGAGATTTTCAAACGGTCATTTGGCGCGAAAGAAGAACAGTTTTTGCGAACGGGAGTCCCGTTAACTGATCAGTATTTTCATTTTGAACCACAGGCTCCCCCTGTTCAAAATAAAAAAGTCATTCTATACGCTCCGACCTACAGGGACTACGACATGACAAGCCTCAATCTCCCGTTTACAAAAGAACAGCTTTCAAAAGGTTTAAACGGAGAATACGTGCTGATGGTAAAACTGCATCCTGCTGTGCGCAAAGACATAAAACTGGACGAGAGTGAAGGCTATTTTAAAGATGTTTCAGACCTTCCCTTAAAAGACCTATTATACGTGTGTGACATACTGATTTCAGATTATTCTTCGGTTCCTTTTGAATTCGCATTGTTAAATAAGCCGATGCTGTTTTATACGTATGACATGGTTGAATATGACGAAAAGCGCGGATTAATCGATGACTTTGAAATGGTGATACCCGGAAAAGCTTGTTCTGACCGGGATGAACTGCTTGAAGAATTAAAAAAGACCGATAAACAAAATGAAAAGATTCAACGTTTTGCAACGGAGTGGAATCGATATTCACAAGGGCATTCCAGCAGAAAGCTGCTTGATTTTATTCATCAATTGCTGACACATTCGGAGACTGTTGAAAGTGTCAGGAGTGAGGGATAAAAAGGATATAACGTTTATCATACAAAAAAACTGGCAGGTTAGAATGCCAGTTTTTTTGTTTTTTAAATCTCTTCTTTGTTTAAAAGATTTTCTATAAAAGGAACAAGCTGAGTTTTCAGTTCTTGATCCTGCATGGCAAATTCAAGTGTCGTTTGAATAAACCCAAGTTTTTCACCGACGTCATATCGTTTGCCTTCAAAGTCGTAAGCAAATACGCGCTGAATTTCATTCAGCTTTTGAATCGCATCTGTCAATTGAATTTCTCCGCCGGCTCCGATTTCCTGCTTTTCCAGATACATAAAGATTTCAGGCGTAAAGATGTAGCGGCCGAGAATCGCCAAATTAGAAGGAGCTGTTCCAGGCTTTGGTTTTTCAACAAAGTTCTTTACTTGATATCTTCGGCCTTCTTTTGTCAGCGGATCGATGATTCCGTAACGGTGTGTGGCATCTTCGGGCACTTGCTGAACACCGATGATGGAAGAAAGGGTTTTTTCATATTCATCCATCAGCTGACGCAGCCCTGGTGTCTCAGCTTGAACGATGTCATCTCCAAGCAAAACGGCAAAAGGCTCATTGCCGATAAAGTTACGGGCGCACCAGACTGCGTGTCCGAGTCCTTTTGGCTCTTTTTGTCTAATATAATGGATATCAGCCATATTAGACGCTTTTTGAACTTTTTCAAGTAGTTCATTTTTGCCTTTTTCTTCAAGGTTGCGTTCAAGTTCAGGCGCATGGTCGAAATGGTCTTCGATGGCACGCTTTCCTTTACCTGTTACAATAATGATATCTTCGATGCCAGATTCAATGGCTTCCTCAACTATGTATTGGATGGTCGGCTTGTCGACAATCGGAAGCATTTCTTTCGGCATTGCTTTGGTAGCCGGCAAAAAGCGGGTTCCAAGCCCAGCCGCTGGAATAATTGCTTTTCTTACTTTTTTCATTAGTAAAGCACCTTCCTTAAAGTGTATGTGATCGATACCTTAAACTTTACCACAATTCGAGTTTTTTCACACGTATCAACAAAACAAAGAAATTATTCTGTTTAGGAAAAAATAATGATATATGAAAACAATTAATGTTATTATAAAATACAAGCTACAGATTGTCTGGGAAAGGAAAGGTAAATGCTAAAATGGAAAAACTAAAGATCATGACTATATTCGGCACTAGACCTGAAGCGATTAAAATGGCGCCTCTTGTGCTGGAATTAAGAAAACACCCAGAAATTTCATCATATGTGACAGTGACTGCCCAGCACAGGCAGATGCTTGATCAGGTGCTTGAAGCATTTCATATTCGGCCTGATTTTGATCTTAATATTATGAAGGAACGGCAGACATTGGCTGAAATTACGTCAAATGCCCTTACAAAATTAGATCAGCTCTTCCAAGAGATTAAACCTGATCTTGTTCTTGTGCACGGTGATACGACGACTACTTTTGCGGGAAGTCTGGCTGCTTATTATCACAGGATTTCAGTCGGTCATGTCGAAGCTGGATTAAGGACGGGTAACAAATACTCTCCATTTCCTGAAGAAATGAACCGTCAGTTGACTGGGGCGATTGCAGATTTTCACTTTGCGCCAACAAATCAGGCGGAGAACAATTTATTAAGGGAAAATAAAAAAGTTGAATCCATTTTCGTTACTGGGAACACAGCCATAGATGCCTTGAACACAACGGTTCGGGAGAAATACTCACATCCGCTTCTTGATAAGATGGACAACGACCGGATGATTCTTTTAACCGCACATCGCCGCGAAAATTTGGGCGAACCGATGGAAAATATGTTTCGTGCGATCCGGCGGATCACAGAAGAATATCCTGATGTGCAAGTGGTGTATCCCGTACATTTAAATCCTGTTGTTAGACAAGCTGCAGATCGGTATTTTAGTGGCTTGGATAGAGTTCACCTAATTGAGCCGCTTGAGGTAATCGATTTTCATAATTTTGCTTCTAGAGCTCATTTCATTTTGACCGACTCCGGCGGTGTTCAAGAAGAAGCACCTTCCCTTGGAAAACCGGTTCTTGTATTAAGAGATACGACAGAGAGACCGGAAGGCGTAAAAGCAGGAACATTAAAACTGGCCGGGACGGCTGAAGAAAATGTATATCAGCTGACAAAGCAGCTGTTAGAAGATCATGAAGAATATCATAGAATGTCCCAAGCTTCAAATCCATACGGCGATGGAAAAGCATCAAAGCGCATTGTCGAAGAAATACTCTACCGTTTTGGCTATCGGACTGACAAACCGCTCCCTTTTAAGGAAAATTAAAAAACCAGCTCCACATTTTTGTGATGTGGAGCTGGTTTCGTTAATTTTTAAGTGCCAAACTTTCCTTCAGTTCATCAGAAATCGCCTCGCGGTCGCTCTCGTCCACTTGATAGTAATAAATCCCGTTAATTTTTGTGCCCTGGCCTTTCAGCTGATGCTGGATGACATTATTGCGGGCTGATTTGTAGTTTGACTGAATATCCCACATGTCATCAAAAGTAAGGTTTGTTTTGACATTATCTTCAATCACTTTGAACATATCGCCGAATTTAGTAACGGATGAGATGTTTGCACCTTTTTTAATGATGCCTTCAATGACCTGACGCTGTCTCTCCTGTCTTCCGAAATCGCCCTTCGGATCCTGTTTTCTCATTCTGGTATAGGCAAGCGCTTCTTCTCCATTCAGGGTAATTTCCCCTTTGCTGAAAGAATGTCCGTCATAGCTGAAGGCAAACGTGCTGTTTACTGTAATTCCGCCGAGTGTATCGACAATATCTTTGAAGCTTTCCATATTCACTTTTACAAAGTAATCAACAGGTACATCCAAAAAGTTTTCAACCGTGTCCGCGGTCATTTGGGTTCCTCCGAAGGCATAGGAGTGGTTGATTTTGTCCATCTTTCCTTTACCGATGATTTCGGTATATGTGTCACGCGGAATACTTACCATTTCTGTTTTATTCGTTTTAGGGTTAACTGTCATATAAATAAGAGAGTCGGCCCGTCCTTTATCGCCTTCTCTTTCATCTACACCCATGATTAACACGGCAATTGGATCCTTGCTGTTAACGTCAACCTGTTTGTCTCTTTTATCGGACTTTCCAAGGTCTTCATGTATGCTTGCGATAGTTGAGGCAGCTTTATTCCAGAGATAGTACGCATAGCCGCCGGTACCTAAAACGAATAAGCCTATAATTGTTAAAATAATGAAAAAGACTTTCCTTTTCTTTTTTCTTTTTTCAGCTCTCATAGATTCCTCACCTTATTTTTTTATCTTACTTGATTATAGATTTTAAAATTCTTAGAAACAACCTATTTTTTCTTTCACATTACAACTTGACGAAATAGAACTTAAGAATGTTTCAAAATCCTTTTATTTTCTTTAAAATTAAAAATGTTTGTCGATAAAAAACAAGAGGTGATAAAAATGAAAAAACTAGCCGCATTGATGTTCTTCTTAGTTCTTTTGGCAGGCTGCGGAACTGCTGAACAATCCAAACAAGGAAGTCAAACAAATGAAGTTCAGACTGAGGAAGGAACGTTTGTGGGGTTGGCTGATTCTCATACAATCGAAGTGAAAATTAATAATGAACCTGTCAGTTTAAATATTGTCGGTGATTACGAAGGTGACATCGACCAATTAAAAGACGGCGAAAAAGTGAAAGTCAATTATAAAAAAAATGAGAAAGGCCAGCTTGAATTAAAAAAAATTGAGAGTGTGAAATAGAGACATCAATTAGCTCGTACTTTTTGTCATAAAGGGCGGAGAGCAATGATGGCGTCCGCCCCAAAAGCTACATAGAAAATAGCCAAGGCGCACATGATCCAGAACAAACGAAACAATCTCATATTATGGAATGATCAGTTAAAGGTCAGTAAAGGAGTCTAACTCAGATCATCAACGTGAATCGGATAAAGATTGGGGTTTTCTCACGGGCATGCCTCTAAAAATCTTCATAAATTAACCTTTTGATCAAGACACCTCCAGCGCTATATGGTCAGCCGATGCAGAGTGATGTACAAGATTCATATCATTAATTGAAATGAACGATCTATTTTCACGTATTATCATGTTTAGAACTTAGTTGATTTACATTTTAAATTTTTGAAAGAAAGATGGAGGGATCGCTTTGCGTAGAATTTTTAAAGTCCTCCCGATATGTTTATTAGGACTTGTTCTATTTATACCTTCTGCATTGGCAGATAACACAGCAAGCAGAATTGCTGGGAAAAACCGATATGACACAGCAGTACAGGCATCCAAAAAAGGCTGGTCAAGCGCCAGCACGGCAGTGGTTGTAGGCGGAGGGGCTTATGCGGATGCCATTTCCGCAGCGCCTTTTGCTTATCAGAAAAATGCACCGCTTTTGTTAACGAACTCTAAAAATCTGTCTTCTGAAACGAAGTCTCGTTTAAAAGAATTAAAGACGAAAACTGTATATATTATTGGGGGAACTCCTGCTGTATCGAACAGAGTAGCCAGCCAAATCAAAAATCTCGGGATCACGGTCAAAAGAATTGCCGGGAAAAACCGTTATGATACAGCGGCAAAAGTGGCTAAATCTATGTCAAGCACTTCAAAAGCGGTAATAGCAAACGGATTCTTATATGCAGATCCAATCGCCGTCATTCCGTATGCTGCTAAAAATGGTTACCCGATCTTGTTTACAAATCAAAAAACGTTAAACAGCTATACCTCTGAGGCAATGAAAAGCAAAGGCATTAAACAGACATTCGTGATAGGGAGCACAGGAAGCATAAACAGCACTTTATATCGTAAACTTCCTTCTCCGACTCGAATCAGCGGAAAAAATCGCTATGACCTTTCTGTGAATATCGCAAAGAAGTTTAGTTTAAGCACAAGCAACACCTATGTAAGCAACGGATTTAAATATGCTGATTCTATTAGTGGAGCCGCCCTTGCTGCAAAACAAAATAAAGCGATCATTCTGACGAACGGAGAAAATTTATCAAAGGAACCGAGAACATTCATCGGCGATAAAAGTATTAAATACTTTTCCATAATGGGCGGGACGCCTTCGGTCGCTTCCAAAGTGGCGAACCAGCTTAAAAATCCGGCCGTGGGTAAAACGATATTTATCGATCCGGGACATGGAGATCAGGATCCGGGTGCAATCGGCAACGGCCTGAAGGAAAAAGACGTTAACCTGGACATCGCCAAGCGATTGAACAGCAAGCTGTATAGTGCTGGTGCTCTTCCTGTGATGTCAAGGTCAAACGATACTTTTTATTCCCTGGAAGAACGGGTGAAAAGGGGCGCTAACGCGAAGGCCGATCTGTTTATCAGCATTCACGCCAATTCATATACGCCTTCATCAAATGGTACTGAAACGTATTATGATAAAAACTATCAAAGCGCCAACAGTAAGCGGCTTGCTGAAGAAATCCAGCCGAGGGTCGTAAGCGCGTTTGGAACAAGGAACAGAGGCGTAAAAACAGCTGGATTCTATGTGATCAAAAACTCTAAAATGCCAAGCGTTTTAATAGAAACGGCTTTTATCACAAATTCGTCAGACGCCAGCAAATTAAAAAGTGCGACTTTAAAGGATAGAGCGGCAAAAGGGATCAATGACGCCGTTTCAGTATATTATAGATAGAAGACAGGGGCATCTACATTTAATTAGTTTGCCAAAGCTGTAAAGAAGCCGACGTTCGGCTTCTTTTTTTATGCCTTAAAATATAGTATGATAATTCCATTAATTCAACAAAAAGGAGCGGCGGTGATCGATGATAATAGAAATTTAAACAAATTTATCAAAAAATAACACTATTAATATTCTTTAACAAGTCCTTTACATTGTGTTTACGTTCATATGCTACACTGACGCAGAGATCACAAAGTACCAAATCAATCGCGAGGTGTATGTCAGTGAGTATGGACAAAAGCTTAAGAATGTATCATGAATACTCAAGCCAGCAAATCTATTCTTGTGCTCTATCTGAAAAAGCAGTACGTTATTTGAATATAAAGCGGGCAATGGATATCGTCCTATCACTCATCGGTCTGGCAGTGACACTGCCGGTGATCCTATTATTTTGTATGCTGATTTCTCTAGAGACTCCCGGTTCACCTCTATATCGACAGGAACGCGTTGGCAAAGACGGAAAGCACTTTAAGCTGATTAAACTGCGCTCCATGAGAATCGATGCTGAAAAATCTGGAGCGAAATGGGCCCAGAAGGATGATCCGCGTGTCACTGCCGTCGGGTCGTTTATCAGAAGAACAAGGATCGACGAACTTCCGCAGCTGATCAATGTTCTGGCCGGAGACATGAGCCTTGTCGGGCCAAGGCCTGAACGGCCGATGTTTACAGCTCAATTCCACCATGAGATACCGGGATTTAAAAACCGCTTAATTGTAAAGCCGGGGTTAACCGGACTGGCACAGGTTAATGGCGGCTATGATATCAGTCCGAGGGAAAAACTTGTGCATGATCTTTATTACATTCGAAATTTGACCTTTCTTCTCGATTTGAAGGTTATGGTAAAAACGATTAAAGTAGTATTGACTGGTGAGGGAGCCAGATAATACGAGGAAGTTAGGAATAAGCTATGTCAACCATTACGAAACAAATATTAAGCGGTGCAAAATGGACAAGTCTGTCAACTTTGATCATCACGGTGATTCAGATTGTACAGTTTGCTCTGCTTGGCAATATCATGACCATCGCCGAATTCGGGCTGGTCGGGATGCTGACAACCGTTACAGTTTTTACGCAAATCGTACTTGATATGGGATTCGGGGCCGCTTTGATTCAAAAGGAAGACATCAGTGAACGCCAATTATCGACTTTGTATTGGCTGAATATCATAACGGGCTTCCTTTTGTTTGCCGGCCTCTTTTTCCTGAGTCCGGTGATCGCCGATTTTTATCAGCGGGATGAACTTGTGCTGCTCATTCGCATTTTGGCGGTGATGTTCTTAATCGCTCCGGTCGGGCAGCAATATCAATATATGCTGCAAAAAGATTTAAAGTTTAATGTGCTGAGCAAAATTGAAGCCGGAGCAACGGTTTTGTCGTTTGTGCTGCTGCTCGTGCTGATTTTTCTGGCGGATCCGATTATCGCCTACGCATTGTCACAAGTTTTTCTCAATTCTGTTAAAGGAATCCTGTTTTTTACTGTATATTTAAAAAAATGGCGTCCTTCATTCGTATTTGCTGTTCGGGAAGTGAAAGAGTTTTTCTCTTTTGGCGCGTTCCAGCTTGCTTCCCGGCTTGTCAACCGGCTTGGCGCCAACATTGATATGATTTTGATCGGGCGGTTTCTCGGTGCGGAAGCTTTGGGGATCTATAACCTGGCCTACCAGATTATCACGATTCCCGTTTTGAAGATTAACCCGATTATCACAAGAGTTGCCTTTCCCGTCTTTTCAAAAAACCAAAGGGACAACGGGGTTTTAAGAGAAGGATTTCTAAATATGACAAAGCTTCTCGCACTGGTTTCGTTCCCGCTTCTGATCGGACTGACCACCGTTTCCGACCTGTTTATTGAGGTTGTGTTCGGAGAAAAATGGCTTCAGGCCGTCCCTGTTCTCAACATTTTAGCCATTGTCGGCCTGCTCAGGGTTCTGATGAATCCGAACGGATCGGTTTTGCTGGCAAAAGGGAGAGCGGACTTGGCGTTTTACTGGGACAGCGGTGTTATGCTTCTTTACGGGCTGTCTCTCTATGGCGCGGTGTTGACGAAAGACTTGACGATTACCGCCTGGACGTATGCCGCGATTAGTCTGATCAACTTCTTTATCGGAAGGTGGCTGCTCAAATATGTGATCCAGCTGAATCTGGCCGATTATTTCAAAACAATCGGCAAACCGCTGGCCTTGACGGCCTTGATGGCGGCGCTCGCGCTGGCCTTGAGCGCAGGAAGCAGACACCTGCTAAACGGCGCCATGCTTCAGCTGGCGGTTTCCGTCGGTATCAGCGGAATGTTCTACAGCTTTTTGGTCAGCAAGGTTTATCAAAGGGCAGTAAGAGCCCGGTTTCGAAGATGACAGCAGAAAGGGCGTTTAATGTTGAAGGTACTTTGGATTACAAGTGTTTATCCCAGCGGTCAAAAACCGGGGGAAGGCGTTTTTCATGAGACTCAAGTCCAGGCGCTGCGAATGCTCGGCATGGATGTCACAGTCATATGTCCATTGCCTGTGAATCCCGCGCCTCTCAGGTTGCTGAAAAAAAAATACCGGCAAATACGGTCAGTTCCGGAATATGAAGAAAGAAAGGGCGTTCCGGTCTACAGGCCTCCATATATGGCGCTGCCCGGCCAGTTGAAATGGGCTCAGCCGCATCGCCGGATAGCCAAGGCCGTTTTGCGGGCAATCGAGAAACACGGGCTTGCTCCCGATATGATTCATGCTCATTTCGCGATGC
Source organism: Bacillus swezeyi (assembly GCF_001969815.1). GTDB lineage: Bacteria > Bacillota > Bacilli > Bacillales > Bacillaceae > Bacillus > Bacillus swezeyi. The sequence goes on along the minus strand of NZ_MRBK01000010.1, from coordinate 94,112 downwards.
CTTCCGGGGGCGCCGCTGCCGTCGTCTCAGAAAGGCTGAAAGTTCCTTATATACTGACGCTGCACGGAAGTGATGTCAATATTTATCCGCATTACAGCAAAAGCGCTTTTCAAGCTTTTCAAAAAGCGGTTCGCTCCGCTTCTGATGTATTGGCGGTCAGCGATGTGCTGAAAGAAAGAACAAAAGAGCTGACCGGTGTTGAAAGCTCTGTGCTTCCCATCGGGGTTAACCTTGACCGGTTTCAAAAGCCCTCTGCTTCAAAGGGTGAATTGAGGGAGAAATACGGCTTGCCCACAGACAAAAAACTGCTGGCTTTCGTCGGCCGTTTGGTCAAAGGGAAGGGAGTAGCAGAGCTTGCAGAGGCCGTCCGCCAGCTTGATGACAGCTACACGGCTGTTTTTATCGGAGATGGGTCGGAAAAACAGCAGATCCGTCAAAAAGCCGGAGATCAAGCGATATTGACGGGACAGGTTGCAAATCAGGAAATATCTGAATACCTTGCCGCATCAGATCTTTTTGTTCTTCCCTCATATTCAGAAGGGATGCCGACCGTTGTCATTGAAGCACTCGCTCTGAAAGTACCGGTTTTATGTACATCGGTCGGCGGTGTGCCGTCTTTGTTCGGAAAGCATCAGCATCTCCTTGTAAAACCGCGTTCTGTTGCCGATTTGAAAGCCGCGGTGATCGATTATATGGAAGGCGGCAAATGGCAGAAGGATATCGCTGAGGAGCTGTATCAAAAGGTATATGAGCATTATGATGCAAGCCAAAACGCGAAAGCGCTGAAGAAGAGGTATGAAAGTATTTTGCATGACATGAATAAGAAACCTTATGATGGCGTAGACCTCTAATAGAAAAACCGGGATAAATGTAAAGAGACTCCCGTTTAAAGCAGCAGTTTTGCGTCCATGATGAGATTATAAAGAAAAGAGATAGAGACAAAATCATCGCCTATAAAAGCTATTGGATTGAAGGGTTAGCTTAAGGAAGGGAATGATGATATTGAAAAGAATCGCTGTTATTGGAACAGGATATGTTGGGCTGGTATCTGGAACTTGTTTTGCAGAGGTAGGGAACTCGGTTGTCTGTTGTGATATAGATGCTGAAAAAATCAGAGGGTTATCAGCCGGTATAATGCCGATTTATGAAAACGGGCTGCAAGAACTTGTTGATAAAAACGTAAATGAGAACAGATTGTTCTTTTCAACGGACATTCCCAAGGCGATTAAAGAATCGGACATTATATATATAGCAGTCGGAACGCCGATGTCAGAAAACGGAGAAGCTGATTTAACCTATGTGAAATCCGTTGCCGAATCGATCGGAAGCCATTTAAACGGGTATAAAATTATTGTCAACAAAAGCACAGTGCCTGTTGGAACAGGAAAGCTCGTTCAATCAATTATTGAAGAGGCGTCCAAAGGTGAATATCCGTTCGATGTCGTCTCAAATCCTGAATTTCTCCGTGAAGGAACAGCGATTTATGACACGATGAATATGGAGAGAGCGGTTATCGGCGCAACGAGCGAAAAAGCCGCGGCGATTATAGAAGAACTTCATAAACCATTTCAAACGAAGATCGTCAAATCAAACCTTGAAAGCGCAGAAATGATCAAATACGCGGCAAATGCATTTTTAGCAACGAAAATCTCATTTATTAATGATATGGCGAATATTTGTGAAAGAGTCGGCGCCGATGTGTCAAAGGTTTCTGAAGGCGTCGGGCTCGACAGCAGAATCGGCAAGAAATTTTTACAAGCAGGGATCGGTTTTGGCGGATCATGCTTCCCTAAGGATACGATGGCTTTGCTGCAAATCGCCAAATCTGTCGGCTATCCTTTTAAAATGATTGAAGCCGTCATTGAGACGAATCAGAAACAGCGTGCGCACATCGTCCAAAAGCTGCTTGATGTGTTTGGCGATCTGAATGGCATGACAATCTCAGTTCTCGGATTGGCTTTTAAGCCAAATACAAACGATATGCGGTCTGCGCCTGCTTTAGACGTGATTCCGATGCTGCGAAGCCTTGGAGCCAATGTGCAAGCATATGATCCGATTGCAGTTCCGGAAGCGGAACGTCTGCTTGGCGATCAAGCTGTCTATAGCAACGATTTGTTTAGTACTGTAAAAGATACTGATGCATGTCTCATTTTGACGGACTGGCCGCAGGTTAAGCATATGGATGTCAAGAAACTAAAATCTTATTTAAATCAACCGGTCCTAATTGACGGAAGAAATCTATTTGAGCTTGATGATATGAAAAGAGAAGGATTGATCTACCATTCAATCGGCCGCCCTGGAGTTCAGGGAGAGAAGATCTTAACAAAAGTATAAACGCGGGGTGTTTTAACAATGGAAAAAGTACTAGTGACAGGCGGATCCGGATTTATCGGCTCACATATTACGGAACAGCTCCTGAAAGAACATTATCAAGTATCGGTGCTTGATAATTTAACAACGGGTCATCTCTCAAATATCGAGGGTCTTCCAATCGATTTCTATCAGGAGGATATTACACACCCGGAAGCCATAGAAGTGATCAAAAGCATTAATCCCGATTATATTATTCATTTAGCAGCACAGGTGAGTGTAGCGGAGTCTGTCAGCGATTTTTTAAATGATGAAAATATCAATATAAGAGGTTCACTCCATATCATTAAAGCAGCGAGTGAATGCGGCGTGAAAAAAATCGTCTTTGCGTCATCCGCCGCCGTCTACGGAAACCCGGATTATTTGCCTGTCGACACCCGTCATCAAACAAATCCCGGCTCGCCTTACGGATTGACAAAGCTTACCGTTGAAAACTATTTAAAGCTGGCCTATGACCTGTACGGAGTCGAGTACTGTGTGCTGCGGTACAGCAATGTGTACGGACCGCGTCAGGATGCAAAAGGAGAGGGTGGAGTCGTCTCGATTTTCTCCGATCTTTTAACAAGCGGCACGGCACCTGTCATCTTTGGAGATGGTGAACAGTCCCGCGACTTCATCTATGTGGGCGATGTGGCTTCCGCTAATATACAAGCGCTCAAAGCCCAATCAAACGTTTGTTTAAATGTTTCCAACGGCTTTTCAATTACAGTCAATGAGCTGTTTGCCGAAATGAAAAAGGTGACCAATTCAACGCTTTCTCCGATCTATCAGGATGAAAGACCGGGAGATATTCGCCACAGCACGCTGAGCAATGAAGACACAAAAAAAATATTAAACTGGGAACCGAAAATGCCGCTCGGTGAAGGACTGGAAAAGACGATTTCATATTATAAAAAAGAGATGAATACGTAATCAATAACTGGCTGCTGGCAAATGTCGGCAGCCCCTTTTCCAGAAACAAGCGGAAGGAAGGGGAAATTCAATGAGTCTGAAACGCTACGCGGTCAATGCTTTGGTTTGGCTCGCCGCTTTGATCGCAGGCTTAGCTTTAACAAATCTGCTGGCTCAGACAAGTACAAAGAAAATGTTGTTTGTCTTTCTATTGTTGATCACACTCGCCGTGATCGTGGTGCTGAGGCCTTACATATCGCCGGAACAGCTGATGCTGCCCATCTTATATCTTCTCATCGCAGCCACTTTTGCCAACAATGCGTTCTTTACGGTCAAGCTCGGCTTTTTCAGCCTGTTTCCGTACCGTATTCTCTTGCTCCTTGCAGCTGTCTGGTTTGCTGCGGAAGTGTTGAAAGGCAACAGTCATCTTAAAAAATGGCAGCCTGTTCAAGTGAAAGGCATCCTCATGTTTTTTGCTTTTTGGTTCTGCTATGGAATGATTTCGCTGCTTTGGGTCAAGTCTGTTACAGACGGTGTGAAATATTTATCGCTGTTGGCGATGGGGATGTTTTTTGTCTTTCTGATTGTGATGTACTTTCAAAAATTGGACCGGCTTCTCGCTTTCTATTATATATGGATGGTGATGACGATTTTTTTAATGGTCATCGGGTTCTATAATCATTTTACATTGCACCATCTGCCGAGCTCCACGCTTTATAACGGGCCGCATTATAAGCAGCACTATCCGACGTCGGTTTTTTTCAATCAGAATGACTTTGCGACGTTCCTGTCAATCAGCTTCTTCTTTTATTTGGCTTTTTTCAAAAACATGAAAAACAGCTATATGAAGATGGCGGGATTGATACTTGCGCTTTGTTCGGTTTATTTGATTTACCTGACTGGTTCAAGGGCCAGTATTTTGGGTGTGGCGGCCGGACTTGCGCTATACGTGTTCATTTTGCTGCCGCGGCTTTTCAAGAAGTGGGTCCTTATCGCCGCTGCCACAGGATTCATCGCTTTTGCCGCGCTTTTTTCCGGCAAAATCACAGATACTTTCTATAAATACTTCTTAGCCCCGCAAACCACACACGATTTCAGCGAGCCGCTGCCGTCCAATGTCGCCAGGGCAAATCTTTTGAAAAACGCCGGACATTATGTGCTGGATACATACGGATTTGGCGTTGGAGCCGGAAATGTGCCTTATTATCTAGAGCATCATGCGCTTTTTGATACGGATCAGGTTGTTGAAGTGCACAACTGGCTCGTTGAGATTATGGCGAATTTTGGGGTTATCATGATGCTTGGCTATTTAACGATATATATTTATTTAATTGTAGTGCTTTACCGTTTTTATAAAAGGGGGCTCACAAGCCGCTATAAGCTTCTTTTGGAGGGGCTGATCGCCGCTCTTGTCAGCTTTCTTGTATCAAGCATCAGTCCGAGTTCCGTCTCGAATTTATATTTCCACTGGGTGTTTCTCGCTTTGGTCATTGCGGCGGTCAATACCTTTAGAATAAAAGGAACAGGTGAGACCGAACGTTTTAGATGATTGTTGTCAAAAAAGAATTTAAAAGCAGGGAGAAATTCATGTGAAGCATTTAATGAAACGTATTGCAGGAAGAATAAAAAAGTATTTTGTGCTGATAATCGCGCTTCCGCTTGTTCTTGGACTGTTTGGCTATTTCATGCCAAAGGGAAAGGCCGCTCCGTCTGACTACACGGCTTCTGTGACAATCTCGACAGGAAATTACGGTGAATCGAAGTACAATAATGCAAAAGATGTTCCGCTGCTGTTGAAAAATGAACCGTTTTTAAAAGAAGCTTTCCCGGAGATGCCGGAAGAGGATCTTGCGACGCTTAAAGATGAACTGGCGATTGAAATCCGCTCAGACTCGCTTTTTAATTTGAACTATACAGGATCTGACAAAGAAGAAGCATTGAACGTTCTAGAAAAGATCAAGAATGCCTATATGACAGCGGACAAGACGCTGTTTTCAAAAAGAGAAGAAATGATCGAAAAGAACATTAAAGCGCTTGAAGGTGAAACAGTCAGCGCTGACTCCAAGGTTGATAAACAAAGATTTTTGTATGAGCTTGAAACGAACAAGCTTGACCTGAAGGCCGCCGAAGAAATCGAGCCTTTAAACGTTATGGATAACCAGGCCGGCGGGATGTCGCCTAAAAAAAGAGCGGTGCTGGGCGTATTGATTGGACTGGCGCTGTCGTTTTTTATCATTGTTGTTCCGGAAGTTTTTAAAGAACGTTAAATTTTTGATTGGGGATGTGGATCAGGATCATGACGAGTCAAAAACCTTTAATCTCTGTCATAACGCCTTCCTATAACGCGGAGGAATTTATCGGGAAGACCATTCAATCTGTCATAAATCAAAGCTTTCCCGACTGGGAAATGATCATTGCTGATGATTGCTCAACAGATGGAACAAGAGATATTTTGAAGAGCTGCGAAGAAGAAGACGAACGGATCCATGCCATTTATTTAGAGAAAAATCAAGGAGCGGCCGCAGCGCGGAATGCGGCGCTCAACAAAGCGAAAGGGCGTTATGTCGCTTTTTTGGACAGCGATGATATCTGGAAAAAAGAGAAGCTCGAAAAACAGCTCGCCTTTATGAAAGAGCATCAGCATGCCTTTACATTTACGGCCTATGAAATGATCAGCCAAAACGGTGAGCCGCTTCATAAAACGGTCAAGGCGCCAGAACGCCTCACATACGACGATGTTTTAAAAAATACGATCATCGGCTGTCTGACAGTCATGCTTGACAGAGAACAAACGGGCGGCATTCAGATGCCGAACATTAGAACACGGCAGGATTTAGCGACATGGCTGTCTGTTTTAAAGCGGGGTTTTAAAGCATACGGACTGAATGAGCCTTTGGCTGAATATCGGATTGTCGATACATCGATTTCGAGAAATAAGTGGAAAGCCGCTCAAAAAACCTGGTATGTGTACAGGGAAATTGAGCGCCTGCATTTGATGAAGGCGACATGGTGCTTTGTCCATTATGCAAAGAATGCGGTCATGAAGAGATTATAACGGCATTGACAGAAAAGGTGATTGAAAGTGAAAGCAGAAAAAGTCATACATGTTGTGGTGGCGACCGGTGAGTGGGGACAGGATCAGTTAAGATACAGAAGGCATCGTCTTGCGGAATTTTTAGCGAAGCAGCAGGAGACGGAGGAAGTCATTTGGGTGTGTCCGTCTGAAGAAGCTCCTTCAGACACATTTACAGTGCTTGACAATGGAATCAAACAATTTGCAGTAAAGGATTTTCTGAAAAAGAAAGTGTTCAGGTTTGGCCGCTATAAAGACGTTTTTTATAAAAAAAAGCTGGCGCTTCTGCTTGAGCATTTAACAGCAGATGTTCACGGAGAAAAAGTGTGTTTGTGGTACACATTCCCCGGTTTTCCGCTTTTGTCGTCGCTTTATCAGTGGGACCAGGTCATTTATGATTGCAGTGACCTTTGGGCGGCGCCGATCAGCGGAAAGCAAAACATTGCATCGGCATTCAGGCAAAAGGTGATTTTTGAAGCTGAAAGCAGAATCATCAAGGCGGCTGATACGATTTTTTGTACTTCAGAATACTTATGCCAAAATGTAAAGAACCGGCTAAAGGGAGAGGAAAAGCCGGTTTTTAAGATCGAAAATGGTGTGGAGTACGAGCTTTTTACATTGAATGATCAAAAAGCCGATGTATTGAACGGAAGAGAAGGAACAGTGCTGGGCTTTATTGGCGGAATTAAGCCGAAGCTTGATTTTAAGCTCGTCAAAGAAGCCGCCAGGGCGAAAAAAGATTGGACATTTTTATTTGTCGGTCCTGACGGCACAAACGGCGACCCGGAATTTAAAGAGCTTCTCAAGGAAGAAAATGTCATATGGACGGGGCCGGCAGCACCATCGGAAGTTCCGGCCTACATGAATGTGATTGATATTGGGATTATTCCCTATAAACCATCGAGCTATAATAATGCGGTATTTCCTTTAAAGCTGTTTGAATTTTTAGCAGCTGGAAAGCCTGTCGTCGGCTTAAACCTGCCATCGACAGAAAAAGTGCAGAAAGAACATATTTACCGGCATATCGCAGGAAGCGACACCGGGACATTTACGAATGTTTGTGAAGAGCTGGAGTCTTCGCATGACGACCCTTCCCATATCGAACTTCGCAAGAAGACGGCGCGCGAAAAAGATTGGCACCATTTATTTCATACAATGATTGGAAAACTAAATCTGAATGAACGTGCTTAGTTTGCGGCGGATTTTAATTTATGATGTTTCTTTTGGCCGGAGCTTGTTATAATAAATAATGAGATTGTATAATGAAAAGTATGACCTATCTTTTATAAGACTAGACATCATTTAAAAAGGAGACTTCTTTATGTCTTATGAACGCACGATTATTGCGTTTTTTGTCTCTCTAATTACCGTTTTAATCATCACTCCGCTTGTTAAACGATTAGCAGTTAAAACCGGGGTCGTCGATCAGCCCGATAATCGAAAAATACATGATAAAGTGATGCCGCGAATGGGCGGTTTAGCCATATTTATAGGAGTATTGGCCGGATCATTGGCCGGCGGCGTATATGAAAACAGAATAACCGCTATTACGCTCGGCGCCTTTATGATCGTTATTTTAGGCATTATAGATGATAAACATAATTTAAGCGCAAAAGTCAAATTTATTGTTCAAGTATTAGTGGCTTGCATGATTGTCAGCACCGGCCTGAAAATGGAGTTTTTGTCGATTCCGTTTTGGGAGCTGCGCTTTGATTTAGGCTGGCTTGCATATCCTTTGACGATTTTATGGATCGTTGGGATGACGAACGCCATCAACCTCATCGACGGATTGGACGGCCTTGCTGCCGGCATATCGGTAATCGGCCTTTCGACAATTGCCGTCATGGCTTTTTCTGCCGACAAAATTTTAATTTTTTCATTATCCTTAGTCGTCATCGGAAGCACGCTGGGCTTTCTTTTCTATAATTTCCACCCGGCGAAAATTTTCATGGGAGACACGGGATCTCTTTTTCTCGGTTATGTCATCTCCGTCCTGTCGCTTTTAGGACTGTATAAAAGCGTGACGCTCTTCAGTGTTGTCATTCCGATCATCATTTTAGGAGTGCCGATCTTTGACACGACCTTTGCGATTATTCGGCGAATTTTGAACAAGCAGCCGATTTCAGCCCCGGATAAATCACATATCCATCACAGACTGATGGCCTTCGGACTGTCCCACAGAAAAGCCGTTATCGTCATTTATTTAATCGGCGTCGTATTCAGCCTGAGCGCCATTCTTCTGAAAACGGCGACACTCTGGATGTCGATTTTCATCATCTTCGGATTGATCCTGTTCATGCAGATCATCGCCGAGGTGACCGGCCTTGTCAATGAGCAGTACAAGCCGTTTACGAAGTTTTACAGGCGGATGGTGAAGAGGAATTGAGAAAAGACCTGATTTCGTTCATTTTTGAAATCAGGTTTTTTTGTCGTTTAAATGGAAGCCAATGTTAAATATCTGTCAGATTAGACGATAAAGGAAAGGGTGAAATATTTTATATAAGGAGTGTTTTTTGTGAAAAAGCTGTTCTTAATGTTTGTAATTCTGTTTTCAGCTGTTTTGGCGCCGTTTGGAAGTGCGTCAGCAGAGGAAAACAGCGGGAAAAGCTGGGTAAGTAAAGCTGATTTACCGGAGGCCAGAAGTGCCGCGGCTACTGCTGTTGTTGATGGGAAGATTTATGTGATTGGCGGATTTGGATCGAAAAGTGTAGCGACAAATACAACATTTGTTTATGATCCTAAAACAAATGAGTGGACGCAAAAGGCGGATATTCCCACTCAAAGAGCTGGGGCTGCAGTGGCGGTAGTTGATGAAAAAATTTATGTAATTGGTGGAACGACTACAAATGGAGTGAGAAAAGATAATTCACAAAAGGTTGAAATCTATGATCCCAAAAAGGACACTTGGGAAACGGGCCCTGATGTTCCTATAAAAAGCTATGATTATCTAGTCTCTGCAGCTGTAGTAGATGATACAATTCATTTATTTATGGGAAAAACAGATATTCAACTCGGACACTTTGCATATAATGCAAACACAAAACAATGGGAAAAGAAGAATGATAAAATTAATTACTATAAGGGAACTGCTGCAGCGTCTGTAGATGGTAAAATATATCTTATGGGTGGCGGCAAAATAGATAACTTTCATGATTGGATTTATGAATATGATTCTAAGTCAGATAGCTGGGCTAAGAAAAGAAAATTAAAATTTCGCACTACTAATATATTTGCTGCAGCAGTCGTTGGGAAAAAAATCTACCTTGGTGGGGGAGCTTCTACATTATGGGATGTTACTGCAAGAGTCCAGGTGTATGATCCTGCAACTGATACAGTTGACGAAATTCCTAGTCTGCAGCATGAACGGTCTGGAGCTTCGACAGTCGCTGTTGGGAATGATTTGTACGTCATAGGCGGAAGCAGCCAGGTAAAATTTAAAACCCGCATATTAAAGTCTGTCGAAATGTTTTCTTTGGATGATGCAAATAATCCAGACACCGGTACAACACCGGGCAATGATAACGATTCAAGCAATGGTGAAAACCCGGGCAACACAGATGACAAAGACCAGTCAGAAGAAGGAAACGCACTGCTTGTCATCACCATGGTAAACGGCCTTCAAAAGGAATACCAGCTTTCCATGAAAGAAGTGAATGCTTTCTTGAAATGGTACAAGCAAAGAGATGCAGGCGAGGGCCCGGGTTTTTATGAAATTGATGAACACGACAACAATAAAGGACCGTTTGAGAGCAAAAAGGATTATGTCGTTTTTAAGAATATTTTGATGTTTGAAGTCAATAAATATAAAGAATAATGTTGAACGTAAAAAACCTCTTGAAAACTGTTATCAGTTTTCAAGAGGTTTTATCAATTTCTATCAATTAATAAGAAGACACAGAAGCATCTGCAGAACCATCCGTCCCATCGGCGGTTGTGTCTGAGCTGTCGGACGACGAATCGCTTGAATCAGCGGTTGAATCCGGGTAGAGATGATGGGTCAGTTCGCTTTGAACGTTCGCAAGGTTTTGTTCATCCGGTTCAAAATAGTACACATTGGCAAGCGTAAGGTCTTGTCCAGTAATACTTAATGTTTCAATATCATTGCCTTCAAAGCCGCTGTAAATTTGCTGAAGAGCCAGCGCCTGTGTAATTCTAAAATTCGTTTCAATATTCTTGCTTGCTTTTTGGGCGATCGTATCGATTTTGGCAAGGTTTTGCGGCTGGAAAACTTGGTCGAGCGCCGCTTTTAGAATTTGCTTCTGCCTGTCGTTTCTGCCGAAGTCTCCTCGTTTATCCTGCTTTCTCATTCTGGCGTAGGCCAATGCTTCCTCGCCATTTAAATGCATATTGCCTTTTTTGAAGTAGATTCGCTTCGTTTTGGAAACATCGCTTTTTTCATCAAAGTCAAACGGCACATCAACATCGATTCCACCGATTTCGTCGATCACGTCTTTGAAACCGTCAAAATCGACCGTTGCATAATAGTCGATCGGGATGCCTAAGAAATCCTCAACCGTTTCAATTGTTTCTTCTTTGCCGCCTTTGGCATAGGCCGCATTGATTTTTGTTTTTGTACCGGTTGTGTCACCGGACAGGTGAACTCTTGTATCCCTTGGAATACTGAGCATTTTCATCGTTTTTTGCTTCGGATCAAGCGTGACGACAATCAGGGAATCCGCTCGTCCGTGCTCCCCGTTCGTCGAATAATCCTCCACTCCCATAAAAAGAATAGAAAAAGGCTTTTTCTTAATATCGACGACTTCATCGCGGAGCTTTGATTTTTCTCCCCGTTCCAGCTCTTCATAAGTGCCGTCAGCAGCAGAGATCGTGTTGAAAATCTTATATACGCCCACTCCGCCAACCACGAGAAGTGCGAGCAGCATAAGGACAATCAATCGTTTGACCAGCTTCTTTTTTTTACTCTTCTTTTTCCGCACTCTCACTTTTATACGCTCAGCCATATGATAATTCTCCTTTAATTATTAAAAGCTTCTTCCAAATAGACCTGAATGCCTTCCCTATTCTCACTCTTGCCATTAGTTAATTCGGTTATCCACTCAGTAAATACTTGTTTTTCATTTTCTTTTACATAAGTTTCGAATTCAACTTCGTCGGCATAGTGTACTTCTTTTATTTGATAAGGGGACTCCCGTAGCTCGTTTTCCAGCTTCCCGATCCATGTGTAGCTGACCGTGGTGTGCATCACCCGCATCAGTTTGCGTTCGACGATTCCGACATTGTTCAGGCCTTCTGATACAGATTTTCCGTAAGCACGTATCAAACCTCCGGCGCCGAGTTTAATTCCGCCGAAGTATCGCGTAACAACAGCGCATGTATCCTTCAAATTGCGTTTTTTTAATACTTCAAGCATCGGAACTCCCGCTGTTCCGCTCGGTTCACCGTCATCGTTTGCTTTTTGAATTTGATCGTTTTCTCCTATGACGTAAGCTGAACAATTATGAGTGGCATTCCAATGTTGCTTTTTTATGTCATGAATAAAATTTTGCGCTTCTTCTTCAGTACTGACGCGGCTCAGATGACAAATGAACCGGGATTTTTCAATCACGATTTCATGCGTCCCTTTCCCGGAAACTGTGAGATAGCTTTGCAGCATGCCCGTTTACCTCCTGACAAGCCATGAGGCTGTTCATAAAAAACGAACAGACTTAGAATTTTGACGCGTATTTTGTTATGATGAAATAGATAAGGATGGAAAACCATAAAAAAACCAAAAAAAACAGAATACGCATTCTTTCATTATAATTCGACACGAATTTCAGTTCAATGAAAATTATGATAAAACTACATGACAATGCTGTTACGGAGGGAAAATGGGTGAGTGTTTCCAAAATGGACTCCAAAGTCTTAGATTCAATCATTATGAAGATGTTAAAAACGGTCGACGGGAGCAAGGATGAAGTCTTTCAAATCGGCGAACAATCCCGTCAGCAATATGAAGGCTTGGTAGAAGAGCTGAAGCAGATTAAGCAGCAAGTCAACGAAGTCATCGATCTCGGAGACAGGCTGGAGGTGCATGCCCGGCATGCGCGAAACCGTTTGTCAGAGGTCAGCCGAAACTTTCATAAATTCAGTGAAGAAGAGATTCGCGAAGCTTATGAAAAAGCGCACAAACTGCAAGTGGAACTGACGATGATTCAGCAGCGGGAAAAACAGCTGAGAGAAAAGCGGGATGATTTAGAGCGGCGCCTTTTAGGCCTTCAGGAAATCATTGAGCGTTCCGAAGGGCTTGTCAGCCAGATTACCGTCGTCTTAAACTATTTAAATCAAGATCTTCGTCAGGTAGGCGTTCTCTTGGAAGATGCGCAGGCCAAACAGGATTTCGGTTTGCGGATTATTGAAGCGCAGGAGGAAGAAAGAAAAAGAGTCTCGCGCGAAATACACGACGGGCCTGCGCAAATGCTGGCCAATGTCATGATGAGGTCGGAATTGATTGAGCGCATCTTCAGGGACAAAGGGACAGAAGAAGGATTTCAGGAAATCAGAAACCTCCGCCAAAACGTTCGCAATGCCCTCTATGAAGTCAGACGGATTATTTATGATTTAAGGCCGATGGCATTGGATGATTTAGGACTGATTCCGACGCTCAGAAAATATCTGAATACGATCGAAGATTATCATGGGAAAGCTAAAATTCATTTCCAATGCATCGGTGAATCTGAAGAAAGACGAATAGCGCCGAGATTTGAGGTCGCTCTTTTCCGGCTTGCCCAAGAAGCGGTCACAAATGCTCTGAAACATTCCGAATCAGATGAGATTCATGTTAAAGTAGAAGTGACAAAAGATTTTGTTACATTGATCATCAAAGACAATGGAACCGGTTTTGATTTAAAAGAAGTGAAAGGGAAGAAAAACAAATCTTTTGGTCTGTTGGGTATGAAAGAGAGAGTCGATTTGCTCGAAGGTTCAATGACAATAGATTCGAAAATAGGTCTCGGGACATTTATTTTGATCAAAGTTCCGCTTTCTTTGTGAACATAACTGTAAAATAGAGACAAAAGACATATTGACCATAAAAGCGGTGTATAGAACAATGATAATGGGGAGGCGTAGCTTGTGACTAAAGTAAATATTGTAATTATTGACGATCATCAGTTATTCCGTGAAGGTGTAAAACGGATTTTGGACTTCGAACCTACCTTTGAGGTAGTAGCTGAAGGAGACGACGGTGATGAAGCGGCTCGCATTGTCGAGCACTATCATCCTGATGTTGTGATCATGGATATTAATATGCCGAATGTAAACGGAGTAGAAGCGACAAAACAGCTGGTCGATCTGTACCCGGAATCAAAGGTTATTATTTTATCCATTCATGACGACGAAAACTATGTAACACATGCATTAAAAACAGGTGCCCGCGGTTATCTGCTGAAAGAAATGGACGCTGATACACTGATTGAAGCTGTAAAAGTAGTGGCTGAAGGCGGATCTTACCTTCATCCTAAGGTAACGCATAATCTTGTCAACGAATTTCGCCGTCTGGCAACGAGCGGTGTTTCATCACACGCTCAGCATGAAGTGTATCCGGAAATTCGCAGACCGCTGCACATTCTCACGAGACGGGAATGCGAGGTTTTACAGATGCTTGCAGACGGAAAGAGCAATCGCGGCATCGGCGAATCATTATTTATCAGTGAAAAAACGGTTAAAAACCATGTCAGCAACATCTTGCAAAAAATGAATGTGAACGACAGAACTCAAGCGGTCGTTGTGGCCATTAAAAATGGCTGGGTAGAAATGAGATAGTAGTGGACTTGCCATCAGGCAGGTCTTTTCTTTTTTTGAAAATCAAACTTTTTAATGAAAAGCGGCTGCTTTTCTTTTAAAATAGAAAAGAGTATCTTTCATAAGGAAGGTTTATTTCATGAAAACAGCAGTAGTAACAGACAGTACAGCTTATATACCAAAAGAACTGCGGGACCGCTACCATATTCATATGATACCGCTTAACGTTATTTTTGGAGAGGCTTCGTACAAGGAAGAGATTGATATGAGCTGGAAGGACTATTACAAAGAAGTAAAAGCTCATGAAAGTCTCCCGACGACTTCTCAGCCGGCGTACGGCGAATTGATCTCACTATATGAAAAGCTGGGTGAAACATATGACGCGGTCATCAGCATCCATCTATCAAGCGGGATCAGCGGAACGTTTAACAGCGCCGTATCAGCAGATGGCATGCTTGATGAAATCAAAGTATATCCGTTTGATTCAGAAATCAGCTGCATGGCCCAGGGCTTCTACGCGATCGAAGCGGCTGAGATGGCGGAAAAAGGCACAGCCCCTGAAGAGATCCTCAGCCATTTGGAGCATATGAAAACTTCAATGAGGGCTTATTTTATGGTTGACGACCTCTCGCACCTGCAAAGAGGAGGACGGCTGAGCGGCGCCCAGGCTTTTGTCGGAAGCCTTTTAAAAGTAAAACCGATTTTGCATTTTGAGAACAAGCTGATCGTTCCCTTTGAAAAAATCCGAACGAGAAAAAAAGCGTTAAACCGCCTGTATGAGCTTTTTGGCGAGGATGCAGAAAAAGGCAAACCGCTGAGAGCCGTTGTGATTCACGCCAATCGCGATGAAGAAGCCGATCAGATCATAGAAGAACTGTCAAAGCAATATCCTCATGTCGAATTTTACAAAAGCTATTTCGGTCCTGTGATCGGGACCCACCTTGGTGAAGGGGCGATGGGCATCGCCTGGTATATCGTATAAAAGCCAGTCTCCGTTTTAAAAACGGGGATTTTTTCTTTTTCGATCGTTTTAAAGAGGTTATTTTTCGATTTTGCCAATTTTACAAGAAAACGTGGATGATAGATACTGAATCATAGATTGGAGGTGATCCCAAATCGAACACCCGGCATCCTCTTATTCCCGCGAATTGCAATCCCGTTTGGAGGTGCGCCATCTTCTGAAAAGTGAGCTGCCTTTTCCTGAACGTGTTATTGATTGGCATATCCAAAACGATCTGATAAAAGCCGAGGAATCGATCAAAAAGACGAAAAGAGGCTTTATTTGCTTGAGGTGCGGTCAGCGCGAACGATCATTTTTCGCCCGATATCCTTGTTATAGGTGCAATAAAAATTGCGTGTACTGCCGATCTTGCGTGATGATGGGCAGGGTGAGCGAATGTACGCCTCTTTTGACTTGGAATGGGAATGGCCGGCATGGATGTGCGCCCGTTCAAATGGAATGGAAAGGTGAGCTGTCGGCTGGTCAGGAAAAAGCGGCCAGGTCTATTGTAGAAGCCATACGCAAAAAAGAGGAGCTTTTGATCTGGGCAGTTTGCGGTTCAGGCAAAACAGAGCTTCTGTTTCAAGGGATCGAATTCGCTCTGAACAAAGGCTTGAGAGTATGTATCGCCACTCCGAGAACAGATGTGGTTCTCGAACTTGCTCCGAGGTTTCATCAAGCTTTTCAAAGTGTGCGAATTGCTGCTTTGTACGGGGGGAGTACAGACAATGGAACCCTTTCGCCACTTGTCATTTCAACCACTCATCAGCTGCTCCGGTATAAAGAAGCATTTGACGTGATCATCATTGATGAAGTCGACGCTTTTCCATACGCTATTGATCAAACACTGCAATACGCCGTGAAAAAATCGCGGAAACCGCAGAGCACCCGTATCTACTTAACAGCCACCCCGTCAGAACAAATGAAGCGGAACGCAGAAAACGGAAGGCTGCGGACCATTCAGATTCCTGCCAGATACCATCGGAGGCCATTGCCTGAGCCGGCATTTAAATGGTGCGGAAACTGGAAGCGGTATCTCAGCAGAGAAATACTGCCATTCCCCGTTAAGAGATGGCTTTTCAAACATAAAGAACTGCAGCAGCCGGTTTTTTTATTTGTGCCCTCAATTCCAGCGCTTAAATCGGCTGTCAGCCTGCTGAAAAAAGGTCAATTTCAGGCCGAAGGCGTTCATGCTGATGACCCTGACAGAAATGAAAAAGTGAACTCGTTTAGAGAAGAAAAGCTTGATGTTTTAGTGGCGACAACCATTTTGGAAAGAGGGGTCACGGTTAAAAAAGCTCAGGTAGGCGTACTGGGTGCGGAGTCAGCGGTCTTCACCGAGAGCGCGCTTGTCCAAATGGCCGGCAGAGCGGGCAGACACCCGCAATTTACAGAAGGAGACGTCTGTTTTTTTCACTTCGGCAAAACCGCAAGCATGAATGCGGCCCGACGCCATATTCGAAATATGAATAAATTGGCTAAAAAGGAAAAATTGATTGACTAGTCTAATAATCATGGTACAGTATACTCATAATATGAAAAATTGAGGAGCGGTGCCGAAATGCTAGTCAATGCGAAAGAAGCTGTTATGGAAGAATTATTTGATCAGTATATTGATCAGCTGCACATGAGCTGCATGTGCAAAAGGTGCAAAGAAGATGTGCTCGCACTTGCTTTAAATGCAGTTAAACCGCAATATGTTACAGATGAGTCGAAGCTGACTTACATTAAAGCAGAGCTTGTAGACAAACAAAAAAATACATCCATGCTTGTCACCCTGGCTGAAGCCGCCAGAAAGGTGAATGATAACCCGCATTGCGAAAACAAATAGAAAGGAAGAGCATAACCTGAATTGTTTAATCTGTGAAGCGCCTCTTTCACATTCTCTTTCATGGCATGCCTTGTTCTTTTTGCATGCGGAAGAAAAAATATGCGGAGAATGTAAAGAGAGCTTTATCGAGATCAAAGGAACTGTATGCCGTAAATGCGGCAGGCCGCAAGACAATGAAAAGCTGTGCAGGGACTGTTTCAAATGGGAAGCTGATGCGAAAACGGGCTCGCTTCTTCAGCAAAACCGCTCCGTATACCTTTACAACTCTTTTATGAAAGAAACGCTCTCCCGGTTTAAGTTCAGAGGCGATGCCGCACTTGTCTCCGCTTTTGCTCCCTCATTTATCCGCACCTTCCAAAAACACTTCCGCCAAACCCGCTTCGCTTTAGTACCGATTCCCCTAAGCGAAGAACGCAAAATCGAAAGAGGCTTCAATCAGGCAGAGCGGCTTGCTTCATTATTAAAAAGGCCTGTTCTTCACCCGTTGATCAGAACGGAAAATGAAAAACAATCCAAAAAAAGCAGAGCAGAACGTTTGAAGGAGAAAACGGTCTTTAAAACAGACAAAGGATCTGTGAAAGGCCTGAGCGTCTTACTGATTGATGACTTGTATACAACAGGCGCGACACTCCACCATGCAGCGAGGTGTCTGAAGGTTGACGGAGAAGCAGATTTGGTATCATCTTACACATTAATTAGAAGCTAAATCATTTCTTTTCCCTGCCGATATAAAAAATAGAATTTAAGGATAGGGGTCAAAGTTTATGAATCAATTGGCGAATTGTCCAAGATGTAATGCATTGTTTATGAAAAGCAGTTTTCAAACCGTTTGCCATTCATGCCTCAAAGAAGAAGAACGTTCATTTGAAAAGGTTTATAAATTTCTTAAGAAACAGGAAAACCGCCAGTCTACAATGATACAAATTGTAGAAAAAACTGAAGTTGAGGAAGAGCTGATTCTGAAATTTATCAGACAGAAACGAATCCAGATCTCTAATTTTCCGAATCTCGGCTATCCTTGTGAAAGATGCGGCACCCTCATTCGGGAAGGCCGGTATTGCAAGTCGTGTGATGAGGATTTGGCATCGCAGATGAGTCAATTAGACCAATTGGAGCAGCTTGAAAAAGAGAGAAAGAATAGTTCAAAAGGCACGTACTACACCTTTCAGCCTAAAAATGATTGATTTCCTAAACTAACTTGAAGCTCAGACGATAAAATGAGTATGATCATAGATAACTATGACGGAAAGTGAGAGGAATCCCATGAAGATCAATCAATATGGAACACAATCTGTTCATCCTTATCATAAATCCTTTGAAAAACAAACGGTCACTTCACAGGCAGCAGCCCAGCAGGAAGATAAAGTTGAAATTTCTGCAAAGGCGAAAGAGCTGCAAAAAGGCCCTGATTTAATGAAGGAGCGCCAGGAAAAAATTGCTCAGCTTAAAGCAGCCGTAGAAAACGGTGCATACCAAATAGACGGAAAAGGCATAGCTGAAAAAATGGTCAATTTTTATAAGCAGCAGTAAGGAAGGAGGAAGACATTTCAGTGAAACGGGTGATTGAAGAGCTGGAGCGCTTATGCGTCCTGCATGAGCATCTGCTGGCGCTTTCCGAACAAAAAACGGAGGCGCTGAAGACAAATGAAATAAAGGCACTTTCAGAAATCGTGACGAAAGAACAAAAGTATGTGCAGGCGATTGAACAAACGGAGCAGTCCCGCATTGAAGCAACCGAGGCTTGCCTCGGCCGTTCAGGTGTCACCATCAGCACATGTATCAGCGAGGCTGGGGGCAGTGAAAAAAAGACGCTCGAGCAGCTGTTCGCTAAGCTCTCGCAGCTTCTCATCCGTTTAAAAGACGTGAACGACTTGAATAAGCAGCTGACGTTTCAGTCGCTTCAATTCATCTCGCTCACATTTGATATGCTTCTTCCGAAAGAAGGCGGTACGAACTATGAAAAAGAGCCGCGGCCGAACCAATTGGGAGGATCAAAACGGCTTTCTTTATTCGACTCAAAAGCATAGAACGGAGTGAAAAAGATGACAAATCCAACTTTTTTAGGGCTGGAAATCGCCAAAAGAGGATTGTCCGCACAGCAATCAGCTTTAAGCGTCACGTCAAACAACATCTCAAACGCCAACACGGAAGGCTATACAAGGCAGCGTGTCACATTTGAATCGACAACGCCTTATCCGACGGTATCAAGAAATTCTATCGGACTTGCGGGACAGATGGGGACAGGCGTCGAGGTCGGATCTGTTGAGCGAATCAGGGACAGCTTTCTCGACTATCAATACCGGACGCAGAACACAAAGGGCGGTTATTATAATGCGAAAGTCGATGCTTTTCATCAAATGGAAGGTATTATGAATGAGCTGAATGGCAGCGGCTTGAACAGTGTTCTCAACTCATTTTGGAATTCGATTCAGGAATTAACGAATAATGCACATGAACCAAGCGCGCGGTCGGTTGTCGCCCAAAAAGGAAAGGCGGTCGCCGAGACATTTAATCAATTGCATGAATCATTGACAACCGTCCAGACCAATTTGGGGGATCAGATTGAACAGGACGTCATGTCGATTAATTCTGTGCTTTCACAGCTGAACAGTGTGAACGACCAAATTGCTAAGGTCGAGCCGAACGGCTATTTGCCGAATGATTTGTATGATAAGCGGGATATGCTGCTTGATCAGCTGTCTTCAATGGTCAATATTAAAGTCAGCTACGATAAATCAGGCGGCAATTCGCTGGCGACGGCTCAAGGAATTGCTTCCGTCGAAATTCTTGACAGCAATGGCCAGTCACTCGGCAAGATTCTTGACGGACCAAATTTCTCAACTGCGGATGTGAAAGTCAACTACGACAATGACACTGATCTTGTGACAAGCGTTTCAATCGGCGGCACGGACATCGGCATAGATTCATTTACCAGCAAAGGTTCTTTGCTGGGATTAATCGAGTCTTACGGCTACATGTCTAATGGCGAAGAGAAGGGTACATATCCTGAAATGCTTGCCAACCTTGACGAAATGGCCCTCGCTTTCGCCAAAGAATTCAACGCAGTCCATCAAAATGGTTTTACCTATTCCGGCGATCCGGGAGGGGAGTTCTTTGAGTTTATCGGCGGAGAGGCTGAGCCTGCCAAAGGAGCCGCCGCAAAAATCAAAGTGGCCGACGATATCATGGAATCGAAAGGGGAAAATATCGCCGCATCGCTGAACGGTGAGACGAGTGACAACTCAAATGCGACAAACCTGGCGGCGGTCTTTACGAAAAAGTTTCAAATCGGTGAAAAAACAACGTCTGTTTTAGACTATTATGCGGGCATCATCGGGGAAATGGGCGTGCAGTCACAGGAAGTAAACCGGCTGGCCAAAAATACAGAAACACTTCTCAATACAGCTGAATTGAACCGGCAGTCGGTGAGCGCGGTTTCGCTGGATGAAGAAATGTCGAACATGATTCAATTCCAGCACGCTTATAATGCAGCGGCGCGAATGATCACACTGCAGGACGAAATCCTTGATAAGATTATTAACGGCATGGGAGTCGTAGGAAGGTAGGTAATGAGCGATGCGGGTAACCCAAGGCATGATCGCAAAAAATTCTTTGCGATACATCAATTCCAGCTACGGAAAGCTGGATAATCTTCAATCACAGATTTCATCGGGAAAAAAGATCACAAAGGCGTCAGACGATCCGGTTGTCGCGATGAAAAGTCTGAAATACAATACGCAATTGTCACAGGTGAAGCAATATCAAAGCAATACCTCGCAAGCTTTTACATGGCTTGAAAACACGGAAACAAATATTACTGAAGGCATTGATGTCATGGCGAAAGTCAGGGAACTGACCGTTAAGGCCCAAAATGATACAAACGGCGAAGAAGAGCTGGAGGCGATCGGCGTTGAAATCGGCCAATTAAAAGATCAGCTGATTCAAATTGCCAATGCGCAGGTCAATGGACGCTACCTCTTCAATGGAACGAACTCAGATGTCACTCCGATCGTGAAAAATGCGGACGGCTCTTATACGTATAATTTTGAAAACTATACAAGTGCTTCTGACGTAAACATTAATGTTTCTCCTAATGCATCATTAAAGGTGAACGCCAATCCGATTTCAGCTTTCGGCGGACAATCAGACAGCGGGCAAAATGTCTTTGAAATGCTCAATTCCCTTGAATCTGCTTTGAACTCGGGTTCACTGGACGGCATGGACGATCTTTTAGCAGATATTGACCAATTCACTGAACAGATGAGTGCAGAGCGGTCTGATATAGGCGCGCGGTACAACCGGCTTGAATTAATCAATACAAGGTTAAGTGCGCAGGAAGAGACTTCCACAAAAGTGTTGTCAGATAACGAAGATGTTGAGCTTGAGAAAGTCATTACAGATTTTATTACCCAGCAAAGCGTTCACAGAGCAGCGCTTTCCGTAAACGCGAAAATTGTTCAGCCGACATTAATTGACTTTTTAAGATAAAAGCGACTCTATTGGAGTTGCTTTTTTTCAACAGAAGGAGGTACATAGCATGCAGATGCCGAGGTTGATCATGCAAAACATCCCTGGCCGCATCGGTTTAACAACGACGCCCCCGGACTTGAAAATGGAACAGCCGCATGCCGATTTGAATATTGAGCAGCCGCCAGCCGAACTGGAGATCACAACCGCACCTTCAAAGCTTACGATTGACCAGACGAAAGCTTGGGAAGACTTAGACAGGAAACACGTTTTCAAAAGAATTGAAGAAGCTGCCCAGCAAGGCTATCAGGATTGGCTTGACGGGGTGGCGAGAACGGCAGAAGAAGGGGACGAAATGATGCGGATTGAAATCCAGGGCGATCCGATCGCAGACCAGGCGAGGCGAAACAGCGAGCCTGAGCCGATTCAAATCGGTGTTCATTTTACTCCGTCTTTTGATCGAGTGAAAATCGCATATGAACCAGCTAAAGTGAATATTGAAGTGACACCTCATAAACCTGTTATTGATGTAAAGCCGAATAAACCGATTGTTGAATATACGCCGGGCAGTGTGAAGGTTGACATGCTTCAATATCCAGAGGTAAAAATAGATGTGGAATATCCAACACAAAAGTAAAACAGCAAAGGATCGTGAACAATGATCATTAAAACGAAATATCATGGTGAAACGCAAATTCAAGAAGAGCAGATGATTGTTTTTGAAAACGGTCTGCCCGGTTTTACAGATGAGAAGAAGTTTGTCATCCTGCCGCTGTCGGAAGATTCTCCGTTTATAGTTCTTCAGTCGGTGCAAACGGAAGAGCTCGCCTTTATTGTTGCAAGTCCGTTCATCTTCTTCAAAGATTACGGCTTTGATCTCGATGAAACGACAGTTGAGCTTCTGGAAATTGAATCCGCAGAAGACGTTGAAGTGATGGCAATTTTAACGATAGAAGAGCCATTTGAGAAATCAACGGCTAATTTGATTGCGCCGATCGTTGTGAACCGCAAAAAAATGCTGGCCAAACAAGTCACTTTGCATGACTCTCCTTATCAAACGAAGCATCCGATAGGAGGGGGAGCATGCTAGTCTTAACCCGCAAACTCAATGAAGCGATTCAAATCGGAGACGACATCGAGGTGAAAATCATTGCCGTTGACGGAGACCAAGTGAAAATCGGCATTGAGGCACCAAAGCATATCGATATTCACCGCAAGGAAATCTATTTGTCGATTCAGGAAGAAAACAATCGGGCCGCTTCCATTTCAAGTGAGCTGCTGGCGAAACTATCCTCACAAAAAAAGTGAGGATTTTTTTATGTTTTCTCTAAACAATTTGAAGGCCATTCCGATATTAAGTATGTAGCAGGAAGGACAGCCTGAATGCTTCAAAAAATGCACATGGACGTGCAATCAAACACATTTCAAGGAGGAAACACACAATGAGAATCAACCACAACATTGCGGCGCTTAACACGCTGAACCGTTTGTCTGCAAACAACACTTCAAGCCAAAAGAACATGGAGAAACTTTCTTCTGGTCTTCGTATCAACCGTGCTGGAGATGACGCTTCTGGTCTGGCAATCTCTGAAAAAATGAGAGGACAAATCCGCGGTTTAGAGATGGCTTCTAAAAACGCTCAAGACGGTATCTCTCTTATTCAAACGGCTGAGGGTGCATTAACTGAAACTCATGCGATCCTTCAACGTATGCGTGAACTAGTTGTTCAAGCTGGAAACACAGGAACGCAACAAGGAGAAGACCTTACAGCTATCCAAGATGAAATTTCTTCACTTATTGAAGAAATCGGTGGCGGAGCCAACGCAAACGGTATTTCCGATCGTACAGAATTTAACGGTAAAAAACTGTTAAATGGTGACTTTGCTTCTGGTACTGCTGACCTTACATTCCAAATTGGAGCGAACGTTACACAACAAATGAGAGTCAACATCGACAGCATGGACGCTACTGCTCTTGGAGTTAACGCTCTTGATGTTTCTACATTTGACGGAACTGCAGCAACATTCGATCCTGCATTACAGTCCGTTAACGACGCTATTAAAAAAGTATCAGACCAACGTTCGAAGCTTGGTGCGGTACAAAACCGTCTAGAGCACACAATCAACAACCTTGGGGCTTCTGGTGAGAACTTAACAGCTGCTGAGTCTCGTATCCGTGACGTTGACATGGCGAAAGAAATGAGTGAGTTCACGAAGAACAACATCCTTTCTCAAGCTTCTCAAGCGATGCTTGCTCAAGCGAACCAACAGCCGCAAAACGTGCTTCAATTGCTTCGTTAATTGCTTAAAAAGACCTTGGCTTTTGCTAAGGTCTTTTTTATTGTATTTAAATAAATTTTCTGTCTAAGTTAACCTTTTTGGGGTGGGAATTTGTTAGAACGAACAGCATATGTATGAAAGAAGGGTAATATCTGAGTTAGGCGTACAATATTTGATATATATAAAGAGACACTCAATCGGTTATCCTTTGAGTGCCCAAATATAAGATGTCTATCAATTAGAAAATTCACTGATAATAAGAGTTCTAGTACCACTGAGTGCAGAGTTCTTTCCTTTTATGTAATAGCGGTTATCCGGATGGGTATAAACCGTTTGAATTTCTTGCTGTAGCGAGTAATCTACGCTTGAAGAGGCAACTATTTTGGTTCTTCCTTCTGGGGTTATTTCGTAAAGAGAACAAGTGCCGCTGCCTAAGCGTGTTGCATAATAAAATTTGCAGCGGAAATCGCCTTCTCCAACGCCTCGAAAAATATCAGCGCTTTGACGAACTTCACCTGGGTATACCGCTACTCGTGCTAAAACGGCTGCCTTTGAAGAAGAGTAAAAACTAAATGACAATAGAAAGGCCATTGCCAATGAGACAAAGATTTTTTTCATCGTTAATCCCCTTTCTTAATTTAATATCGTCTTAATTATAACATCTCACTGATGTGAATTTTTGAATAAATAACGAAAAACGGTATATGGAATTAACTAATAAAATAGTGTGTTTTTTTTATATTAGTTCTAATGTAAAATGCTACTGTAATACTGCAAATGATCTTTGTTTTGAAAACTTTTAAAAATAATGTAATACAACAACCCTTATTCTTGGATAGATTATTTTTTTCCATAAATATATTTAATGTCATTCCCCCTTAGCCGATATAAATTTTAGATCATAGCATAGGGGATGTTAAAAATTGTCGATCGGAAGATTGTCATCTTTAGAACCTATTATTGATGCTTACAGGACGCAGATGATGAATAGGCAGCATGAAGGCTCAGAACATGTGCAGGAGGTTCAGGCGGCTGAATTTTCATTTGCAGAGCTTGAAAAAACGGTGCAAGGGGCCAACAAACTATTGGAGCCTTCACAAGTCCATCTCCAGTTTGAGCTTCATGAAAAACTGGGTGAATATTATGTGCAAGTAGTAGATAATCAGACAGAGGAAGTCATCCGCGAGATCCCGCCTAAGGAGTGGCTCGATTTTTATGCGGCGATGGCAGAGTTTATGGGATTAATTGTCGATAAAACAACGTAGAACAGGAGTGTTTCATGATATGGTAATGAGAATATCTGGTTTAGCTTCAGGAATGGATATTGACGACATTGTCAGCAAATTAATGAAAACAGAGCGTGTGCCGCTTGATAAGCTGACGCAAAAGAAACAGCTTTTGGAATGGCAGCGCGACAGCTATCGTGAAATCAATACGAAAATCAAAGAGATGCAGGAATCAATCAATCTTATGCTTCGGCCGAGTACATACGGCGCGAAAAAGGTAGTAAGCGCTGATGAATCCGCAGTGACAGCGACAGCGACGACAAGCTCTGCTTCAAGCACAATCCAAGTCAACAGATTGGCAACCGCAGCTACCTATAAATCTTCTGATATTTCAGGATATACAGGGAGCGATCAAACATTAACCTTTCAAGTGACAGCTCCTGGAGAGACAACTGCGAAAAAGGTTGAAATCAGTGTCAGCAGTACAGATACTCTGGATGACATCGTTTCTAAAATCAATAAATCGGGTTTAGGCGTATCAGCTATAAAAGATAAGATCTACAATGGGACTGAATATGTGGAAACCATCGCTTTAACATCAAAAACCACTGGAGCGGGCGGCAGTATTCAGGCTGATGATGCTGCGACAGCAAGCTTTATGACAGACCAGCTCGGATTTGCGCTTGATGCCGACAACAAATTAACGGCCAGCCAAGAGGGACAAAATGCGGAAGTTGTCATCAACGGACTGCAGATGGAGAAGACAACGAACAACTTTACTGTTAATAATGTGACATATCAGCTGAAAAACACGACAACAAGCCCTGTTTCAATTGACGTATCCACTGATGTTGACGGGATTTACGAGAAGATCAAAGATTTTGTCACACAGTACAATGAACTGATCGATATGGTCAACGGAAAGTTGGTTGAGAAGAAATATCGGGACTACACACCGCTGTCAGACGAACAAAAAGAAGATATGACAGAAAAGCAGATTGAGCTTTGGGAAGAAAAAGCGAAAAGCGGACTGCTCCGAAACGACACGATTTTAAGCGGTGCCACCAACCAAATGCGGACAGATTTCTATTCCAACGTGTCTGTAAATGGAGAATCGCTGCAGCTTACCCAGTTTGGAATTTCGACTTCAAGCGCATACAATAAGCGCGGTCATTTAGAAATAAACGAAGAAAAGCTGAAAGCGAAAATTAAAGAAGATCCTGACAGTGTTGCAAATCTCTTTTTAGCGGGAACAAGCAGCACTGAAAATTATAATGAAAAAGGGATCATGAGACGGCTCCAGTCTGTTTTAACCGATACGAAAAAGCAGATTGAAGACAAAGCCGGAAATACTACTATGGCAAACAATCAATTCTCTATCGGGAAAAATTTGAATACTGTTGAATCTGATATTTTGTCAATGAATGACCGTCTGACACAAGTTGAAAATCGCTACTATACGAAATTCACGGCGATGGAAAAAGCGATTCAAAAAGCGAACGAACAATCGGCATACTTATTACAAATGCTTGGACAATAATTTTGTGGAGGATCAAGAATGGCTTTAAACAATCCGTATGCAGCTTATCAGCAAAATTCAATCAATATGGCAACGCCTGGAGAATTGACGCTTATGCTATATGACGGCTGTCTTAAATTTATGAAACAGGCGAAACAGGCGATTGAGCAAGAGAATATGGAATTGAAAAATACTAACCTTGTCAAAGTCCAAAACATTATTCAGGAACTAAACTTGACCCTCAATCGAAAAGTGGAAATGGCCGGATCAATGGCGGCGATGTACGAGTATATCCACCGCCGTCTGATTGAAGCGAACATCAACAATGACAAAGACATCCTGACTGAAGTCGAAGGGTATGTCAAAGATTTACGCGACGCATGGAAGCAGGCGATTCAAATCGAGCGGCAAGGCCGGCACGGATCAGGCGGGCAGGCGTAATGAGCAGAACAGGGCTGCTGTACAGGGAAACCAAAAATATGCTGGTCCGAGTTAAGGATGCTCCGGAAAGTGATGAGCTGATTCAGGCAATTGAAGATTTTTTTGAGAAACGCGAGGGCTTGATCAAAGAGATCAAGCCGCCTCTTTCTGAAGAGGAAAAGCTTGAGCTGCAGCAGGTGGTTGATATGGAACCGCTGATTATGACCGAATTGAAAAGGCTGCAGCAGGATGTTAAAAAAGAGCTGGTTAAAGCAAAGCAAAAGCGTGCCATGCATCATTCGTATATAAACCCATACCAAAATATGACGATTGACGGTACATATTATGACAAGCGCAAATAGGTGAGACATTTGACAAGCACCGAGGATTATATGCTTTTAACGACTTATTATCAGCTTTTGTTTACGATTGAAGAAGGTTTTTGCTATTTAATAGAGGCGGATCGAGATTTGGCGAAGACAGAAGGAGAGCGCATTTTTAATGACTTGATCTATGCTTTTTTTCAATTGGATTCGTCACACGCTATTCTGCTGTCGATTTTGGAGACAAGCTGTGCAAAATCCTCCATTCGTTTTTTTGACAGAGTCTTCCGGGAATTTGACAGCCTCATTTATTACAATTATCCTTCTCCCGAATTTCAGCATGATTTAATCAACCGTTTTTTGCCGATCTATCGAAAATGGATGAATACGATTCATCAATGCATGAAACCTTATGTCATCCATTAATGGCCTACACCTGACCGATTATTCCTTCAGGTGTAGGCCATTATGTTTAAATAAACGCAGGCGAGGTTTGATCTTCATTAAAAACGTTCTGATTTTATCCGCACATGAATATATTTAGGATTCCATAAAGGGAATTTACATCCGCATCTCATTAATCATTCAGAAAGAGACAAACTTCGGCAAAATTCACGGATTTTTCACAAAATTTTTACGTTTAGGCAGGAATGAAGAAGGGAAATGGAGAAATATATTTACATATCCTTAATATAAAGGAGGCGTTCTTTTGATGGAGTACAACGTCAGAGGAGAAAACATTGAGGTAACAGCAGCGTTAAGAGAACACGTCGAGAAGAAAATTGGAAAGCTGGAGCGTTATTTTGAACATAACGTTGATGCGATTGTCCAGGTCAACTTGAAATACTATAATGATCAGGAATCCAAGGTGGAAGTGACAATTCCAATGACAGACCTCTCTCTCCGTGCGGAAGTTCATCACGAAGATATGTACAATGCAGTCGATCTGGCAGTAAATAAACTGGAACGTCAAATCCGCAAGCATAAAACAAAAGTAAATCGCAAATGTCGTGAACAGGGTTCTCCAAAGTATGTATTTGCGGAAGGGAACGGCATCGGCACAGCCGTGAAGGACGAAATCGATGATGAACAGCCACAGGTTGTCCGTCAAAAGCGGTTTAACTTAAAACCGATGGATAATGAAGAAGCCATTTTACAAATGAATATGCTTGGACACAGCTTCTTTGTATTCACAAACGCCGAAACGAATCTGACCAATGTGGTCTATCGGCGAAACGATGGAAAATACGGTTTGATTGAACCGAATGAATAAAGATGACCACCGCCCCTCGCGGATGTCCCGCAGAGGGGTTTTTTTCCGTTACTCCGCGGTAAATTGTTTGGAAATGACAAAAGGTGTGATATGATAATTGCATATATAAAAATCACTGTTTACTCTTATTTAAACAAGGAAAATTACAGAGGAGCGTTATTTTATGCTTGGAATTTTAAATAAAGTGTTTGATCCGACAAAACGGACGCTCAGCCGTTATGAAAAGAGAGCGAATGAGATTGATGCGCTCAAGTCGGATATGGAAAAGCTTTCTGATGAGGCATTACAGCATAAAACAATCGAGTTTAAAGAACGGCTTGAAAAAGGGGAATCGGTTGATGACCTTTTAACTGAAGCGTTTGCTGCAGTCAGGGAAGCATCCCGGCGTGTAACCGGCATGTTCCCTTTTAAAGTTCAGTTAATGGGGGGGATCGCCCTTCATGAAGGAAATATCGCTGAGATGAAAACGGGGGAAGGTAAAACATTGACTTCCACTATGCCCGTTTATTTAAACGCGCTTTCCGGCAAAGGCGTTCACATTGTGACGGTCAACGAATATTTGGCAAGCCGCGATGCTGAAGAGATGGGGCAAATCTTTCAATTTCTCGGACTGACAGTCGGTCTGAACTTGAACAGCCTGTCAAAAGAAGAGAAGCGCGAAGCCTATGCCGCCGATATTACGTATTCTACGAACAATGAGCTTGGTTTTGACTACTTGCGCGATAATATGGTTCTTTATAAAGAACAGATGGTTCAGCGCCCGCTTCATTTTGCGGTTATCGATGAAGTGGATTCCATCTTAGTTGATGAAGCGAGAACACCGCTCATTATTTCGGGACAAGCAGCAAAATCGACAAAGCTTTACGTTCAGGCCAACGCGTTTGTCCGGACTTTAAAGGTTGAGCAGGATTACACATATGATATTAAAACAAAAGCCGTTCAGCTGACTGAAGAAGGAATGACCAAGGCTGAAAAAGCGTTTGGCATCGAAAACTTATTCGATGTCCGCCATGTCGCCTTAAACCACCATATTGCCCAGGGGCTAAAAGCGCATGCGGCGATGCATAAAGATGTTGACTATGTCGTGGAAGACGGGCAGGTCGTCATCGTTGATTCCTTTACAGGACGTTTGATGAAAGGCCGCCGCTACAGCGATGGACTTCACCAGGCCATTGAAGCGAAGGAAGGGCTGGAAATTCAGAATGAGAGCATGACGCTCGCCACGATCACCTTCCAGAACTATTTCCGGATGTACGAAAAATTGTCCGGTATGACAGGTACGGCAAAAACGGAAGAAGAAGAATTCCGCAACATCTACAACATGCAGGTTGTGACGATTCCGACGAACAAGCCGATTGCCCGTGACGACCGTCCGGATCTGATTTACCGCACAATGGAAGGGAAATTTAAAGCCGTTGCAGAGGATGTCGCCCAGCGCTATATGGTCGGCCAGCCTGTCCTGGTCGGCACAGTCGCGGTCGAGACATCTGAACTCATTTCCAAACTGCTTAAAAATAAAGGGGTTCCGCATCAAGTGTTAAATGCGAAAAACCATGAACGCGAAGCCCAGATCATTGAAGAAGCCGGTCATCAAGGCGCTGTGACAATCGCTACAAATATGGCGGGGCGCGGTACCGACATCAAGCTCGGCGAAGGTGTTAAAGAGCTCGGCGGACTTGCCGTCATCGGGACGGAGCGCCATGAATCACGGCGGATCGACAACCAGCTTCGCGGACGTTCAGGCCGTCAAGGGGACCCTGGTATTACACAATTTTATCTTTCCATGGAAGATGAATTGATGAAGCGGTTCGGAGCCGAGCGGACGATGGCGATGCTTGACCGATTCGGAATGGACGATTCAACGCCGATTCAAAGCAAGATGGTTTCAAGAGCGGTTGAATCCTCACAGAAACGCGTGGAAGGGAACAACTTTGACGCCCGTAAACAGCTTCTGCAATATGACGATGTCCTCCGCCAGCAGCGGGAAGTCATCTATAAGCAGCGCTTTGAGGTCATCGATTCGGATAACCTCCGCTCCATCGTTGAAGATATGATAAAATCTTCGCTCGAACGCGCCGTCGCTTCTTTCACTCCGAAAGAGGATCTGCCTGAAGAGTGGAATCTTGACGGCCTCGTCGAACTGATCAATGCGAATTTCCTTGATGAAGGCGCGCTTGAGAAGAGCGATATTTTTGGAAAAGAGCCTGAGGAAATCACGGAGCTCGTTTTTGACCGGATCAAAACGAAATATGATGAAAAAGAAGAAAGATACGGCGCTGAACAAATGCGCGAATTTGAGAAAGTGATCGTTCTCCGCGAAGTGGATACGAAATGGATGGATCATATTGATGCGATGGATCAGCTTCGTCAAGGGATTCATCTGCGGGCATATGCCCAGACTAACCCGCTCCGCGAATATCAGATGGAAGGCTTTGCAATGTTTGAAAGCATGGTCGCCGCCATCGAAGATGACGTCTCAAAATTCGTCATGAAGGCTGAAATCGAAAACAACCTTGAACGCGAAGAAGTGATTCAAGGACAGACAACAGCACATCAGCCGAAAGAAGGCGATGATGAAAAACAGGCTAAGAAAAAACCGGTCCGCAAAGCGGTCGATATCGGACGCAACGATCCTTGCTACTGCGGAAGCGGAAAAAAATATAAAAACTGCTGCGGAAGAACAGAATAAAAAGAGGTGTGCGCCTCTTTTTATTTTGACAACGGGCTGAATACACGATGAGGTGAAGGAAATGGAATTAGTTGAAATCAGACAGGAACTTGAAAATATGGCTTCTCGATTAGCGGACTTTAGGGGGTCTCTTTGACCTCGAAACAAAAGAAGCGAGAATCAGCGAATTAGAAGAGCAAATGGCCGACCCGGATTTTTGGGGAGACCAGCAAAAAGCGCAGACGATCATCAATGAAGCGAATGCGCTAAAGGATTACGTCAACACATACAATAATTTAAGCGAAGCACATGAAGATCTGCAGATGACTCACGATCTTTTAAAAGAAGACCCGGACCCTGATCTCCAGGCTGAACTGGTGAATGAGCTGAAAAGCTTGACAAAGCGGTTCAACGAATTCGAACTTCAGCTTCTGTTAAGTGAACCATATGATAAAAACAATGCGATATTGGAACTGCATCCGGGAGCCGGCGGCACAGAATCTCAGGATTGGGGCTCCATGCTGCTCAGAATGTATACGAGATGGGCTGAACGCCGCGGTTTTAAAGTGGAAACCCTTGATTATCTTCCCGGTGATGAAGCGGGTATTAAGTCTGTCACACTATTAATTAAAGGCCATAATGCATATGGCTACCTAAAGGCTGAAAAAGGCGTGCACCGGCTTGTCAGAATTTCTCCGTTTGATTCATCGGGCCGCAGGCATACGTCATTTGTTTCTTGCGATGTCATGCCTGAATTCAATGAAGAAATCGATATCGATATCCGCACGGAGGATATCAAAGTTGATACGTACCGGGCCAGCGGAGCCGGCGGCCAGCACGTCAATACAACAGATTCAGCCGTCCGGATCACCCACCTGCCGACAGGAGTCATCGTCACATGCCAAACAGAGCGCTCGCAAATTAAAAACCGTGAACGAGCGATGAAAATGCTCAAATCAAAGCTGTATCAGCGCAGGATTGAAGAGCAGCAGGCACAGCTCGATGAGATTCGCGGCGAGCAGAAAGAAATCGGCTGGGGAAGCCAAATCCGGTCATATGTTTTCCACCCGTATTCTCTTGTCAAGGACCATAGAACCAATACGGAAATGGGGAACGTGCAGGCTGTCATGGACGGAGACATTAATTCTTTCATTGACGCGTACTTGCGTTCCAAGCTTTCTTAAATCATGCAAGCCAGACACATCCGCATCGGGTGTGTCTCAGATTGATGACAAAATCCTAAAACGGTTTATAGTTTTAGGATTTTGTCATCCTTTTTAGCTTCAGCGTGATTGAAAACCCTTGCAGTCTAGGAAGAACGAGCATCGGAGCAGAGCGAATGTTGGAATTCGTGAGCACCGACGCGCAGGCCTGACAACGAATGCGAGGGTTTGTCGACACGCTGAGACACATCCGCATCGGGTGTGTCTTTTTTTACGGCTAAACCTGTCTGCGATTGTCCACCCTAAGTCGTAAGATACCGCCGGCAGAAGCACTTGAGCCTTTGTCCCTCTGCCGCTTTAGCCGATTAACACGTTATCCGGCTGTTATTTACTTACAATTGACGAAGTGCTATACTCGCGATTGTTAAAGATTTGCACGGGGGATGACACACATGACATTTGACAAAAACAGATATCATTTTTTTTCGGTGCTGCGTGATTATGGCTGCATTCTGATAGGAGCGGCAATCGTCGCTGTTACGTTTAATATGTTTTTGCTTCCGAACCGGATAGCAGCGGGCGGAGTCAGCGGAATCAGCACCATTTTGCAGTCGTTCGGCTTTGAAGCGGCATATGTGCAATGGGCTTTTAATATTCCTTTATTTGTTGCGGGGGTGCTCATTCTCGGAGGGAAATTCGGAATGAAGACGCTTGTGGGGTCAGTTTTTCTCCCATTTGTCGTTTATCTGACGCGGGATATCACTCCGGCGACGGCGAATCCGCTGTTGGCCGCCATTTTTGGGGGCGTCGGGATCGGAGCAGGTATCGGAATCGTTTTTCTTGGAAGAGGATCAACGGGCGGGACTGCTCTGGCGGCTCAAATCATCCATAAGTACACAGGGCTTTCTCAAGGCAAGTGCCTGGCGCTGATCGACGGCACGATTGTGCTGGCAGCGATGTTTGTTTTTAATATTGAGCAAGGGCTTTATGCCATGCTTGGCGTTTACATATCAAGCAAAACCATCGATGTGATACAGGTCGGATTCAACCGTTCAAAAATGGCGATGATCATTACAAACCGGGAGGAAGAAGTACGAAAAGCGGTTTTGGTTAAAATCGACAGAGGCATTACAAAAATATCGGCTGTCGGAGGCTATACGGATGATGAACGTCCCATCTTGATGTGCGTTGTCGGCCAAACCGAGTTCACAAAGCTGAAACAACTGGTCAAACATATTGATGAGTCTGCATTTGTGATTGCAATGGACGCTTCTGAAGTGCTCGGTGAGGGTTTTAAACGCGCGTAATCGAGGTTATAATAAGGATTGATTTGTTAAAGGAGCTGACCTCAAAATGAAAATGAAGCTGTTTACTCTGTTTATGGCTGTTTCTTTTGTGCTCGCCGCCTGCGGAGGCAATAATGAAAGCAAAGAAAGCAATACAGACGGGCAAACGACTGCAAAAGACGGGGAAGAAATTTATCAGCAAAACTGCACCGGCTGCCATGGAAAGGATTTGGCCGGCAGTTCTGCACCCAGCTTGAAAGAAGTTGGCGGAAAGTATGATGAAAAAGAAATTAAGGACATCGTTGTCAATGGCCGCGGAGGCATGCCCGGCAACCTTGTGAAGAAAGATGAAGCTGAAGCAATTGCAAAATGGCTTTCAAAGAAAAAGTAGGAATTTCCTAAGCGGAGGCAGCTTGCGCTGAATGCTTTCCGGAAATTCAGGAGAGAACCTGATTCACACATGGATCAGGTTCTTTTTCATTTTAATAGAACTTTTAACCTATTGAAAATCAGAGCATATCGGGTTCTTTTGCCTCAAAAAAGGCCGAAAGTACACATTTTCTGGCTGATTTTGCGTTTTTCCTATAACTTATGTCGTCATTGAAACAAAACTGTAATATCATTTTGTCTAATCTTGACGTATAATGGGTGTTGTTGAAAAAGAGCTTGATACAGTTGCGGTCTGCATGCTGAATGAAAAGGACATAAAGCGACATACCCTTTCGAAGAGTATGACCGTATAAACATAAAAGATTAGGTGATTACATGATCGAAATAAAAGATGTATATAAGACTTATTCCAACGGGGTTTCTGCGCTAAACGGAATAAGCATCTCGATATATCCCGGGGAGTTTGTTTATGTTGTCGGACCAAGCGGCGCGGGAAAATCAACCTTCATCAAAATGATTTACCGTGAAGAAAAACCTTCCAAAGGGAAGATTGTCATAAACAATAAAAATTTGGCGAACTTAAAAGAAAAAGAGATTCCTTTTGTCAGAAGGAAAATCGGCGTCGTTTTCCAAGACTTTAAACTGCTGCCGAAACTGACGGTGTTTGAAAATGTTGCTTTTGCTTTAGAAGTCATCAGGGAGCGCCCAGAGGTCATCAGAAAAAAAGTGCTCGAAGTGCTCGATCTTGTACAGCTGAAGCATAAAGCAAGACAGTTTCCCGATCAGCTGTCAGGCGGTGAACAGCAAAGGGTTTCAATCGCGAGATCAATCGTCAACAGCCCTGATGTGGTCATTGCTGACGAGCCGACTGGAAACCTTGATCCTGAAACGTCTTGGGAAATCATGAAGACGCTTGAAGAAATTAATAACCGCGGAACAACAGTCGTTATGGCGACTCATAACAAAGAAATCGTTAACACCATGAAGAAACGGGTCATCGCAATCGAAGACGGAGTCATTGTACGTGATGAAGCTAGAGGGGAGTATGGTTCTTATGATTAAAACTCTCGGACGGCATTTGCGCGAGAGCTTAAAATCTCTCGGGAGAAACACGTGGATGACTTTCGCATCCATCAGTGCTGTAACAGTTACGCTTATCTTGGTCGGCGTATTTATGGTTATCATGCTGAACCTGAACAATATGGCGTCGAAAGCTGAAAAAGAAGTGGAAATCAAAGTCTTAGTCGAATTAACCGCCAACCAAGATCAGAAAAATAAATTGGAAAAAGAGATTAAAGAAATATCTGAAATCAGCAGTGTCAATTACTCTTCAAAAGATGAAGAGCTTAAAAACTTGATAGAAAGCTTAGGCGAGGAAGGGAAATCCTTTTCAATGTTTGATCAGGAGAACCCGTTAAACGATGCTTTCATCGTGAAAACATCCGACCCTCACGATACGCCGAAAGCGGCCAAGAAGATCGAGAAGCTTGCACATACTTATAAGGTAACCTACGGCCAGGAAGAAGTAAGCCGGCTGTTTAACGTCGTCGGTGTTGCAAGAAACGTCGGCATCGTATTGATCATCGGTCTCCTGTTTACGGCGATGTTCTTAATTTCGAATACGATTAAAATTACGATTTTTGCAAGACGCAAAGAAATCGAGATTATGAAGCTTGTAGGTGCGACAAACTGGTTTATCCGCTGGCCTTTCTTTATTGAAGGTCTTCTCTTGGGCATTTGCGGTTCCATCATCCCGATCGCTATATTGCTCGGAACGTATGATCAAGCCGTTCAGTGGATAGCACCGAAAGTCCAGGGCTCCTTTATCGAGCTTTTGCCATACAATCCGTTTGTATTCCAGATTTCCGCCATTTTGGTCCTTATCGGCGCAATCATTGGCGTATGGGGAAGCCTGACGTCGATTCGTAAATTCTTAAAAGTTTAGACCGGCGCTTTCAGCCGGTTCTGTCATGTTTAAAGCTGGGATGCCTGCAGAGCGCCGGGCTCCCTTGATTCTGAAGGCAAGGAGGAACCAAGGTTGAGAAAAAAGCTTATGACGCTGGGGTTGACTGCTGTGGTCGGAATGTCGGCAGCTTTAATCCCATTCAAAAGCAACCATGCTTTAGCTTATGAAGACTTGGAGAAAAAGAAGAGCGACGTTCAGAGCAAGAAGTCGGAAAACCAGTCAAAACTGGAGAAAAAGAAACAGGAGCTTTCCGAGCTTGAGTCAAAAGAAGCAAGTTTGAAAAGCGACATAGAGAAAATCGACGGTCAAATGACTGACACGAATGAAAAGCTTGAAAAGAAAAAAGAAGAAATCGATAAAACGAAGAAAAGTATCGATGAGCTGAAAAAGCAAATTAAAGAGCTTAAGAAAAAGATCGAGAAGCGCAATAAAATATTGAAAGACCGGGTTCGTTCAATCCAAGAAAACGGCGGTTCCATTCAGTACATAGATGTTCTTCTCGGAGCAAGAAGCTTTGCGGATTTCATCAGCCGGGCGGGGGCTGTCTCGACAATTGTTGAAGCGGACAAGGACTTAATGGAAGAGCAGAAAAGGGATCTTCAGCTGGTTGAGAAAAAGGAAACAAAGCTGAGTGAGGACCTTGAAACCCTTGAAAAAGCCCTTAAAGACCTGGAAAAATTAAAAAAGACATTAGATGAACAGCAAAAAGAAAAATCAAAAGTGATGGAAAAAGTGAAACAGGATAAAGATCATGCCCATGAAGCGCTTGGTTCACTTGAAAACGAAGCCGAGATTTTAAAGCGGCAGAGTGAAGCGATAAAAGCCGAAGAGGCGCATAGAAAAAAACAGGAAGCTGAAGCGCGCCGCCAAGCGTCAAGCGGAAGTTCAGAAGCTTCTTCATCTAAACCGTCTGCTCCAAGCAGCTCAGGCTTTATTCGTCCTGCTTCCGGCACATTTACTTCCGGATTCGGAAAACGTTCGCTCGGAGACCATTTCGGTGTAGATATTGCCAAGCGCGGCTCAGGCGTTCCGATTTATGCCGCTGCTGCGGGTACCGTTTATAATGCGCACTATTCGTCAAGCTATGGAAATGTTGTCTTTATTACCCATAACATCAATGGCCAGACGTATCAAACGGTCTATGCCCACATGTCTTCACTCAAAGTGCGGACAGGCCAGCGCGTTGAGCAGGGAAAAGTTATTGGAACGATGGGGAATACAGGACATTCCTACGGCCAGCATCTCCACTTCGAAATTCATAAAGGGCTATGGAACAACGCAAAATCAAACGCTGTTGATCCGGCCAATTATATACCGCTTTAAAAAAGCTTCAAAGCCGGTTCGGTCCATGTTGGCCGAATCGGCTTTTTTTTATCGGGGTAAAAGGCTCAACCCTCTTTTTCTCTTGTCATCGTCTGCCAAAATTCATCTTGTCAGAAAATAACACAACGTATAGAATGAAAGTAATATCTGTCGACAGTCGACAATTTTTGAAAAGCGAGGGGATTGTCCGATGAAAGTATTCAACATTGCCAGCATACCCGGAGACGGTGTAGGAAAAGAAGTCGTGCCTGCCGCACAGCGTGTTTTGAAAGCGGTTTCTGATGTTCATGGGGGAATCTCATTTCATTTCACTGAATTTCCATACAGCTGCGAGTATTATTTGGAACATGGCCAAATGATGCCTGATGATGGATTGGTGAAGCTGAAAGATTTCGACAGCATTTTCTTAGGCGCTGTGGGCAACAGCAAGCTTGTACCAGACCACGTTTCTTTATGGGGCCTGCTTATTAAAATACGCCGCGAATTCGAACAAGTCATCAATATAAGGCCGGCGAAATTTTTGCAGGGGATCAAGTCCCCTTTAGCCAGTCCGAAAGATTTTGATCTGCTTGTCGTTCGGGAAAACAGTGAAGGAGAATACAGCACGGTCGGGGGACGAATTTATCGCAATGAAGAGGAAATCGCCATTCAGAATGCCGTTTTTTCACGAAAAGGAGCGGAAAGAGCGATGCGTTTTGCTTTTGAAATGGCGGCCAAACGGAAAAAGCATGTAACAAGTGCGACAAAGTCAAACGGAATCATTCATTCGATGCCTTTCTGGGATGAAGTCTTTGAACTGACGGCAAAAGATTACCCTGATATTGCAGCTGATTCGCAGCATATCGATGCATTGGCGTCGTTTTTTGTTACGAAGCCGGAGACATTTGACATCATCGTTGCCAGCAACCTGTTCGGAGATATTTTAACAGATATCGGGGCAGCGATTATGGGAAGTATCGGTATTGCACCAGCGGCCAATATCAATGTAAATGGCAAATTTCCTTCCATGTTTGAACCGGTCCACGGCTCTGCACCGGATATCATCGGAAAAGGGATTGCCAATCCAGTGGGGCAAATATGGACGGCAAAAATGATGCTGGACCATTTTGGAGAAGAGGAGCTTGGAAGCAAACTGCTGGATGTCATTGAAGATGTTCTAAAAAGCGGTATCTTAACACCGGATATCGGCGGTACAAGCACAACGGAAGAAGTCACAGATGAAATCATCAAACGTCTTAAAGCCTTATAAAGAGCGATGAAAGCTGCCGGAGTGATTCGGCGGTTTTTTTTTCGTATCGAAATCAACTACATGAAATCATGATGTTTGACACATACTACATCAAGCAACAGAAACATAGTGCAGCCAGAAGAGGAGGTATAGGATGAATCAGAAGATTGCGCGGCTCATCATGGCCATCAGTCTGCTATGCGGTCTGCTGACAGGGGTTGACCTGAACGCCTTGCATGGACACATCCCGAAAGCCGCCGCCGCAGCTGAAGCGGGTTCAGATAGAGACGCCGACAGAAGCGAGGCAATGGAGAAAATTGAAAAAGCATACGATCTCATCTCAAATGAATATGTGGAGCAGGTAGACAGGGAAAAGCTGTTGGAAGGAGCCATTCAGGGCATGCTTTCAACATTAAATGACCCATATTCGGTTTATATGGATAAACAGACAGCGAAACGGTTTTCCGATTCTCTTGATTCCTCTTTTGAAGGAATCGGAGCGGAAATTGGAATGGAAGACCGAAAAATTATTATCGTCTCTCCATTCAAAAAATCCCCGGCAGAGAAAGCCGGATTAAAGCCAAACGATGAAATCCTCAGCATTGACGGACAATCAATGGCTGGAATGGATTTGAATGATGCCGTATTAAAAATCAGGGGAAAAAAGGGATCGACGGTTACGTTGAAGGTTCACCGTCCCGGTATGAAGGATCAGCTGACATTTACGATCAAACGCGACGATATTCCGCTTGAGACCGTTTTTGTTTCAATTAAAAAAGTACAGGATAAGCCGGTCGGGTACA
Organism: Bacillus swezeyi; assembly: GCF_001969815.1. Classification (GTDB taxonomy): domain Bacteria; phylum Bacillota; class Bacilli; order Bacillales; family Bacillaceae; genus Bacillus; species Bacillus swezeyi. The sequence goes on along the minus strand of NZ_MRBK01000010.1, from coordinate 54,870 downwards.
TGGCTATTTCTTCTTTTTCCGAACATACAGCCAAAGATTTTGCCGCAGAGCTGAAAAAGCTCGAGAAAAAGGGAATAAAAGGTCTTGTATTAGATGTAAGGGGCAATCCTGGCGGATACTTACAAAGTGTTGAAGACATTTTAAAACATTTTGTGACAAAAGATCATCCATACATTCAAATCGCCGAAAGAAACGGCAATAAAAAGCAGTACTTTTCAAAACGTAAAGAGAAAAAACCATATCCTGTTAGTGTGATCACAGATAAGGGCAGCGCTTCCGCGTCAGAAATTCTGGCTGGTGCACTAAAAGAAGCGGAAGGATATCAAGTAGTCGGTGATGCTTCCTTTGGAAAAGGCACCGTTCAGCAGGCCGTTCCAATGGGAGATGGCAGCAATATCAAGCTGACTCTGTATAAATGGCTCACACCAAAAGGAAACTGGATCCATAAAAAAGGAATTCAGCCGACCGTTTCGGTAGCACAGCCTGCTTATTTTTCAGTGGGGCCTGTTCAGTTGAAAGAGCCTCTCAAGCTCGATATGAACAACAATGAAATTAAGCGTGCACAGCTGCTGTTAAAAGGTCTAGGTTTTGCTCCGGGCCGGGAAGACGGCTATTATCATGAGGGCACTAAGCAAGCTGTGATGGCTTTTCAGGCCCAAAACAAGCTGAAACAAACTGGAGTAATTGACCAAAAGACAGCAAATACAATGAACCTTCGGATTGAGGAAAAAAAGATGGATGATAAAAATGATTTGCAGCTTAAAGCCGCATTAAAAGTGCTCTTTAAGAAAAAGTGAGGGTGGCAATATGTCCTCACTTTTTTTTATACTCAGAAAGTAAATTCTCAACCTTTTTACCTAAAATTTTTGTTTTTTCATAAAAAAAACATTCATAATGAATAGAAATGACCCGATAACATAAGTATATGGGAGACTTTATAAGGATGTAAAGATGCAGTAAAAATGTAACTTTTGCAAGTTGTATAATAAATGAAAAGTTTTTAAAATGGAAACAAGGCTTACACGATTTATAATGCGTGCATTTTTTTTGCGAAGAATGTTAGCGCTGTTTGCGTTCTTCGTCTCTGGTTGGTGGAGTCGTCTGACGCTTGCGCTTTTCTTATACATAAATAATAAATGGGGGTACACGATTGAAAAGGGCAAGTATTGTGAGAGAGAAAAAATACTATGAATTAGTGGAGCAATTAAAAGTTCGATCACAAGACGTTACGTTTTCCGCTACAAAGGCAGTGGGATTGCTTATGCTGTTCAGCAGATACCTCGTGAACTACACTTCAGTTGAAAGCGTGGATGACATTAATGAGGACTGCGCGGAACTTTATTTCAATTACTTGATGGACAACCACAAACGCCTGGGCATCAATTTAACAGATATTAAACGCTCCATGCAGCTGATTGGAGATATTTTGGATGTCGAGGTCAATCATTATTTAAAGGATTTTTCGCTGTCGAATGTGACGCTTTGGATGAGTCAAGAAAAATAAACCTCACGTTTACCATACCCAAGCATTTTATTATTTGATAGAATAATAATAAAACGCACCAGCTTGCCTGAAGGTGCTGGCATTTGTCGTCACGAATGCGCATTTAAAAGCGCCCGGCGTTTTGCAAATGACGAAGATTCATGCGGCTGACGGCTCAGGCATCCCCGTCTGAACGCCGCTCTGACGTCTCCTCGCGTGAACGCCAAGACAAGCTGGGTTTCTAAAATATCCAACGTGAAAAGGCTGCCGCATGTTCGGCAGCATTGAATGATTGGCTGAGGCGGTGAACGTTTCCTTGTCAGTTGAAGAAAGCTTAATTGAACTTTTAAAAGGAGCCGGCTGGTTTTTTGTGCACCCGCTCTTCTACTTTATGATGGCCATGAGTCTGGCTTACGGCTATGCCCGGATCAAACGTGAAAGAAAAACTTTTCATACGCGCATTGAAGATATTTATGATGAATTCAAGTTTACATACTCAAAAGGGCTTTTGGCGGGAATTTTGCTGTCCATTGTTTCATTCGGCCTTGGGCTGTCTCTCCCGTTCGGAATGCTCATCTTAATAGCAGCGGTGACCGCAGCTGCCGCTTTAACCTTCAGACAGAGCCTGCTGTCGTCGGCTTATACGCTTGGCGTGAGCATCGTGATTGGTTTAAGCATAGATTACGCAGGTTCAGGTATGGCTGAGGCGTTTCTTCCGCAGCTGTCCCTCGCCAATTGGTCAGCCGCCGCCGTTTTGCTCGGGCTTCTTCTTTTTGCGGAAGGGATATTGGCTTACAAAACGGCTCACATCAGAACTTCCCCGGCAATTGTCATGAGCAGAAGGGGGCTTCCGATCGGACAGCAAATCGCGAGCCGCGTTTGGTTTCTGCCGTTGTTCATTCTCATTCCGGGACATGCAATCGAATCCTCTGTGCCTTGGTGGCCGGTTCTGTCTTTTAACGGAGGCGCCTTTCAATTGCTGTGGATTCCTTATTTTATCGGTTTCGGACAAAGGGTGCAGGGATCGCTTCCGAGCGAAAGCATCAAAATTACAGCGAGGCGCATAAGTGTTCTCGGGATCATGACGCTGTTGATTGCAGCCGGAAGCATATGGTGGACGCCGCTTGCAGCAGCAGCAGCAGCTGCCGCTGTGGCAGGCAGAGCCTTTTTAACATGGAAGCAGCGGGTGAACGATAATTCCGCTCCTTTCTATTTTTCAAAAAGAGATCAGGGGCTGATGGTGCTCGGCATCATTCCGAACACACCGGCTGCCGGTCTCGGCCTGCAGATCGGCGAAATTATTACGAAAGTAAACGGAATCCAAGTAAAGAATGAAGCCGATTTTTATGAAGCACTGCAAAAAAACGGCGCCTTCTTTAAGCTTGAAGTGGTCGGCTTGAACAATGAGATCCGATTTGAGCAAAGGGCTTCATACGAAGGGGAGCATCATGAGCTCGGAATCCTGTTTGTGAAAGATGAAGAACCGGCGCTTCAAGAAACTGCCGCATCTTCGGAATCTGATTAAGATGATTGTACAAAAAGCGTCTGGTTCAGGCGCTTTTTCTGTTGCCGGCCCTTGCCCGAAACGGCGAAACTTTTTGATTGTATTTTTCAAAGCGTTCAGATAGGATGGTTGATATATCTGCTTGAAGGAGAATGACATGATGAAAAAGGCTTTTCTCTCAGGGGTTGCCGTTTGTTTGATTAGTGTATTGATCTCGGTTGCAGCCGGGGATTGGGCATATCTTTACAAAATTTCCGGAGCTTGCGGCCTCGGTGCCATTCTTCTGTCGGCCTTGCTTTCAGGTGTGTTTGCAAGCGGAGGCCGATTCGGGGGAAATCATCACTCAGAAACAAAAGAACATAGAGACTCGAGCAGCAAAATGACGAATGGACTTGCCGTTTTTGGGCTGCCAAATCTGCTGGCTGCCGGAATCTCCTTCTTTTTCGCTTTTTAAAGAGGCCGTTTTCGAATAACACGGCTTTCAAATGGGTAACATAAAGAAGTGAGTGTTCAGGTTTGTCCGTTTCTTTGTTCTTTAATATAATCAAATAAGATCAAGAAACGTGAGGAGGGTTTTTGTGTTTACAAAAGCCGTTTTTGCACTAATTTTTCCTTTCTTGCTTGTCTTGTTTTTTACAAGGGTTACCTATAACCATTATGTCGGAATTGCGCTTACCGCTGCGTTATTGTTTGCTTCCTATTTAAAAGGTTATACGGAAACCTTTTTTATTGTAGGACTTGATATTGTTTCGCTTGTCGCCGGTGCGCTCTATGCAGCCAAAAAGGCTGGCGAAAAGAAGGAAGAATCATAGAAATCCCGTGGATAATTGCCGTGAAGCCCTGCTTTTGATAACAAAAAGGAGGGGTTTTTTGATAGATCGGAAAAAACGGATATGTAAAAAACACAAAAACCGAACTTTAGTTCGTATTTTTGTTTTGGATGTGTTAAAATAATAACAGGAAGATTTCGTAAAGAAACGGAGGCTTTTTTGTGAAAGACAGCTTTGAATTAGTCTCGAATTATCAGCCCCAGGGAGATCAGCCGAAAGCGATTGAACAGCTTGTGGAAGGCATTCGGGAAGGCAGAAAGCATCAGACACTTTTAGGTGCAACCGGTACGGGCAAAACGTTTACAATGTCAAACGTGATTCAGGAGGTCAATAAACCGACCCTTGTCATCGCCCATAACAAAACGCTTGCCGGACAGCTGTACAGTGAGTTTAAGGAGTTTTTCCCAAACAACGCAGTCGAGTATTTTGTAAGTTATTATGATTACTACCAGCCGGAGGCCTATGTTCCTCAGACTGATACGTTTATTGAAAAAGATGCCAGCATCAATGATGAAATAGATAAATTAAGGCACTCAGCCACATCCGCTCTGTTTGAACGCAAAGACGTCATCATCGTGGCGAGTGTCTCTTGTATATACGGTTTGGGTTCGCCGGAAGAATACAAAGAACTCGTACTTTCACTGAGAACGGAAATGGAAATTGAGCGCAATGAGCTCCTCAGAAAGCTCGTTGACATCCAATTTGCCCGAAATGACATCGATTTTCAGCGCGGCACATTCAGGGTGCGCGGCGATGTCGTCGAAATTTTTCCAGCTTCAAGGGATGAACACTGCATTCGCGTCGAGTTTTTTGGAGATGAAATCGAACGGATCAGAGAAGTGGACGCCCTCACAGGCGAGATTTTAGGGGAGCGCGACCATGTAGCGATTTTCCCTGCATCCCACTTCGTAACGCGCGAAGAGAAAATGAAAAAAGCGATCATGAATATTGAAGAAGAGCTCGAAGAACGTCTAAAGATTCTTCATGATAACGGCAAGCTTCTTGAAGCGCAGCGTCTGGAGCAGCGGACGAGATACGATCTGGAAATGATGCGGGAAATGGGATTTTGCTCAGGCATTGAAAACTATTCAAGGCATTTGACGCTGCGGCAGGCAGGGGCGACTCCATATACCCTGCTCGATTATTTTCCGGATGACTTCTTGATGGTTATCGATGAGTCTCATGTCACCATTCCGCAGGTCAGGGGGATGTACAACGGAGACCAAGCCAGAAAACAGGTGCTCGTCGATCATGGATTCAGACTGCCTTCGGCTTTGGATAACCGGCCTTTGCGGTTTGAAGAGTTTGAAAAGCACATTCATAACATTGTATATGTGTCTGCCACACCCGGTCCTTATGAGCTTGATCATACTCCTGAAGTGGTTGAGCAGATCATCCGTCCGACCGGTCTGCTTGACCCAGTCATTGAGGTAAGGCCGATCAAAGGGCAGATCGATGACCTGATCGGTGAAATCAGGCAGAGAATCGAACGGAATGAGCGCGTCCTCGTCACTACTTTGACGAAAAAAATGTCCGAGGATTTGACGGATTATCTCAAGGAAGTCGGAATAAAGGTTACATATCTGCATTCCGAAATTAAAACGCTTGAACGGATCGAAATCATTCGCGACCTGCGCCTGGGCAAGCATGACGTTCTCATCGGCATCAACCTGCTGCGGGAAGGGCTCGACATCCCTGAAGTTTCACTTGTCGCGATATTGGATGCGGATAAAGAAGGCTTTCTCCGCTCTGAACGTTCCTTAATTCAGACGATCGGCCGGGCAGCAAGAAATGCCGAAGGCCGGGTAATTATGTACGCGGACAAAATCACCAACTCCATGGAAATCGCGCTCAATGAAACGAAACGCCGCCGCGAACAGCAGGAAGCGTTTAACAAGAAACACGGCATTACACCGAAAACGATCAACAAGAAGATCCGCGACGTCATCCGCGCAACTCATGCGGCTGAGGAGCAGGAAGAATATAAAGCAAAAGAGGAGCCGAAGCTTTCAAAACTGACGAAGAAAGAGCGGGAAAAAGTGATCGCCCAGATGGAGCACGATATGAAGGAAGCGGCAAAAGCGCTTGATTTCGAACGGGCAGCTGAGCTTCGGGACTTACTCCTAGAGTTAAAATCGGAAGGATGAATGCAATATGGCAATGGAACGAATTGAGGTGAAAGGGGCAAGGGCCCATAACCTGAAAAATATCGATGTCTCTATTCCGAGGGATAAGCTTGTCGTGCTGACTGGCCTTTCAGGTTCAGGGAAATCGTCTCTTGCGTTTGACACGATTTATGCTGAGGGACAAAGGCGTTATGTCGAGTCTCTCTCCGCATATGCCCGCCAGTTTTTAGGGCAGATGGACAAACCTGATGTGGATGCGATCGAAGGTCTTTCACCTGCTATCAGCATCGATCAGAAAACGACGAGCCGGAACCCCCGTTCAACGGTCGGAACAGTTACGGAAATCTATGACTATCTTCGCTTATTGTTTGCAAGAATCGGAAAGCCTGTTTGTCCGGTACACGGAATCGAAATCACGTCACAGACGATCGAACAGATGACAGACAGGATTTTGGAATACCCTGAGCGCACGAAGATTCAAGTGCTTGCGCCGGTCGTATCGGGAAGAAAAGGCACGCATGTGAAAGTGCTTGAGCAAATCAGAAAGCAGGGCTATGTCAGGGTTCGCATCAACGGCGAAATGAACGATCTTTCCGAGGATATCGAACTTGAAAAAAACAAAAAGCATTCGATCGAAGTCGTTGTCGACCGCATCGTCATAAAAGAAGGCGTGACAGCCCGCCTCACAGACTCGCTCGAAACTGCGCTCCGCCTAGGTGAAGGCCGGGTGATCATCGATGTGATCGGCCAGGAAGAGCTGCTTTTCAGCGAGCATCATGCCTGCCCGCACTGCGGTTTTTCAATCGGAGAGCTGGAGCCGAGAATGTTTTCTTTTAACAGTCCGTTCGGCGCTTGCCCGAGCTGTGACGGCCTCGGGGCCAAGCTTGAAGTCGATGTTGAACTGGTGATTCCTAATGGGGAGCTGACGCTTAAGCAGCATGCCATTGCTCCTTGGGAACCGCAGAGCTCACAGTATTATCCGAAGCTTTTGGAAGCGGTTTGCAGCCATTATGGCATCGATATGGATGTGCCGGTTAAAGATCTGCCAAAACACCATCTTGATAAAATTCTTTACGGCAGCGGAAATGAACAAATCTATTTTAAATATGAAAATGATTTCGGACAGGTCCGGGAAAGTTATATTGAGTTTGAAGGCGTGATTCGCAATATCGAAAGACGCTATAAAGAAACAAGCTCCGATTACATCCGGGAGCAGATGGAGAAATACATGGCCAACCAGCCATGCCCTTCCTGCAAAGGCTACAGGCTGAAAAAAGAAGCGCTGGCCGTTCTGGTAGCCGGACTTCACATCGGAAAAATAACGGAAATGTCGGTTACAAACGCCCTGCAATTTTTCCGTGCGCTGGAGCTTTCAGAGAAGGATATGAAGATTGCCAACCTGATTTTGCGTGAGATTGAAGAACGGCTCGGGTTTTTAAATAATGTCGGTCTTGATTATTTGACGCTCAGCCGCGCTGCCGGCACCCTCTCAGGGGGAGAAGCTCAGAGGATCCGTCTCGCGACGCAAATCGGTTCAAGGCTGACCGGTGTTCTCTATATTCTTGATGAGCCGTCGATCGGCCTTCATCAGCGCGACAATGACCGCCTGATTGATACGCTGAAAAACATGCGGGATATCGGTAACACATTGATTGTCGTTGAACATGACGAGGATACGATGCTTGCCGCCGATTATTTAATCGATATCGGTCCGGGAGCGGGCGTTCACGGGGGAGAAGTGATTTCCGCCGGAACACCGGAAGAAGTGATGAACGATGATCAATCACTGACAGGACAATATCTTTCCGGGAAAAAGTTTATTCCTCTGCCGGCTGAGAGAAGAAAACCCGACGGCCGCTTTATCGAAATAAAAGGGGCAAAGGAAAACAATTTGAAAAATGCTTCCGTTCAGTTTCCGCTCGGCGTGTTTACGGCAGTTACGGGTGTATCCGGATCGGGAAAAAGTACGCTTGTAAACGAAATTTTACACAAAACCCTCGCGCAAAAGCTCCATCGTGCGAAGGCTAGGCCGGGGGAGTATAAAGAAATCAAAGGGATTGAGCATCTCGACAAGGTGATTGACATCGACCAGTCTCCGATCGGACGGACGCCGAGATCAAATCCCGCCACCTACACGGGCGTGTTTGACGATATACGCGATGTATTTGCCCAGACTAACGAAGCTAAAGTCAGAGGGTATAAGAAAGGCCGCTTCAGCTTTAATGTGAAAGGCGGCCGCTGTGAAGCCTGCAAAGGCGACGGAATCATCAAAATCGAAATGCATTTTCTGCCCGATGTATATGTGCCTTGTGAAGTGTGCCACGGAAAGAGATATAACCGGGAAACGCTCCAGGTGACATACAAAGGGAAAAATATTTCCGATGTACTCGAGATGACAGTCGAGAATGCGGTGCAATTTTTTGAAAACATACCGAAGATTAAACGCAAGCTTCAGACCCTTTATGATGTCGGTCTTGGCTATATTACGCTCGGACAGCCAGCAACAACGCTTTCCGGCGGTGAAGCGCAGCGCGTCAAACTGGCATCTGAGCTGCACCGGCGGTCAACCGGAAGATCCCTCTACATTTTGGACGAGCCGACGACAGGGCTTCATGTCGATGATATTGCCAGGCTGTTGGCCGTTCTTCAGCGTTTAGTAGACAATGGAGATACCGTTCTGGTGATTGAACATAATCTTGATATTATTAAGGCGGCCGATTATTTAATCGATCTGGGCCCTGAAGGCGGGGACGGAGGCGGAAAAATTATCGCAGCCGGTCCGCCTGAAAAAGTGATAAAGGTTGAAGGTTCATATACGGGCCGTTATTTAAAGCCAATCATCGAACGCGACAAAAACAGAATGAAAAAGCGGCTTCAGGAGAAAGAAGCTGTCAGACCTTAAAAAACGAAGCTGCCGACACCGAGTCGGCAGCTTCTTCGAATGCTTGATGCACCGGCGGCTGCTTGTTCAAGATTTTTTTATTGCTCTTTCAAGAAATAGCTGTTATAACGTAAAAACAAGGCATGAAAGGGATGGTGTGAATGAACATCGACCGCATTGATCATCTCGTTTTAACTGTAAACGACATGGCGGCCTCATGTGATTTTTACAGCACGGTTTTAGGAATGAAAGTGGTCACTTTTGGCGAGGGGAGAAAAGCGCTGCAATTTGGCCGCCAAAAAATCAATCTGCATGAAGCGGGAAAAGAATTTGAGCCGAAAGCTAAGCGTCCGCTCCCCGGTTCTGCAGATCTATGTTTCATTACGGATGTTGGCCTTGATCATGTCATCCGCCATCTAAGAGCCAACCGGATTCAGATTGAAGAAGGACCCATAAGGCGAACAGGGGCGACGGGGCCGATCCTTTCTATTTATATCAGAGATCCTGATGAAAATCTTATAGAAATTGCAAACGATGTCAGCTAAAAGCCGCATGCTGTCTCGGCTGGCGGCAGCGCAAAATGAAAAAAGGTTAATCTTGCTCTTGCCTGCCGATTTGTTTAGTCACCTCAATCAGGCTGTTTAAAATGTGTGTACTGCTGCTGCTCAGCAGAACCTTTAAGTAGCGGATTTCATTGGAAAGCGGAGGAGCGGAGTTGATCGCTTCCAATCGGTTAATGATCTCCTGATTCACCTTTTTTTGTTCCTGAATCAGTTCAAGAAGCTTTGGAGTTGGTGATGCGTATTCATCCGATTTTTGTTTCATAACGCTCCCTCCTTTTTATACTAGCTTTTCCACATATTTTAAAGGGTTATAAAAAAAGAATCTATTCATAAAATCTAAAAAAATCAATTTGCGAAGATTGACGCATGCCCATCGAATGAAAATGAAACCAAACGGCTATGATACACGTAAACTTGAGTATAAGGTCATTGTCCATTAGACTCAGGGAAAGTTTAACATTGACAAGCTGGTACAGGAGAGTGGTATGAATGACTAGAAACAACGCGCTGATTTCTGCAATTTGTTATTTTAGCGTTTTTTTTGCCCCGCTTATTTTGCCTATCGCTGCGTATTTTATAACAGATGATCAAGAAACGAAAAAACATGCGCTGCGCTCGCTTATATCGCATATTATTCCGTTTATAAGCGTAGTCATATTGGCAGCCGGAGCGATTAGCGGTACGATTATCTTTAATGACAGCGGTTATTTGGCGTTTATGTCTATTTTCGGCGGCTTCATTTTTTTCGGGATCATCAGTTTGATCATTGTTATCTGGAATGTCGTCCAAGGGATTAAAATGCTGACTCAGGCATAAAAGAAGAACGGGGGAGCTTTCATGAAAAATGAAAAAGAACGGATTTTAAAACTCGTTGAAACAGGCAAACTGTCGGCGAAAGAGGCGCTGATTTTAATCGAAAAACTTGAAGAAGACTACAGGCAGACTGAAAGCAAGGTGACGGCCTTATCAGAGGATGTCCTTGATTCAGATCAGTTTTACAGCGAAAAAAAGCAAGAGCCGAAGCCCTCTATAGGTTCGAAATTGTTTGAATGGATCGATACCGCTGTAAAAAAAGTAAAAGACGTTGACTTGGATTTGAATTTCGGGCAATCATATGATGTCCAGCATATTTTTCAATTCAAGGATGTCGATTTCTCCACTCTTGATATTCAGCTGGCTAACGGCAGCGTCAACCTTGTGCCATGGAACGATGGCGACATTCGGGTCGAGTGCCAGGCGAAAGTGTACCGGACCGAAAATCAAGAGGAAGCAAGAAAGGCATTTCTTCAGCATATCGACTGCGGTGCAGAAGGTGAGAAGTTTACGATCCGTACGGAGAAAAAAACGATGAAGACGAATCTCACCGTCTATATACCAGACAAGGAATACAGCAAAATCCGCTTTAAACTGTTTAATGGTCCCATCAGGGGGGAACATTTAAACGTAAAAGAGCTTGCTGCCAAAACGACAAACGGCGTTTTGTCGTTTTCCGGCCTGACCGCAAAAAAGGCATCATTGGAAACGGCCAATGGACAGATCAAACTCGCCGACCACGATTGCGTGGAGATTGAAGCGGAAACCATCAACGGCTTGATCGATCTTAAAGGTTCATGTGAGGCTCTTGATCTGCAAAGCTTTAACGGAAATATTGCAGCGACTGTCAAAAGTCCGCATTGCCGTACGGCATATGTTAAAACAACCACCGGCAGCATCGAATTGAACGTTCCGCGGGACTGTTCCGTGACAGCGGAGCTGAAAAGCAATTTAGGTTCTCTGTCTAACGATCTTGCAGATGCGGAAATCTTGAAAGAAAAAAATGAGACCATTCAAAAAGAAATGTATGTAAAAGCAAATCAAAATCATGATCACAATATGACAGTGTTTTTGGAATCGAAAACAGGATCGATCCATTTAAACCATACACAGGAGTGATATAATGAAAAGACTATATCGATCCGAAACAGACAGGAAAATCGCCGGGGTCGTTGGAGGACTGGCAGAATATTTGAACTTTGATGCCTCATTGCTGCGAATCATCACGGTGCTGTTGTTTATATTTTCGACGGGAATTCCCGTGGGGCTGATTTATATCGTCTGGGTGTTTCTCGTTCCGAATGAAGGAGACGTCAAATAGATGATGAGATGGATAATAAGCGTTCTTGTTAACGCCCTTTTATTAATCGTAATTGCCGGTTATTTTGATGCGGTTCACGTCAGAAGCATCGGTGCTGCCATTACGGCAAGTTTGATTTTATCGATTTTAAATATGTTTGTGAAACCGGTGCTGATCGTTTTGACACTGCCCGTCACAGTGATTACACTTGGTTTATTCTTATTTGTGATCAATGCGATCACCTTGTATATGACGGCATCCATTATGGGTGACAGCTTTGACCTTGACGGTTTTGGGACAGCCGTTTTTGCATCCATTGTTCTATCGGTATTCCACTTGCTGATCCAAAAAACGATCATCGAGCCGATGACCAGAAAATAAAAAAGCTTGATATGATCATGCTGAGGCTGTCGAGAAATTCTCGACAGCCTTTTTTATATTCAAGAGCATAAATCAGAAATAAAATACCCGTATCTTGTGTTTTGGAGCTTGTAGAAAAGGTTTGGGCTGTTTCTGACACTCGATATCAGAACCCCCGCTTTCTTTTTTTGCCTTCGAGAGGGTTTCATAAAAATGAGATGAAAAGGCAAAATACGAAAGGGAGGTAGACGATGAAAATGAACAGAAACCGCCATACCCTTTTGCTGCTTGCGGCAGCATGCTTTTTGATGCTGCCGTTTCCAATCGGTCATGCAGCCGAAAAACAGCATGTTCAATCTGAAAAGAGCACCCCTGTCATCAGGCATATTCCCGCAGAAAAAAGCCGGCAAGGGGATGATTTGATTTTTCATGCACAAACCGCTGCTGATACTGTTATCCTCTATTACAAACAACATGACGAATTGCCGTTCCGGGCGATTCCGATGGATATTGAACCAGGCAAACAAAACAGCTATATTGCCAAATTGGAGAGCGAAAGATTAACTTCCGACACAATCGTTTATTTTATTGAAGCGCAGACCGGCGGCCGCTCATCCAAGACGAAGCTGTATACGGTTGATATCAAAGGATTGCAGGCTGATGTTCAAAAGCTGCCAGAGCTTTTCATTACCGAAGTCGTTGTTGATACAGCAAATACCGGCGGAAAAGACGGTTATGAATTTATCGAAGTTTATAATAATACGAATAAGCCTGTTCATATGAACAATTACAATATAAGATACCGAGATCCCGAAAAAGGAAAGGAATCCGAGCAGATTTGGCCGTTTGAGCAGAATGATATGACGGTTCCTTCAGGGGAGACACATGTGTTCTGGGTTAAAAACGGTTCGAACCGCCATTTGACAGCCGCTGATTTTAACCGCCATTACGGCGTGCATCTCCAGGAAGGCAAAAACCTTTCAGGATTGAAAGGAGGCGGCATGGCCAACAAGGAGGCGCGGGAGTTGGTCATCAGCACAAACAGCGGCGAAGATGTTGCCGCCGCCCATTATAACAGTGAGCCGGGCCGGACCGATTCAGTCGATAACAAAGCAATACTTTATAAATATCCGCACGACGGAACAAAGCACATGATGAAAATATCAAGCGGAGAACAGAAACCGTCTCCAGGTTCTCTTTTAAAGGGGCAGACGCCGTCAGAAATGGTCGCCGTTGTTCCTGACAGAGAAAAGCCGCAGATCCAGGATATGACGGTTCATCAATCGGCAAAGCCCGGGGAGACGATTCAGCTGTTAGCGGATATCAGCGACAATCAGCAGGTCAAAAACGTGCAGTTCTTTTACCGGATGAATGAAGATGAAGCGTTTAACGGAGTAAGTGTCGAAAAAAGTCGGAATGACGGCCTTTATCGCCGTAATATTTATTTTGCAGAACTCATTGGCAAAGAAAAAGTGGAGTATTATATGAAAGCCAGCGACGGAGAACATGTAGTGACGACTGAGAAGAAAAGCATTGCGCTTGAACAGAGCTTTTTGAAAGGACTGCGATTGAATGTGAATGACGGCGGTACTGTGTCCGGAAATACACTGCTGAAAGCGACATCAGAGAGGCCGCCGAAAGAAACGAACATTCGGATAGACGGGAAGGAACAAAAAGCCGGTCATACAGCACTTGAAAAAAAAGCATATTTTGCTTTTGACGTCAATCAAACGAATCTCTATTTTAAAAATGCGGTCACCATCGGCAAACGGGTTCATAAAATATTTGACGACTCACGGCGCCGATATGCAACCATCACTGTTCCGGTTTCTCCTGAAGAGTTTACGAAAGGAAAACCCTTTGCCATTAAAGTCCGTTCAGGTACAAAATCAACCCCATTTGAACAATCTTCCGCAGAAAACCGGGATGATTTCCTTTTGAGAAACCCGCGTCTGATTTTGGCCGATGGCACGGTTATCCATGATGAACGCTATAACGACGCAAAAGCAGAGCTTCCTGTCGGAGACAACCCGAATGCAAAAGAATGGTATGAATTTCACTTTTCCCTGCCGGACAAGAGCTTTCAGTCGCTTGCCGTTAAGTGGAATACGAATGCCTGGAAAGAAGGTGCACATACGATTGAAGCAGAGAATGCAGAAGAGAGAGTGATACACAAGGTAACGGTTGATAACACGGGACCTGAGATCAAAGCTTCTGTCAAAAACGGCAAAACGTATAAAGGGGCATTTATGCTTGATGCAGCCGTTACGGACAAGTGGAGCGGGGTCAATGAAATAAAGGCCTATCTTGACGGCAAAAAAATTGCGTTGCCTTACTCAGCATCTTCCGCCAGCTTGGATCACGGCAGACACGTTTTGAAGATTAAAGCAGCTGACAGCGCTGGAAACATTTCGGTTCTAAAAAGGGTTTTTTATATCGAGGAAGAACAGCCGCACAAGCCTGAACAAGCGAAAGTGAAGGCCGGCAGCAGACAAGCAAAATTAGCTGTCCGTGTCAAAGATCCGACAAAGGACAAGATGAATGTTTCTTTCTATCAAGGGTATCAATATGCCGCAGGGGATGAAGAGCATGTCAAAGTGTCAGCTAACGAAAGCGATACAGAGCCGCCGCGACGTTTTGCGATAAATGGTGAAAAGACGCTGACAAAAGAGGAGCGCGGCAGAATGTCTTCTTCTGACGGAAAAGGTTTTGAAACAGTTTCGACCGCCCGGTTTCCCTATCATCGCTTTGATGTAAAAGTCGATGAACACGTCGGGAAACATGACAATGTGGAAGTCGTATGGCGAGGAAGCTCTCTACCTGGGAGAAGAGTGTCAATGTTCGCCTGGAACTACAAAAAAAAGCAGTGGGAAGCGCTGACTTTTCATATCGCAAAGGATGATAAATCTTTTACGCTTAAGGGAAGCGTAAAGTCTGCGGACTTTGTCCGCGATTCACGAGCCAGCATCATCGTGCAGGATCAGATTCAGCTTTCCCAAGATGACTATACATTGATCTGGATGTCCGATACCCAGTACTATTCGGAAAGCTATCCACACATTTTTGAAAAACAAGTCAAATGGATCGCCGAACAGAAAGACAAGCTGAAAATTAAGTATGTCTTTCACACAGGGGATCTTGTTGATGAAGCGGATCAGCCGATTCAATGGAAGCGTGCCGATCAGTACATGAAAGTGCTGGATGATCATCGGGTGCCGTACGGTGTGTTGGCGGGAAACCACGATGTCAGCCATAAAGACCGCTCTTATGTGAAATACGGTCAATACTTTGGGGAAAAGCGCTTTAAAAACAAACCTTTTTACGGAGGCTCATTTCTTAATAACAAGGGGCATTATGATTTAATTTCCAGCGGCGGCAATGACTATATTATGCTGTCCATGGGCTGGGGAATCGGAAAACAAGAGTTGCAGTGGATGAATGATGTGCTGAAACGCTACCCTGACCGAAAAGCGATTTTGGCATTTCACGAATTTTTGCTGGTCTCGGGAGGCAGAAGTCCGATTGGCGAGAGGATATTTGAGCAGGTGATCAAACCGAATCAAAATGTCATCGCCGTTTTAAGCGGCCATTACCACAGTTCCAACTTAAAAGTCGACAAGCTGGATGATGATGGAGACGGTCAGCCGGATCGAAAAGTTTATCAAATGCTTGCCGATTATCAGGGCGGCCCTGAAGGCGGCCAAGGCTATATGAGGATTTTTCATGTCGACCCAAAGCATGACACCATTCATGTCAAAACCTATTCGCCGTATCTGGACGACTATAATTTCTATGATCCCCATCAATACGGTCCAATAGATGAATTCAGCATCAAAACAGATCTGAAACCGCGGAGGAAAAAAGTCAAAACCGACTATTTTGAACTGAATGTTTTTTCGAATCGCCAGATTGGAAAAGCAAAAAAAGTGAAAAGCGGAAAAACAGCCTCTGTGACCTGGAAGGATTTGAACCCGAATACCGCCTATTTTTGGTATGCGGCAGCTTCAGATCAATACGGCGGAAAAAGCCGCTCTAAGATGTGGAGGTTTATGACAAAGCAAGATGATATTGATGTATTTTCCGGTGATAAAGGATCTCAGACAGCCTTCGCACATCGAAAAATGAGCGGAGGCACTGAGGCCGGCGGCGGACGGTCACCAGCCCCTCCGGCCGCAGATCTTCAATTAGAAAACCTAGAAGCACGAATGTTGCGGCTGAAGCAGCTCCCGGCTTTAATCAGTGCCTTGAAAAGCTCTTTTACGTATGCAGAAATCGGCTTTATACTGGTGCTCATCATGCTGCGTCATCGTTCTAAACACTTGTTATCCCGATGAGGGGACAAGTGTTTTTATTTTGACAAGTCCCGGCTTCGAATAGATGAAGACACTGCCTGTTTCTTTCTGTATACGGCTAATACCGTGATGGCGGCAATCACAGCAGCGGACAGGACCGCGGCAGTTAAGTAAAGGTTTCCGAAACCTGTGCCGATGCTGTCGTGGATTGCTTCCTCAATGAGTTTTTTCACTTTTGGATCTGGAATTTGGCCGAGCATGTTTTCGAACTGCGATCCATTTGTGCCCTCGCCTGAAAACGCCTGAAAGGGAATGCCTGCCTCCTTTAATTTGCTCGTGATATGACTGCCGATATTCTCATATCCCGCTGTGATAAATCCGGCGTAAAGCGCAGGGGCTAATGTCATCCCCATCTGTCTGACAAGCGACAATGTTCCGAGGGCTGTTCCGTAATCTTGTTTTGCCGCCTCTGATACGAGCATGTTTAAAGGCGCTCCTAAAAGAAAGCCAAAACCGACGCCGGCGATCACGCTGGCTAAGACGAACTCCCATTTCTCCGTTACCCAGACGGACAGCATGAAGAATCCCAAAAATGAAATAGCTCCCGACAGCAATGTCGCCTTGACCGGTCCTTTTCTATCGGCGAGCATCCCGCCCAGGCCAGCTCCAATCCCTGAAGCGAGTGCGAGCGGCGTCATCCAGTATCCTGCTTTTTCAGGAGCGACATGCAAATATTGTTCTGCATATGAAGGAATAAAAATAACCGCCGCTAAAAGACCTCCTGATAAAAACCCGATAAAAAGCGTCCACTGAAACACTTTATTTTTCAGCAGGCTGTAAGCGAGTATCGGATCGCCGCCTTTCAGCTCGACGCGTTTTTCATAAAAAAACAGTCCCGTAAACAGAACAAGGCCGATGATGAGGAAAAGGAAGACTTGCGGATCAGTCAGGCCGGCGAGTAATTGTTGGCCATTTAGATTCGTTATTCCGTACATCACAGATAAAATCGACAAAGACAAGATCACGGTACCGGCCATATCAAGCGGTTTTGCTCGGGCTGCTTTGGTTTCGATCATAAACGGAAAGCTCAGTGCGATCAGTCCCGCTGCAATCGGCAAGTTAATCAAAAACAGCCAATGCCAGCTTCCGGTGAGATCTAAAATAAAGCTGCCGATATTTGGACCGAGCACTGCTGCGATCCCATTCATCGCACCTAAGAGGCCGAGTGCCGTTCCTTGTTTTTCTTTTGGCAATGTCGTGAGAATGTGAGAGCTTCCGATAATAAAAATTCCGCCGCCGCCAAGTGATTGAATCAGCCGCGCCAATAAAAACATCGGGAAGTTCTGGCTTAGTGCAACGAGCAGCGAGCCGATGCCAAACAGCAATACTTCAATGATAAACAGCTTTTTGCGTCCATAGCGGTCCGATAATTTTCCAACAATCGGAACACTGACTGCCAAGCCGAGCGTATAAAGCGTAATCCCCCAGGCCCCCCATGAAGGCGATACTTGAAAGGATTGATTGATAGTCGTTAGTGCGGCTGAAATGATGCCGTTGTCTAAGGCAGCCATAAACACTCCAATTGTAAACAGAAAAATGGCCCGCTTCTGTTTCGCCTCATGTTTCAACAAAGCTTTGGACATGTATTTTCCCCCTTATTTATTAATTTAGAATAAATAATTCATTTAGAGTTAACTATTTTTATCATCCTTGAAAAAACTGGTTTTGTCAAAAGGAATTTTTCATCAAAAAAAGCTGCACCGGCATCGGGGACTAACCCCATAAGATGAGACAAATAAAAAACACCTTAAAATTTGAAAATGGATAGTTGTTATTCGAAATAAGACGTGGAGGTGTTTTTTCTATGGGGACAAGTGTGAGTTATCCGGTTGAAGTCAAACGTAAGGCTGTAGAAATGAGATTGGCAGGCGTTCCTATGAAAGAGATCACGCAGGAATTGAATATCAAGAATAAGACGCAGGTTCAGACACGGGTGAGGTGGTATAAGGCTGGGGATACACACCGATTCGAACAGCCTTCAGTTGCCAACACTGCCTAAGAACTGCGTGTTACATAGCGACCAAGGTTCTGTGTATACATCTTACGAGTATCAGAAAGCTGTTAATATAAAAGGCATTACCATGAGCATGTCCCGTAAAGGGACGCCCGCTGATAATGCCTCCATCGAATCGTTTCATTCCTCACTAAAGTCTGAAACGTTCTATCTTAACAGCATTGATCGAACTACGACCGCCATCGTAGAACGCACTGTCAAAGAATACATTCATTATTATAACAACATTCGTATTAAACGAAACTAAACAACCAATCACCGATAAACTATCGGCAATTGGCTGTATAAAGGTGTTTTGATCCCTGTCTCAAAAACATGGGTCAGTCCCAGAGGCACTCTTTTCGATTTTTACGAAACAATTCAACCTTAAATTTACCTTATAAATAAAATTCCATCTTGAACAAACATTGGAAAATATGATACATTATTTAATAGAATTAACAAAAAATACTTTTGTTTATATAAGGAGCATTTATGGATAACAAACACAACTTTATTACTCTCATACATCATTTCATATTTTCTCCTAAGGAGTTTCTTTCAATCAAGTATTCTAGTGATAAGAATTATCGTCATTCTTGGTTTGTCTTCCTAGCTGTATTGAGTCTGTTTTTAGGCTTTTATTTAGCTATCTTCCCAACACTCTCTACCTTGATTAATAATTCATTTCGAGTCAATGGAATTGATTATACAACTGATATGAATACACTCATTATGATTATTACATTAGTATTAGGTATTATTCAATTTACCTCGATGGTTCTTGTAAGCTTTTTTATTATACATATTATTGGGATATTAATTGGCGGGGCCGCTACAGCCAAAGAATTTTTCCCTAGTTTTATTTATTCAATCATACCCATAGGCATCAAATTTACAATACTCATTATTTTTTCTTTCTTTTTAGGTAGTGATTTCGCCTTTTCAGTTATTTACCCAAATTCTCAACAGCCACTAGATATTATCTTGAATATTATTATCGACCCTTTCTTTTGGTGGTCTACCATTCTAGGGTGTATTGCCTTAAAAGTAATACATCAAATTTCTTATAAAAAAACCATCATAATCATTAGCATTACAATGTCTTTAGGTATTATTTCTCTTTTTTCAACCAGTTTATTTTTATAAACTGAAAGGAGGTGAAATTTCAAGATGAAAAATAGCAATCTTTTTAAAATTGCAAGTGTTACAAGTGTAGTTTCTCTCTTTGCCATTGCTACTTTCCTTATGGGCTCTTCAGAAGGTATTGCAGGTTTAGCTTCTATTGACTTTAGTTCAGGTCATCAGTTCGCTTTAGACCTTTCAACAAACCTAGGAATTAGTAGAAAAACAGCCTATGTAGCAATCGGTGTTATTATGACAACAGGTGATGTATTAACAATTCTCAGCCTATTGGCTGTTGTTTTGGGCGGAACTGGTCTAATTACAGCTGCAATGGTAGCTACAGCGAAAAAGCTAGCTAAAAAATACGGCAAGAAATATGCTGCTGAATGGTAAAATGATCAAATGGAAGAGGTTGAGGAGTATAATTATACTCCTCCTTATTTTCGTTCTAGGAGGAATATACACATGCTCAGCAAAAGGGTTCTCATTGCAAACTTTAAACTAACCTATAGACGAACTTTAAATCGCTTGATTTATTTTTTTCCATCAAGCGAAAATTTACTTAAATCAAATAAAATTCTATTTGTCTTTGCGCCCTTTTTCTTAGTGTATCTATTTATTCTATATAAAGCCTCACAGACTCTTTTAACTGGAGTTCCAGAGCATATTCTAACTCTAGGTACTAACTTTATCATTCTCTTTTTTGTTTTGAATATATTAAAATCATCGACTGATATCATACATCGATATGTATATCCTGAAGATTTTCTTCTTCTCCATACTTTAAAAACGGATCCAAATAAAATTTTATTATCAAGGTTCTTCACAACAATTTTTCTAAACATCCTGTTTAAATTAACAGTAGTGTTATTCCCTATACTCTTTTTTATAAATTTTTCTACACATGGTCGTATATATCTTTTGTTATCCTTTCCATCATTGCTAATATTTATTGTTGGACTAACAAGTCTTTATTCATCGCTTACATACATCGTTTATTCTAAATTTCTACATAACATTTTAAATTCACGATCAAAAAGCTTGTTATCCCTTATAGGAATTGCCTGTTTATCTGCCATTTCAACTACTTTTCTTGGCTGGATTGGACTTAATTATTTTTATCAAAATGATCTCCTTGAAGCTATTGGCAATTTCATATATCTATTTAAATTAGATACGATATTAACCACCAATTGGCTTCCTACAAATTGGTTTTTACTTTCAACAAGTGATGTACATTTATTTTTTATATGTTCTATAGGTTATATTGCTTTAGGTTGCCTTTTCGTCTTTATTACCTTTCATTTAATTTTGAAAGTATTGATTATAAAAGAAGCAGTACCTAATAATCTTTTGCCAAAATTAAAACCAATCAAGTTGCCTTTTTTAAGTTTCTTACAAAAGGCCTTACCACGGCAAAATATTGCTATTCTAAAGAAAGACCTTACTGCATTATTAAGAGCTAATTTTACAATAAAAAAACGACTGGTACTTTCCATTAATATGATTGCAATAGAACTAGGTGTATTGATAGGTCTTAGTTTAAATCAAATGTGGTTTGATTTCTCAGATATCTTTGTTATCTACCCAATTTTATTTGCTGTGACTTATAACACATCTTTATTAGGAGAGGGATTACTTGGCGTAACTTCAGCAGATGCAGAGCGTGAGAACCTTTATGTTTATAAGAGTTCGGGTGCTTCTATTTTTAAATTGATCGCAGGAAAATCTTTATTGCACTTATCTGTGATTCTTATTTTAATGAATACGTTATATCTATTTATCTTATTGTTATTCAACTTAGATATTATGACGCAATTTATATTGTTCATCATGATTAACTCCATCAGTCTTATCATAGGTGCTGGGCAAATTATTGGAACATTTCTCTATCCTCGTTTAGATTGGGAGAACTTTGAAGACATTGGTTCATCTGTT
Source organism: Bacillus swezeyi (assembly GCF_001969815.1). Classification (GTDB taxonomy): domain Bacteria; phylum Bacillota; class Bacilli; order Bacillales; family Bacillaceae; genus Bacillus; species Bacillus swezeyi. Next base: position 33,602 of record NZ_MRBK01000010.1, on the reverse strand, counting down.
AAAGCATCATTTTTTGAACATACTATTCTTGGAGTGTTACTGGCATTTTACCTTCAGTTGTATGGTATCACAGGCGTTCTCGTTACATTTGATATTATTAATAGGGGAATATTCTTTTTAATCATTGTGACAGGTACCATTTTATTTGTTATAGGTATTGGATTCTTTTATTACTTTTGGATTAAAAGAATAGGAACGAAAAATTGGGAGATGAAAACATGAACATTGAAAATGTGTCTTTCAAATATAAAGATAAACTGATCCTTGAATCTATTAATTTAAAGGTAGAGAAAGGCAAAGTGTACGGCTTACTTGGACCAAATGGAGCTGGTAAATCAACTCTTTTAAAATGTATCCTTGGTATAGTGAAACCTTACGAAGGTAAAATCACTATCAAAGGAGAAACCTTAGAATCTGAAAGATCCTCTTACCTTAAATATATAGGATACGTTCCAGACGCACCTTTTATCTATCATTATTTAACACCTAGAGAGTACCTTGAGTTTGTTGCTGATTTACAAGATGTCCCTTATGAGATTAAAAATGATAGAATAGATCTTTTGTTAAGTCAATTTAACTTGAAAGATAATGAAAATGACATGATATCTACATTTTCTTTTGGTATGAAACATAAGTTATCTGTTGCAGGAGCCATACTTCATGAACCAGAAATATTAATATTAGATGAACCATTAGGTGCATTTGATCCTCCAACTACAAAGATGATGAAAAGTTTTCTCAAACGTTATGCTGAACAGGGAAACACTGTCATCATGTCTACACACCTTGTAAACATAGCACAACAACTATGTGATAAGGTTGGAATACTGATTAATGGTACTTTAGTTAAAGAATATAATCACCTTACAGACATAAAGGATTTTGAAGATTTGATTATAAGGGATATGGATACGATACTAAAATGAAGGAATTAATAAAAAGAAATAAGCGTATACTCTATATAGCAAGCTCCTTTTACATAGTGGGTTTAGTTCTTGGTGTGATTTTTAACAATATTCTACCTAGCCTTAGTCAAGATAATGTTCAAAATATCACAGTATTAGGTTATTTTACACATAATTTTGCAGCAAATTTATTTCTCATTTTTTCAATGTTTACATTTGGAATTTTGACATCTATCTTATTAATATTGAATGGCTTCTTAGTCGGTCTATCTTCTTTACATAGTATCACCGACCATGGAAACGATGTCTTATTTATATTAACTGCTTTGGTTCCTCACGGTATTTTTGAGATTCCCGCAATGATTTTGTCGGGAGCACTTGGCTTCAAATTGTTAGATTACGTATATATGAAGATAAGGGGTATTTATTTTTCAAAAAAACAGTTTTTACTAGATTTTTTGTACTTTGTTATTATACTATTTTTATTGACATTACTTGCTGCTGTTACAGAAGCATTAATAACGCCTTATTTACTTAACAAATTAACATTAGGAGGCTCTTATGTTCTTTAATAAAAAGCAGATAGATAAATTATTGGATGATCATACAGAAGAAGAACAAAAAGAAACGAAAAGTAAAGTTAATACTTCATTTATAATAGTATTTTATTTTTCAATACTACTATCAATCTGTACTTTCTTTTTTGATTATAGGTACTTTTTGATTACTTTGTTTGGCCCGACCATTTTAGTAACTTTTATATCTCCACCTTTACAAATCAAAAAAGGTATTTATAGAATTTTTTCGGCCATATATTTAATACTTTTAATTACAGTTACCTTCTTTTGGTTAAAGTAAATGATTAATTCTCAATCAAAAACGTCCTTAATGGATGTTTTTTCATTTTATATCGTTTTAAATAAATAATTTGAATTATTTTTTTGACATGTTCCATCCCGCACTACGAATGGGTTCTTTATCCTTTTTTATCATTGTATAGGTATGTAAACGGTTTATTGTAGGGGGAGGGGCTTATGTTAACGCTTATTGGTTTGCTGATTATTTTAACGATTGTCGTATTGCTGATTTTGGGAAAAGCAAGTCCGATTGTTGCCATGGTTATGGTGCCTTTGATAGGGACGCTCATTGCTGGATTTGGCATCAATGATATTTAAACCTTTTTTGAAGAAGGGATTATCAAAGTACTGCCAGTGGCGACCATGTTTATCTTCGTCATTTTATTTTTTGGCATTTTACAAGATACAGGGTTCTTTGAACCTGTAATCAAAGCATTAATCAAGCTGACAAAGGGGAATGTTGTCACCGTTTCCATGGGTACAGCTGCAAGGATCTGACTAAGAGTAACTCTAAGAGGCGACTAGAAAAACAAATCGGCACGTTGTGCCGAGAGCACAAGTATCGATATGGATATCGGAAAATCACAGCCATACTAAAAAAGAGAATGCGTTTAACCATAAAACTGTTCAACGTATCATCCAGAAAAACCAGTGGCAGTGCCGGGTTAAAGTGAAAAAGCGTAAGAAGAATGGGCAGCCCTATGCCGTGGTCGATAATATACTGGATCGGAACTTTCAGTCTGACCGCCCTCTTGAAAAACTAGTAACGGACATCACGTATTTGCCTTATGGACAGAAACAGTATATTGGATTTATACAAGTTGAGAAGTGATTGCTTTTACGATTGGGGATAAGCAGGACACAGACTTTGTCTTAAACACACTTGATCAGTTGCCAACACTGCCTAAGAACTGCGTGTTACATAGCGACCAAGGTTCTGTGTATACATCTTACGAGTATCAGAAAGCTGTTAATATAAAAGGCATTACCATGAGCATGTCCCGCAAAGGGACGCCCGCTGATAATGCCTCCATCGAATCGTTTCATTCCTCACTAAAGTCTGAAACGTTCTATCTTAACAGCATTGATCGAACTACGACCGCCATCGTAGAACGCACTGTCAAAGAATACATTCATTATTATAACAACATTCGTATTAAACGAAACTAAACAACCGATCACCGGTAAACTATCGGTAATTGGCTGTATAAAGGTGTTTTGATCCCTGTCTCAAAAACAGGGGTCAGTCCCATCGGCTGCAGCTTTTTTATTCTTCTTGATTCGCTTTAAGCGCTTTTTCAAGAATGGTGAGGCCTTCATTTACTTTGTTTTTTTCCTGCTCGCTCAGCATTTGGAGCGCTTTTTTTAGTTTTTCATGCCCTTTTTGATACAAGTTTCGAAAAATATTTTTCGCTTCTTCTGTTAATTCGACAACGATTGTTCTCCGATCTTGTACTGAGTGTGTTCTCTTAATAAAGTTTGCTTGCTCGAGACGGCTGAGCAGACCTGTCATATTCGAAAGGGAGGCTCCCATTTTTTCGGCAATTTCAGAGACTTTCAATGTTCCATGGTTGTTGAGAAGCATTAATACTTTCATTTGCGGCATACTGATATCGAGTTTCATCCATTCTGAGACATCTCCGAGTCCGGCGGCTGTCAGCACTTTCATATAAAGAACCCATGTTTCTTTTTCTTCTGGGGATAGGATATCCTCATTCAGCACAGTCGTGTCGTGAATGTTGTATTTCACGGTCTTTTCACTTCCTTTAATCGTTTCCTCTTTTCATACTACTGATTTTTTGCTGTGAAAGAAAGTCCGGCTGACCATGAGTTTTTTGATCGGCGATAAGATGTCCACTTTTTAAAAAATGTTTTAGGTTCATTTTGAAAGTGATAGAATAAAGCTGAATGTCTAGTTCTTCATCGGAGAAGAGGAGGGTGCATCAACGTGCCGAAAGTTCGAACAAAAGATGTGATGGATCAATTCAAGCTGGAACTAATCAGCGGAGAAGAAGGAATCAACCGCCCGATCACGATGAGTGATTTATCCAGACCGGGGCTTGAAATGGCGGGGTATTTTACATATTATCCAAAAGAAAGAGTTCAGTTGCTGGGAAAAACTGAAATTACCTTTTTTGAGAAGCTTCCTCAGGAAGAAAAAAAGCAGCGGATGCTTTCTTTATGTACTGAAATTACGCCGGCGATCATTCTGTCGCGGGATCTGCCGATTCCGTCTGAACTGATTGCAGCTTCCGAAGAAAACGGTGTGCCTGTGCTGCGTTCACCATTAAAGACAACGCGCTTGACCAGCCGCCTGACGAATTTTCTTGAAAGCCAGCTTGCTCCGACGACTGCGATTCACGGAGTGCTTGTCGATGTTTACGGCGTCGGGGTTTTAATCATTGGAAAGAGCGGCGTCGGCAAAAGTGAAACGGCATTGGAGCTTGTTAAAAGAGGCCACCGTCTTGTTGCGGATGACTGCGTGGAGATCAGGCAAGAGGATCAGGATACATTGATCGGAAGCGCGCCCGAATTAATTGAACATCTCCTTGAAATCAGAGGTCTCGGCATCATCAATGTCATGACTTTATTTGGCGCTGGCGCTGTCAGAAGTTTTAAACGGATTACCCTTGTGATGAGCCTCGAGCTTTGGGAGCAGGGAAAACAATATGACCGTTTGGGGCTTGAAGAAGAAAAAATGAAAATCATCGATACTGACATTCCAAAGCTGACCATTCCGGTCCGTCCGGGAAGAAACCTTGCCGTCATTATTGAAGTGGCTGCCATGAACTTCAGACTGAAGCGAATGGGTCTGAATGCGGCGGAGCAATTCACCAATAAGCTGGCGGACGTGATTGAAGATGGTGACCTTGAAGAATAGGAGCTGACAAAATGAACGAAACGATTGAACCTTTAAATCCCATTGCTTTGCAACTTGGGCCGATTGCCGTCCACTGGTACGGCATCATTATCGGTTTTGGCGCTTTGCTGGGATTGTGGCTGGCGGTCAGGGAAGGCGAACGGAGGGGACTCCATAAAGATACCTTTGTTGATCTGGTGCTTTTTGCGATCCCGATTGCCATTTTATGTGCGAGGGCGTACTATGTCATTTTTCAATGGGGCTATTACAGCGAACACCCCGATCAGATTATTCAGATATGGAACGGCGGCCTTGCGATCCACGGCGGCCTGATAGGGGCTGTGCTGACGGGAATCATCTATGCAAAGGTCAAAGGCCTTTCATTTTGGAAGCTGGCCGATATCGCGGCTCCAAGCATCCTGCTGGGCCAGGCGATCGGCCGCTGGGGAAACTTTATGAATCAGGAAGCGCACGGGGAAGCGGTATCGAGAGCGTTTCTCGAAAATCTGCATCTGCCTGATTTCATCATCAACCAAATGTATATTAATGGGCAATATTATCAGCCTACCTTTTTGTATGAGTCATTATGGAGCTTAACTGGAGTCATTGTTCTGCTTCTGTTAAGAAAAGCAAATTTAAAGAGAGGCGAACTGTTCTTAATCTATGTCATTTGGTATTCGATCGGACGCTGCTATATCGAAGGCCTCCGGACGGACAGCCTGATGCTGACGGAATCGCTTCGCATTGCACAGGTCATTTCGATTGTGCTGATTTTATGTGCGGCTGCGCTTATTTTGTTTAGACGTTTTAAAGGCGGAGAGATTAAACGATACCAAGAGATGTAGGTTTTCATTAAAGGGGAGACAGCAATGAAGGGAACCTTAAAAGCCGGATTGGAAGCGGGGCTGAAAACGACGTGGACGCTCGGAAAAGTGATTTTTCCGGTTACGCTGATTGTCAGCCTGCTCCAGCATACACCGGTGATGGACTGGATGATCAAGATGATCACTCCGGCGATGGGAGTTTTCGGCCTTTCGGGTGAGGCGGCGATACCGCTTGTGTTAGGCAATACGCTTAACCTGTATGCCGGGATTGCAGGGATTTTGACACTTGACTTAACTGTCAAAGAAGTTTTTATATTGGCTGTCATGCTGTCGTTTTGCCACAACCTGATCATCGAATCGACGGTCGCTTCAAGGGTCGGAATTAAAATAGGGATCATTCTGCTTGTGCGCATCGGACTTGCCGGCTTCTCGGCCGTCATCATCAATCTTGTGTGGCACGGAGGGCAGGATGCGGCCAAATACGGTTTGATTTCGGCAAAAAGCGCGGCTCCGTCCGGGTGGTGTTTGAAATTGCCGTTGAAGCTGTTGCAAAAGCGGGGCTGGGGATACTTCAGCTTGCCGTCATCGTGATACCGCTGATGGTCATCATTCAATATATGAGAGACTTAGGCTGGCTGAATACTTTTTCAAAGTGGTTTGCACCGCTGACGAGATTGCTCGGAATGAAAGAAAACACATCAATGACAATGGTTGCCGGACTGACGATCGGATTGGCGTACGGAGCCGGTGTCATGATCAAAGCCGTTGAGGAAGACGGTGTCAGCAAACGCGATGTGACACTTGCCTTCATATTTCTCGTTGCCTGCCATGCTGTTGTTGAAGACACGCTCGTATTTATTCCGCTCGGCATTCCGGTCTGGCCGCTTCTTGTCATCAGGCTTGTGACTGCGGTTCTTTTGACGGTCGCCGTTTCGCGTTTGTGGAAAAAGCCGGGCTATTCCGTTCGGAGAAAGGAAGCTTTGAATGAAAATTAATACTGTTTTATTTGATTTGGATGGAACGCTTATCAATACAAACGAGCTGATTATCGCATCATTTTTGCATACGCTCGATCATTATGCCCCGGGCCGCTATAAGCGGGAGGATGTGCTTGCATTTATCGGTCCTTCCCTTTACGACACCTTCAGCGGTATACATAAGGATAAAACAGATGAAATGATCAGAGTGTACCGTGAATTCAATCATAAAATGCATGATGAGCTTGTAACAGAGTATGATACGGTTTTTGAGACGCTTAACCGCTTAGCGGATGAAGGGTATAAGCTCGGCATTGTCACGACCAAACTGCGCGATACCGTCAACATGGGTCTTAAGCTGACCGGCCTCGATTCTTTTTTTGAAACTGTGGTGACCCTTGATGACGTAGAGCGGGCCAAACCGGACCCGGAGCCTGTCTTGCTCGCGCTTTCCAAGCTCGGCAGCCGTCCTGAGGAAGCAATCATGATCGGTGATAACTACCATGACATTTTGGCAGGAAAAAATGCGGGGACAAAAACCGCAGGCGTGGCCTGGACGATTAAAGGCGAAGAAAGCCTTGCCAAGCATCGCCCTGATTATATGCTGGGCAAGATGAACGATCTCCTTCAGATTCTTGGAGTGGAAACAGCTTGAGAAGAACGAAGCGTTATCCTGTGTCAGGTGTCAACTCCTTATGGCACGTCTATCAAACGGTTCCGTTTTTCAAAGTGGTCAAAAACTTCATCGTGATTCAAGCGGCCCGCTATACGCCGTTTTTGGGGATCAAAAATTGGATGTACCGGACGTTTTTGCGAATGAAGATCGGTGATCAAAGTTCATTCGCCCTGATGGTCATGCTGGACGTGATGTTTCCCGAAAAAATTTCTGTCGGCCGAAATACTGTGATCGGATACAATACGACGATTCTAGCCCACGAGTATTTGATTAAAGAGTATCGGCTCGGTGAGGTCGTCATCGGTGATGAAGTGATGGTCGGAGCAAATACGACGATCCTTCCCGGTGTTGAAATTGGTGACGGCGCGGTCATCTCCGCCGGCACGCTCGTCCATAAAGACGTGCCGCCCGGCGCATTTGTCGGCGGCAATCCAATGCGGCTCATCTATACAAAAGAAGAAATGGAAAAACGTTTGGAACCCCCTGCTGAATAAACAGCAAGGGGCTGCAGCTTAAAATTCGTGATTGTTCCTTTCGATAACATGTTTCACTCCGATCCATTTCTGTCCGACTTCACGATCTCGTATTAGTCATCGTGACAGAAAACTTGTGCTGCTAATAGCTTCTTTCATGTTTATAGACACCGAAACCTTAAAGGTGGAGCCCCCGAGCTGGCGAATGAACTTGCCGCCTTGATCAGCGGCGAAGTTTTTTACCGTAAATGTGCTTGATTTGAAATGTTTGATCTGAACCAATGCGCGCAGATCCCCCGTCAACCGTGACCTTTCTTTCCTGTTTGACAGTCAGCGCATCATCTTCCTAAACGACATTATTGGCAAAAGCGTTTCTCTAAGTGTGAACGCCATCTACTAGCAGGGGCGCGCCGAGCCCGGCGCTTTTAAGTGTCGCGCCATCCTTCACTCTGCCGTCTCCAAGGTCAGGGCCTGCTGCCAAACGTTCTCCCTGTTATCCTAAGTCTCTCCTTTTCCAACGACGATCGTTTGATGAACGGTCTCAACCGCCGAAGCTTTTTCAGGCAAAGCTTGCCCCAAATCCCCGACAAAACCAATCCTATTTATGAATTACACAATTTTTGAAAACAGACCGTTTCCTTTCATGATTCTTATCCAAGAATGAGTAGAAGACAACCTTTTTCGCTAATCAAATGAAACTCAGAAAAGGACAACTCTGTTTTAATTCTGATTTTTTCAAGTGTAGACAGCACTATTATTTAACAGAAAAAGTGACCTAAAAAAGCCTTTTATTCCTCAGAAAATTCACACTTTGCTTATCTGTTTTCATGTTAAAATGTGTAAAAAGGAAAAAGGAGGAACTTGGCAATGAAAAAGAACTTGTGGATATGGATGACGCTTTCGGCTCTTTTAACGTTTTTTGCATATGCAAAAGCAGACGCTGCCGAGAACATGATTCTTGGCTATACGACAGGAGACAGCGCTTCATATCAATCACTTACGGCGTATCATAGCTATATCGACTCTATCGCGACCGATACGTTTGCTTTTGATACAAAGGGAAATCTCATAGGCGAGACCCCTGAAAACCAGCTTGCATTTGCAAAAAAGAACCGGATTAAGACATGGGCCGTGATCTCAAATTATAGCGAATCGATTCAAGATTTTGACGGAGATTTAGCCTCCCAGGTCATCACAGACGAAACAAGCAGAAAACATTTGACAAATCAGCTCGTAAGCCTGGCAAAAGAGCATGGTTATGATGGAATCAATATCGATTTTGAAGCGGTTTTTCCAGAAGACCGCGCGGCGTATTCAAGCTTTATCCGATATGTCTCAGAGTCCCTAGAAAGAGAGCAGATTCAGATCATGGTTTCCGTGCCGGCAAAAAGTGCGGATGATCCTGAGGATGATTGGAGCTGGCCTTATGATTACGCCAAAATTGGACAGGCTGCCGATTATGTGCAAGTGATGACTTATGACGAACATGGCAGCTGGAGCGATCCGGGCTCTGTTGCAAGTATGGACTGGATCAAAAGCTCTCTGAAATTTGCAGTCCGAGAAATCAGCGCAGGCAAAGTGATCATGGGGATTCCTTCGTATGGGTATGATTGGGATTTAACCGATCAAGAGAACAACGCATTAAAACAGTGGAATGAGATTCAGATGCTTAAAAACGAGACGGGAGCCAAACCGGCATACGATGTACAAACAGCATCTATGACTTTTTCCTATGTCGATCAAGTGCGCCACCGGCATGTTGTTTGGTATGAAAACGAAGACACCGTGGAAATGAAAAGCCGTCTCTCAAACGATTATCATCTTGCTGGGGTCTCTGTCTACTCTTTAGGCTATGAATCCGAATCCTTCTGGCAGGCTGTTCAGACAGGTACAAAATAAAAAGCGGGCTTGCCGAAAATGTCCATTCATTGGATTGATCGGCAGGCTCTATTTTGTTTTAAGCGAAAGGAGGACATGAAAAAGAGCTGGATTTTTTTCCGTTCCAGCTCTTTTTTATTTTAAGAAGCAATCACAATCGCCTGGCTGCCCATTTGTTCCCATGAGTTTTCAAAGCTGGTTTTGTCTGCTTTCCGGTTTTTATAGCCATATGGATCATTCAAGTAAACATAGTCTTCATCATAGCCTGTAACCGCGACACTATGAACGCTGTAAGTCACATCGGCTGTGCCTGTCGGGGTATCCCACGTTTCCATATCGTTTACCGTACTGAAATTCACAGTGGTAATGACCCAGACCGGTCTCCCTTGATTCAGCTGTTTGTAGATGGCTTCAGGGCTGTTTCCCGTCAGGTCAATGGCTTTGTTTCCCGCATAGGATGAGGCCAAATCGTAAACCGGGCCGTGATAGACGCTGAGTCCGGGGCCGTTTTCCATATCGCCGACAAAGCCGTCATTTGGGTTTCCTTTTAAGCCGTTTTCATACTGCAAAGGCACCCTTTTTACTTTTTCAGCGAGTTCATTTTTTGTTACGTCATATCCGCTGTAGTTTAAAATCATCGCCAAGCTGGCTACTTCACAGCCGTTATAAAGCTTTGGCGGGTCCATTTGTTTAATTAATGGAACATCCAGCGGTTCACGTTCCGCCTGTTTTTTCGTTTTAGTTTTCACTTCTTCGCTATCCGCAGATGTCTGATTGGATGCGCGCTTTTCTGTCAGCGGACTTTGTACTTCTTTAGAAAACAATATGAACACAGTAATGATAACGGATGTAAAGAAAAGTGCGGCAAAAAGTGTTTTGAAGAAATTCATATTCAGTCTCCTGTTCCCGATAGTACTAATTAACTGTGCATGAGTAAAGCATTGCATTTTTATTATATCATCAAGATGTTCACGAAATAAAAGTTAGCATTTACCAGAGCCAAATGACCCATTTTGTAAGCGGTTGTTGATTTTGACTCTTTTATCTGTTAGCATATTATCATATTAGCGAACTAAAGGATTCGGAATTTTCCTTCTAACGTTTTTGGGGGTGCAAGTGCAGATGTTTATGTTTGAAAAACCGCACGGTATGAGAGACACATTGCCAGGGCTTTATGAAACAAAGAAAAAGGTGCGCTCTTCATTGACAGAGGTTATGAGTCTGTGGGGATATCAGTTCATGGAGACGCCGACACTCGAATTTTATGATACGGTCGGAGTTCAGTCGGCCATTTTAGATCAGCAGCTTTTTAAGCTCCTTGACCAGGAGGGGCAGACGCTTGTGTTAAGGCCTGACATGACCGCTCCTATTGCAAGGGTGGCGGCGTCAAAGCTTCATAAGGAAAACCATCCGCTCCGGGTAGGATATGCGGCAAATGTTTACAGGGCGCAGGAACGGGAAGGCGGCCGCCCTGCCGAATTTGAACAAATCGGGGTCGAACTGATTGGCGATGGAACAACAAGCGCTGATGCAGAAGTGATTGCACTTGCTATTTTTTCACTTAGAAATGCAGGACTGACCTCTTTTAAAATTTCGATTGGTCATGTCGGCATTGCCGATGCTTTGTTCATGGAGGTTGTAGGCAATGAAGAGAGAGCGCATGTGCTAAGGCGTTTCTTATATGAAAAAAATTATGTCGGCTATCGGGAGCATGTGAAGGCGTTGAATTTATCATCCATCGATAAAAGCAGGCTGCTTGAGCTTTTGGAGCTCAGAGGCGGTGTTGAAACGTGCAGCCAGGCAATGACGCTAGTCGATTCGGAAAAAGGAAAAAATGCGATCTCAGAGCTTGAGGCTCTTTGGGAGACGCTTGGCGACTATGGATGCACGAATGATGTCAAACTCGATTTAAGCATGGTCAGCCATATGAGCTACTATACCGGCATTTTATTTGAAATATACGCTGAAAACGTAGGTTTTCCAATTGGAAACGGCGGCCGCTATGATCAGCTTCTCGGTCATTTCGACTTTCCGGCTCCGGCCACCGGCTTTGGAATCCGGATTGACAGACTGCTTGAAGCCTTAAACCCAGAAGAGATGCAGGAAAAAATGGATGTCGTGATTTTCAGCACAAAACAGCGGGCAGAAGCGATCAAATTTGCCGAAGAAGAACGGTGCAAGGGTAGAAAAGTCGTTGTCCAGGATTTATCGGGAATTGAAAATATCGATCAGATGACAAAATCTTTTCAAAAAGTGACCTATTTTATCGGGGCCAGAAAGGAAGAACAGCATGGGTAAGGTATTGACGATTGCGATGCCGAAAGGGCGGATTTTTGAGGAAGCCGCCGGAATGCTGCGGCAAGCCGGTTATCAGCTTCCTGAAGAATTCGATGATTCAAGAAAACTGATCATTGATGTACCAGAAGAAAATCTTCGTTTTATTCTGGCAAAGCCGATGGATGTGACGACATATGTGGAACATGGAGTGGCTGATGCCGGAATCGCCGGCAAAGATGTCATGCTGGAAGAAGAGCGCGATGTCTACGAAGTACTCGATTTAAAAATCAGCAGATGCCATCTTGCTGTGGCCGGCCTGCCGCATACAGCGCACAGCGGAGTTGCACCCCGGGTCGCGACAAAATATCCGAATGTCGCTTCAAGCTATTTCAGGGAGCAGGGAGAGCAGGTGGAAATGATCAAGCTGAACGGTTCAATCGAGCTTGCTCCGCTCATCGGCCTTGCGGACCGGATCGTAGATATTGTTTCAACAGGACAGACTTTACGGGAAAACGGACTGGTTGAAACAGAAAAAATTTGCGACATTACCTCACGATTGATTGTAAATCCCGTCAGCTACCGAATGAAAGATGAAGTGATTGATGAAATGGCTTCACGGCTTTCTCTTATTGTGGAAGGGGATAAGACAAAATGAAAATGACATCCATCAGCGGAAAGACTGCTGTTTCGCTAAAACGCACCATCGGTTCAGGCACGGAAGAACAGAGAAAAACAGTCAGCACAATCATCGAGGAAGTAAAGAAAAACGGGAACGCGGCTGTTTCTGCTTTTACTAAGCGATTTGACGGAGCTGATGTTGCCGATCTCCGCGTAACCGAACAGGAAATGAAAGAAGCGTACGGCATGATGAAACAGAGTGAGATCGACATTTTAAAATCGGCCATCTGCAACATCAAAGAGTATCATAAACGTCAGCTGGCATCCTCATGGTTTTATCACCGGAAGGACGGAACGATGCTCGGCCAAAAAATCACGCCGCTTGATTCAGCAGGTGTTTACGTTCCGGGCGGTACGGCTGCTTATCCTTCATCCGTCCTGATGAATGTGATTCCGGCGCTCGCCGCGGGAGTCGAACGCATCGTCCTCGTCTCTCCGCCGGGAAAAGACGGCAAATTATCGCCAGGCGTATTGGCTGCGGCGGCAGAGCTCGGCATCAAAGAAATGTACAAAATGGGGGGAGCTCAGGCGATTGCGGCATTGGCATACGGAACGGAAACGATTGCTCCCGTCGATAAGATCACGGGACCCGGGAACATTTATGTCGCTTTGGCAAAGCGGGAAGTATTTGGCCAGGTTGACATTGATATGATCGCAGGGCCGAGCGAAATCGCCGTTCTTGCCGATCAGACGGCAGATCCGCGGGAAATTGCCGCCGACCTGCTTTCCCAAGCGGAACATGACACGATGGCGTCAAGCGTTCTCGTCACAGATTCCCGTCCGCTTGCCGAAGCTGTTCAAAAAGAAGTGGATCAGCAGCTGGAACGTCTGCCGAGAAAAGAGATTGCCCGTCAGTCGATTGAGAACTACGGCCGTATTTATGTTGCAGAAACACTTGATGAAGCCGTCTCTGCCGTCAATGAGCTCGCCCCTGAACACCTTGAAATATTAACGGTGCAGCCTGAGGCGCTGCTAGGAAAGATCAGGCATGCCGGCGCCATTTTCTTGGGACCGTACAGTTCTGAGCCTGTCGGCGATTATTTTGCTGGGCCGAATCATGTGCTGCCGACGAATGGAACAGCCAGATTCTCAAGCCCGCTCAATGTCACAGACTTTCAAAAGCGATCAAGCATCATTTCATACAGCAGGGAAGCTTTTTCTGAGAATGCTGAGAAGATTGCAGCCTTTGCCAGATTGGAAGGACTTGAAGCCCACGCAAGAGCCATTGAATCCAGAATCCGGGAGGAAGACTGATGAGAAAAGCCGAACGGGCAAGAAAAACCAATGAAACAGACATTAAACTATCCATCAATATCGATGGGGAAGGAAAAGCGGATATTCAAACGGATGTGCCGTTTATGACGCATATGCTTGATTTATTCACAAAGCACGGCCAATTTGACGTTTCTGTAGAGGCGAAAGGCGATGTGGAAATCGATGACCACCATACGACAGAGGACATCGGGATTTGCCTGGGACAGGCGCTGTTGGAAGCGCTCGGGGATAAAAAAGGCATTAAACGCTATGGCTCAAGTTTAGTGCCGATGGATGAAGCGCTTGCCCAGGTTGCAGTCGATTTAAGCAACAGGCCGCACCTTGAATTCAGGGCCGAGCTGCCAAGCCGGAAAGTGGGGACATTTGATACTGAGCTAGTCCACGAATTTTTATGGAAGCTTGCTCTCGAAGCGAGGATGAATCTTCATGTCATCGTTCACTACGGAACGAATACCCATCACATGATTGAAGCTATTTTTAAAGCGCTCGGCCGCGCGCTTGATGAAGCGACGATGATTGATCCCCGTGTCAAAGGAATTCCATCAACGAAAGGGATGCTGTAAATGATCGGTGTCATTGATTACGGTATGGGAAATCTGTACAGCGTTTCTAAAGCTCTGGAACGGATCGGCGCACCATATTTTGTGTCAGATCGGATCGGTGAGCTGCAGAAAGCGGACAGCTACATTCTTCCAGGAGTCGGCGCTTTCAGGGATGCGATGGAGATTTTGGATAAAACAGGCCTGAAAATCTTTATTCAGAATGCTGTCAGTGAAGGAAAGCTTCTTCTCGGCATTTGCCTCGGCATGCAGCTTTTGTTTGAAGAGAGTGAGGAGCAGGGAGCAACAGAGGGGCTCGCCCTTTTAAAGGGGAAAGTCACCAAACTCGAGGAGCGCGGTCCATTGAGAAACCGGCTGAAAGTCCCCCACATGGGCTGGAATCGCCTCACAATCCACCGCGATTCTCCGCTCTTAAAGGAAACTGAGGAAGGATACGCTTATTTTGTCCATTCCTATTATGTCAGCGGAATGGATGAAGAAGCTTTGCTGGCCAGTGCGGATTACGGTGTGCGGGTACCCGCCGTCGTCGGTTTTGACAATGTGTACGGGGCCCAGTTCCATCCGGAAAAAAGCAGTACGGTCGGAATGTCCATTTTAAAGCAGTTCAAACAGCTGACAGAAGAACAGAAGGTGAAAAAATGAGTGAATTTATTTTATATCCGGCTATCGATATGAGAAATGGCAAATGCGTAAGACTTGTGCAGGGAGACTATGCAAAAGAAACAGTATACGGCGACTCTCCACTTGAAATGGCGTCGTTGTTTGCCAAAGAAGGAGCAAAATGGATTCATCTCGTTGATTTGGACGGCGCCAGAGAAGGGAAAAAAGTAAACGACAGCCATGTGATATCCATAGCCAAAGAACTGAATATCTACGTACAGGTCGGCGGCGGCATCAGAACCGAAAAGGATGTGTATGAATATCTATCACAAGGCGTAGAAAGAGTGATTTTAGGAAGCTCTGCCGTTTCAAACCCGAATTTTGTGAAAAAGATGCTGAACACTTACGGTCATCACATCGCGATCGGTCTTGATGCGAGAGACGGCTTTGTTTCGACGGAAGGCTGGCTTGAAACGTCGGCGGTGAGAGCGGAAGAGCTTGGCCGTGAGCTTGCAAATGAAGGTGCAGAGGTTTTTATTTTTACGGACATTGCAACAGACGGAATGCTGTCCGGCCCGAATATCGGCAGCACGGTTGAGCTCGCAAAAACAACCGGTAAACAGGTCATTGCCTCAGGAGGCGTCAGCTCTCTCACTGATCTTGAAGCATTGGCCGGCCGCCGTATGGACGGCGTCAGCGGCGCTATTGTCGGAAAAGCTCTTTATACGAACCAATTCACTGTGTCTGAAGCGCTTGAAAGGGTGGGGTGCAAGTGATTACAAAGCGAATTATCCCGTGTCTGGATGTGAAGGACGGCCGGGTTGTTAAAGGCATTCAATTTCTTGAATTAAAAGATGCCGGGGATCCTGTAGAACTGGCTGAGATATATGACGAAGAAGGCGCAGATGAGCTCGTCTTTCTCGATATTTCCGCTTCTCACGAAGGGAGAAAAACGATGGTTGATGTCGTCGAAAGAGTGGCGGCCAAGCTGGCTATTCCTTTCACCGTCGGCGGCGGCATCAATCGTCTGGAAGATATGAAAACGATTTTGAGGGCCGGAGCAGACAAAGTTTCCGTTAATACGGCCGCGGTTCTCCGTCCTGAGCTGATTACGGAAGGCGCGGCTTTCTTCGGTTCGCAATGCATCGTCGTCGCTATTGATGCAAAATACGATCAAGATGAAGACCGCTATTTTGTTTACACTCACGGCGGCCGGAATAAGACAGACCTTGAAGCGGCATCGTGGGCGAAGGAAGCCGTTCAGAGGGGGGCCGGCGAAATCCTGTTGACGAGCATGGATTCCGACGGAGAGAAAAACGGTTTTGACCACAGATTGACAAAGCTTGTATCAGAAGCCGTTCCAGTCCCGGTCATTGCTTCAGGAGGCGCGGGAAATGCCGCACATATGCACGCGGTGTTTAAAGAAGGCCAAGCGGACGCCGCTTTGGCTGCTTCGATTTTTCATTATAAAGAAACGTCTGTGAAAGAAGTGAAAGCTTATTTAAACGAGCGCGGGGTGAATGTAAGATGATAACGGCAGATGAATTGACATTTAATGAAGCCGGTCTGATCCCGGCGATCGTCCAGGATGCAGCAAGCAAAGAGGTGCTGACCTTGGCATATATGAATAAAGAATCGTTTGAAAAAACGCTGGAAACGAGGGAAACATGGTTTTTCAGCCGATCCCGCGGGGAGCTTTGGCATAAAGGGGCGACATCCGGGAATGTCCAGCATGTCAAAGACATCCGCCTTGACTGTGATCAAGACGCACTTGTCGTGCTTGTCGAACCAGCCGGACCTGCCTGCCATAAAGGAAGCTACAGCTGTTTCACATCAATGGACGACAGAAAGGCGGCAGACGGCGGCCGTTTCGCCATCATAAACGAGCTTGAAGCCGTGATTGCCAAACGGCAGGCGGAAATGCCTGAAGGCGCCTATACGACTTATTTATTTCATGAAGGCATTGATAAGATTTTGAAAAAAGTCGGCGAAGAAGCCGCGGAAGTCATTATCGCTTCAAAAAACAGGGATCATGAAGAATTGAAATGGGAAGCGGCGGATCTTATTTATCATCTGCTTGTCCTCTTAAGGGAACAGTCCCTCCCGCTTGATGAAGTACTGGAAGTGCTGAAAAAACGCCATAAAGGAACAGAATAAGCTTGAAAGTTTACTTGCCAAAAGGGATTGCATGCCCTTTTGGTTGTTTTTTTTGCCCGTTTGGAGCCTTTCATTTGCTTATTTAACTTTCAGGCTCATCACGATCTGCTCTCCGATGGGGCCCATTTTTCTTTCGCCGGTGTCAACAAACCCGGTTTTTAAATACAGATGCTGAGCAGCTGTGTTTTTTTGATTGACAGCTAAAACGACTTCATCACAATGGCTGAATTCCCTGCTGATCCATTCCGGAAGCTTCAGCATCCCTTTTTTTCCACAGCCTCTGCCTTGCTGCTTATGATCAATTGATAAAGCGGTCAAGAGCATCGCTTTAGGATTTTCTGAATAGTCCTTTACTCTCTCAGTAGCGTGCAGTATAAAAAATCCAACAGGCTTCCCTTCGTTTAAAATGACAATTGGATGCTGTCCGGCCGCATCTGTTAAGACATCTTTAGGAAGCGCGGTAAATGGGCTTTGTTCTGCAGGAAGCTCGAACTCATTCAGTTCAGCTGAATGCTCGTCCGAGAAATGCGCCAATTTAATTGAGCTGTTGTTTTGCATAGCATAACCCCCTTGTTTATTATCATATAATGAGAACGTACTTTCGTCATCCGTTTTCGCTGAAATCAGTTTTAGAGAACAGGAGTGGAAAATTCTCTTTTGAAAGGCTGTTGACTGGAAAATGATCGTTAAAAATGAAAACACTCAGCCGATATAAAACGTAAACCTTGCCGATGCAGACTTGAGCAAAAACGATTTTGGTTTCGTCATCAGACACCAAAAGTGGAAAATGCAGAGAATTTTCTCGAAACTTGTTTTTGGCCTATTAAGCCTGCCGGAAACTATGTTATACTACTCACGGTATACAGTTTGAAATGGAGGGTATCTGTGGGAAAGTACACTTCTGAACATCATAAAAATACGAGGATTGTCCAGCTTTTTCAAGATGGGCAATATTTTTATCATAAAGGGCTCAAAGCATACAGAGAACGAAATTTATCCCGCGCGAGCAAACTCATCCAGAGAGCGATTTTTCTTGAACCGGACAATACGGGCATGCTGTCTCAGCTTGCTGTCATTTATACAGAAATGGGTTTTTACCAGCAATCAAATGAACTTTTAGACTTTATTCTGAAAAACATCAATGAAAAAATGACAGAATGCTACTATTTTAAAGCGAATAATTATGCGCATCTCGGTCTTTTCCAAGAAGCTTATAAAGCAGCTGAGACTTACATGAAAGAAGATCCCAATGGCGAGTTCAGCGCGGAAAATGAAGAGCTCCTTGAATTATTGGATATGGGAGAAGAAGATCAAGGCTACTCAGAGTACGACCAGGACGACTTAATCCTTAAACAGGATCGGGCTAAGTCGCTGCTGGAGAACGGACAGCTTCAGGAGTCCATTGTGATGCTTGAAGAGATTATAGCCGATTATCCGGAATTTTGGTCAGCTTATAATAATCTGGCGCTTGCTTATTTTTACGCAGGGGATGTTCAAAAAGCAAAGACGACGATTTTTACCGTTTTAGAAAAAAGCCATGGAAATCTGCATGCGCTTTGCAATCTGCTCATTTTTTACCACTATGAGCGGAAGGATGAAAAGGTTCGGGATCTTTCTGAACAGCTATCCAATATTTATCCGATGCTGCTTGAACAAAGGTATAAGCTCGGCGCCACACTTTCGCTCGTCGGCAGGTATGACCTCGGGTTTAAATGGCTGAAATCTCTTTACCGCATGGGATTTGAAGGAGATGAAACCTTTTATTACTGGCTCGCCTGCACCGCTTACTTTACCGGCCGCACTCAGTTTGCCCGGTCCGTATGGAAGAAGATGCAGGAGGAGTACCCTGATGCCGCCCGCATGGAGCCGTGGAAAGAACGGCAAGAAAAGGCACCCGTCCAGCGAACGCTTGAGGAACGCCTCGCCGCATACTATATAAGCGGAAGAAAAGGGGAGAAGGAACAGCTCCAAGCTGTGCTTGATTCAAACATCGCAAAAACGTCGTTTGAAGACCAATTTGTCAGGCTTCTGCTTTACGGTGAAGACGGGGCAGCTGTTGCTTCAAAGGATGCACTCCTTGCCTACAGAACCGCGAAAGCGATTGAACAAGCGGATCGGTCAGCGATCGAACAAGAGGCGATGTGCTTTTGGATATTTCATGTCATTCAGCAGATCAGGGCTTACGGCCTTCAGCTGAAAAACGCCGGCGGTTTGGCTGCAGCCATCTATTTCATCTGGAAAACAGAGCACCGGGAGCGTCTCACCAAATCTGAAACGGCAAAGCTTTTCAGCATTTCTCCGGGAACGCTTACGAAATATGAACGTACATTAAAAGAACACCTTTAAAAACAGGTTTGAACTGACCATTCAGCCTGTTTTATTTATTGTGTGAGCAAAAAAATAGCGCTTATTCATGATATTTTATAGGATATGGGTAAGGAAGATACAAGAAGGGAATCTTATTTAGAGGATTGGACTGCTTGCCAGCATAAGCAGCAAGAAGATTCATGAAGGAGTGAACATTGTGTCAGAAGAAAAAAATTATGACTGCATTATTATAGGAGCGGGTCCTGCAGGTATGACAGCGGCTGTCTACACGTCGAGAGCGAACCTGTCAACCTTGATGGTTGAAAGAGGAGTTCCCGGCGGGCAAATGGCCAATACAGAAGATGTTGAAAACTATCCGGGGTTTGAAAGCATTCTGGGGCCGGAACTTTCAAATAAAATGTTTGAACACGCGAAAAAGTTTGGTGCGGAATATGCATACGGCGATATTAAAGAAGTCGTTGACAATGGAGACTATAAGGTCGTCAAAGCGGGTTCAAAAGAATTTAAAGGACGCGCTGTCATCATCACAGCAGGCGCTGAATACAAGAAGCTCGGCGTTCCGGGTGAAAAAGAGCTTGGCGGCCGCGGTGTTTCTTATTGTGCGGTATGTGACGGCGCATTCTTTAAAAACAAAGAGCTTGTCGTTGTCGGCGGCGGAGATTCCGCTGTAGAAGAAGGCGTCTACTTAACCCGTTTCGCTTCTAAAGTAACGATCGTTCACCGCCGCGATAAGCTGAGAGCGCAAAGCATTCTTCAGGCGCGGGCGTTTGACAATGAAAAAATCGATTTTATCTGGAACAAGACGGTAAAAGAAATCCATGAACAAGATGGAAAAGTCGGCAAAGTAACGCTTGTCGATACAGTGACAGATGAAGAAGAAGAATTCCGCACCGACGGCGTCTTTATCTACATCGGCATGCTGCCGCTGTCTGAGCCGTTTAAAAACCTTGGCATCACAAATGAAGAGGGCTATATCGTAACCAACGAACGCATGGAAACAAAAGCGGAAGGGATTTTTGCCGCGGGGGACATCCGTGAAAAAACCCTTCGCCAAATTGTCACGGCAACAGGAGACGGAAGCATTGCAGCCCAGAGTGTTCAGCATTATATTGAAGAGCTGAAGGAGAAAGAAAAGGCTGTAAAATAACGCATTCTAATCGTCATCATGTTTTAACCGCCCTGTAACACCAGTGAAACAATTATTCGTTATGATTGGTACAGTAATTGACCCCCTTTTATAATGAATTCTTTTGGCACGGATGATCATGTCCGTGTCCTTTTTTTGCACTGTTTTTCCTAAAAGTGTAATTTTTACAAATTTTCACAATTTGTTCATATTTACATGATGAATAAGCGGATTTTGCTGTAAAATAGAATGAAAGTACGGTTTTCGCAAGCGCTTCCATTCGCTGGTGGTCTTAATTTAGAATAGGCTCAGGCACGTTCCCAAAAAAGGGCGGCTGGATTTATGAAAAGGCGATTTTTGCAGTTGGGCTGCATGTTCATTGTGAGCGGCATCAGGAAGCGGTATAATAGAAAAAAGAATTGAAGGAATTAAAGGATGGGTGACAGACTTGCAAAGAGTGACGAATTGTGTGCTGATTTCAGATGATCAAGTCCTTTTGCTGCAAAAACCGCGCAGGGGCTGGTGGGTAGCTCCCGGCGGGAAAATGGAGAGCGGGGAAACAGTCAGGGATGCCGTCATCAGGGAATACCGCGAAGAGACGGGCCTATATGTGCTAAACCCGCAGTTGAAAGGGATATTCACCTTCATCATAAAAGAAAATGACCAGGTTGTATCAGAATGGATGATGTTCACGTTCGTCGCCGATCATTATACAGGCAGACATGTAGATGAGTCTGAGGAAGGCATCATTCAGTGGCATCAGGCAGGAGAAATAGAGAACTTGCCGATGGCGCCCGGCGATGTTCACATTCTCGACTTTATGCTGAAAGGCGAAGGACTGCTTCACGGCACCTTTACGTATACATCTGACTTTGAACTGCTGTCCTACCGTCTGGACCCGCAGAGCGACTAAACATAAGGGGGGAAAGAAGCATGAATGCGAATGGAGTCCATGAAATTCGGCTTGTGATTATAACCGGAATGTCAGGAGCAGGAAAAACAGTGGCGATTCAAAGTTTTGAAGACCTCGGTTTTTTCTGTGTTGATAATTTGCCGCCATCTTTGCTTCCGAAGTTTTTGGAGCTGATGAAAGAGTCAAATTCGAAAATGAGCAAGGTGGCCTTAGTGATGGACTTGCGCGGCCGTGAGTTTTTTGACAGGCTGATTGAGGCGCTTGATGAAATTGGAGAAACATCTTGGATCACTCCGCGCATTTTGTTTTTAGATGCAAAGGATTCGATTCTCGTTTCAAGGTATAAAGAGACAAGGCGGTCCCATCCTCTGGCCACAACAGGGTTGCCGCTGGAGGGAATTGAAACCGAACGGGAGCTTTTGGAAGAACTGAAAGGGCGCTCTCAGATTATTTACGACACATCTGACATGAAGCCGAGGGACCTGCGCGAAAAAATCGTCCAGCATTTTGCGACAGACCAGGGCCACACCTTTACGGTGAATGTGATGTCCTTTGGTTTTAAATACGGAATTCCGATTGACGCAGACCTTGTATTTGATGTGAGGTTTCTGCCAAATCCGTACTACATCGACAGTCTGAGACCGCTGACAGGAGAAGATCGCGAGGTATCCTCCTATGTGATGAAATGGAATGAAACACAAAAGTTCCTCGAAAAGCTGACAGAGCTTTTGGCCTTCATGCTTCCATCGTACAAGCGCGAAGGCAAAAGCCAGCTCGTCATTGCGATTGGCTGCACAGGCGGACAGCATCGTTCTGTGACGCTTGCGGAATACCTTGCCGATTATTTTAAAAAGGACTACTATACTCATGTTACTCACCGGGACATCGAGAAGAAAAGCAAAAAATAGCATGGCAAATCAGAAAAAAATCGCGATTTTTGGCGGGGGAACAGGACTTTCTGTTTTGCTGAGAGGATTAAAGCATCAGCCTGTCGACATTACGGCGATTGTGACAGTTGCAGACGACGGGGGAAGCTCGGGGCGATTGCGCAATGAGCTGAAAATCCCTCCGCCCGGGGATGTCCGGAATGTGCTGGCTGCGTTATCCGATGTGGAGCCTCTCGTTGAAGACCTGTTTCAGCACCGCTTTAGCAAAGGCAGCGATTTAATCGGCCATTCATTAGGAAATTTAATTTTGGCGGCGATGACGAATATAACCGGTGATTTTTTTCACGCCGTCACCGAAATGAGCAAGGTTCTGAATGTACGGGGCAGGGTGCTCCCGGCTGCAAATACAAGCGTTGTGCTTCACGCGGAGATGGACGACGGGCGGATCATATCAGGAGAGTCGACGATACCGTCCTACGGCCAGCGGATTAAAAGGGTGTTTTTAACCCCTGAAAAGATCGAGCCTGTTCCGGAGACCATTGAAGCGATCCGTGAGGCGGATCTGATTATACTTGGCCCCGGCAGCCTTTATACGAGTATTTTGCCAAATTTGCTCGTCCCGAAGGTCAGGGAAGAAATTTTAGCCGCTTCGGCTAAGAAAGTCTATATTTGCAATGTGATGACTCAGCCTGGCGAAACGTTATATTACAGTGCTGCCGATCATGTAAAAGCGCTTAATCAGCATATGGACGGTTCGTTTATTGATACGATCCTCGTCAACAGCGAGGAAATTCCTGACGATATTCGGGAACGATATGCAAAAGAACTGGCTCAGCCTGTACAGTTCAACATTGATGATCTGTCTGCGATGGGGCTTGAAGTCATCAGAGATCAGATTGTGACGTATGAAAATGGCGTAATCCGCCACGATACACATAAAGTTGCTTCGCTTCTTGTTGAGTTGTTAAAAGAATAGCAGGCCTTGGAATGGGGGTGTCTATAAATGTCATTTGCATCGGAAACCAAAAAAGAACTTACAAACCTTGAAGTAAAGGATTGCTGCGCTAATGCGGAACTATCTGCCCTCATTCGGATGAACGGTTCATTGTCTTTCTCAAACCGAAAAGTGGTTCTCGATGTCCAAACCGAGAACGCGGCCATCGCAAGAAGGATTTATACATTGCTCAAAAAGCAATATGAAGTATCCGTCGAACTGTTGGTTCGAAAGAAAATGAGACTGAAAAAAAACAATGTGTACATCGTGCGTCTGATCGAAAACGCAAAATTCATTCTCGAAGATTTAAAAATTCTCGGAGGCAACTTTGTGATTGCCAGAAACATCTCAGAAGACCTTGTCAAGAAAAGATGCTGCAAACGGTCTTATATGAGAGGAGCGTTTTTAGCCGGAGGTTCTGTCAATAATCCGGAGACATCTTCGTACCATCTCGAAATTTTTTCGTTGTACAAAGAGCATAATGATTCATTATGCAGGCTCATGAACCTTTTTCATTTGAACAGCAAAACGCTGGAGCGGAAAAAAGGATATATCACTTATCTCAAGGAAGCCGAGAAGATCACGGAATTTTTAAATGTTATCGGCGCGCATAATTCCCTGCTTCGCTTTGAAGATGTCCGGATCGTGCGCGACATGAGAAACTCGGTGAACCGCCTCGTCAATTGCGAAACAGCTAATTTAAACAAGACGATCGGCGCTTCGCTCAGACAGGTAGAAAATATTAAATTCATTGATGAAAAAATCGGTCTTGATGCTTTGCCGGAAAAGCTGAGGGAAATCGCTCAGCTTCGCATCGATTATCAGGAAGTGACTTTAAAGGAACTAGGGGAAATGGTCACCAGCGGAAAAATCAGCAAATCGGGCATCAATCACCGCCTCAGAAAATTGGATGAAATAGCTGAACAGTTGCGTTCAGGACAATCTGTCTCTTTAAAATAATTGCAGGGAATGGGGGAGATCGTATGGTTCAACAAAAAGTGGAAATCCTTTTAAAAACAGGACTGCAGGCTCGGCCGGCGGCATTGTTTGTTCAGGAAGCCAACCGCTTTCAATCAGACATCTTTCTGGAAAAGGGAGATAAAAAAGTAAATGCAAAAAGTATTATGGGGCTGATGAGTCTTGCTGTCAGTTCGGGGTCAGAGGTCACGCTCATCGCTGACGGAACTGATGAACAAGATGCCCTTGATGTATTGACTGCATATGTTCAGGAAAAAAGCTAAACCTCTCTGGGGTTTGGCTTTTTATTCAAAGTGAAAGGAGAATCATCATGACTATTCAGCTCGACTCGCTGTATGAAAGGATCGGATACCGCCCAACTAAATCTGTGACATTTGCGGATCTGCCTGAGTTTTTGTCTTTGCTGGCTTTGCAGTTCCCTTTTGAAAATGGCGCGGTATTAAACAATGAACGGACACCGATGACGAAAAATGCTCTGACAGATGCCTTTTTGAACAAAAAGAGGGGCGGTTTGTGCTATGACTTAAACGCCTTTCTTTATTACATTCTGAAGGAGATCGGTTTTTCTGTTCATATGGTCCAAGGTACGGTCTTCAATCAGCAAGAACGAGCGTGGGCGCTGACGGGGACACATATCGCCGTTATTCTTCAGAAAGAGAATGAAACGTATCTCCTCGACACCGGGTTTGGCATCAATCTTCCGCTTGCACCTGTTCCGTTTTCAGGGGAAACCGTCGCTTCAAAAACAGGTGCTTACCGCATCAGAAAGGTGAAGACGGATAAAGGGGATTATCTTCTTGAAATGGATAAAGGGGAAGGATGGCAGACGGGCTATGCATTTGCGATGAAGCCAATCGATGAAAAAGTGCTTGCAAGGGTTCGCGATGCGATTTTCGATGATGAAGCATCACCATTTAATAAACATCCGCTCGCTTCGAAGCTGACAAAAGACGGAAAAATCATTTTGTCAAAAGACCACTTCACAAAACATACGGACAGCGGTATCACGAAAGAAAAGGTGGAAGACGGAAAATTTGCCACCATTTTTAACCAAGCGTTTTTTGACTGAATCAGCGGATTCCGAGCGATCTGCCGCAAGCTTTATCGAAAGCAGGGGGGCGCCAAAGAGCCTGTCCGAATTCCGCAAAAATAAGCGGGCGTACTGCTCCAGCGCCCGCTCGTTCCTGCAATTGCTGCAGGAACCGGCGGCTGAGAGGCCGGCCGCCGATTTATAGATTTTGCTGTGATGACTCATCTGTCTTGAACTGAAAGCCGTCCAGCTCCTCCTCTGCTTCGCGAAAAAGCTGCAAGTAAGCAGATGCTTTATCACCTAAATATACACGGCTCTTCTCAACATGTTTCCATTCGATCACCAAGGGCATGTTCACCCAGCCCGTCAGGCAATCCCATAGCGCATCAAGGTTTTCGCCGTAATAATCCGGGAGCCCAAGCTGTTCTTTCAGCTCTTTGTGCAGGTCTGATATGCTTAATATTGATTCTCCGTTTAAGATTACTTTATTCATGCTATCATCTCATTCTAGTAAAAGTTTTATAGTGGTCTGTCGTTTTATAGACCAGCCGGTCGTTTGAATAGACGATCCGGTCCGATCCGCGGAAGCCCGATGTATAGTTGATGTCGGCTTCTCTCCATACCCGTCCTTCTGCATCAGGGAGCAGCTTTTCCCTGTTTTTGAAAATATCGCCGCCGATGGTTTTCCCCGGCGCGACTTCGGCCAGGTTTCCTTTTTGCGGTTCCCACCCTAACTTTGCCGCCTCGGCTTTGGTGATAAAGTTGTCAGGCAGCCTGCCGTATTTCACAATGTAGTCGGCGACACCTTCAAAGGTATTGATGATGCTGTCTGTCTGAACAGAGCTGCCGTCTGTTGTCTGCGGCCCGTCAGCCGAACTTGGAGGCAGGATGCCCGCCAGAAAGCCCAACGTGAGAATGACTCCCAGCGCGAGCGATGTCAACAGTTTTTTCACGGATAAAGTCCTCCTCTAATTAAGACTTTATAACTTAAACATGAAGAAAATAAATGTCTTCATGGGATTTAATGAGCCGTATTTCCATCTATCGTCTATAATCATATTGAATCGTTTGCAACAGCATGTCAAAAATCAATTTTTATTATAATCATATTTTCGAACTTTTTCCATGAAGGGTGACAAACATGTATAAAATATTAATCGTGGAAGATGATGAGCGGATTGCTTCCATCTTGTATGATCATTTACATAAATACGGCTATGAAGTGAATGCGGTGGAAAAATATGACCAGATCAAACAGGAGTTTATTGAAAAAGGGGCTGATTTGGTTCTATTGGATATCAATCTCCCGTATTTTGACGGCTTTTATTGGTGCAGGCAGATCCGGGCCGTTTCAAATGTGCCGATCATTTTTATTTCTGCGCGGACCGATGAATTGAATCAGGTGATGGCGATTGAACATGGCGGAGACGACTATATCACAAAGCCGTTTCACCTTGAAGTCGTACATGCCAAAATCAAAAGCGCGCTTCGCCGCACATACGGAGAATACTCGGCAGCCGTCCATCAAGAAGCGCAGGTGATGGAACTTGGCGGCCTGTATATCTATCCTGAAAAATTTGAAGCGGAATGGCAGGGCAGGCGGATATCCCTTTCGCAAAAAGAGTTTCAGCTGCTGTTCATCTTTGTAAAGGAGCATGACCGAATTGTCACTAGGGATGAACTGCTTGAAGCATTGTGGGATGAAATAGAATTTGTGGATGACAATACACTGACCGTTAATGTGAACCGATTGCGTAAGAAGCTTGGGGAGCTGGGGCTTGAGAATGCTATCGCAACCGTCCGGGGACATGGATACAGGTTTTTAAGCAATTGGAAGGATGAGTAGGATGATCAAGACATATTTGCAGGATCGGGCCTGGCTCATTCTTTTTTCTTTGCTGGGCACAGGCTTTGTCGTTGCGGCCGCAGCACTTGGTGTGTTTGAAAGCGGAGGCGGCATTTCAGGAGCGAATATCTGTTATGTGTTTATCTTGACGGCTGCCTTTCTCATATCAGGCTTTGCGATTGATTACGGGAGGCAGCGTTCGTTTCTACTCCAGTTAAAAAAACAGCAGGCTGATGTCTCATCCATGCAAACTGGAGAAGCATTGAAGGCTTATCGCCCGCAGACGGAAGAACAAGAGATGTGGACAGCGCTTATTTCTGACATCAATAAAGAATACCGCGAAAAGCTTGCCCATTTTTCGAGACAGCGCCAACAGCATGTTCACTTTACAAATCAGTGGATTCATCATATGAAAACGCCTGTGTCCGTTATTTCGCTTTTGATTCAGGATGGAAAAAAACAGTCCGATATCCAGCATATCCGTTTACTGCTCAATGATATAGAAGAAGAGAATGAACGATTTCGATACGGTTTAGATATGATGCTTCATATGGCGAGACTGGACCATTTTTCCATTGACTTGAAGGCTGAGAAAATAGATGTCGTTCAATTGCTGAGGGACATCATCAACGAAGAGAAAAGACAATTCATTAAAAGGCGCATCTTTCCAAAGCTCAAGACAGCGGACGATTCCGTGTACATATACAGTGATCAAAAGTGGCTGAGAGTCGTTTTTCAGCAGATCGTCTACAATGCGTTAAAATATTCACCTCAAAATAAGGGTGCAGAGATTGAATGTTTGGTAGAGAAAAAGGAAGACAGGACTGCTATTTCGATTATTGACCGCGGCATCGGGATTCCCGCTCATGACCTTCCACGTGTGTTTGATCCTTTTTTCACTGGGGAAAACGGCCGGACACAAAAGGAAGCGACAGGAATGGGGCTCTATTTATCGAAAGAAATCTGCCGCCATTTGGGCCATGAGCTGAGTGCGGCTTCAGAACCCGGAAAAGGAACGGCCATAACGGTGACATTTTCAAGCAGCACTCTCCATGGCAATGTGACAAAATTGTAAGGTTAACCGCCTGATTTGCAAGGAAATTCGATGGGAGATATGTTGACTCCTTTTTATAATGAAAGAAAAAAGGAGAAGGAAGCAATGAACGTACTCGAAACAAGGCATTTATCAAAAATGTATTTTTCAAAAAAAGGCGGCTTTTCGCATCAGGCGCTGGACAATTTTAATATATCTGTCGAGAAGGGAGAATTTGTAGGCGTGATGGGTCCTTCGGGTAGCGGAAAAACAACGCTTCTCAACCTTCTGGCAACGATAGACAAACCGACAAACGGTGATTTGATCATTAACGGAACGAATCCGGCAAAGCTGAAGGACCAAAAACTGGCTTTATTTCGCAGACGTGAGCTCGGTTTCATTTTTCAAGATTTTAACCTGCTAGAGACGTTAACGATTCGGGAAAACATACTTCTGCCGCTGGCTCTTGATAAGGTAAGGCAGAAAGAAATGGAATCCAGGCTGATGGATTTGGCCGGAACACTCCAAATTGATCATATTCTCAATCACCGCACATACGAAGTGTCGGGCGGACAGCAGCAAAGAGCGGCATGTGCCCGCGCGATGATTCATGAGCCGGCCTTGATTTTGGCGGATGAGCCGACAGGAAACCTTGATTCAAAATCAGCCAAACAAGTCATGGATTCGTTGACAAAGCTGAACCGCGAAAAAAATGCGACGATTTTAACGGTTACCCATGACCCGACAGCTGCAAGCTTTTGTGAAAGGATCATTTTCATAAAGGACGGCAAATTTTTCTCTGAAATTCGCAAAGGGACAAACCGCCAGGATTTTTATCAAAGCATCCTCGACACGGTGAGTGTATTGGGAGGTGATTTCCATGAACATGAGAGTCATCGCCCGTAAAAATGTTCAAGGCAACCTCCAGCGCTACATGGCATATTTTTTAAGCTGCGTGTTTGCCGTTTCCGTGTTTTTTATTTTTTCTTCGTTTATTTACCATCCTGATGTAACAGAGGATAAAATCTACGGAGGTGAAATTGTAAAAGTCTGCCTTTATGCGGCTGAAGTGATCATCATCGTCTTTTCCATCTTTTTTATTATGTATTCGAATTCCGCTTTTCTGCAGGCCAGAAAAAAAGAATTTGGTTTGTTAAGCATGTTTGGGACGTCAAAATTTCAGCTGCGGAAAATGATTTATTATGAACAGACGATCATCTCTTTCATTTCGATTGCAGCGGGGATCGGTGTGGGGCTTTTATTTTCCAGACTGTTCTTCATGGCGATGACGGCTCTGATGGATGTGAAAGCTCCGATTGGGTTTACGATTGTTCCGAAAGCCCTTGTCATTACGGCGGTCGGCTTTATCATCCTGTTTCAGACGCTGACCATCATTTCATTGGCACGGATTCGGAAGCTTGAGATCATTGATTTGCTGAAAGCTGCACAACAGCCGAAGGGAATGCCTGTCTATTCGAAATGGCTAACAGTCCTTTCCGTCATTTGTTTAGCCGGGTGTTATACCCTCGCGGCTACGGCCGGGATCATTGATATGATCTTTCGGGTGTTTCCGATTTTGATCCTTGTGCTGATCGGGACCTATTTCTTTTTTACGCAGAGCAGTGTGGCGATTTTCCGAAGCCTGTATAAGCATAAATCGAGTTTTTATAAAGGAACGAACATCATCACCCGCTCGAATATCATGTTTCGTCTGAAAGATTATGCGCGGATGCTGTTTTTGACATCGATCATCACCGCTGTCATTTTAACTGCGACTGGTGTCATCTATATGTTCTACGCCGATCTGAAAAATCAGGGGGAAACCGGCATTCCGCAGGCCATCTCCTGGGTTGAGCAAGATGCGTCTGCATATCATGTTATCAAACCGGACGAGGTGGAGGATGCGCTGAAAGATGCGGGAGCCGCTGTCGAGTATCGGGTCGATGTGACAGGGATTCCTGTTTCATTCAAATCAGATCGCATGAAATGGAAGACAAAAGGTGATGAAGGGTTGATGATCTCAGAAAAAGACTATAATGATGCAGCCGAGAAAAAGAACCTTCCACCCGCACACCTCAAAAAAGGGGAAGCCTTTATCAGTTTTCCGTTTGTTTACGGCAATCAAACATTTTTTGAATCTGGAGAGACGACGGAGATTCAAACCGCAGGCGAAAAGAAGATGACCTTAATGATGGGCAAAGACCGTAACAAAGGGGTTCTTTTCAGTATGGGCAGGGCGAGCAAATTAGTTGTCGTCGACCAGGAAACGTATGATCAAGCCGCCGAAAGCGTTCCTCTCAACAAAAAAATGAGAGTGCTGGGATACGAGCTTTCCGATTGGGAACATCAAGTCGAGGTGTCTGAGAAGCTGGAAAACATGGTGCCGAAAGAACACCAAGATTCTTTTCAAGTCAGAGCGCCAGGCTATCAAATCATGAAGCAGGCGACGGCGCTTACCTTGTTTATCGGTCTGTTTGTCAGCGTTGTGTTTTTCGCGGTGCAAGGAAGCATGATGTATTTGCGGCTTTTCACAGAAATCGAAGATACGAGAATACAAGTATTTGCGTTAAGAAGAATCGGTGTCACAAAAAAGGAAATCCGCGCGATTCTCGGAAAACAAATGGGCTTTCTGTTTTTTATACCGTTTCTCGTCGGCACTATACATGCCGCGTTTGCGTATAAAGCCCTCAGCAATATGCTCGGCTCCAATCTGTTTTTCAGTGCAGTGATCGTCATCGGCGTCTATTTTCTCTTCCAGGCCATTTACTATATGATCACCAGAAAGGTTTATGAACGGGCCGTTTTGAAAAACATGGATATTTAATAAAAAAAGAACTGGTTCAAGACGGAATCAGTTCTTTTTCTATAGAAATATTGAAAACACGTTCAAGTTCCTTCTTACCTTTAGGTGTGATGGTGACAGCTCTTGTCTGCGGACGGCGCTTGATCCAGTCCATGCGGATGAAAGCGTCCAGCAATGCGGCACCTAAAGCGCCGGCAAGATGATGCCGCCTTTCACTCCAATCGAGACAGCGATGGCAAAAGGAGCGGCGCTTTCTTTTGACATTTTGAATGTCGATGCCCAGTTCCTTGAAAAATGCGGCGCCTTTTTCAGTGACAGTGAAGTCCTTTTCTTCTCCTTTCAAAACCTCCATGTTCACCAAACGCTCCGTCAGCATAACGCCGAGGGTTCCAGCGAGATGATCATAGCATGTCCGTGCTTTTCTGATCGCTTTATCCTCAGCGGACTGCCGGAAGGACCGAATTTCGGCGGGCGGCGCCATGTTCAGCAGGCTCTCCAGCGCTTGCGCAATGTTTGAATCTTTTAGACGGTAATAGCGATGCCGGCCTTGTTTCTGGCTGATCAGCATATTCGCATCCGCCAATTTGGCAAGGTGGAAGCTGGCTGTCTGCTGTTTGATTCCTGCACAGCCGGCAAGCTCAGTCGCTGTATAAAAGCGGTCATCGAGCAATGCGGTTAAAATGGCTGCCCGTGAAGGATCACTGACAAGCTTGGCAACTTCGGCAATATTCGGATTGGCATTCATCTCGTTTCCTCCAAAATGTAATCGATACTTCGATGATAATTGAAATATTGATGATTTACAATGAAATCATGAAAGGAAGGGATAGAGATGAATCAAAAAATCAAAGACATTCAGCCAAGTATTTTATATTACGGGACGCCTGTCATTTTGCTCAGTACGCTCAATGAAGATGGTTCCACAAACCTCAGCCCGCTGTCATCTTCCTGGGCGCTCGGAGACTGCATCGTGCTTGGAGTCAGCACCGGAGGAAAAGCGTTTGAAAACATGCAGAGGCAAAAACAATGCGTCATTAATGTGCCTGATCCTTCTTTATGGAGACATGTAGAAAAACTGGCTTCCTTCACTGGCAAGCAGCCTGTCCCTGAAGAAAAAAAGCGGCTCGGCTTCAAATATCTTAAAGAAAAATTTGCGGCAAGCGGTTTAACGCCGGCCGCTTCACATTCGGTAAATCCCGACAGGATCACTGAATGTCCGATTCAAGTCGAAGCGGAAGCCGCAAATATTCGCATTCCTGAACATTCCCCATTCTTCGCCGTCATTGAAACAAAGGTGCTGCACGTTCATGCACATGAGCGGATCATCAAGGGGGAAAACCATATTGATCCTGAAAAATGGAGTCCTTTAATTTATAATTTCAGACATTATTTTGGATTAGGAAGTGAACTTGGCAAAACATTTCGGGCATAGAGCGAAAGTTTCTAATGGCTATTTCAATTCCTTCACGATATTTTTCGGCTGTCTGCCTTTCAGACCGTCAATCAGGTTTTTGGCGGCGCATTCCAGCATGTTGATATGGGTGACGAGGGTAGATGAGCCTATGTGGGGAACGAGCGTCACATTGGGAAAGCTTACGAGCGGATTGTCCCCGGTAATCGGCTCTTTTTCAAATACATCAAGCCCCGCGCCTTTGATCCATCCCTCTTGCAGCGCTTTGATCAAAGCTTTTTCGTCAACGGTTTGCCCGCGGGAGATATTAATGAAGATAGCGGACCTTTTCATTTGCTTAAGTTCGCGTTCTCCAATGAGATGGTATGTTTCGTCTGTCAGCGGCGTGATCAGGACGATGAAATCTGAGCGTTCTAAAAGTTGATTGAAATCTGTATATATGGCGCCCGTTTTCTCCTCGGCATCCGGTTTGCGGCTGCGGCTGTAATAAAGAACCTCCATGTCAAAGCCGAATGCAGCCCGTTTGGCGACCTGTTCGCCAATCCGTCCCATTCCGATGATGCCGAGCGTCTGATGATGGACATCGCTTCCAAACAACGTTTCATCATCCTCGGACTTGGTCCATTTGCCATCACGGACGTAGCGATCCAGCTCGGCGATTCGGCGCGCTGAAGAAAGAATCAGTCCAAAGGCGAGGTCTGCGACTGTATCATCAAGGATATAAGGGGTATGTGTGCCGATGACAGATTTCTCTTTCATCGCGTCAATATCAAAATTGTCATAGCCTACAGAATTGTTGCTGACGATTTTTAATTTTGGCGCATTGCATAATAATTCATGGTCAATTTTTGTTCCGGATGTTAAAAGGCCTTCCGCCTCCCTGATTTTTTGAAGCAGAGTCTCCCTGGGGATACGCTCGCGCGACGGCCAGATTTCATATGTGCAATGTTCGGCAAGAAGCTCTTCAATTTCTTTCGGGATCGGTTTGGTTACGTATACAAACGGCTTCATCTGCATTCTCCTTCCGTAAATACGATCTACTGCCATTATAGAGGAAAAACGAATTTTACAAAAATCTCAGAATTCAACTTAAAAAATGCGGGACTATTAGATCAATTGCTGTTTTTTTCAATTTCATAGACGGTTATTGAACTTTTTTTATTTATTTTAATACATGATTATGACTATAAATCCAAATATTTGATATCCTAATTCATTTCCAATTGTGTTTTTATAGGTGAAGAAAAGTGTAAATT
>NZ_MRBK01000001.1 GCF_001969815.1 Bacillus swezeyi | reverse complement strand
AGGTTTCTCTACAAGCTGAGCTCCCTATACAGGGAGCTTGCGTTTTTCAAACCTCTATATTCCCGCTTACCGTATCTGTCTGATGCGAGTGGATCATCCCTTTAACGATCGTGTTTCCAATGATCAAAGACTCCCTCGACGTATCGGTTTGAATGGCCGTTATCCGGTTTGCCGTATGGCTTCTGATCGTGTTATCGAGGATGGCCGATCCTGATGATTGGCCGAGATAGACGATAGTCGCGGGACCCGACGGTCTGGTTAGTGTAATGGTATTGCCGATCATCTCGTGGGAGCCAAAGGAGAGATACATTGTCACAACAAGCGGCGAATCTTCAATGACATTGCTGATGATTTTTGTTTGCTGATGAGTTGTGGAGTAAATCGGGAAATTTTCAAAACGAGTGATGGTGTTATGCTGAATGACGGCAGTGGCTGTATTTGTCACAGAAATGGAGTACGATTCGGGGACGATTTGAAACGATGCCGGGGAAATAAAGTTATGTTCGATGACCGCATTTCCCTGTGAAATCCATATTCCTCTGGAAAACAGCTTGATGACGTTTTGTCTGATATGAACGTCATCACCCGTGCTTCTCACCGCATGAATGACATTGGCAATGCTGTTATTGGAGAACGCGATATTGTCTGACTGTGTGATGCTGAGAGCGGTGCTGTTCTTTTTTTCCGGCATGCCGTTTTCAATCTCATTTCCTTCTATGAACATTTGTGATGCTTGAAATGCGAGAATTCCGATATTTTCAAAAGCTTCAATCTTGTTGCCCGAGACGAGAACACTTTTTCCGCGAAGGTCCATGCCTGTGGAGAAACCGGAGATTAAGTTCCCTTTGATCACCGCATTACTGCTTTCTTCCAAAGCTCCGACTCCCAAACCGGTAATACCTGTTCTCTGCCCTGTGGTTTCCGGATTTTTCTTTATGATATTGTTTGCGATGATCGTCCGGATTCCGTAGCCATAAGAAATCGTTCCGTCGGCATCATTCCCTTCAATTAGAACGGAGGTTCCATTGAAGTTCGAGATCGCACTATTGACATTGCCTTTTAAAAGGTTGTTTCGAATGGTGACATTGACAGGTTCTTCATAGACGGTCGTTCCCTCACTATAGCCTTCAATATCGATCCCAAAGCGCGGCTCTGTCCCATTACCTGTCCCGGCCTCCTCAATTCTGCACCCTTCCACAAGGACAAAATCACAGCCGGTTATTGAAATGTTGTTTCTGCGGGAACGCCTGATTTGGCAATCTATCACCTTGATGTGTTCTGACGGTTTATAGCCTTGGCCGCCGGAGCTGATAATGATGCCGTCGCCTGTGAAATCAGCGATTCTCACATTTTCGATCCGTACATTTGAAGCTCCCTCGACACAAATGCCAAATCCCCATTCGTGGGTCGGCCTCGGTGATGGCGTGTATGTGTGTTCATCCCTGTCTCCTACGATACTGCCTCCTGAAATGATAATATTGGATTTTCCGCCTATATAAAAGGCAGAGTACCCCCAGGAACGGTTTGGTTTAACTTTGATCACAACCTCAGCATCCATCAGAATCGTAATATTGCTTGGGACATTGATTCCTGCATTCCGAAACGGAACCCCTGGGTCGCCATTCAGCGTCCCGTCAATCAAATACGTGCCGTTTGGTATCCAGACCGTATTGTAGCCCATTGACTTTGTCCATCTCAAACATTCATTGATTTCCGCTGTACAGTCCGTTTTTCCGTCACCGACAGCTCCAAACTTTGTCACATCGGCCACAACCATCCTCATCTCCTCAGGTTGCTGCTGCAGCACGCTATTTTCAGCCTCCTTCCTGAAAACCTTCTCACAGACATGTATATGCAAATCTATGAAATTCGCTTGTACAAAAATAGATAAAATTTTATCGAAAAATCTTTCAAACTAGATTTTTCTAAAAAGTTTTTTTAAAACCCGGTGCAAAGGGGCTTCGCGACCATGTGCTTCATCTGCTAAACATTCAAATCGTTAGAGGTGTATTGACACGAACATTATATAAGAATATGATTTTTATAATAAGCTCAGAAAAAGAAGGAGTATTGCGAATGTCAAATCATCAAAAAGAAATTTTTCAAAACATTCCGCAAAAGGGTTTTTTTGGTCATCCCCGCGGACTCTTCACTCTATTTTTCACTGAATTTTGGGAGCGTTTCTCATACTACGGGATGAGAGCCATCCTGATCTATTATCTTTATACAGAGGTCACAAAAGGCGGCCTCGGCTTTGATCAAAGTACGGCAAACTCGATTATGGCCGTATATGGTTCCCTCGTCTACATGTCGGGCATTATCGGCGGCTGGATAGCGGACAGGCTCCTCGGAACTGCAAATACCGTATTTTACGGCGGCGTGTTCATTATGTTAGGCCACATTCTCTTATCTTTCCCTGGAAGCGTTCCTGCTTTCTTCATCAGCATGTTCTTGATCATTATCGGAACAGGGCTTTTGAAACCAAACGTTTCAAGCGTTGTCGGCGACCTATACAGCCCTGAAGATACACGCCGCGATTCCGGCTTCAGCATTTTCTACATGGGTATTAACCTGGGCGGTTTCCTTGCACCGATCATTGTCGGAACAGTCGGTCAAACTTATAACTACCATCTCGGATTCAGCCTGGCTGCCATCGGAATGTTTATCGGACTGATCACTTATATGATGACGAGAAAGAAGAACCTCGGATCAGCAGGAAGAACAGTGCCGAACCCGCTGACGCCTGCGGAGAGGAAAAAAGTGTTCGGACGCCTTGGAATCGGCGTACTGATTGTTGCTGTGATCGGCGCCTATTTAATCGTAAAAGGGATTATGACAATCAAATTGTTTACAATGATCGTCAGCTGTCTGGGAATTTTGATCCCATTACTTTATTTCATCGTTATGTACCGCAGCTCTAAAACAACGGGTGATGAACGTTCACGTTTGATTGCATACATCCCGCTGTTTATCGCATCAATGATGTTTTGGGCGATTCAGGAACAAGGTGCAAATATATTAGCCACTTATGCAGATAAACGGACTCATTTAGAATTTTTAGGCATCCAATTGCATTCATCATGGTTCCAATCGTTGAATCCATTGTTCATTGTTGCGCTCGCACCGCTCTTCGCCTGGATGTGGATGCGACTTGGAAACCGCCAGCCGTCAACACCGACGAAATTTTCACTGGGCTTGATTTTGGCCGGCTTATCATTCGTCGTGATGATTTTCCCTGCTTATATCAATGGCGCTGAATCACTTGCAAATCCGATGTGGCTCGTACTCAGCTTCCTGATTGTCGTGCTCGGGGAATTGTGTCTATCACCGGTCGGTTTATCAGCGACGACAAAGCTTGCTCCGGCTGCTTTCTCAGCGCAGACCATGAGCTTATGGTTCCTGTCAAACGCATCTGCACAGGCCATCAACGCTCAGATCGTTAGATTTTACAGGGTTGATACCGAAATTGCCTACTTCGGAATTATCGGAGGCGTATCGATATTATTAGGAGTTCTTCTGTTTATGCTCTCTCCTAAAATTCAAAAATTTATGAAGGGCGTACATTAATGAGAAACAACCTGTCGTTTTGACAGGTTGTTTTTTTTGGCTTCACACCATCCTCCCCAAGTCCTCTTCCCGCTTTTTAGCCGGGGATGATTTAGTTCTTTCTCCTTGAACACAATAGGTTATTTTTGTAATTTTATCAAAAATTAACACTTTGTTAATATTTAACTTATACAAATTTGCTAGTATAAATTTTAACAAAAAGGAGGTTATATCATATGAATTTTTACAAAGCCATTACTGTCTCAGCACTTGCAGCAGCTCTTTTCATCCCTTCGGGGAACGGGCTGCCGAACACAAAGGCTGCCGTGATGAAAGACTTTACGGTGAATGCCGATAGAGAAACGGAGCCTGTCGACACCGCCGATGACGCTGCGGATGATCCCGCCATCTGGGTTCACCCGGAACATCCTGAAAAAAGCAGACTGATTACCACGAATAAAAAATCAGGTTTAATCGTTTATGACTTGGATGGAAAGCAGCTTGCAGCCTATTCGTTTGGGAAGCTGAATAATGTAGACCTTCGCTACAATTTTCCGCTCGGAGGCAAAAAAGTGGATATTGCGGGTGCTTCCAATCGGTCAGACGGCAAAAACACAGTTGAAATTTACGCCTTTAACGGGCGTACAGCCCAATTAAAAAGCATTGTCAATCCTAAAAAGCCAATTCAAACAGACATTCAAGAAGTCTATGGATTCAGCTTATACCACAGCCAGAAAACCGGAAAGTTTTATGCGATGGTGACTGGAAAGAACGGAGAATTTGAGCAATATGAGCTGTTTGACAACGGCAAAGGACAAGTTGAAGGTAATAAAGTCCGCGCATTTAAAATGAATTCGCAAACAGAAGGACTTGCAGCAGACGATGAATACGGCGCACTGTATATTGGCGAGGAAGAAGCGGCTCTTTGGAAATTCAGCGCCGAACCGAATGGCGGTCACGCTGGAAAGATCATCGATCGAGCAGACGGAAACCATTTAACCGCTGATATTGAAGGATTGACCATTTATTATGGAGCAAATGGCAAAGGCTATTTAATTGCTTCAAGCCAGGGAGATCATCGATATGTCATCTATGACCGCCAAGGCGATAATGAATATATCGGAGCCTTTTCAATTGGAGACGGCCAAACCATCGACGGGACAAGCCACACGGATGGAATCGATGTCCTCGGCTTCGGCCTCGGCAAGAATTATCCATACGGCATTTTTGTCGCCCAAGACGGGGAAAATATGGAGAACGGCCAATTGGTGAACCAGAATTTTAAGATCGTTTCTTGGGAAAAAATCGCCGCACCTTTACATTCAAAACCAAACATAAATGATCAGGTCAACCCGCGCAGCCTGAAAAACCGCACAAAATAAAAAGCTGGTCCGCAGCGGCGTCCCGCGGACCCTTCTCCGCTCCCGTCTCACATGTTAAGATGAGGGCGATGGGGGGATGAATATGTGTTTCAACCTTTATACCGTTCTGTTTATCATTTTGGCTGTTTTTTCAAATTTGATCATCATGTATGTCTTTCATCAAGGCGTATTGGCTTACATTGCGGCCGTCGTTTTTCTGCTGCTTGCTGCTTACAGCACGAAGCCCGGACGGCCGCAATAAAAATCATAGTAATGCTCTTCTTCTCACTCCGTCTGACGGCTGCGCCGCAAAATGCAGGTTCCGTATGAAGCCAGTTTGACGGTTCCCTTTTTGCTCGTACCTTTCAGTACATCAGTATATGTCCCTTCAGGAAGGGCGATACTCTGATTTTCTGCTGTAAAATTCAAAAGGAAAATGTAGTCATGGCTGCCGTCAGTGCGGAGCTGGGCTGTGACCCCCTTCGGAAGCTCGGTATCAAGCACTTTGGCAATTCCGGTTTCTTCAATGAGCTTTGACAAGAAAGCCTCTTGAAAAGCGGCTTCATTACGTGAAGCGATGTAATACGCTTTCCCCGCTCCGAACAGATTGACTGTCAGCGCCGGACGGCCTGCATAAAAATCTTCTTCATAAAAAGCGAGCGCTTCGGCCCCTTCCAAATGAATCAAATCACAAAGCTCAGCGGCTTCATAACACCCGCCGAGACCAAGCCGATTGTCGTTGTCCATCACAATCTTGTTCTTCTGCCCGTCATGGAGCGCATCGATTTCTTCAGACCAAATGCCGAGCGTTTTTCTCAGGCCTCCTGGAAAACCTCCGAGAAACGCGAGATCATTTTCATCCGCAATTCCAGACCAGTAGGTGGTGACAAATGTTCCGCCGTTTTGAACAAACTGTTCGATCCTTTCAGCCGCACCTTCTTTCAGCATGTAGAGCATCGGTGCAACCACCAGTTTATACCGGGATAAATCCGCCTCCATATGAATGATATCGACCGGAACGCCTTCCTGCCAAAACGGCTCATAAAATGATTTAACTGTCCGTTCATAATGAAGACCGATATTGCGGGGCCCTTGAGCATCCTCCAATGCCCAGCGGTTTTCCCAGTCAAATATAATCGCAGCTTCCGGCTCAACTGTCGTTCCTGCGATCTCCTCAAGTTTGGCGAGCTTTTCACCGAGCTTTTTCACATCCTGAAAGACGCGTGTATGCTCAGATCCTTCATGATCGACGACTGCACCGTGAAGTTTTTCGCTAGACCCGCGGCTTTTTCTCCATTGAAAATATTGAACGGTATCTGATCCGTGCGCGACCGCCTGCAAGGACGATAATTCATGCATACCGGGCCGCTTCAATTTGCTGACATCATGCCAGTTCGTCATACTCGGTGTGCTTTCCATCAGCATGAACGGACGGCCGCCCTTTAACGAACGGTTGATATCGTGCACAAAACCAATGTCAGCTCCGAGCTTCGCGTCTTCCTGCCAATTGTTGTGCCATGTCGGATAGGAATCCCATGAGATGACATCAAGCAAATCGACGAATTTCCAATAATTCAGACCGGCATAAGTCCCCATAAAATTCGTGGTGATAGGCAGTTCAGGGTTAAAGGAACGGACATGGGCGATTTCGTGCCGGCAGAAATCAACTGTCTGGTCTGTCACAAAACGCTTCCAATCCAGGTTCAGACCGTGCAGAGCGTCCTCGCCGTGCGGAGCCGGTGATTCAATCTCATCCCAATCTGTGTAAGTATGGCTCCAAAACGCCGTCCACCATGCGTGATTGAGCTGATCAAGCGTTTTGTATTTGGCCAAAAGCCATTCTCTGAACTTGACCTGGCATAGATCACAATGGCATTCTCCGCCGTATTCATTGGAAATATGCCAGCCGATCACAGCAGGATGATTTGCGTAGCGTTCCGCGAGCTTTCCATTGATAATAGCTGTTTTTCTGCGATAGACAGGAGACGTATAGCAATGATTGTGCCGTTTTCCATAAAGATTGCGGACCCTGTTCCGCTCGGTTCTCAGCACTTCAGGATACTTTTTTGACAGCCATGCCGGTCGGGCGCCGCTCGGCGTCGCCAAAAACGCATAAATGCCGTTGTCTTTGAAAGCATCCAGCACCTGATCAAGCCAGTCAAATGAAAACCTTCCTTCTTCAGGCTCGAGAGAAACCCATGAGAAAATACCGACGGACATCACATTACAGCGGGACAGCTTCATCAAGCGGATATCCTCTTTTAAAATATCAGGATACCGGAGCCATTGATCAGGGTTGTAATCGGCTCCATGCAATAATCGGGGAACTTTCGGGCTGATCGGGGGAAATGATTTGACCATCTGCGTTTCATCCTTTCTTCCTCGTTTTGAAATGATGTGGAGACAGACAAAAACGCCTCCTCAGGTTAAACGCTTACAAAGGAATTAAGAAACTGTCTACTTGTTAGATCATATACTCTTTCCTCATTCAGCTTTCCTGCCTTTTGGACGGAAGGATTGAATTTATTTTTCTTTATTTGTAAAATATAATCTATCATTAACATTTTTGACTTTCTTTTCATACACTTGACTTAAGCAACTAATTATTATAAATTGATTAAAGCAACGATTTACAGAGAGAGAGGGATTGAAATGACGGAAGCCAACCATTCTATCACTTTAAAATTCAGAAAGTTCAATCGATTCTACACAAATGTTCTCGGCTTTCTTGATGAACATATTTATGACAGCCCGTTTTCCTTAACGGAAACCCGGATATTATTTGAGATCAAGAACACCAGCCATTGTACGGCCAAGCTGCTTCAGGATACACTCGGCCTGGATCGCGGCTATGTAAGCAGAATCCTCAAGCGGTTTGAAAAAGAACAGATGGTCTATAAGCAAAAAAGCGAAGAGGACAGCCGCAACCATTATATTTATTTAACCGAGTTCGGCAACACCATCTATAAAAAACTGGAGGGAAAAGCAAATCAGCAGATTGAATACATGCTGAAACATGTGGACGGCCAAAACCAAGAAAAGCTGGTCCAAGCCATGAATACGATTGAATGCATATTGTCAGAACACCTGTCTCCTGAAAAATCTGCGATTTCAATAAGAGATTACTATCTATCAGACGACATTAAGCTGATGATTGAAAAGCAGCGGACGTTTTATGCTGAGACACACGGCTGGGACCATACATTTTCAGCATATCTACATGAAACATTTGAATCCGAGATTGAAAAGATATGGATAGCCGAAAGTGCCGGAAGATTCGCGGGATGCGTCGGCCTTGTCAAACATCCCGGCAATACGGGGCAGCTCAGGTGGTTTCTTGTCGATTCCGCGTTCCGTCAGCAGGGGGTCGGTACACGGCTTCTTCAGCAGCTCATCGATTATTGCAAAGAAAAAAAATTTGAGCGGGTCTTTCTTTGGACGGTCAGCACGATGGCTGAAGCACGGCCGTTGTATGAAAAATTCGGATTCAGACTGACGGAAGTCAAAGATGAAACTTTATTATGGGGACAGCATCTCCGTGAAGAACGCTGGGATGCAGAGCTAGCCTGACGAAGTGGGAGGGTCTATGAAACGGAAATTACATTACGCGTGGATCATCGTTTTTGTGACATTTTTGACGCTTTTGGCCGTCCAGGGAGTCCGTCTTTCATTCGGTGCCTTTATCCAGCCGTGGGAAGAAGAATTTGCACTGGACAGGGGCACGATTTCACTGATCTCGATGCTGAGCTTCATTGTCTATGGGGTCTCCCAGCCTGTGATCGGCAGACTTGTCGACCGGTTCGGCCCCAGGATCATCTTATCATTCAGCACGCTCCTGGTTGGCTTGAGCATCTTTTTTACATATCTCGTGACTTCCCCATGGCAGCTGTTTATTCTGTACGGCATCATCGCTTCCCTTGGTGTCGGCGGTGCATCGAATGTCGCTTCAACCGTCATCGTCACCAACTGGTTCACCGAGAAGCGCGGGCTCGCATTCGGGATTATGGAGGCCGGGTTCGGTGCGGGGCAGATGCTTCTTGTACCGGGGTCTCTTATGCTGATTCACTGGTTTAACTGGAAAATCACTGTCATTGTCTTAGGCGCCTTTTTAATTTTCATCGTGTTTCCGATTGTTTTGCTGTTTTTAAGAAATCATCCGTCAGAAAAGGATGCACAGCCGATCGGCGGGTATCAGACTGAAGCAGCAAAAGGCGAACCGTCTGAGCAGGCTAAAAAGATACCGTACAAGGCAGTCTTTCTAAACCGGACATTTTGGTTTCTCATATTGCCGTTTTTTATTTGCGGGTTCACGACGACCGGGTTGATGGACACCCACCTTATTCCATTCTCACATGATCACGGGTTTTCAACAGGAGTCACCAGCGCAGCAGTCAGTCTGCTGGCCGGATTTAACATCATCGGCATTTTGGTTTCCGGTGTTGTGGCAGACCGCTGGAGCAGCAGAAAAATTTTATGTTTTTTATATGCCGTCCGCGCATTGTCTCTTGTTATTCTATTATCAAGCCATGAACCGATTCTCCTGCTCGGCTTTGCGATTTTGTTCGGTTTGGTTGACTTCGCGACCGTCGCTCCGACGCAAATGCTTGCAACCCAGTACTTCAGGCAGTACTCCGTCGGATTTATCCTCGGCTGGCTGTTTCTCAGCCATCAGATCGGTTCTGCACTGGGAGCGTATTTGCCGGGCGTATGGTACAGCCAGACAGGCAACTATAATCTGTCTTTCTACCTTTCAATCATCATATTGGCGGGAGCCAGCATTTTAAACATCCTGCTGCCTGAACCGAAAAAAATGAACCGCACACTGGATTCTGAAGCTCAGTCCGTCCAGCAAAACTGACAAAAAAGCCTGTTTTTGAATGGTCAAAAACAGGCTTTCAGCTTGTCCGCAGACTGTGACAGCCGAACATACTAAAAGATCCACTTTCTAAATTGCTCCACTTTATGTTCAAGGAGATGAACCGCTGCTTCCCCTTTTTCGAGCAGCTCCTGGGCGCTCATGACGGCTTGCTGCTCAAATAGCAAGCCCGCTTTTTCAGCTTTTAATGTCATGAGCTGTACTTGAATCGAATGCATATAGCCTTCATACTCATCATGCACAACATGGTACATAGCGGTATGGGCGCTGTCGCATTCATCAAAAAAATCTTCGGCCCGCTCGCCTGTCCAATGTATGCCGAGCTCAGGCTTCATGATTTGATCGATTTCCCCAGCACTGATCTGCTGTTCTTTTTGAATATCCTGCCGTGCTTTTTCCAGCCTGGACATTTTCTCTTCAACATATTTCAGCTCATGAGAAATACCGTTGCGGGCCAGTTTTATCTTATGACCAAAATCCACTGAATCTTCACCTCTTCAAACTAAAAACTGCTGCATACTAGTCATTCAGACACTAGGACTTTTCCAATGTTCAAATTATAAAGTGCAAAGTATTAGAACAAAATAGTTCTATATACTCTTTTTCCGCAAAACCCTTTAAAATGATATATTTTTTACAAGATATTTCATTTCACACAATATCAATCAAACTTATGAGCAATAGCAAAAAGCTCCTTTCCATTTAAGAAAGAAGCTTTTAAAACGATACTGCCATTCATTATGATGATTTGTTTTTATTGTAAATATCAAACGCAACGGCAATCAAAAGGACAAGTCCTTTAATCGCCTGCTGCCAGTCAATGC
Organism: Bacillus swezeyi; assembly: GCF_001969815.1. Classification (GTDB taxonomy): domain Bacteria; phylum Bacillota; class Bacilli; order Bacillales; family Bacillaceae; genus Bacillus; species Bacillus swezeyi. Next base: position 369,305 of record NZ_MRBK01000001.1, on the reverse strand, counting down.
CAAGGCCGAGCAGTGACATGCCGTTGTTCATAACCCCCATGACAAGACCGCCGATAATCGCCCCGCCGATCGTGCCGATCCCGCCGTAGGCCGATGCGCCTCCAATAAAGCAGGCGGCTATCGCGTCAAGCTCAAACAGGTTTCCCGCTTTCGGCGTCGCTGCATTTAAGCGGGCTGCAAAAATCAAGCCTGAAAGTGCGGCCAAGACGCCCATATTGACGAACACCATGAATGTCAGCCGCTTCGTTTTGATCCCCGAAAGCTCCGCCGCTTTTTCGTTTCCGCCGATCGCATAGATTCTGCGGCCGATTACGGTTTTTTTCATGACAAATGTATAGCCTGCTACTAAGATAAACAAGGTAATCAAAATGATCGGTATACCTTCATAGGTTGCGAGAATGTAAGTGAAAAGGTTAATAATGGCGATAATAAACAATATTTTAACAACGAACAGACCTTTTCCCTGCAAGTCAAGCTGGTATTTCTTTTGTATATTTCTTTGCTGCAGCTGATATACGAGGTAAAGGATCGAGAGCCCCGCTCCAATGACAATCGTCGTCACATGGAGCATGCCTCCGTTCAGCCAGTCCGGGATAAAACCGGCAGCCATTTCTTGAAAGGATGCAGGAAATGGGGCGATCGACTTCCCTTCAAGAACGATCATCGTCAGCCCTCTGAACAAAAGCATGCCCGCCAATGTGACAATGAAAGCCGGAATCTTCACATAAGCGATCCAAAACCCCTGCCAGGCGCCGATAGCCGCTCCCAATAGCAGTGACAGCACGACAGCCGCAAAGAGCGGCATATCGTTTTCGATGATCATCATGGCGGATACGGCTCCGACAAAAGCGGCGACCGAACCGACTGATAAATCGATATGCCCCGTAATAATGACGAGCATCATCCCTATCGCCAAAATGAGAATATAGCTGTTTTGCAGAATCAGATTCGTGATATTTAGCGGTCTGAGCAAAATACCGTCCGTCAGTATTTGGAAAAGCAGCATGATGAACACGAGCGCAATGACCATGCTGTATTTCCTGATGTTCTGCTTATACATATCGCGAAACAGCTGCATATAACCGGACTCGGACCGGTCTTTATCCGTTTGCACCGGTGTCTGCATACGCCTCTCCCCCTTTCTTCATGCGGTTTGTCATATATTTCATCAGCCTCTCCTGGTCAGCTTCATCTTGAGAAAACTCTGCGGTGATTTCTCCTTCACACATCGTATAGATTCTGTCGCACATGCCCAGCAGTTCAGGAAGCTCAGAGGATATGATGATCACCGCTTTCCCTTCCTCAGCCAGCTGATTGATAATGGCATAGATTTCATATTTTGCGCCGACATCAATGCCTCGCGTCGGTTCATCAAGGATTAAAATATCGGGCTCCGCAAAAATCCATTTGCTCAGCATGACCTTTTGCTGGTTACCTCCGCTTAAGTTGCCGGTTGTCTGATAAATGTCCGGTGTCTTGATGTTTAATTTCCGGCGGAAGCCTTCAGCTTCGTTTTTCTCTTTTCGTTCATCCATCACCAGCCGCCGCGAAACCTTTTTTAATTTGGACAATGTAATATTTTTTTTAATGCTGTCCATTAAAATCAGACCGTTGCCTTTCCGGTCCTCTGTTACATAAACGATACCGTTTTTAATCGCGTCATCGGCATGGCGGATGCTTAATTTCTGCCCGTCTTTTTTGAGAGTGCCTGATATGTTTTTTCCATAGGACTTGCCAAAGATACTCATGGCAAGCTCTGTCCTGCCTGAGCCCATCAACCCCGCAATTCCGGCAATCTCGCCCTTTCTGACAGAAAGGTTTGCGCGATTCACCACTGTCCGGTCATGCTGAAGCGGATGGTGGACAGTCCAATCCTTCACTTCAAATATGACTTGGCCGATTTCAGCGTGTCTTTCAGGATAGCGGTTTTGCAGCTCGCGGCCGACCATGCCTCTGATGATTCGATTTTCGGTCAATTGCCCGCTCTGAACTTCAAGCGTTTCGATCGTCTGCCCGTCGCGGAGCACAGTGATCGAATCCGCCACTTTTGTGATTTCATTTAATTTATGAGAAATCATAATTGAAGAAATTCCTTGTCTCTTCAGCTCCAATAAGAGCTGCAGCAGGTTTTCGCTGTCAGCCTCATTTAATGCGGCCGTCGGCTCATCCAAAATTAACAGCTGCACTTTTTTAGCCAAAGCTTTCGCGATTTCAACCAATTGCTGTTTTCCGACCCCTATTTGTGAAACGAGCGTATTCGGCGATTCTTGCAGACCGACCTTTTTCATCAATTCAAGGGTTTCCCGCTTTGTTTCCCTCCAATTGATGACACCTCTTTTGGCCTGTTCATTTCCCAAAAAGAGATTCTCCGCAATGGAAAGCTGGGGGACCAGCGCCAGCTCCTGATGGATAATAACGATCCCCGCTTCCTCGCTTTGCTTGATACTTCTAAACTGGCAGACTTCCCCTTTATATAAGATGTCCCCTGTGTATGCCCCATATGGGTATACACCGCTGAGCACCTTCATCAGCGTCGATTTGCCTGCGCCGTTTTCCCCGCAGAGCGCATGGATTTCCCCTGCTTTGACGCGCAGATGAACATTGTTGAGCGCTTTGACGCCGGGAAATTCCTTCGTGATCCCTCTCATCTCCAATATGCAATCGGACATGACATCACTTCCCTAATTCCGATTCTTTATAGTAATCGCTTTCAACCAGCACCTTTTTGTAGTTCTCTTTATCGACGACGACAGGTTCAAGCAAGTAAGACGGAACGACTTTTTCCCCGTTGTCATATGTCTTTGTATCATTGACTTCGGCTTTTTCGCCCTTTAAGACAGACGTTGCCATTTCAACGGCTTTTTTCGCCAGTTCCCTCGTATCTTTAAAGATCGTTGACGTCTGTTCGCCTTTCATGATGGAATTGACGGAAGCGAGCTCAGCATCCTGTCCGGTGATGACCGGCAGCGGCTTTTTATCCGTTCCGTATCCGGCTCCCTTCAATGATGAAATGATTCCGATGCTAATGCCGTCATATGGTGAAAGCACCGCATCAAGCTTTGCTTTTGTATAATGGGCGCTCAGCAGGTTGTCCATACGCGCTTGTGCGGTCGCGCCGTCCCATCTCAATGTCGCTCCCTGTTCAAAAGCGGTCTGTTTGCTTAACACTTTCAATTTCCCGGAATCGATATAGGGTTTCAATACAGACATAGCACCGTCAAAGAAATAATGCGCGTTATTATCGTCGGGCGATCCGGCAAACAGTTCAATGTTAAACGGGCCTTTTCCGTCTTTCAAACCAAGCTTTTCTTCAATATAATTCCCTTGGAGCTCGCCGACCTTATGGTTGTCAAATGTCGCATAGTAGTCGACATGTTTGCTGTTCATCAGAAGCCTGTCGTAAGAAATGACTTTAATATCCTGTTTATTCGCTTTTTCAAGGACGTCAGTCAGCGCTTCTCCGTCAATGGAAGCGATGACGAGCACATTGACACCCTTTGTAATCATATTTTCAATTTGTGATACTTGGTTCTCAACAACGTCTTCTGCATATTGAAGATCTGTTTTATACCCGAGTTTTTCAAACTCTTTTACCATGTACTTTCCATCATAAACCCAGCGCTCTGAAGATTTTGTCGGCATTGAAATACCGACATAGCCTTTGTCTCCCCCTCCGCTTGCCTGATTGCCGGAGCAGGCGGAAACCATTAAACAAAAGAACAACGCCATGATAAACAGCCAGCTTTTTTTCACGCTTGATATCCCCCTTTTTCATTTCTCCCATCATGAATCATGCCAACTGTACCATTTCTTTTGGACGTCCGTCTTTTGAATTAATTAACTATTTTTATAAAAATCAGACTTTTTTAAAGCGCTTACATTACAACTTTCTTCCTATTTATTCAGGTTCCCGACATTCGGCGGTACTGATTTGGCGACGCGCCCATCGCTTTTTTAAACACAGTGCTGAAATAGTGCTGTGTATCATAGCCCGTTTGTTCAGCGATATCATGAATCGGCAAAGAGGTCGTCTGCAAAAGGTGAACCGCTTTTTGCATGCGCATCTCCGTCAGCAGCTGCACAAATGTCATGCCGAGCTCCCGCTTCATCATCCGGCTCAAATAGACTGAAGAAACCTGCAAGGCGCCTGCTGTCTGCTTTAAAGAAATCTCCCTTTCATCAAAATGCTGTTGCATATATTCTTTGGCGCGCGCCACAACCGGAGAGACATCAAATGCTTGGGAAACCTTTTGTTTGCAAAATTGATAGGCTTGGGAAACCGATTGATCCGTCTCAGCAGGCTTCACGAAACATGAGGCCGCACTGACTTGCAGCTCGGCTTGAATCATATCTTCAAGCGCCCGCTGCTCCGCTTCTGTGATGAAACGCCAAAGACATACGGAGACAAGGCGGTCAGCGTCAAAAAAAACGGCTTTTTCAGTTTCTTTGTTGAAAAATCGTTCAACCTTTTTTTTCAGGTTGTCAGCTTCAGATGGCTTGATCCATAAATTACCGGTGCTGATAACACCGAGCACCTCCGGCAGGCGCGCCGGCAGCTGAAGGCATTGAAGCTGCTGATAGACGTCTTCTCCCGCGCCCAGATCCTGTACCCACTGCTTGAAAAAATGTTCTTTCAGAAGGCTGAGGTTTTTTTGAATATGCTGCTCAGCGAGCTTTTGCTCGCGGCGTTTCTTTTTTTCGGATGCAAGTGAGCTGCTAATGTTCTGCAGCACCTTTCCTAGGTCGCCAGGGTCCACAGGCTTTAATAAATAATCATCAACATTCAGCCTGATCGCTTCCTGGGCATATGCAAACTGATCATAGCCCGTCACAATGACAAAACGGCAGAGCGGCAATTCACGACGCAGATTTTTCATCAGCGTCAACCCGTTGACAATCGGCATGTTCAAGTCGACGATCAATAAATCGATGTCATGTTTAAGCGCAAGCTCATGCGCTTCTTCACCATTTTCCGCTTCAGCCGACACTTCCATATGATATCGCTCCCATGACACAGCACCCCGTATACCCTCGCGAATCCACGGTTCATCATCGGCAATCAAAACCCGCCATTTCTCACACAAGCGCTCTCCCTCCTTTCGTTAAAATCGGCAGCCGAATCGCGACAGACGTTCCGGCTCCTTTTCGGCTTTCTACCGTTAAACCATACTGTTCTCCAAAGGTGAGGGCGATCCGTTCATGGACATTGATCATTCCGTAGCCTGCTGTATTTTCCCGTTTTTTGAATTGGTCAGTTATTTTTTTTAATGTCTTTTCATCCATTCCCGCCCCGTCATCTTCGACCTTTATCATCAGACAGCCGTCTTCTTCCTTCCCTTTGATCACGATGTGTCCCGGCCCCTTTTTTTCTTTAATGCCGTGATAAATCGCGTTTTCGACAATGGGCTGAAGCACCAGTTTTAAAATAAAACGTTCACCGGCAAACTCGGGTACCTCAAGTGAATAATTCAGTTTATCCCGATATCTCGCTTTTTGGATTTTCAAATAGTTTTCAACATGTTCGAATTCGTCTGATAAAGGAATCATGTCCCGTCCTTTGCTCAAAGATATGCGAAACAGCTTTGACAAAGCCTGCACCAAATCCGTAACCTCCTCAGCCCCTTTCTTTCTCGCCATCCAATTGATCGTATCCAGCGTGTTATAGAGAAAATGAGGATTGATTTGCGCCTGCAAAGCCCTTAATTCAGCTTCTCTTTTTTGCCGTTCCTGTTTCTCAGTTACGGACATCAGCTCTTGAATCCTGAGCATCAAACGGTTGAAGCTTTTTCCCAAAAGCCCGATTTCATCCTGCCTGTTCTCTTGGTAAAGTGTCGAAAAGTCTCCGCTCTCGGCTTTCTGCATAAAAGAATTCAGCTTCAGAATCGGCCTTGACATTGAATAGGACAAATAATAGGAAGCCGTCATTCCCAAAAACGCCGCAGCCAACAAAAACAACAGCACATATAAGTGGATTTCTTTCACTTCAAATACCGGTTCACCGGTTTTAAAGACGCCGACCGTCGTCCAGTTTGTAAAAGCGGAAGTCTCATAGATCAACTGGTAATCTTCCCCCTTGATCCGCTTTGAAAAATCGCCGGAGCTTTCCTGTTGAAACCATTGTTTCGGCAAAAACAGCTCTGAAGCCTCCGGAGAATAAATATCACCGCCGTTCTCATCCATAATCATGAGATAACCCGTTTTCCCCAAACGGATATTTTTTGTCGCTTCCGCCAGCACGCGCAGTTTCAGATCGATTAAAACCACGCCTTTGACACGTTGCGTCTCCGGATCTATCACAGCTCTGACGGCTGAGACGACTTCATCTTCCCTGTAGTGGACATGGTTTCTGATATTCCGGTTGACAGGCTTCCCGATCATCTTAAAAATTCCTTCATTTTTTACAGCCGCCTGATACCAAGGTTCCTTTGTCAAATCCGTCTGAGTCCGCTTATACATTTCATTGCTGATCATCTCACCCTCATCATTTACGACAAGAATGCCCGCCGCTTCAGAATACAGAGAGGTCAGCTCTTGCAAAAACGACCTTCGTTTGTAATCCGCTTCCCCGTCACCTTTTTTTTGATCAAAAAACGCTTCCATTTCTTCATTCATTGAAATCAAATAGGTCAGGTTCTGCATGTGGCTGACATAGACTTCAGTCGATTTATTTACTTCACCGATCAGCTGCAATGTATGATCGATCATCTGTTTTTCAATAATGCTCTCAACCGCCCATCCCGACAGAATACCCAAACCGATTGTCGGCAGCATGCTGATTAAAAGCAGCAGACTGATCAGCTTATAGCGGATCGGTACATTATTGATGGAGAGTTTAATCATTCGCATAGTAAGCTTCCACATTTTCTTTTGTAATGATCGTGATTCCCGTATCGATTGACGATGGAAGCGAGCGCGTATCTTTTAAATGGCGGTTTGAGTAAAACAGCATATGCAGCGACCAGTAGCCCATCTGCCATGTATCTTGTCCGAGAGTGGCTGAAATCGTTCCATCCTTGATGCCGTCAAGCGTTTTTTTATCTTTATCAAAACCGATGATATGGACTTTCTTTTCTAATCCCGCCGCTTTTACAGCCTGGGCCACCCCGCTCGCTCCATTTGCTTCCGTCGTGAAAATCCCTTGAATGTCCGGGTTTTTTTTCAAAATGGCCGCCGCTTCTTTTTTCGAAGTCAGTTCATCCCCTTTGCCGTCTAAAACAGCGTAGACCTTCATCTTCGGATAATGTTGTTCAATCGTTTGTTTAAATCCCTCTGTCCTTTCCTCTTGATTATACTGCCGCGGCTGGGTAATCACGGCTGTTTCGCCCTTTTCATCCAAAAATTCAGCCATCTGCCTGGCAGCTGCGGAGCCCGCTTCCATATTGTTTGTGCCGATATATGTTGAAGCTTTACTGAGGGGGGCATCTGAATCAAATAGAACGATCGGAATGCCCTGCTCATACGCCTTGTCGATCACGGGATTCAAAGCCTCGGAATCAATCGCGGAAACAGCGATCCCTGCCGGCTTTTTTGCAATGACCTGTTCGAGTACAGTCATTTGTTCATGAACATCATAATGGGCCGCCCCACGGTATTCGACAGAGACATTGAAAAGCTGTGCAGCATCTTCAAAGCCTTTCAAACCGCTCTTCCAATATTCAATTCCCGACTGAAACGTCACCATCACGAACTTTTCCGAAAGGTTTCCCACTAAAGGGCTTCCGCTTTCTCCTGCGGCAGATCCCGCTTTATCGCTGCGGGAATAATCATAAACATAAAGAAAAAACAAACAAAGCATGACCGCATAAACAACTAACAGCTTCTTCATCCTCATCCCCCTGTTGGTCAGGGGAAAGACAGCGTTTCCAATCATCATTGACCGCGTATTTGGCAGCATATGTTCTGAGAATCCGGCTGGAAATATTGTCAGGAAACTCGTCCTGCCCCCTTTTTCATCATAAACAGACAAATACCCCTCCTTGTTCATATGAAATACCTAAATTATTTGACATTTCGTCTGAAATACCTTGTTCGGCCTCTCGAAAGGTCACTTTTTTCTTAAAATAACCTTAAATTTCGTGAAACAGAAAATAAATATGATAAAAAAACAAGCCATAAGAACCATGCCTTTTAACCCTATAAAAAAAGGGAAAATGCCGGAAATTCCAGCCATGATAAAGAACGATTGCTTATTTTCATTAAAAACATTCTTTTGATCATGGTTCATTTTTCCTATTCAACTCATTTATACCATGTTGTAACATTATTAAGGTCCTTTACTAAATGATTCCAACAGGCCATTTGAATCAAATTGCCGGGAGGTGGCAGACCATGATCATCTGGGAAAAAACGGTCCTATATGGCATGCAGGGCACACTAGTCATCAAAAAAGAACAGCTGACACATCTGAAAAATTGCAAATCTGAATTAACAATCACAAAAGAGGAATTTGAGGATTCGAAAAGCAGCATCAAAGAGCCCGGACTGTCTTCAACGACATGGCAGGGCAGCCTTGCCGATTCCTTTAAAAACGTCAGAAACGATATGAAATCGGCCTACAATGATATTTGCGGGAAGCAATTGAATGAGGTGTTTAAAAAATTAAACGAGCGCATCGCTTCTTTAAAAGATGAAATTCATTCACTCGGCCAAGATATCAGCTCATTAAAAAAGAAAATTGAGAAGCTGGAAAAAGAAGAAAAAGAGGCCCGCCGCTAAAGGAGTCATAAACATGAGCCAAGAAATCAAAGTCAAAACCGGTGAAGTTAAACACGCCCTCTCAAAGCTGAAGCACTCCGCCGAGGGGATCAAGTCGAGCGTACCGACAGACATCAGCGGCAAAAACCACCTTGATGTCGTCAAAAAAATCGAAGAAATGAATAAAGACTTAAAAGAACTGGCAGAAACCTACGCTTCGGCTCTCTCCAAACAAATCGCCCAAACCGAATCAGCAGTGGAGACGATGAAAGACACAGACAAAAAACTGGCATCATCCATCAAAAGCAAGTAGAAGGAAGGGAATCGCATTGAAAACATTAGATGTCCAGGCATTTCAAAACGGCCTCGACAAAACGCTGACTGAATTGAAAAACCAGGAAGACGACATTTCAAAAGTCAAACAAAGCGTCAAAGGCATCACCTCTCTCGACGACGCCTTAAAAGGCGCGGGAGGCGAGGCGATCCGTTCCTTCTACGAAGAGTGCCACACCACTTTTCTTCTTTTTTATGAATCTTTTATCTCCGACTATAAAGGAATTTTAGAAAAGGCGAAAAGTGCGCTCAGCTCCCTGGAGCCAACTGAAAACGGCTTTATCTCGCAAAGCTTTCTCGAAAACGAACTCCATGACGGCGTCAGCCAGGCTGAATCATTGACAGCCAGACTGACAGCAAAAGCCAATCAGACAGCCGCCACTGTCAGCCACATTGTCGACCTGCCCGATCTCGACGATTCCGCCGTCAACGAAAACGCCAAAAAAGCCCAACGACAAATCAGCGAGACAATCGAAAAAATCTACAACTTCGACCGCGAACAAACAAACGCGCTGAAAACCGCGCGAAAAGACCTCGACACGATGAAGCAGTACATCGAGCAGTTGGAGAAGATGTATACAGGGCCGAGGATTGAGATCTCTAAATATAAGAGCGGGTCGATCCTGGAAGCGCAAAACGATTCAACAATCAATCAAACGTCAGGCAACCTGCAAAGTGATCTGCAAAACACCGTCGAAACGCCGATGGAGAAAATGCTTGGACGGCTCGGCGAAAAAGATGAAAATGGCAAAATCGATGATGCAACAAAAGAAGAGCTTCCATTTGAGATCGATTGGGCGTATCCTGTATCCAGTGCAGGAAGTTTGTATGGGACGACTACTGCTGCAAAGGATTTTGGGACGAGTGTAAAGCACGGCACTAAAGATGGGGTAAGTATTAAAAAAGTTGTAAAAACTACAAAAAACGGAAAGGAAATAACATCTTATAAAGTTAAGAATGGTAAAGTCATTAATATTAAGGGACAAAATTATGCTGACACATGGACTGAATCGCAATTGAAGGCCGGACATACACCTGAAATAGCTAGACAAACAAGAGTTCCTTCCGCAATAAAAGGCGCAATGAAAAGCAAACTGGGCTGGGCTGGTGTCGCAATTACAACCGGAGAAGATCTTATACATAATATAAATGACCCAAATGTTTCAGTGGAAAAAACGGTTGGAGATGTTGGAGTAGACGTCGGAATTGGAGCAGCGACTCTAGGTGTCGGTGCTGCGGCAGGTGCTATAGCAATAGGAACTTTTGGTGCCCCAGTTATAGCAGCTGGTGCTGCGGCATTCGTTGCTTCAATGTTTGTATCGGAATTATTAGGCGGAGTAAAATGGGGTGAAGATAAAAAAAGCATAACAGATATGGCTAAAGAAGGAGTAGAGTCTGGAATAAAAACTATAGCAGGTTGGTTCAAATAAAGCAGATAAGGAGTTTGAAATTTTGATAAAGTTGGACGGTAAAGTTAAGTACGGAAATTTGCCTTCAGAAATCCAAACACATCTAACACCTATTGTCACGAAAGATGACAAAATTGCCTTGTTATTTTGTATTGTTGTATTTCTAGACTTAGTATGTGCTATTCCATTATTAGTTAATGGAGAAAGACTTTTTACTTTGGTAGCTCTGCCATTTATGATCGGCATTAACATTTGGACATTGATAGTCATGTTTATGAAAATTAGTAGCCATAATGCTTTACACTTTACATTATATAAAGGCGGAACTGGCACTGTTTTATCATTTTGTTATTTTGTGCTATCACAAAAATACGGTTTTTCTGTGTTAGGTTCCAATCCTTTATATATGATGACTTCTTTGTTGGCTTATCTCATCGTGATTATTGGCTTTATTCGATACTACTTAGTAATCTTTCCAAATTATAAAAGAAAAAAGAAAAATAGCCCGGCTTGGGGAACATACCTGTTAACTTTAGGACCAGGAGCAGGATATATAGCCGCACAATTCATATTTCGTTTTTCAGACTCAGTAGCTGATTTATTTATGAGTTATATGTATCTGTTTATGGGTTGTTTATCTTCTTACGTCGGCGTTAAGTTTGTCCATCAGTTTATCTTTGTTAAGGCCAATCAAGACATCATAAATCAAAGATTAGGAAAGGGGAGATTCAGCCATGACCCAAAATAAATTATTGCCAATCGGCTCTATCGTCTTGTTAGAAGGCGGAACAAAGAGATTAATGATATACGGAAGAAAGCAGATTATGGTCAGCAATAATCCAAAGATGTTTGATTATATCGGCGTTTTCTATCCTGAAGGTTATATTGATCCTGAACATGCATTTGCATTTAACCATTCAGACATTGAAAAAGTGATTTTCGAAGGCTATCAAGACGAGGAAGAAATCGAGTTTCAGCAAGTTCTGGCTGAAGCGGTGATGGATTAAAATTCTAAGCATCTCACATCGAGATGCTTTCTCTTATGCTGATTTTTAACACCGGAGGAACGGAAGCTTGCTGAAATTAAAAGAACGTGCGACATACAAAAATTTACCCGACAATATTCAATCTCATTTGACAGCTTCCATCAGCCGGGAAACGAAATGGGGAATGGCTTGTTTTATCGTTTTGATGCTGGATATTCTATGCTTATTCCCTTTGCTGGCGAACGAAATCAAGTGTTTTACTTTCGCCGCCGTACCTGTCGCCATCGTGATGAATATATGGATGATCATCATGAATGTCAAAAACATAACCAGCTATCATCATAAACTCAAATATGTTCGCTTTATGGGCGTATCGCTCAGCGCTATATCGTATTGCCAGTTGATCGTGTCGCAAAAGTTGATGTTTGCAGCGTTTGGCTTTCATGTGCCATTGATCATTCTGTCTCTGTTCATATATGCTGCCGTCATTTTCCTCGCTATTCGGTACTACTTGGTTGTCTTCCCTGATGATAAACGAAACAAAAGAAGCGCATCTTCTTGGGCCGTCGGCTTTTTCATGATTTGCCCAGCAGCAGGTTATATCATATCTCACATTGCTTTGCATTTTTCCGAGTCTGTCGTCAACCTGTTTATCAGTATCGTCTATTTGCTTATGGCTTGCCTATTTTCTTACACGGGGATCAAAATCATCCACAAATACTTTTTCATTAAAGCCAATCAAGATATCATCGGCCAAAATATCAGACTTTATACGGCCATAAAACTTGAAGGAGATGTCATTCGTGAAACGCAGAAATAAAATCATTCTCTCAATCTATCTCATATATGTAGCAGGCATTCTTTTGACCGGTTTTATCAATCCTTCAATGAACTGGAAAGAAAAAAATTTTGTTATTGGCTTTATGCTCATGGGAACATCTTTTTTCGCATTCATGATTTATCTCATCTTGAATAAGGTTCTCAAGGATCAAAGCGAGCCTCAAAGAAATATCGTCGCGAAAATATTTTGGAAAAAATATAGAAAGCCTTTTACGCTCTCTTTCTATCTCGTCGGCATCCTCGTTTCAGGAACATCCGTCTTTTCCCTGCCTGATTTCTCTCTCACTTGGAAGTTCGGCGTGTTTGCGGTTATGTTTCTCGTGATGTCAGGCGGCTTTTTTGCGGCCTATAAAGTGACGAATCACATGTTGCAGAAATAATAAAAGGACCATGGTTCCCCACGGTCCTTCTGTTATTTCTGCAACTCCTCAAGCGTCTCCTCCCACCGCCGCAAAACCGAATCTTCATCTTTCAGCTCAATCTGAACACCCGCGATGATATCGGCGTATTTGGCGGTGTCTTCGCGGGCTGATTTGACAGTGCCGGCAAAGCGCGCTCTCGGGTATTTGGCGTCTTTTAAGTCTGGCAGTTTCGTTAAAGACAGCCGCACATAATGAGCTTTGCCTTTCCACCATGTGACGAAGAGCGCCCGGCCTGTGCGGGTGATGTTTGCCGTTGTTGTTGTGCCTTGCCAAAGAGCAAGGCGGACATCGGTGTCGTTCAAGGCGAGGATTTCTCCGGCGCTGATCATGGCCGTGTGGGGCCAGCCGTCTTCGGTGACGGTCTGAAGCATCATCGCCTCATGCCGTTTCGCGGCGAGTTTCTGTCCGTTTAAGAGTTGAAATAGTTCGTTTGATAGTTGAGCCATGCCGGATGCCCCCCCTTTAGATTTTCCGCTTTGGAATCGCCGGCACGTGGACGGCCGTTTCGACTTCGGAAGGATCGATTTTAAAAGCCGGATTGTATGTTGCAGGATTTGTGATCGTTTCGGGCTCAGACGATCTCCATGTAAAAAAACAATGTTGGCATTGATAGACTTCCCATGCTCCTTCAACGGGAGACTTGCTGACAGTTTCCGCTTTTTTTAAGTCGCAGCGCGGACATGTATGCATAATGAAACACTCTCCTATCTTATTGATTTAATAGATTCATTAATTTTTGTTCCCATTCTTTCGTGGTTAGAGGGGAATCAAGCGGCTGTGAATAGTGGCCTCTTGTTTCCGGTGCTGCCGGTGTTGTCGCATCCAAAATCATTTTGTGGGTGATGCCGGCCGGATTTGAACCCGGGTCGAGCGGCAGTACGGATAGATCCGGGATTGTGACCGCATCGTGTTTCGGGTGCATTTTTGTCGAAATCGCCCACATCACTTGCGGCAGATTAAACGGATCGACGTCTTCGTCAACGACGATGACCATTTTGCAGTAGCCGAGGCCGTGCGGTGTTGTCAGCGCACGCATTCCGACCGCTTTTGCAAATCCGCCGTAGCGGCTTTTCGTTGAAACAATCCCGATCAGCCCGTGGGTGTACATCGCATTGACGGCGACGATTTCTTCCGGATACGCTTCTTTCAGCTGCTGATAAAGCGGCACACATGTATTGACGCCGATCATATAGTCGCATTCCGTCCATGGCATGCCTAAGTATAAGTGCTCAAAAATCGGATTCGTGCGGTGGGATACGCGTTTGATTTTGATGATCGGCATGCTGCGGCCGCCTGAATAGTGGCCGGTAAATTCGCCGAACGGACCTTCAAATTCGCGTTCCCCGGCAATGATTTCACCTTCAAGGACGACTTCGGCTCCCCATGGGATATCTAAGTTGGAAAGCTTAGATTTGACGATTTTATACGGCTCACCTTGAAGCGCGCCTGCCATTTCGTATTCTGACTGATCGTATAAGAGCGGTGTTGACGCCGCTGTTGTAATGACAGGTTCACAGCCGAGGGCGATTGTGACGGGAAGGTTTTCGCCGCGTTCTTCAGCCTGCCGCAAATGAATGGCAATATCGTGCTGAGGTACGGGCTGGATGCCGAGGCGGTCTTTCCCTTTCACCTGCATTCTGTAAATGCCGACATTTTGTTTTCCAAAGTTTTCAGGGTCTTCGACATCTCTTGAAATGACGCAGGCTTTGTCCAAATAATAGCCTCCGTCGCCTTGGTTGATGCGGAAGAGCGGTAAAATATCAAACAGGTTGATGTCCTCCGTGATTTCATTTTCATGAAACGGCGCCGTTTCTTCTCTTTGAACCTTCACAGGAAATTGGTCGTAGCGGCGGGCAAACTCAAAAAACTGTTCTTTGACGGGTGTGTCTTTCGGAAGACCCAGCATTAAAGCGTGGTTCGGCCAGGAGCCGATGACGTTCATTGCGATTTGCGCATTGTTGTATCCGTATATATTATTGAACAGCAAAGCGGGTGATTGATCCCCGAGGTTGTTCACGGCGCGCGCAGCGGCGCCCAAGTCGGGTTCCGGTTTTACCTCTTCCTGCACCTCAAGAAGCTGTCCTTCTTTTTTTAATGCGTTTAAAAAGTCCCTAAAGTCTTGATAAGCCATTCTGTTATCCTCCTTTTATTTTGCCTGTTTCATTCCTTCCCAGCGTTTCGCTTCAGACAGATGGATGCCAAACTGGTCAAGCGTCCGGAATACAATGTGGTCGACCATGTCCATGAGATTTTGGGGATGGTTATAGAAAGCCGGCATGGGCGGAAGAATCATCACACCCATACGCGATAGTTCAAGCATGTTTTCAAGATGAATTTGATTGAGCGGGGTTTCCCTCGTCAAAAGGATCAGTTTTTTCCGTTCCTTCAGCATCACGTCCGCTGAACGGGTCAGCAGATTATCCGCCAAACCGGTGCGGATGCCTGCCAATGTTTTCATACTGCAAGGTGCTACAATCATTCCGTCTGTTTGAAAGGAACCGCTTGAAATACGGGCGGCTTGGTCTTTATGTGAATATGTAAAAGACGCAAGCTTTTCTAAATCCTTGATTGTATATCCTGTTTCATGCTGAATGGTTGCGCCTGCCCACGGAGAGATGACCAGATGTGTTTCAGCGCCGGCTTTTTTCAGCCACTCCAGCATCCGCACGCCAAAGATGGCGCCGGTCGCGCCCGTGATTCCGACGATGATCTTCATATGCGTCCTCCTTTCTGTCCTGTGATGCCTTCAAATAAAATGATACTCCTCTATTTACCATATTGAAAATATCTATTAAATCTATATATAATACCTAAAAGGTATATCATTAGGAGTGCTGATGAAAATGGATATTCGCCAATTAAAATACTTTGTCACGATTGCCCAGGAAGGAAAAATCACAACGGCTGCAAAGAAGCTTCATATCGCCCAGCCGCCGTTAAGCAGACAGTTGAAGCAAATGGAAGAGGAGCTCGGTGTCGTCTTATTTGACCGCAACAAAAAGAAAAACCTGACGCTGACCTATGAAGGAGAAGTTTTTCTGAAAAGGGCGAAAGACATTTTGCATAAACTTGAGGATTCCATCTTGGAAGTGCGGGAGCTGCGTGAAGAAGTCAACGGGACACTTGCTGTCGGTTCAACGATTTACTGTGCAGCCCTTTTGCTGTCAAAGGTCTCACAGATCAGAGAAATGTACCCCAACTTAATGTTTAACATTTGGGAAGGAGAGCCCGTGCGGCTGAATGAACTGCTGGAAAGCCGGCAGATTGATGCAGCAATTACGACTACGCCTTTCTACAGCAAAAACTTTGAATCAAAAAACTTGCCCGACATCCCCTGCAAGCTCGTTCTCCCGGGGAATCAATCATACGGACTCAGCGGGGAAGCCGGGATGAAAGACATTTCCGAACTGCCGTTGATTCTGCTCAGGCCCGCCCACGGAAAAGGGATTTACGATGAGGTCGTTCACAGCTTTCAAACATACGGTTTAGAGCCGACAGTCGTCTGTGAGTGCCATGATTCAACAACACTGCTCAGCCTCGTCACTTCGGGATTCGGAGCGACCATTCTGCCATTATCCATGCTTCCGGAGCATTTTGCCCGGCATGTCCAGACGTTAGAGATTAAAGACAATCCGTTTATTTTGACGCCGTCCGTCGTCTGGCGGGCCAACAGCTTTTTGCCGAAACCTGTGAGACAATTTTTGAGTTTGTTCTAAAGCCGGTTTTTATTTGGGGCAGACCTCGCAAAAAAGAGAAGAGCATCTCACAGATGCCCTTCCCTTTGCATGCTTTACAGCAGCTTTTTGCCTAACAGCGATTCGATCAATTCGACGGCCGCCTCACCGGTTTTATTTTTATGGTCCAATATTGGATTCACTTCGACAAACTCGGCCGATGTAATGATGTCGGCGTCATAGAGCATTTCCATCGCTAAATGGCTTTCCCTGTAGCTGATGCCTCCGACGACAGGCGTGCCGACTCCGGGAGCATCGCTTGGGTCAAGACCGTCGAGGTCAAGGCTTAAATGAATTCCGTCACAGTTTGCCGACAGATACTCGATCGTGTCCTCTATCACCTTCGTCATGCCTAAGCGGTCAATTTCATGCATCGTATAGACTTTCATCCCTGTTTCGCGGATATATTTCCGCTCCCCTTCATCAAGAGAACGCGCACCGATGATCACGACGTGCTCCGGTTTGATTTTTGGCGCATATCCGTGAAGCCTGACAAGCTTTTCATCGCCGACTCCGAGGCTCACTGCCAGCGGCATGCCGTGGATATTGCCTGACGGCGACGTTTCCAGCGTATTTAAATCTCCGTGGGCGTCATACCAGATCACACCGAGCTGTTGATAATGTTTGGCCACACCCGCCAACGTCCCGATGGCAATGCTGTGGTCCCCGCCTAAAACGAGGGGAAAGCGGCGATGTTCGATGACATTGTCAACAATGTCGGCTAATTTTTGATTCCCTTCCAAAACAGAGACTAAATTTTTCAATCCTTCATCACCTTTAGGCTGGTCGCGGTTAATCGGCACATCGCCGAGGTCTTTGACATCATATCCCAGTTCAGACAAGCGCTCCACGATATGGGCGTAGCGGATGGCGCTCGGCCCCATATCAACTCCGCGCCTTGCCTGTCCCAAATCCATCGGCATTCCAATCAGTGAAACATGTTTATTCATCAACAGCCACCTCATCATTCGTTTTAGTTTGATAGATCATTTCTTCCTGATGTTCAGCAGCCTGGCGTTTTTTCACAAAAAGGTGATATACACAGTAGCAGGCCGACATGAACAAAATCCCGCAATACAAAGCCATCCGCTGCTCTGAATCAAAGGCAAGGCTCACAAGGACGACGCTGTTTAAAATAAAACCCGCCAGCGGTAAAAAAGGATATAAAGGGGTTTTAAATTTCAAATCCTCAACTTTTCCGCCTTCTTTTACATATTGTCTGCGGAACAACAGCTGTGATACCGTAATCGTGATCCAGCCGATTTGCGCGCTCAATCCGGCAAGCGACAGAAGCCAGATGTACAGCGTTTCTGCGGCGACTACGCTTGATATGAGAGACAAGCCCGCAAAGCCGAGGGTGATCCAAAGCGCATTCATCGGGATGCCTCTTTTGTTGACCTTTCTTAGAGCTGAAGCGGCCATCCCTTCATTCGCCAAGGAATATAGCATCCTCGTCGATGCGTACAAACCCGAGTTCGCCACCGACAATAAAGCGATTAAAATGACAAAGTTCATCAAATCTGCGGCGTATGGAATGCCAATCTGTTCGAATACGACAACGAAGGGACTTTCAACAACCCCTGCTTTTTCCCAGGGGATCAATCCCGCCAGCACAAATACAGACAGGCCGAAAAACACCAATGTCCGCCATACCGTTTGTTTGATGGAGCGCGGCACCGTTTTTTCCGGATTCTCGCTTTCTCCCGCCGCTATCCCGATCAGCTCTGTTCCCTGAAAGGCAAAGTTGACGGTGATCATCGTAATAAAGATGGCTCCGAAGCCGTTTGGAAAAATACCGTCCCCAATCAGATTGGAGAAGAACGGTGCAGCCTGTCCGCCTTCCATGTCGATCAGGCCAAACATCGCACCGCCTCCGAGAATAATGAAAAGAAGGATGACAATGATCTTAATCCCGGACAGCCAAAATTCCGATTCCCCGAAGGCCTTTGCAGAGAGGGCATTGAGCGAAAAAAGCAGCACTCCGAAAATCAAACACCATATCCAGACGCCGACATCCGGAAACCACCTTTTCATCAGCTGCCCAGCCGATAGAAACTCCAATGCGACCGTAACCGACCAGCCAAGCCAGTAGATCCATCCGACGGCAAAGCCTGTGGCAGGACCGATAAATTTTGTCGCGTATGTCTGAAAAGAGCCTGAAACAGGCATTGCCACCGCAAGCTCGCCAAGGCACAGCATTGTAAAATACATGATCATTCCGCCCGCTAAATAGGAAAGAATCGCCCCGATCGGCCCCGCTTCATTAATTGTATAGCCTGTTCCCAAGAAAAAGCCCGTCCCAATGACGCCTCCAAGCGAGATCATAAATAAATGCCGTGATGTCATTGTTCTTTTCAATGTATATTGTTCTCTGTTTTCGTGATTCATACCGCTACACCCCTTCCGCTAGATTTCTCCCTGTTTTCCAGATCCCCTTCATTCGAAATACCTATTTTTTAAATCTTCTGAATAATTTCCTTATATTTCAATTTACGACAAACTTCGCATACACGCGAAAAAAACAGGCTGAACAACCCCTTTATTGTTCAGCCGTTCTCAGGTTACTTCGACAAAACTCGGGTAATCTTTTCAATGGCCCAATCGAGATCCTCTTTTGAAATGACCAGAGGAGGAGCGAAGCGAATCACCGTCTCATGCGTTTCTTTGCAGAGCAGCCCTTCTTCTTTTAAACGTTCGCAATACGGACGCGCCGCCTCAGTTAGTTCAACCCCGATGAACAGGCCTCTTCCGCGGACTTCTTTCATTTTAGGGTTGTCGATTTCTGAAAGCTTTTCTTTAAAGTATTCCCCAAGCTCTAAAGAATGTTCTGCAAGATGTTCATCTTCCAACACTTCCAGTGCGGCGATAGATACGGCGCAGGCAAGCGGGTTTCCGCCGAAGGTCGATCCGTGTGAACCCGGATTAAATACACCCAGCACATCCGGGTTTGCCGCGATGCATGATATCGGGAACACACCGCCTCCAAGCGCTTTTCCTAAAATGTACATGTCGGGAACAACTTCCTCCCAATCGCAAGCAAACATCTTGCCTGTGCGCGCAAGTCCTGACTGTATTTCGTCGGCGATAAACAGGACGTTGTTTTCTCTGCAGATTTCAGCCGCCTGCTTTAAAAAGCCTTCCGGCGGAATGACGATGCCCGCTTCGCCTTGAATCGGCTCGAACAAGAAAGCAGCTGTGTTCGGCGTGATCGCTTTTTTCAGCGCTTCCAAATCCCCATAAGAAATCAGCTTGATGCCGGGAAGCATCGGTCCGAAGCCGCGCTTATACTCTTCTTCTGAAGAAAGGGATACGGCCAGCATCGTCCGGCCGTGAAAATTACCTTTACATGCGATGATTTCCGCCTGGTTGTCTGAGACGCCTTTTACATCATAGGCCCAGCGCCGCGCCGCTTTAATCGCTGATTCAACCGCTTCAGCGCCGGTATTCATCGGAAGCACCATATTTTTTCCCGTTAACGATGCAACCTTTTCATAAAAAGGACCCAGCTGGTCATTGTGAAAAGCCCTTGAAGTCAAGGTGATTTTATCGGCCTGGTCTTTCAGCGCCTGAATGATTTTCGGGTGCCTGTGCCCTTGATTCACTGCGGAATAAGCGCTCAGCATATCCATATATCGATTGCCCTCAGGATCTCTTACCCATGCGCCTTCCGCTTCAGAAATCACGATCGGCAGAGGGTGATAGTTATTCGCCCCATAATGTGCGGTTTGATTCATAATTTTCTCGGATTTTGATAAAACCGTCATTCGGATTCCTCCTTCTTGTTTTTGGACATACATGCCAGATGTCGTATTTTGTTTCGCTATTTGTTATATGCAAGTATCGTGCCAACACAGAAAACCGCAAATATTCAAAATTTTATTCCTGAAGGACGCAAAAATTTTTGCACTTTTTCTTCAAACATGCAAAAAATGAATGCATATTTTTTTGCACCCGTCATGGATCTTCGATTAAAATGTAAACAGATAGACAAAGGGGGATGTCACGTGCTTACAAACAATCAATTATTGCAGCTTATTTTTCAAAGGATCATTGATGAAATTGATGTCGGCCTGCATGTCGTCGACGAAAACGGCACATCTGCCGTATATAACAAAAAAATGAGTCAGATTGAGGGGATGGATGTCCAGGATGTGCTCGGCAAAAATCTGCTGGATGTTTTTACGTTTGCCAACCAGCATGACAGCACACTCGTCCAGGCGCTCCAGTACGGAAAAACAAACAAAAACGTCAAGCAGACTTACTTTAATAACAAAGGCCAGGAAATTACGACCGTCAATCATACATTTCCCATTATGGAACATGGGAATATAAAAGGAGCAGTCGAGATTGCCAAAGATGTCACAAAACTTGAACGGCTGATCAGAGAAAATATGAATAAAACCGAAAACACAAAATATACGTTTGACAGCCTGATCGGCGCCAGCCCGGCAATCAAAGAAGTCTCTGAACATGCAAAACGGGCGACCCGAACCTCTTCTTCCATTCTGATTGTAGGAGACACCGGAACCGGAAAAGAGCTGTTTGCCCAAAGCATACATAACGGAAGCCAACGCTCAACGGGCCCATTCATTTCACAAAACTGCGCAGCCCTCCCTGAAAGTCTGATCGAAGGTCTTTTATTCGGTACGGTAAAAGGTGCGTTCACGGGAGCCGTAGACCGTCCCGGCCTGTTTGAACAAGCTGACGGCGGTACACTGCTCCTTGATGAAATCAATTCGTTGGACTTCAGTTTACAGGCAAAACTGCTGCGCGCTATTCAAGAAAAAACGATCAGGCGGATCGGCGCTTCAAAGGACACTCCCATCGATGTCAGAATCATCGCAACGATGAACGAAGACCCTGTCGATGCCGTCAGCGCCCAGCGCCTTCGGAAAGATCTGTACTACAGGCTGAGCGTTGTCACCTTGTTCATTCCTCCATTAAAAGAACGAAAAGAAGATATCATGCCGCTTGCAAAGCATTTTATCGACAAATACAACGCTATGTTCCAAATGGAGGTCAACGGTTTTGAAGATGAAGTCCGCCGATTCCTTCTTTCATATGATTGGCCGGGAAACGTCAGGGAGCTTGAGCATTTGATCGAAGGCGCAATGAATTTGATGTCATATGAAGAAAAAATGGATCTGATGCATCTTCCTTTGCAATACAGAGCGAAAACCGCGGCAAAAGAGCAGCTGCCGGCGCCGCCTGGTTATGATCTGTTTGCCCCGCTCCCTTCCGCCTCAGCCACGCCCTTAAAGGAGCAAATCGAGAATGCTGAAAAATATTATATTCAAAAAACCCTCAAAAAATGCAATGACAATGTCTCACAGGCGGCGAGGCTCTTGGGGATCAGCAGGCAGAGCCTTCAATACCGAATCAAAAAATGGAATATCCGTCTTGATCATGAACATGAATGACCTTCTTCATCACTAAAAACGAATTTCTTGACTCATACTAAAAAAGGTTTATGCTTTACTTTTGGAAGGCCCTTAAGTAAAATCATATCAACTAAATCCAATCAGAAAAGTGGGGAATAAAAATGAAAAGAGCAATATTCGCTGTACTCATGACACTATTGATTGCCGTGACAGCCGCTTGCGGAGCATCGGGCGACAATTCCCAGGATCAAAACACGGGCGGCGAAAAGGATCTTTGGTCTTCAATTAAAGATAAAGGGGTACTGACCGTCGGAACAGAAGGGACATACGAGCCTTTTACCTTTCATGATAAAAAAACGGACAAATTAACAGGATATGACGTCGAAGTCATGAAGGAAGTCGGGAAGCGACTCAACCTAAAAGTTGACTTTAAAGAAACGCAATGGGACAGCATGTTTGCCGGTCTCAACTCAAAGCGTTTTGACGTTGTGGCCAATCAGGTCGGAAAGAAAGACCGTGAAGACAAGTACGATTTTTCCGATTCATATACAACTTCCCAAGCAGTCGTTGTCATAAAAGCGGACAATAACGACATTCAATCTGAAGAGGATGTCAAAGGAAAAACGGCTGCACAGTCATTGACAAGCAACTATAACGATCTGGCGAAAAACGCCGGGGCCAAAATCGAAGGTGTTGAAGGGATGGCTCAGTCATTCCAGCTTATTCAGCAGGGCCGTGTTGATCTTACCTATAATGATAAGCTCGCCGTATTGAACTACTTGAAATCATCAGACAGCAAAAACCTGAAAATCGGTTTTGAAACAGGCGAACCTCAAACGACACATTTCACTTTCCGCAAAGGAAGCGGTGAACTGGTTGAGCAAGTCAACTCCGCGCTGAAAGACATGAAAGAGGATGGCACACTGGCTAACATAGCGAAGAAATGGTTTGGTGAAGATGTTTCTAAATAATATACAGGCGGCGGCCATCGGTGCAGCCATCCCGTGGGATCTTGTGCGGGAGTCGTTTTGGCCGATTTTTCTAAGGGGAATCTATTATTCGATTCCCCTTGCCATTCTCTCTTTTATTTTCGGAATGATCATTGCACTGATTACGGCGCTTGCAAGAATGTCCAAATCGCGTATTTTAAAAGCGATTTTCGGCATTTATGTCTCGGCGATCCGCGGAACGCCTCTGCTCGTTCAGCTGTTTATCATTTTTTACTTGTTTCCGGCGTTCCAAGTCACGCTTGATCCATTTCCAAGCGCTGTCATCGCTTTTTCATTAAATGTCGGCGCCTATGCATCAGAAATTATCCGCGCTTCCATCCTTTCGGTTCCAAAAGGACAATGGGAAGCGGCTTATTCGATCGGAATGACCCAAAAAACGGCGCTTTCCAGAGTCATTCTGCCGCAGGCTGTGCGCGTTTCGATTCCGCCATTATCCAATACATTTATCAGCTTAGTTAAGGACACATCTCTCGCGTCACAGATTTTAGTTGCTGAATTATTCCGTAAAGCCCAGGAAATCGGCGCCAGCAACCTTGACCAAATTTTAATCATATATATGGAAGCCGCATTCATCTATTGGATCATCTGTTTTGTTCTTGCGATCGTTCAGCAGCAGATTGAACGGCGATTAGACCGGTATGTGGCCAAATAAGGAGGGATAAGACTATGCTTTCGATAAAAGGGCTGAACAAATCCTTTGGCGAAAACGAAATCTTAAAAAAAATAGATTTAAACATCGAAAAAGGAAAAGTGATCGCCATTTTGGGGCCTTCCGGTTCTGGAAAAACAACGCTGCTTCGCTGTCTGAATGCACTTGAAATACCAAACCGCGGCATTCTTTCTTTTGACGATTTTACGATCGATTTTTCAAAGAAACATAAACCTGCTGATCTGCTTCGCCTGCGGAGAAAATCGGGAATGGTGTTCCAGGCCTATCACCTGTTTCCGCACCGCACTGTGCTTCAAAATGTGATGGAAGGTCCTGTGAAGGTGCAAAAGCGCAATAAAGAGGAAGTCAAAAAAGAAGCCGTCCAGCTGCTGAAAAAAGTCGGACTTGAGGAGAAAATGGATCTTTATCCGTTTCAGCTGTCAGGCGGACAGCAGCAGCGCGTCGGCATTGCCCGGGCGCTGGCGATCAAGCCTGAGCTGATGCTTTTTGACGAGCCAACATCAGCTCTTGATCCCGAACTGGTCGGTGAAGTGCTGAAGGTCATGAAAGACCTTGCAAATGAGGGATGGACGATGGTCGTCGTCACACATGAGGTCAAATTTGCGCAGGATGTCGCTGATGAAGTCGTTTTGATCGACGGCGGCGTCATCGTCGAACAGGGTCCGCCCGATCAAATCTTTTCCGCGCCAAAAGAGGAGCGCACTAAACAGTTTTTAAACCGGATCCTCAATCCGGTTTAAAACAAGGCAGCCTGATCATTTCTGATCAGGCTGCTTGCTTTTTATTCGGCCAATTTAAACTTGGATGCCGCTTGATTTAAATCTTCGGACAGAGAGGACAGCTGCTCAATCGCCGACGCGATTTCCTGCATGCCGGCGCTTTGCTGTTCGGCCGCGGCCGCCACTTCTTCTGAGCCTGCCGCCTGCTCCTCGGTTACGGCGGAAATCTGCTCCATAGCAGAAGAAATGCTTTGATAAGATTTTTCAACTTTTAATAAGGATTGCAGCAATTGATCTGTTCTTTCGGCAAATTGAGAAATCCCTTTAAAAATGCCTGAAAAATTCTCATATGTGCCGTTGATTAAAACCTGCCCTTTGTCAACCGCATCATTGCCCTCCTGAATCCGTTCCATCACTAGACGGCTGCTTTCCTGTGTCCCTGTTACAAGCTGGGAGACGGATAAAGCGGCGTCTGCCGAGCGTTCGGACAGCTTTCTGACTTCTCCCGCCACAACTGCAAAGCCTTGTCCTTCTTCACCGACCCTTGCAGCTTCAATCGAAGCGTTCAGCGCCAGTAAATTCGTCTGTTCGGCTATTGAAGAAATCATTCCGATCACTTTTTCGATTTCTTCTGTGTGATTCTGCATGTCTGCTGCCGCTTGTTTTGATTCTTCCATCACGTTCTTGATCATATGGGTCTGACGCAATGTTTCTTCGACAAGCTCCTGCCCGGTCTTGGAATCTTTGCTGACGCCTTCGGCGACATCCTTCATCTCGTTCACTTTGTCTGTCACGTTGGAAATCTGCTGATCAATTTCAGCGGCCGATGTATGACAATCTGTAACAGATGAGACGACCTCATTGATCCCCTCGCTCATGCTGTTCATGGATTCAGCTACTTGAACCGCACTCTCACTAGATTCAGCCGAGACATTTTTGAGCTGGAGACTCGTTTTAGACACCTCTTGGGATGAATCCGAAATTTGTCCGATCAGCTGTTTTAAATTTTCACTCATCCGCTTAAAGGATTCGGCTAATTTGCCGGCCTCATCACGGCTTTTGACAGAGATTTCGGCTGATAGATCACCGTCCGCAATTTTTTCCGAGGCCTTCATCAACTGCCGGATCGGCTTTGCAATGTAAGTGCCGAGGAAATAGGCCATGATCAATCCAATCAGTATGACAAATACCGCGATTCCGAGCGTGTACCATTTTGCTTTATCGGCTGTGGCCGGAATGACAGAAGCATCCAAATCGATGCCCAAAATCCCCGTCTGTTCACCGGAACTGTCTGTCAGCGGCAGAAAAATCGACTGATGAATCCCGTATTTATCCTCGTACACATCGCTTAACATCACTTTATTTGCAGTTAAAGCTTCTTTCATTTCGGGTGAAAAGCCATATGCGGTGCCGAAATCATCCTCTGTATCGGATAAAACGAGTATTCGTTCCTTGCCTCCCTGATTGGAGAGAACATAAATATTTTCAAGGTTGTTTTTCTTTTTTAATTCATTAACGGTTTTTTTCGTTTCCTGATAAAGCGGGCTGTCAGCTGAGTCCATATCAAGCGTGTTCCCGTCAATTCGGCTGATTTGATTTTCCGCGAGATGAATATCGGTATAAAGCCGGTTTTGAAACTGCTGTTTCAGCTGTTCTGACAAGTCTTTGCTTATGATATTAAAAACGATCGAAAAGCTTGCAATCGTAATAAGGAGAACCAAAGCGACACCGATCATGATTTTGGCTGATATGTGTTCCGTTAGCTTTTTCTTCAATGTTTTCATCGTCTATATCCCCTTTTAATTTGTCATGAGAGAACCGTGCGCCCGGCAGACTTCCTCAATATTCTCTTTTAAATAATCAATAATTCCCGGAATATGCTCAGGCATTGTATAAGGAGAAATGACGAAAAATTTGCTGACGCAGAGCGGAACCTCAATCCCTTCACGTGTTCCCGCAAGCAAATGCTTTTTCGTATCGCCAAAAAACATTTGATCCCTCTTCGCTCCGAGCTTTTCAAATAATTTTTCATTCAGTGCATTGTTTCTTTCCAGCTCTTGAACCGTGCACGCTCCCGAGATTTCATCTGAAAACCTCGGCGCCCCTTCAGGATAAATCCGAAACAGCGTCGACATGCCGGTGTTGTCCGGATTCATAATATCCGCCTGTGGAATGCGACGTGCGAGCTGTTCACGAAAATGCAGATTCACTTCAAGAAACTGGCCGAGCAGTTTTTGGTAGCCTTCACGTCCAAATGCCATGAGCGCGCTGTACATACTGATCGAGCTGGCCATCCGGGAACATTCCAGCGTGTAGCCCGTATGATAGTCGCCATAACCGCGGTGGCCGACATAAGGCGTTTCATCAGGATCCAGGTCAATCCGTTTCAGATCATGGGCATCCTGAACGAGAAACAGGCTTGTTACATACGGCGTCTGACCGAGCTTCTGAAAATCAAAACAAAGTGAATCGGCTAAATGCAGGTGCTTCATCTTCTCTTGAATCGGCTTGATCATGCTGATGACGGCAGGGCTGAAAGATAAAGCGTTCTCATGAAGATCATACTCATTAAAAAACGCAAAAAATCCGCCGAGCGCAGAATCTGCGTGAATATGGGGAGCCTGCAATCCAAAATCATGAGCCGTTTCCTCGGCGGCGGACCGGACAGCACTGACATCATCGATTCCGATCGCATCTGTCGTCCCTGTCGTGGCAACGATATAAACAGGAATGCCTCCGCTTTCACACACCTGTCTCAGCTTTCTTCGCAAATCCTCCGTGTCCATGGAATGATCGGAATGAGTTTTGACCTTGATCAGGCGGTCACTCCCGAGCCCAACGGCTTCCATTGACTTATACAAGCTGTAATGAGCCGCTTCAGAACAGAATGCATAGAAGTTTCCGGGCACCCCTTGTTGAAGGGACGAAGGCGCCATTTTGGCAATCGCGATCCGCAGACCGCTGTAGACTGCGCCCTGTCCTCCCCAAGTCGTGTAGCCCCCGCTTTTTTCGGCATCATAACCCGCAAGCTTTGACATCATTGCAGTGACCTTCACTTCCGCCTCTGCTCCGGCAGGACCGTACACATCCCACAGGTTGTTGCCATTGACCATAAAGGCCGTAAGCATTCCTAGGATGCCAGGTATGCTGGCCATAGGGAGAATATTTGTGAAAAAGTATTTTGAGTGGTATGGATGTCCATGCAAAAGTTTCAACAGCTCTTCATTGACATCTTTCATCGGCTTACCTGAATTGGGAATCCGGCTTTCGGAAACCAATTTTTCATAAAACAAGCCTTCCCTGTTCTTTTCACCGCCAAGATTGACTTGATCGGGGTTTTTCAGATCATCCACTCCTTGAATCAGCTGCCCGATCAGATCCATAAATTCATTTCTTTTCGCTTCATTTCCGTCCTCGCTCGGAAACCATTTCTGTACATCTGATATATTGCTTTGCTGCATGTGTCTCTCTCCTGCCTCGTCTGTTTATATTTCAGAAAAACATTTCATTTGCCATATCGGTATTTATTCCTATATTTTTAGACCTTCCGATAAAAAGTTCATGAAATTGTTGATCTTTTACTTTGGATTGAGCTTGCTTCAGCATTAGAACTCTATAATGGTTCTGATTTGGAAGTGATCAATAATGCGTAAAGAAACTTCTCAATCAAACTTAAAAACAGACCGACTAAAGCTCCATCTGCTTACTTGTACAACACACTCGTTTAATATAAGAAAAGATCTCCTTCAAAATTATTTAGGGATTAAAGAAAGAGCCAAGAGGTTTTAAAACTGCCTTTATTAATAAAAAAAGGTCTAAAAGAATATCATAGATTCAAAGAACAAGAAAAAGACAAGGCTCCCTCTTCTGGGAGCCCTTTGTGCTTATGAGATCCCTTTACTCGGTGTCATACACATTCATTAAGAAACCAGAGGACTTAAGGTTCTGACAGATCGTGCGGTATATACAATCGATGTTTCAAAACAACTAACAAAAATTGTAATCCTATGAAAACATACAGTCTTGTTAGCGTCTTTTGAGTTCATTCAAAGGCGCTTATTTAATTGACCATTTATACACCAGACAATCCAATTTTTTCATCTGGAAACTATTGAATCATGTCTGAAATAGATATATAGTTTTAGACATAACAGACTGTCGCTGATCTCAAACGATATCTGTTTTTAAGAGGGCGTACAGACATCGCAAAGCTCGATTCTAACTTCTGATCTATCTGAGTTTTAATTATGAGGCGAGGAGAATGCAAATGGAAAAATTGATGTTTCATCCGCATGCTAAAGAATTTAATGAAAATCCCTTTTCAGTTTTGGGACGTTTTAGAGAGCACGCCCCCATTCATCGATTTGAATTAAATCGGTTTGGAAGTACATATCCGGCATGGTTAATCACCCGTTACGATGATTGTATGGCGTTCCTAAAAGATAATCGAATTACCAGAGACGTAAAAAACGTGATGAGTAAAGAACAAATTAAAATGTTAAATGTCAGCGAGGATGTCGATTTCGTATCTGATCATATGCTGGCGAAAGACACACCTGATCACACCCGCCTAAGATCATTGGTTCATCAAGCGTTTACCCCCCGCACGATTGAAAATCTGCGCAGCAGCATCGAACAAATTACTGAACGGCTTTTAGATGAAATGGAAAAAGAGAATGAAACGGATATCATGAAATCATTTGCGTCCCCGCTGCCGTTCATTGTGATCTCAGAAATGATGGGAATACCTAAAGAAGATCGTTCACAGTTTCAAGTATGGACCAATGCCATGGTTGATACTTCAGAGAGTAACAGAGAGCTGACCAATCAATCCCTCAGAGAGTTTAAAAGCTATATCGGGAAGCTGATAGATGAAAGAAGGATATACCCAAAAGACGACTTGATTAGTAAACTTGTGCACGCTGAAGAGGATGGCCAGAAGTTAAACGAAAAAGAGCTTTATTCAATGCTGTTCTTGTTGGTTGTGGCGGGTCTTGAAACGACGGTTAACTTACTCGGATCAGGCACCCTCGCTTTGCTTCAGCACAGGGAAGAATTAGAAAAACTTCAGCAGCATCCCGAAATGATAGACACAGCTGTTGAAGAGCTGCTGCGATACACCTCCCCTGTCGTCATGATGGCGAATCGATGGGCCATCGAGGACTTCACATACCAAGGCCATTCTATCAAAAAAGGAGATATGATTTTTATAGGCATCGGTTCTGCCAACCGTGACCCTGAACGTTTTGAAAATCCAGAAACATTCGATATTACCAGAACACCTAACCGGCATATCTCATTTGGCTTTGGCATCCACTTCTGTTTAGGGGCGCCGCTGGCCAGACTGGAAGGGCAAATTGCGTTTAACGCACTTCTGAAACGATTTCCGAATATCGAACTTGCCATAGCGTCTGAAGAGATGAAATGGAGAAAAAATGCCTTTTTAAGAGGATTAGAAAGCCTTCCTGTCTCACTTGCAAAGAACAACTCGCTTTCACACCTCAGCTGATCATAAGAGATAAAAGCCCCCTGCCAGCACAGGGGGGCTTCAGATCGTTGACAAAATCCTAAAACGGTTTAAAGTTTTAGGATTTTGTCATCCTTTCAGCGTGATCCGAAACCTTTGCAGTCTAGGAAGGACGAGCATAGGGCTTTCACAGAAAGTGATGACGGCGGCGTTCAGGCAGGACGCCTGAGCGATTAGCCGCCGTTCCTTCCTTGGACGTGACCACCGACTCAGCAGGCCTGACAACGAATGCGAGGGTTTGTCGACACGCTGAAAGCCCCCTGCCAGCACAGGGGGCTTTTGTGTTTCTTCACCGCTTCACCAATTCGTCTGCTCTTTCTTCGCCTGTTTCGTGTCTTTTTCGGAAAGCTTTAAGAAAATTCGCGTTTACTACGCCTCTATTTGAATATAGCTTTTCACAAAACTCTAACATGGCTTTGGATGCTTTAGGCTCCGTCAACATCATTAAATGATTGGTAGAATTCACATCTATCAGATGGAATTGAGAAATTTGCCGTTCCCATTCCTCCCAGTAGGCAGTATGATCTAACGGTATTTTTTCATTTGAAATGGTAAAGTAAATGTCCAAGTCACCAAGGAATGACCTGCTTTTATTGCGGAAGTAATAACATTTTACTGCTTCAGGATCAGCAAGCGGCTGCACAGTGTACGCCTCAAATTCATAAGCGTGCTGAGCTTTCACCATTTGTTTAAGTTGTGTCCGTATTTGCTTCTCCGTTTTGTTCAGCCCCCGTTGTCTGGCCAAACCAATCAGTTCTGTTAAAAATACTTCATCCTCTGCGTTTATATTTGCCTCTTCACGGCTGATGAGAACGTCATGAAGCTTTTCCGGCTGGGAAGCGGCTGCCAGCATCGTATTTATTGTTTGCAGCATTGACGTTTTCAAGGAAGGTTCATTCTCTTGATATTCAGTACTATACGGAGAATCCACCATGACAATGCTTTTGACAACGTCCCCTTGGTTTTGCAGCTGGCGTGTGACTTCATACGCCAGGATTCCGCCCAAGGAATATCCGCCTACATCATAAGGGCCCTCCGGCTGTATGGTTCGAATGATTTCTATATAATAGGAAGCCATTTGTTCAATCCCTTGTAAAGGAGCATGGTTAGTCATAAATCCCTTTGCTTGTATTCCGTAAAAAGGACGCTGGCTTTTACGGGCAAATGGCTGATAGATTTCGACTCCGCCTACTCCTCCATGAAACCAAAACACAGGGCGTCCCTGCTTGCTGTTATTTAACGGTATCAATTCAGGATACTGTCGGCAGACAGTCTGAACCGGCTGGTCTGATAATGATTTATCCTCTTTTTTTGATATCAAATCCATCATATCATGCACGGTTTGACATGCTTTCAGCTCCGCCAGGCTGATCGAAGGATCAACACTGGATTGCAATTGCTGCAGTAACTGTATACAAAGAATAGAATCAAATCCGTAATCTTGCAAAGATTTATGAAGACTTAGTTCTTCCGGAGCCATCCCTAATACATCAGATATCAGCCGAATATCGCCGTCTTTCTGAGGAATATGCCCATCATCTGAAAAAGAAGGGGCTATCTCCGGCGATTGAAAACCATTCCAGCATTTTCTTTTTTCAAACGGATAAGAAGGCAATGATATTCTGCGCGCACCTTTTCCTTGATGGAGCCGCTCCCACGGGATTCGGGCCCCTTTTGTCCAGCAAAAAGCGATCTTTTCAAGATTGTTTTCAGACATCAGCGTCTGCATGACGACCTCTCCCAATGTGCCTTCAAGCAAGGTGCCGATATCTGATAAGCCTTCTTCTGAATTCCCGATAAAGAATGGTACAGTATGTTTCAGCTTATTGTCTTCTGCTTTTAAGTAATCTTCCAATCCAAGCACCAGTTCGTCTTTACTGCGGATCACCAATGCGAGCCGGTCGCTCATCTCCTCGCGTCCGACTTGAAGTGTATAAGCATAATTTTGTAATGATAGTTCTTTTTGCTGTTTTACATAGTCAAGCATTTGCTGCACTGCGGCTCTGAGTCTGTCTTGGTTCTTAGCAGAAAGGACCACTATCTGAGGCTCATTTACGTTTTCGCACAACGCTTCTGGTTGAGAAGGAATATATTCTTCTAAAATGACGTGCGCATTCACTCCTCCAAACCCATAGCTGTTAATACCCGCTCTGTGCGGGGTCCTTCTGCCTGCATCATCGTTTACTTCTTCCCACTGCCGGTTCTTGTCGGTCATTCGGAAACGGCTGCCTTGCAATGACACCTGATCATTTAAAGACACAAAACCGGGAATACCGGGTATTGTTTTATGCCGCATCGCCATGCTGACCTTTATGAGAGCGGCCATGCCTGAGACAAGTTCACCGTGCCCCATTGTCGGCTTTAAACTGCTGATATAACATGGCGTTTCCTCTTGCAATTGCTGTGAGTGCTCCATTTCAAGCTGACTGTAGCCCGATTTCAACGCATCTATTTCAATCGCGTCCGCCAAAGGCGAGGCGATTCCGTGCGCTTCTACATAAGTCACCGTCTTTGGATCGACTTGTGATCCATGATAAGCCTTCAGCATCGCATCCTTCATGCCGACCGGATTAGGCGCGTGCAATGACATACCCTTGCCGCCATGCGATACACCTGTCCCTTTTATGACCGAATATATATGATCTGAATCTTCCATTGCTTTTTGTAAAGGTTTAATGATGAGAACCCCTGCACCTTCACTTCTGACAAACCCGTTCGCCTCTGCTTGAAAGGGCTTGGCTTTTCCTTCCGCGCTCAGGTATCCCATTGAATCGAAGCTGATGAAACCTTTTGGTGAGAGCAGCAGATTCACAGCCCCGACAATGGCTTGCTCACATTCGTCGTTTCGAATGGATTGAATAGCTCTGTGCAAAGCGACAAGAGCTGAGGAACAGGCAGCCTCATAATATTCACTCGGCCCTTTTACATTCAGCGCATAGGATATACGGTTTGGAATTAAAGAAGGGATCACAGCTGCATCGGTATTGCCGGCTGCGACAAAAACTCCTGTCGGGCGGCTGGATAAGGCTTGGCCTGTTATACCGGCGTCTTCCATCGCCTTCCACGCATGTGTCAAAAGCAGAAACTCCTGAGGATCCATTGCCGCCGCTTCTTTCGGTGAAATGCCAAAAAACAGCGGGTCAAACTCACCTATGCCTTCTATAAAACCGCCCCATTGGAGGCTTGACTGCTCCCCTTCAGCTTTTTCGGCATATTCGCGCCAGTCCCATCGTTCTTCCGGCACCTCAGAAATACAGTTCTTTCCGTGAATCAGGTTATCCCAATATTCCGTTACATTATTTGCTTTCGGAAACTGTCCCGACATGCCGATAATGGCTATACCGTCTGCCGGATATTCTTTTGTTTCATCCGCCTTTCTTTCATCTGTTTGAATTGGTTTTATTTTGTTTTCTTTTATATCGGGGAATGCCTGCTGTTGATTGGCCCCGCCAAGCAATTGAACAAAGGATCTTTCATGTTTTTCCGCAAAAAAATCGGTCAATTCTTGAACAGTCGGATATTCAAAAAACAAAGTAGGGTTTAATTCGATCTTTGTCTCTGATTCCAGCTCTCTTGTCAATGCAATCAATTGGGAAGAATCGATCCCCAAATCCATGATATGAACTTTTGTCAGAGACAGTTTTGATGGATCGGCCATCTTGTCAGCCAGTTTATCTGTGATATAGCTTCGAATGCGGTCTCTTATATCGTACATTTGGACTTCCTGATTCCCCTCTTTTTCCCCTTGATCTGTCAAACGGAATTGCTTTAAAGAGTACCCTGAATAGCGCAGTACCGTCTCTGACGATTCATTGATCACATCTACGTCAAACAACAGCATTTCACCGGTATTCTTAACGAATGTGATCAGAAGCCAGCAATCTTCTTTTATTTTATTTTTTGTGAATTGTATATCGTTGATTCCAAATGGCAAGAAACGGCCCGCTATGTCGAATTGTTCTATGAAACTGAGAATGGCCAAGTAAGCGCTGTTAGTAATCAATGGGTTTACAGTGTAGTGATGCGCATTTGCCATGCCGTTTTGAGACAAACGCACTTTTGCAAGGATCGAGTCATTGCCTCTGTATAGATGAGTAATGGTTTTATACAAGTCTCCCCACTCAGCGCCGCCATCGCCGGTTTGATACATTTGTTCAATATGATCCAGCTCGATTAACGAATGTTTTAATCTTTCGATGTTGACTTTTTTTGTTTCAAAATGACCCTTTTGACATTGTCCGATTGCGGCAGGCTTCCAGGTCTCAGATGCCTGCTCACGATACATGATTTGCAAATCGAGTTCATGATCTTTTTGAAGCGGCTCAGTTTTCAGTTCAATTGTTTGCCCTTGTTTTATGACAACAGGGTTTAGATAACTTAATTTACTGATACGGCCGCCGTTTTCCTCAGGGAACATGTCAAAAAATGCATCAATCGCCAGACTTGCGTAGGTTGCACCGACGAGCACCCGTTCGTTGTTGAACACATGGCCTTGAACATAAGGCTCATCGTAATCGAATGAATCTTGGATCAACGGATGATGAGCCGTCTGCTCATCATGTCTTTTCCCATTTTCATCCGGCAGGGCATCAAAATGAAATGCTGTATTATGGTCAAATGCATAGTGAGGCAGATTGATCCAGCCAGATCCTTTCCCTTGATGTATATGGTCAAAATGAATCGAGGCCCCCGCTGCCCATTGCTGCGCTGTTTCATGGGCTAATCCTGCATTCGGAGAAATCGCACCTGATTGTAAATCAAAGGATGTATAGATACCTTGCTGGAGTGAGCTTTCTTTTGATATTTGGAAAATCTTTAGTTTTTCAATCAATTCTTGCGTCGACGTAACCGTAAAAGCAGCCCTATGTTCTAAGTCGTGGTTGATCCTGTGTAATGAATGTACAACTGCTTCAATAGCAGAAGAAGGGTTCTTTTCTAAAAACACCCGCATTTTTTCAAGATAGCTGAGCAGGCTCCATTTCGTTTTCGCTGAAAAAACGGCCAGACATTCCTGCTGGTGAGACACTGTTTGTTTCTCAGGTGCGGCGCCGATAAATTCTTCTATAATGAGATTCGCATAGGCCCCTCCCGCCCCGAAAGAGTTAATCATGCTTCTTCTGGGCAGATACTTTCCTGTTTCAGGATCTTTTAACTGATGCCATGGCTCCGTTCGTTTCTGAAGAAAAAATGCTGTGTTTTCCAGGTTAATATTTGGATTGACAGGAGCGGCATTGATCGTCGGCACAAGCGTTCCCTTTTTCATCTGTAACAGAACTTTCGTCAGCTGAGAAATGCCGGAAGCCGCCTCCAAATGTCCAAGGTTCGATTTCACAGAGCCTATCGCGCAAAACTGCTTCTTATTTGTGTACTGTTGAAATGCGTTCGTTAGTGCGATCACTTCAATCGGGTCGCCTAACGCTGAGCCGTTTGCCGCAGATTCAATATAGCCGATTGTTTCCGGGTCAATGCCGGAATGCTGAATCGACTTGGCGATTAATGCAGCTTGCTGCTTCGGATCTGGCGCTGTATACATCTGTCTTCCGCCGCTATGATTGGCAAAACTGCTTTTGATAACGGCATAAATATGATCCTGATCTTCTATCGCCTTAGAGAGCGGTTTTAGCAGGACAGCTCCGACACCTTCACCCGGAATAAGTCCGCTTCCTGTGCCAAAGCTTTTGCTTTGATTTCCGTTTTCCAAAAGATTTGCGCGCTCCAGCGCATCATACTTGGAGAGATCCAGTGTTAAATTGACACCGCCGGCTATTGCCATCGAACAGCTTTTCAGTTTCAAACTTTCACACGCAAGATGGATTGCGTTTAATGAACTGGAGCATGCGGAGCTGACAGCCAGACTCGGTCCTGTCAGATTAAAAAAATGAGAAACGCGATTTGCAATATGCCAGTCTCCGCCATTAGAGCTCAGTACCGCCTGTTCTAATGAAGGGATATTCCAAAAATACTGATTATACATGTTTCCAACAAAGACGCCCACACCCGCTTCGCTGTCTTGCAGTTCATTTAATCGGATTTGGGAATAGCCGCCGTCCTCAAATGTTTCCCAGACGGTTTCTAGAAACAATCGGAGTTCTGGCGTCATTTCCATCACTTGGTTCTGATCCACTTCAAAAAGATGATGATCAAACGCATCTATGTCTTCTAAAAATCCGCCGTAGCGTTTCTTATCTGATGACTGTAATGGTTCTTTCGATAATGTGTTCAATAAAGATGTCCGCCATCTTGATTGCGGGGCCTCTGCAATACAATTGTCTCCGGCTATTAAATGCTCCCAGAACTCTTCTAAGTGATCAGACATCGGATAACGGCCGCTTATGCCGATAATCGCAATATCCTCTGTGCCATGATGATTCGGCGTCGTTGCTTGGGAATTGATTGCCTTTTCCTTTTTCACTGTCCCGGTTTTTTCTTTTGGATTCACCTTTGCCTGCTGAGTTTTGATAGTCTGCTGCTCTCCGGCAAAACGGCGCGTTTCATAAGTAAACGGTTGTGCAGGGCTTTCAGGCTTTGTTTGGACAGGTGCTTCTTTTTTTGCGGGATGTGATTTTTCTTTTAGCAGTGATGTCCGCAGCTTCCCTTCATGCTCCTTTATGAGATAATCGACGAGTTCTTGCGTGTTGCTGTGTTCAAATAAAATCGTTTTCGGAAGCTCACCCGTCAGTTTTTCTAACTCACGAATAAAGTTCACCTGCAAAATAGAATCGATCCCATACTTCTCAAACGTTGTTTCTGCATGTATACGCTCCGGTGACAGTTTGATGGATTTTGCTAACGTGTTTTTCACAAATTGTGTCGTTTGTTCAAGGAGAGAATCGCTTTCCTCATCACTGTCTTTTTCAGCCTTTATTTGTGAATGATGTGTTTCTTGACGGTGATCTTTGATTTCTTCCGTTAAGTGCGCTGTTCTCATTTTTTGGCGGACGATTCCGTCACTTTCAGCTGCGATGATCTGCTGGCCGAGCTGATGTGATTGTTCAGCCATAAAGGAGACATAACGAAATCCCTCACTCTCAAGCACCATTTTCCATGTGTCTGGATATAAACCGGGGCAGCCCGGGATACGCAGATCGGGGTCTTCATACAGCCACCAGCCTTCTAATAGGCCAAATGTCAGGTGTGAATACACATTATGGTCATTAATTTCATTCAGAAGGAGAAGGCCGTTTTTCTTCAACACCGCTTTGGCATTTCGCAATGTCTGCCGGATGTTTTTCGTCGCATGAAGCACATTTGCAGCGACAACCACATCATAGCCGCCCGCTTCTATATGTTGTTCAGCCGCCGGCTCTTCCACATTAAATACCTGATACGTCAAATAAGGATTGTCCGGACCGTACGCTTTCTCTGCATGCAGTAAAAACGCTTTAGAGAGATCTGTATAGCAATATTCTTTTATATGTGACTGATAGGCTTTCATTTTTTGAAAAACGGCCGCGCTTGTACCGCCGGTTCCCGCTCCGATTTCTAATATACGAACCCTTGCTTCAGGCTCTTGCTTCAGACGTTCTTGCATATAGGCAGCCAAAGTGTCCGCCAGCACATCATTAAAATAGTCTGCGACTTGATTGTTTTTATAGATTCCTTCTACTAACTCCATAGATGAGTTCGGAAAAAGGATATCGGTGGCAGATGCCTTGCCGGTCAGAATATCCGGCAAGGCTTTGAGTGCGGTCTCCACTAACACCACCATGGCTTTCATGTTACTGTCTTGAAGCAAATCTGCTTTTTTTTCATCCCATTCGTTCCACAATTCATTTATGTCATCTGTTGAGCGGGTTAGAACGTAGCCATTTTCCGTTTGTTGAAGAAAGCCATGCCGCTCCAAAATTGATAGGCTCTCGTCAAACCATCTGCCATAGAAATTCTGCAACACCGGCTGAGGTTTATTTTCTTTGAAAAATCCTATCGACTGCAATTGTGCTAACAGCATCTTACAGAGAATGTCTTCTGTGTTTCGCATTGGCGCTTCCCCTCCTATAACAGTTGTTGTATCTTTGTGCTGTCTCCCGGGTGATAACTTCGCAGTTTCTGAATGGCGGAGCTATGAGTTTCCGGATACACTTCAATTGTTTCTTCAGTCTGTCCCGAGTCATTGCCGGTTTCGTCGTTTGCCATCTTCATCATCACAAGCTGTTTCAGCGGTCCCCCGAGCAGCAATTCCAATGCTTCCATCGCTTCAGGGGCTTCAATGGAGCCTATGCCCGCCTGAGCCATTCTTCGCTGATAATCAGGTGAGGATACAACCCCAATACTCCCCCAGTAACTCCAATTGATCACAGCCACTGTGCAAGGCCATACTTGTGAAAGCCGATGAGCAAAAGCATCCTTAAAGCTGCAGCCGGCAGCATAATTGCTCTGTCCGGAAGCTCTTGCAAATGATTGGACTGAAGAGAAAAACAAAACAAAGTCCAAGGGCTCTTTCTGGAAGACTTGAGCCATTCGCACACTTACATCCACTTTTGCAGAAAGAACATTTCTGAAACGTTCCTCGTTCATATTCATCAGGCTTTGGTCTTGCAAAACGATGGCAGAATGAATGATGCCGTTGATCTCTCGATGAATTTGTTTGATAGTCGCATAAGCGCGCTCCAATTCCTCTCGGTTTGCCGCATCAGCTTCGATATAAAACGGAGCCGGCCCTAAACGCGCAAGTCTGTCCAGCTTGCTTTGAATGGATGCATCTTTTTTTCTTCTGCCAATCCAAATGACATGTGCTTGGTATGTTCGAATCACATATTCGCTCCAGGCTTCTCCAATTCCGCCCGCGCCTCCTATGACAACATAAACGCCTCCGTGCTTATACTTGGTGTGCACCGGCTGATTGCTGTGTACAGGGATCAGACGCTGTTTATGCCAGATCTTGTTCCGATACGCCCAAGTATTTCCCTCTCGGTCGGAAGGCAAGGAAAAGATCTCAGACACCGGCCAATCCTCATTTTGATCTACATCGATCAGCTTTGTCTGCCAGTTTGTATATTCTTTTGCCATCGAGCCGATCAGACCGTGAACACCGGCATCAATTGGATCGACAATGTCATGCTGATCAACACATTGCGTATTCGCCGTCACGACCGTCCAGCTTATCGTCTTCTCTCCATAGCCTAAAGAAAGCATCGCCTTAATAAGTCTGTACAATTGAATAACGCCTTGGTTTTGGGCTTCAATCATTCCATCACCGACTTCGCACTCCGTAACACGGGAAGGAGAAATCCACACAATACGGTCAAACGCATCAAATGCTTCAAGCTGGCTTGCGATATCGTGCGGCTCGATGTGCAGCTCTTTGGCAAGCGGGAACTGTCTTTGCACAGCGCTTCTGCTGTTGTCATCCCCTCCGAGGATGACAACACGCTCATCAGCAGACGGAATGTCCCCGCTCTTCTCCGTTTTCACTTGATCCCATACCGGGGCCATTAGAAGTGCTCCATTAAGAGACGCCTCAATTTCGGACGATTTCAGTTCTTCCGGGCGTTGAATGTCTTCTTCCATCATCCTTGAAGAGATGCCCTTGATTCTTACACACACTTGGCCTTGTTCATCACACAAATCAATATCAAGTCTTTGTATTCTGTCCTCGTTTGGACGAGATGTGACAGACACCCACATGTTATTTGTACATGGACTATATACTTCAAGCTCTTGCAGTGCAAAAGGCAATGAAAGCTGTTCGTCACCGGAATTCAGCTTTAACCCGATCGACGCCTGCAAAGCAGAATCCGTCATACTCGGATGAAGAACAAATTCGTTCAGCGTTTGAGATACACTAGGAGGCAGTGAAAGCTCTGCCAAGGCTTGATTGCGGCCAATGCAAAGCTGCTGTATTCCTTGAAAACCAGGTCCGTATTCTATGCCGATCGCTTTAAATAACTCATAGCACTGTTCGTTTGCAAGTGCGCTTTGACTGCATTGCGCTTGCAGCGCGCTGATGTTATGGGAAGGAATGTCCCTTGCTCCGCTTATTTCAACACTGCCCTGACTGTGTATCTTTCGTGCGTTCTCCCCGTCTTCTGTAAAGATTTCAAAAGCAATCTCACCATCGCGCTGAGGATCAAGACTGATATGCACT
Source organism: Bacillus swezeyi (assembly GCF_001969815.1). Classification (GTDB taxonomy): domain Bacteria; phylum Bacillota; class Bacilli; order Bacillales; family Bacillaceae; genus Bacillus; species Bacillus swezeyi. The sequence goes on along the minus strand of NZ_MRBK01000001.1, from coordinate 329,496 downwards.
TGGACAGGCTGATCATCCGCCACGATCGGCTGCACCCAAACAACATTTTTTATATGGATAACAGATTGATGATCTTTGAGTCCCCGCACTGCCTGCGAAATGGCTGCATGCACCATCTCAAGATATGCCACCCCCGGCATGACCGGCTTTCCCTTCACCTTGTGGTCGGTGAAAAAGAACTCAGTGCCTGTAAAGGTTGAGCTGAAACGCTGCTCTGACAAATCGGAAGTGTTGGTCTGTACTAACGGGTGCAAAGCTGCTGTATCGACAGTTTTTGGCGATACCTTATGTGTAATGGCTTCATCTTTCATGTCCGTTAACCAGTAGCGTTCTTTTGCAAATGGATAGGTCGGCAAACTGATGCGGTTTGGCTGTTTGCCGCTATACAGTTTGTTCCAATCTATTTTTAATCCTGCCACCCACAATTCAAGCAGTTTTGCATATATTCCAGGCTCCCAGTCATTTTTGAGTGTTTTCTGAATTTCTTCGTCTGACCTGAGCGTCTGTAATATCCCTTTATCTGCCCTGCCTCTGCACATGTTCTTCGCATTGGTTTGTCCTTCTATAAAGAGGTGCAGTTTTTCCAGCAAATCTTGAACCGAGGCGGCGATAATCCCTAGTCTCTCCTCCATTGCATCGCGCCCCTCTTGGAGTGTATAAGCAATATCACTGAGATCATGATCTGTAATGGAATGCTTGCTGATAAAATCCGCTAATTGCTGTGCTTGGTCCTTCAGGCGGTCCTCATCCTTTGCCGACAAGACAAAGATGCCCGGGTGTTGTGATGTCACTGCCGGCGCTTGTTCAGAAGGAGCGGTCTCTTTTGGAATATATTCCTCAATGACCACATGGGCATTGACACCGCCTATGCCAAATGAACTGACTCCGGCTCGGCGAGGCAGCTCCCGTCCCGCTTCATCTCGCAGCGCTTTCCACTCTCTGGATTCCTGCACGATATAAAATGGACTGTCTTCTAATCTGATATACGGATTGAGTGTCTCACTGTGCAGACTTTTTACCAGCGTTTTGTGTTTTAGCTGCAATAAGATTTTGATGACACCAGCTACACCGGCCGCGAGCGATAAATGGCCGATGTTCGTCTTTGCTGAACCCAATCCGCAATGGCTGGCATGAACAGAAGGATCTCCCGTTTTCTCGTACAGCTCTTTAAAAGCAGCCTTCAGTCCGTTGATTTCCACCGGATCACCAAGCTCTGTTCCAGTTCCATGCGCTTCAATATATGTCACGGTTCTCGGGTCAATTCCCGCCTTCACATAAGCGGTTTTTACGACTTCTGCCTGAGCCTTCGGATTAGGAGTCGTCAAAGAATTCGCGCGGCCTCCGTGATTGACTGCACTTCCTTTGATCACACCGTAAATATGATCGCCGTCGCGTTCAGCCGCTTTAAGTTTTTTCAGGAAAAGGATGCCTGCACCTTCACTGACCGCAAATCCATCGGCTTTGTCAGAGAACGTTTTGCATTTTCCTTCTTTGCTCAGGGCCCCGGCTTTATCGTAGGCGATGTGGCCTTGCGGTGTTACAACCGTGTTGACGCCTCCCGCGATCGCCATTTCACAGTTTCCGTCTTCAATTGCGCAAACCGCATGGTGAATGGCGACCAGTGAGCTTGAGCATGCGGTGTCAATCGGTTCGCTCGGTCCATGAATGTTCAGAAAATAACTGACTCTATTCGGTCCGGCAGAAGGACTCATATTAGCAGCTGCTGAGCCTTCGATATCTACATTTGACAGAAGAGAGCTGTATCCCGTGTTTCCAGTACCGATGAATATGCCCGTTTTGGTTCCTGATAGGCTTTGGGCTGAATGTCCCGCTTCTTCTATGGCTTTCCAAGCATAGGTCATTAATAGACGCTGCTGAGGCTCCATCTGCTCAGCCTCAAGCGGGGAAATGCCGAAGAACAACGGATCAAAGTCGGCCACTCCATCAATAAAGCCGCCCCATTTGACGTTCGTTTTATTTGCTTCTTTTAGAGGGTCTCCGTAGTACTCACGCCAATCCCAGCGGTCTTTTGGAACCTCTGTAATACAATCCGCCCCTTCTTTCAAATTCATCCAGTATTCCTCTACATCCTCTGCCTTTGGGAAAACGCCGCTCATCCCTACAATGGCAATGGGTTCAGGCTCAGGCACATGCTCGGCTGCCTTCTTCACTGGCAGCTCCTTTGGTTTAACAAAACGGTTTTCGGTTGAAAACCTGATGTCTTTCATGGCTTTTTCCGCAGGCTGTACAGGCAGCTCCTCTTTGACAGGTGCTGCAAATTGCGCAGAGAATGTATCCTGATATTCGGCTGATAAATACGCAGCAAAGGCATGAACGGTTGCATGCTCAAAGAAAATTGTAGGCGTCAGATCCAGTTTGTATTGTTCATTCAGTGCATTAGCGAATTCAGTCAAAGTGATTGAATCAAATCCATATTGATTAAACTCCATATCCGGATCAATCTCTTCAGGTTTGATTTTGAGCAATTGCGAGATTGCTTGCTTTAAAACTTCTTGTATTTGGTCCGATAAGCTGTCTTGATCGATTCTTGCTTCCTGGGTCACCGGTTCTTGCGTTGTTTTTTTCGAAACACCTTCAGAAGGCTGCTTTTGAGACAGCTTTTCCCTCATCATGTCTTTGATACCTTCCATGACGATGACGTTATCTTTATCGAAGGCCAAGCCTTTATAAAGTGCCTGAATACCGGTTTCGGTTCGCATAGCTGTAACGCCCGTATTTTTCATTGTCATTTTTTCAGTTTCTTTATTTACACGCATACCGCCCTCTTTCCACAGCGGCCAATTGATCGACAATGTTTGGCCGTGCCTGTACATGGCGGTCACAAGCGCATTACGATAAGCAGCATAACTGTCCATAAAGGCATTAGCCATCGCATAATCCGCCTGCCCCGCGCTGCCGGTGACACTAGATATTGAAGAAAAGAGGATAAAGAAATCTAACGCGAGATGCTCGGTTGCCTCATCCACATTTACGAGTCCTTTTACCTTAGGGGCGAGGACCTGCTTTAGTTCTTCATTCGTTTTATTCATGAGATAGTTGTCTTTAATCAGTCCAGCGCTGTGAATCACGCCATTCAAGTCTTCGTAATCAGCGGTGATACTTGTGATTAACTCGGATGCAGCCGCCGATTGGGTTACATCGATCTGCCTGTACTCCGCGCGAGCACCCATCCGTTGCAATTCGTTAAGCTGTGAATGCTGATCGGCGCTAAGCGCGGACCGGCCTGTAAGAATCAGAACAGGCTGGTTGACTTGGCTTGCAATTTCTTTCGCAAAAATAAATCCAAGTCCCCCCGCGCCGCCTGTAATAAGGTACACACCCTTATCCCTCCACGGCAATCTGATTTCTCGTTCAGGCGTATGAATTTCATTTAATTCCTTGATGTACCGTTTGCCTTTTTCATATTTGATGCGCTGATCTCCTGTGTTTCTTTTATTCTCTTGTACTATATCTGCGATCCTTTCAATTGTTTCGTTTGTATCGATTTCAATCGTCTGGCTTTTCAGCTTTGCATTCTCCAGACCGGCCGTTTTAAGGAGCGCCGAAAGCCCTGAGAATGAGTAATGCTTTCTTTGTGCGGAGGTAAGCATTTGGATCAGAACATTGCCTTGCGGCTTGCTTTTGAGGATACTCTGAATCGTCTCAAGCGCTTGTTCGGCATAATCTTGGAATCGCTCTGCCAGACCCTCCCGGTAAGACTCCAATACTATACATTCCGTTCCATTGAGCTTTGATTCAATGCTGTCTTTTGAGAGTCCGTTCATTTCACAAAGCATGACAATATGCCGTTGATATTTAGGCTCCGGAGCGTCTTTGTCGGTATCCTTAGGCATCCATTTTTCCTCAAACATCAAAGTTTCCTTTGTTTGATCGGGCTCCGCTGATCCAGTATCATTCTCTGCCGCTCTGAAAGACAATCCTTTTATCCGTACGCAAACATTGCCGTTCTCATCTAATATATCGATATCCCGCTTTTGTACCTTATCAGTCGCTTTGCTGTCTTCACTGTATCTGGCGTATACCCACATTTTCGAGGAACATGTCCCGAAGACTTCAAGCTCTTGAACCGCAAAAGGCAGCATCAGCCGGTTATCTCCTGCGCCTGTCAAAATGCTGGATGCCTGCAAAGCGGAGTCCATCAGACCCGGATGCATGTTGAATTGGCTGACCGTATCCAAAACAGAGGGGTGCAATGACAAGCTTGCCAATACAAAATGTTCAGCTGTATAAATCTTTTCCACCCCGCGATAAGCCGGACCGTAGTCAAAACCGATCATTTTATAGGTGTCGTATACTTCGTTTACAGTGAATCGAGTTTGCTGACACTTCTGGCGCAGGGATTGTAAATCAATGACCGGCGTATCCGCAGCAGGATTTAATACAGCGCTGCCTTGACTGTATACGATTGGTTTGTCACCGGCCGTTTCCGGGTTGCCGTAGATTTCATACGTAATGTCACCATGCTCTTCCGGAAAAAGCCTGATGTTTACTTGCAGCAGCTGCTCCTCCACCACAATCGGCCGCACCCACACTGTGTTTTTCAGCGTCATGCTGTACTGACCGTTTTGTACCTCTGCCGCCTGCTCGATGGCAGCCCGCGCCATTTCGAGATGCGCCACCCCCGGCAAGATCCGTTGGCCTTTGACAACATGATCCGCAAGGAAAAACTCTTCTCCCGTATAGATGGAGCTAAACCGCTGTTCCGATAGATTCGATGTGTTTTGATGCATTAATGGATGCAACACAGCCGCGTTGATGGAAGATGCTTTTTTGTCGGTTTCAAGGCTTCCGCTTTCAATTTGATCAGAGATCCAATAACGGTTTTTCGCAAACGGATATGTCGGCAAACTGATGCGCTTTGGCTGATTCTCGCCATACAGCTTCATCCAGTCCACATCAAGCCCTTTCACCCATAATTCCAGCAGTTTTGCATATTTTCCGCGTTCCATCCATTTTTCTACCGCTTCTCGAATTTCTTCATCTTCTGTCAGCATTTGCAGCGTACCTTTATCAATCCGCCCTCTATATACATCCTCCACATTATTTTTGCCTGCTGCGTAGTCTTTTAGCTTGTCTTGCAAATCCTCAATGGACCCGGAAATGATTCCCAGCCGTTCTTCCATCGCGTCTCGTCCGGCTTGCAGCGTATAAGCGATACTTGCGAGATCTGCGTCTTTATAAGTATGCTGACCTAACGCTTCTGCCAGCTGCTGTGCGTGTTCTTTCAGCCTTGCTTCATTTTTGGCTGATAAAACGAAAATACCCGGCTGTTCAGAAGTGATCGACGGTATGTTACCTGTGTCCGCCTTCGGAATATATTCCTCGATGAGCACGTGGGCGTTTACCCCTCCGATACCAAATGAACTGACGCCTGCACGGCGAGGCAGCTCCTGTCCCCGCTCATTCTGTATTGCTTTCCATTCTTCTGTTTCCCGAACGATATAAAACGGGCTGTTTTCCAGCTGAATATACGGATTGACAGTCTCGCAATGAAGACTTTTCACCAAGGTTTTGTGTTTAAGCTGCATTAATATTTTAATGATGCCTGCCGCACCGGCTGCAAGCGATAAATGCCCGATGTTTGTCTTCGCTGAACCGAGGCCGCAATAATGATTGGCAGATGTGTCTCCTTCGTTTACACCCAGCGCTTTAAAAGCCGCTTTCAATCCGTTAATTTCAACCGGGTCTCCAAGCTCCGTTCCGGTTCCATGAGCCTCAATGTAGCTCACAGTTTTGGGATCGATTCCCGCCTTTTGGAATGCCGTTTGAATGACTTCCGCCTGGGCCTTCGGATTAGGCGTCGTTAAAGAGGCGGCACGTCCGCCGTGATTGACTGCGCTCCCTTTTATCACTCCGTAAATATGGTCCCCTGCTTCTTCAGCCGCTTTTAATTTCTTTAGAAACAGAATGCCGGCTCCTTCGCCGTGAGCAAAACCATCGGCTCGATTTGAGAACGTCTTGCATTTGCCTTCTTTACTCAGGGCACCCGCTTTATCAAAGCTGATATACACCTCAGGCAGAATAATCGTATTAACGCCGCCGGCTAATGCCATGTCACAAGTGCCTTCCTCGATTGAGGAAATGGCGTGGTGGATAGCTACTAATGAGCTGGAGCACGCCGTATCGATAGGTTCACTCGGTCCATGCAGATTAAGGAAATAACTGATACGGTTCGGACCGACTGACGGACTTGTGTTAGCCGCAGCAGAGCCTTCTATTGCCGAGTTTGCTTTTGATAAAAGAGAGCTGTATCCTGTATTTCCCGTTCCGATGAATACGCCTGTTTTTGTGCCTGACAGACTTTTTGCCGAATACCCCGCATCTTCGATCGCTTTCCATACGTATGTCAGTAATAAGCGCTGCTGAGGTTCCATTTGTTCTGCTTCACGCGGGGAGATGCCAAAGAATAATGGATCAAATTCCGCAATGCCGTCGATAAAACCTCCCCATCTTACATTCGTTTTATTGGCTTCCTTCGCAGGGTCCCCTTCATAGTCGCGCCAATCCCAGCGGTCTTTCGGGATTTCCGTCATGCAGTCTTTGCCTTCTTTTAAGTTCTTCCAGTAGGCATCGACATCTTTCGCCATAGGGAAGATGCCGCTTATTCCCACGATTGCGATTGGCTCGGGCCCGGATTCACTCTGTATGGTTTTTGGCAGCATAACTGACTGCTTCCGGCGCCTTTTAGCTGTGACATGCATCGTTTTATCCTGTTCAGATGCAGGCTGAGCCTGGGCTTTCGGCCTGGTCCGCACAGCAAATGTTTCCGCAAATACCGCTTGATATTCTTCTGACAAATGCTTGCCAAACTCATGGATCGTCGGGTGATCAAAAAAGACGGTTGGCGTCAGCGCCAGTTTATAGATCCGATTGATATGGTTGGTGAATTCCGTCATGGAGATGGAATCAAAACCGTACCCCGTCATTTCGGCATGGTCATCAATCGTTTCAAGTTTAACCTTTAATAGCTTGGCAACCTCCCGCTTCAGCATCGCCTTTACTTTATCCAGCAAACTGCCTGTATCAATGCTCTTTACCGATTCAATCATGGTTTCTGTTTCCTTCTTTTCAATAGGCGCTGAGGCTGTTTTTGGCAGCATGTTTTGTTTTATTTTTTGAACGTCGCCTTCAATCACCATGACCTGGTTTGCCTCGGTATTGAGCGCTTGATAAAAAGCCTGTATGCCTTTGTCCGCTTCAAGAGGAACGATTCCGGCCAGCAGCACAAGCCTTGTCTCCGTTTCACGATCGACCTTCATGCCGCCTTCTTTCCATAATGGCCAGTTTACAGAAAGCGTTCTGCCATGCCGCTGACCGATTCCGGCGAGTGTATTGCGGTATCCGGCATACATATCCATAAATACATTCGCTGCCGCATAATCAGCCTGACCGATGCTGCCCATACTTCCTGAAAGAGACGAAAAGAGAATGAAAACATCCAATGCCAAATCCTTGCTCGCTTCATCCAGATAAACGAGTCCTTTTACTTTAGGCGCCAGCACCTCATGCAGGTCTTCTGCTGATTTATTGATCAAGTAGCTATCTTTAATGATTCCCGCGCTATGAAGAATCCCATCAAGACGGCCGTGTTTTTTCTGAATATCGTTCATTAACTGGTACACTTCGATTTTATCGGTAACATCTGTTTGCTGATAGGTGATCATGGCCCCCCTGGCGCGAAGCTCTTCAATTTTTCCCCTTTTACTTTCATTTAGAGGTGAACGGCCCGTCAGAATGACTGTCGCATTCTTCGTTTGTTCCGCAATTTCTTTTGCGAAAATAAGGCCTAAGCCTCCGGCACCGCCTGTGATCAGGTAGACGCCATCGTCTTTCCACGGCATGCCGATGTCACGGCTTGCCGTTTTCATTTCAATCCAATCTGCAATAAATCGTTTACCGTTTTGATATCTGATATGTGCACCGCTGCTCATTTGATTTTCTTTCAGTTTGCCGGCAATACTTTCCCCGCTTTCTTCACTGCTGATTTCAATCATTTGCCCGGTTAGTGTGGCCGTTTCCAGTTCGGCCGTTTTCAGCAGTCCTGTCAATCCTGAAAACAATTGCCGCTCGCCTTCTGCGGAGGTCACGACCTGAATCAGAATATCTCCTTGCGGTTTAGTGCGCATCATCGCCTGCACTTTTTTAAACACTTGTTCCGTATACGAATGAAAACGTCCATCCACTGAAGAAGGCCTTTCTTCGAGGCTGAATACATGAACATGCTCCATTTCTGCTTCGATCTTTTTTCTCATGTCTTGATCACATTCACAGAGGAACACGAGATGTTCTGCATATTCTTTTGCCGCTTTTGCGTCAGCCTTTTGTTCTTTCCAAACAGACTGACGCAATAAGGTCTCTGAGTTTGATGATCCGGTTTGTGTGTCGGCCTCCATCACTCTCGTCGAAAATCCTTTCATACGTAAGCAAATGGTGCCATGCTCATCGCATAGATCAATGTCGACTTTCTGTATCAGATCGCCCGGTTTATTTTTCGAATTGAATTGAACATAAACCCACATATCAGAAACGCATTGATGAAAGACTTCAAGCTCCTCTAAAGCAAATGGCAGTGCCGCTTGAAAATCTTCACTGTCAGAAAGCTCCGCCCTGGTGACGTTTTGCAAATATTCTGCCGCCTGTAACGCTCCATCCATTAAACTTGGATAAAGAACATAATCGTCTGACGTATGCGAGACAGATTCCGGCAGCGATAATTTGGCGAGCAGCTGGCCTTCTCCTTTATAAACGGCCTCTACACTCTTATATCCAGGACCGTAATCGGCTCCAATCATGCCTTCATAAAATAAGGAGGCGTCCATTATGCCTTGATGACATTGATTCTTTACCGCCTCTAGATCCAATGCCTCTGAATGCTGCGGCTGACATAATTCCGCTATGCCCTGGTTATATACAATCGGTTCTGCCTCAGCGGATTCCGGTTCACCATACATCCGGTAAAGAATATGTCCACCGTCTTCATCATAGAGTCCGATGTTGACTTTAACCGGCTCATCTCCCGCTACAACCGGACGCATCCAAACCACATTTTTCAGGCGGATTCCGGTTTCTTGATCATCTAAACCGCCAATTCCTTGTTCGATAGCGGATCTTGCCATTTCAAGCGTGACAGCCGCCGGCAAAATCGCCATCCCTTTAATGATATGCTCGGCAATAAAATACTCCTGTCCTGTGAAGATGGAGCTGAACCGCTGCTCCGATAAAACAGATGTATTATGGTGAACCAAAGGATGCATACGCGATGGTTCGGCTGTTTTGCTATTGTCCATGCCGATCTCAGGCCAGTACCGTTCTTCAGCAAAAGGATATGTCGGCAGACTCATGCGGTGCGGCTTCGTATTCGGGTAAAGGCTGCGCCATTCAACACGAAAACCTTTGGCCCACACTTCGGCAAGCTTTTTCAATTTGCCTTTGGAAATCCATGATGCAACAAGTTCTTCTGTTTCATCATCTCCAAGCAAGAGCTCAGCGGATTTCATTCGCGTTTTTTCTCCTTGAATACAGCCTTCTGTCAATGGTTTTCCATTCACAAAACTCTCCAGCTGCTGTTTCCATTCTTCCATATCGTTCGCTATAAAAACGACTCTGCTGTCCATCGCCTCCCGGCCGACTTGGAAGGTGTATGCCAAATCCCTTAATGAGATCTGCGCTAGCTCGTTTTGACTGACAAATGTCAGCAGCTCCTCTACATATGCTTGCAGCCGCTCCCTGTTTTTTGCCGATACCGGAATGAGGTACGGTCGATTGCCTTCGTTATCCGCTTTTGTATCATGGGCATTTTTATATTGTTCGAAAATCGCATGAGCGTTCGTTCCGCCAAGCCCGAACGAGCTCAGCGCCGCCCGATGTACACTTGCATTTTTCTCTAACGGCTTTCGTTCGCGGACAACATAAAATGGAGAGCTGTCAAAATGAATATTCGGATTCGGCTCATGGCAGTTGATGGTCGGCGCAAGTTCGTTATGGTATAAGCTCATGGCAACCTTAATGGAGCCGGCTAATCCTGCGGCTGTATCCAAATGTCCAATATTGGTTTTCACCGAACCGATTCCGCAAAATTGTATTTTGTCCGTGTATTGCTTGTACACTTTGTTTAAGGCGGAAATTTCAATAGGGTCGCCTAATTTAGTCCCTGTACCGTGTGCTTCAATGTAGCTGACAGTCTCGGGATGGATATTGGTTTCATCCAATACGTTCTGTATGACCTCTGTTTGGCCTTTTACGCTTGGTGCATAAAAGCCTGCCTTATCAGCCCCGTCATTATTGATGCCTATTCCGCGCATGATGGCGTAAATATGATCTCCGTCTTTTACCGCATCCACAGCTTTCTTCAATAGGACGACAGCTGCGCCTTCTCCGCCGGCCATTCCGTCAGCTGCAGCATCAAATGCCTTAACATGCCCGTCACTTGAAAAATTCAATCCGTTTTGATGCACATAGCCTATTCCTGACTGTGCGTGCAAGGTTGCGCCGCCAACAAGCGCGTATTCAGATTCACCAGATGTTAGACTTTTGTACGCTTGATACAAACCCACTAGTGAAGAAGAGCAATTGGAATGTACAAAGTAGCTTGGCCCCTTTAATCCGAGCTTGTGCGAGATCATTGTCGGGATGGTTCCGCTTTGGGCTAATACCCATGAGACATAGCCATCCGGAGATTCATGCCCTTCTGTCGTCTCCTTTGGCAATAACGTTCTGTATGAATTGTTGCTTGCAGACATATATACGCTTGTTCCCGGAATCTCTTTTGCCACATAGCCCGCATCCTCAATTGCTTTCCAGGAATGCAGCAATAAGAGACGGAGCTGAGGGTCCATAAACTCAGCATCTTTAGGAGAGATCTGAAAGAAACCTGGGTCAAACAAATCTTTTCCTTCAATCGCAGATTGCACAGGAACGTAATCAGGATGTTGGATCAATTCTTCAGGCACACCATATTCACGAAGCTCTTCTTTAGAGAAAAACCGAATACTTTCCTTGCCCTCTTTGATTTGATTCCAGAACTCATGATGATTTTTCGCACCCGGAAACTGGCAGGAGATCCCTACAATGGCAATACTGTCGTCAAAATACGACGGCAGCCCTTGCTGTTCCGGCTGTTTCTCCCTCTTCACATTCCGCTTGCTTTCATCTTGAGGTATGGCCGCCGCATCTGTGTTTTTCATATCAATAATGTATTGGCTGATGGCCCGGATATTGGCGTACTCGAACAGCTCCGTTACACTGAATTCACAATCAAATTCTTTTTGGATCCGTTCCGCCACGGACACGGCGAGAAGTGAATCACCTCCCACATCGAAAAATCCGTCTTCCGGCCCAAAGCCGCTGACTTTCAGCATGTTCTCCCAAATGAGCTGCACTTTGCCCTCTACTTCTGATAGCTGTAAGTGATGTGTTTTCCTTTTATTTAAAATAACCTTGCGGTGTTCCAATTCCTTGCGGTTCACTTTCCCGCTCGGCGTTAACGGCATCTCATCCAGGCGGATAAAGTGCGCAGGTATCATATATTCCGGCAGGCTGGATTTCAGGTGGCGGCGCAATTCTTTTTGATCGATAGGCGGATGTCCGTTTTGCTCAGTATAATAAGCAGCCAGCTTTTTATGGCCCTCCAGCTGTTTGACCACTACTGCCTGATCTAAAATGCCCGGATATTCACTCAGCTTCGTTTCTATTGCGCCCAACTCAATTCGGAAACCGCGAATTTTCACTTGGCTGTCAATACGGCCTAAATATTCAATATTGCCGTCAGGCAGCCATCTTGCTGAATCACCGGATTTATAAAGCTTTGTCCCCGGTTCAAACGGATTGTCAATAAATGTTTCGGCTGTCAGACCGGGCTGGTTATAATAGCCCCTTGCCAATCCGTCTCCTGCGATGCAAAGCTCCCCGGGCTTGCCGATCGGAACAGGTTTCAGATGCTGATCCACGATATAAATCTTCGTATTAGATACAGGTTTGCCAATCGGCGTATGATGACTGGCGATATCCCCTGTTCCGCATCCGAAATACGCAGCGTAAATGGAGGCTTCCGTTGGTCCGTAAATATTTTCAACCCGGCAGTTTTTAAAGATGGTTACCGCCTTTTTCACCAATTCCTTAGGAAAGGCCTCTCCTGCAACCATCATGTATTTGATCGGTCCATCCTCAGTTAACTGCCTGTTGTCCTTCGCCGTTTCTAAAAATACATGCAGCATGGCAGGAACAAAATTAATATGGGTCACTTTATACTTTTCAATCACATCCATGCACAGCTGTGGTGATTTCTCTCCATCCGGCGGAAGAATAATGAGACGGCCATTTCCGATAAACCAGCCGAATAATTCCGATATGGATACGTCGAAAATATAGTTCGTCTTTAATAAATAAGCATCAACAGCAGTAACAGGATACTGAGATTCAAGAAAATTCAGCGTATTCATAATGCTCCGATGCTCTACCATGACTCCTTTAGGCTGTCCGGTACTGCCCGAAGTGTAAATGATATAGGCGAGATGATACGGTTTTACTTCCCGTTTCAATTCTCTGTTTTGTTGTGCCGTATTAGTGTGACTGTAAGCCAAATCAATATTGATTACTTTTACATGGTCATCATTTAATTTGTTTACTTTGTCATAAAATTTAGATTGGGTAAGGACAATTGATGCTTCACTGTCTTTGAGCATGTACTCTAATCGCTTTTGAGGGGAGTTCGGATCTAAAGGCACATACGCTCCGCCGGCTTTAAGAATCCCCAAAATTCCGATCATCATATCAAACGAACGCTCTGCACAAATTCCTACCGGGCGTTCAGGTCCTACCCCCTGTTCCTGAAGGTAGGTGGCCAGCGATGTGCTTTTTCGATCTAATTCCTTATATGTAAGAGTCTCCTCTTCGAATACGACCGCTATCGCATCGGGATTTATTCTCGCTTTTTCCTCAAAAATCTCATGTATGCACTTGTCTTTGGCGTCATTTGTCTTTGTTGCATTCCATTGCTCGAACAAGTTGATTTGTTCTTGATTTAACTGTAAAGAGTATGTTTCAAGTGATAATGACGGATCGTGAATGATGTTTGCAGCGAGTTTGATATAGTTCTCCATCATTCTTTCAATGGAGGATAATTCATATACATCAGGGTTATACAGAAGATGAAGCACTGTTTCATTTTCTTGTTCATACACTTCCAGTGCCAGCTCGAATTCTCCCTCTTGCCGAATGTCTTCGATATATTCGATGCCGAGAGTTTGATATTGTTCCAGCATTTTTTGTAAGCCTGCTGTCTGAAAGAAGTTCTGGTAGAGAAAGGCCGTTTGAAAAACCGGAAAATCGGCTGCTGAGCGATCTACATTCAGTTCTCTTACCAGTGCCGGAAACGGGTATGCCGCATGGTCCAGGCCGTCGGCCACTGTCAGCTGCAGGTCTCGAAGGAACTCTTTGAATGTTTGCGTTCCTATGTCTTTGCTCCGAACAGCCATCATATTGATAAAATATCCGATGATCGATTCAAAACCGTCTTCAGGCCGCCCCATAGTCGGAACGCCGACAATGATGTCCTTTTGTTTTGTATAGTGATGCAGCAGTACTTTATAAATGGAGAGATACACAACAGATTCGTTCACATGATGAGAGCGGGCAAACGATTTTATTTGTTTGCTCAGGTGATGAGGGAGCAAGCTTTTGTAAGCTTGCCCCTTATATTTTTGTGCTGAAGGACGGGGACGGTCGGCCGGCAGTTCAAGAACAGGCAGCGTCCCGGAAAGCTGCTCTTTCCAATAAGCGAGATGCTCAGCTCCTTCTTTAGCGTCCAGCAGACGATTTTCCCAGTCAACAAAGTCAGGATAATCGGCTGGTAAATTCTGCAGCACCAACTCTTCGCCTTGCAGCAATTGTTGATACGCCTCTAAAAGCGTCGATATAAATGTCAGCATTGACACACCGTCAAATATGATATGGTGAACCGTTATAAGCGCAACGCATTCTTCCTCTGACTGATGAAAAAGATGTGTGCGCATTAACGGACCTGTTTCCAGATGAAAAGGTTCTTTAGCTTTTTCTTTTAGGAAGGGCAATATCTCAGCTGAATTCATAGCTGACATATCCGCTTCCTCAAAATGAAGGGCCTGTGACGGCTGAACCGTTTGAAAAGGAATGCCGTTTTCCTCTTGAATCACACTCGTTAAAACAGGATATTGTTTCTGTACAAACAGAAGGGCTTGCTTGAACGTCTCGACATGTAATTTTTTGCTGATGCGAAAGCATAAAGGAATATTATACGCACCCATATCAGGAGACATTTTTTGAAGCATCCATAACCCTTTTTGACCTTCTGAAAGCGGGCTTTTCAACTGACGCTTCATGCCTTGAAGATGCTCTTCTACCTCAGTAATGGATAATTCTCCTGATCTGTAGGCATCGAGAATTTCTTTATGATTCATACGATTTACTCCCTTCTATGATGTTTTGCACACTCTTAAAATCCAATTTTCCTTGCGCCACCTCTTGCATCAAACCGATGATCTGCTCGTCAGTGTACAGGCTTTTCATTTGATTTTGCGGCGGGGCTGCCGCGCTTTGATGTTGCCCTTCAGCTTTTAGAGCCACATGAGCAGAAAGTGCTTGAACTGTCTGGAATTCAAGGATATCCCGGCCGGTCAACTTGATCCGAATGGTCTTTTCTAAATGACGCATCAGCTTTCGGCCAAGAATCGAGTCCATCCCATATTCCTGAAAGTTCCTTTTGAAACTGATTTGATGCCGTGACAGGCTCAGCTCTCGTTCTAGAAATTGTACGATGATGTCTTGAATGTGTTTCTCTTCCTTGGACTCGTCAGTCTCACTTTGGATGACTTGTGACGACAGCCTCATGGCATTTGGTTTTTGGTTATCTGATGAAATCCAATAGCGTTCCTTTGCAAATGGATAGCCGGGTAACGGAACGATACGGACCTTATTGTCTTCATGGAGCAATTCCCATGAAATTTGATTTCCTTTCGTCCACCAATCTGCTATCTTTTTAAAATCTTTTTCTATGACGACCGTTTTCAGAGATGTTTCATCTCGTTCTTCTGAAATGTCTTCCACATTCCCTGTATAAAAGGATGTAAATTGGCCGAATGATTCACCATTCTTCACCGCTTCTGCATATTCCTTCAATTTTCGCACCAGTTGTTCCTGATGATTCACTACGATCGCCAGTCTTGCTTCCATTGCTTTTCTTCCAACCTGGAGTGTATACGCAACATCAGGTAAAGAAAGGTTGTCATGATGCTCTGCATACTCAAGCATTTGCAGAACAGCATCGTGAAGCCGATCCTCATTTTGAGCAGAAAGCACGATGACTTGCGGATGTTCAGTTGGCTCTGGGTGCGTGTATGGCTGCTCATCCGGAATGTATTCTTCAATGACAGCATGCGCGTTCGTACCGCTGATACCCGTTGTGCTGATTGTTCCCATCCTCGGCTTATGATTTTTTCTCAGCCATGGCTGATTCTCTTTGTGCAGCACAAAAGGACTTTCTTTAAACTGAATATACGGGTTGCTCGTTTCGCATTCATGAGTAGCCGGAATGGTCTGATTTTTCATCGCCATCAGCATACTGATCAAAGCCACCACACCGGAAGCTGCAAAAGTGTGTCCGATTAATGATTTAATCGAGCCGATCGTGCAGAATTGCTTCTGTTTCGTATATTTGCTGAACGCGCTCGTTAATGCTTGGACTTCAAGCGGATCTCCCAGATTTGATCCAGTGCTGTGCGCCATCACATATTGAATATCCAGCGGATTGATCTGATAATTTTCATAAATGCTTTCTATTAATTCTGTCTGGCTAAAAGGATTGGGAGCTGTCATTCCATTGGTTTTGCCGTCATAATTCACACCGCTTGCTTTGATACATCCATAAATGTGATCTTGATCTTCCATTGCCTTTGATAATGGTTTCAGCAGTACAGCTGCTACCGCTTCACCAGGCACAAGCCCATTGGCATCCTGATCAAACACTTTGCATGTTCCGTCTGGAGAAAGCATTTCGGCTCGTGTCAGCGCCTCATAAGACATTTGAGAAATATTCAGACTGACGCCACCGGCTAAAGCCATTTCACAGTCTCCCTGACGCAAGGCTGCACAAGCCTGATGAATGGCTACAAGTCCTGAGGAACACGCCGCCGTCAACGCCATATTAGGTCCTTTTAAATCTAATGCGTATGCGATTCGCGCAGCCAATGTGGCGTTTTGAGTGCCGGTAATGTAATCCGTCTCACCGGTTAAATGCGCATATTCTCCTTCTTCCACACCCACATAAACGCCGCAGGACTTTCCTTTAATCCGGTTTCCCATATATCCTGCGTCCTCAAATGTATGCCAAGCTTCCTCCAGAAAAATTCGCTGGCGCGGGTCCATGCTTTCGGCTTCTTTAGGCGATATGTGAAAAAACAGCGGATCAAATTGGTCTATGTCTTTCAAAAATGCGCCCCATCTTGGCACTGCTTGTTCTGGATCTCCTTTCACTTCACGCCAGTCCCAGCGGTCTTTCGGAACTTCAGAAATGCAATTTTTCCCGTGTTTCAGATTGTCCCACAATTCATGAACCGAATCAGCTTGAGGAAACCTGCCGCTCATTCCGATAATGGCGATAGGCTCTGCGTAATGCCGCCGGCCGCTTTTATTGCTGTTTTCTGACTTGGGGGCTGCAGGAACAGGCTCATCAGCTTCAGGCTGCTTCTGTACGCCAGCTGTGTCATCCCGGTAAAATTCCTCGATCAGCTCTTTATGATCCGTTAAAAAGTAGCGGATCAATTCTTTTAAAGTCGAATAGCCAAAAAATAAAGCAGGCGTTATCTCGACTTTGTAATGGTTAGTTAACACGTTCGAGAATTTAGCCAAGTAGATGGAATCAAATCCAAAGTCGGCCCAGTTCTTATTCAAGTCCAGCTTGTCTTTTGAAATCTTAAGCAATGTGTGAATATGCTCTTTCAAGTCCATTTCCAAACGTTTTTCAACGCTTAACGTCTTCATCTCACCCGATGTTTCTTGTACAGGAGGGTCTATCATGTCCGGTTCTGGCATTGTATGTTCAGTCATTCCTAAAAAACGGCGGACCCGGCTCGGCGGACCGGCTATGATGAGATGCTGCGCATCCTCCTGAGACAAGATGTGTTCAAACATACGGATGCCTTCATCCGCTTCTAAGAAGCGCTGGCCGCTTGATTTCAGGTACATCTCGGTTGTTTCGGCATCCCCGATTGTCATCCCGCCATCTTTCCATACAGGCCAGTTGATGACAAACGTTTTGCCGTGATGAAGCTCGTTTCTGTAATGTGCATAAGCCATTTGGAACCGATTCCCTATCGCATAATCACAAAAACCAAAATCTCCCAAAATAGCGGAAGACGATGAAAAGTAGCAAATAAAATCAAGGGTTTCCTTTTGAAGCCACTCATCAAGCGCTATCGTTCCATTGATTTTCGGTTCAATAATGCGCCGGAAGCTTTCCATCTCTTTTTCAAAAATAGCAGACTCGCTCTCGATACCGGCGGCATGAATGACGCCGTTGATGGCGCCGAACCTGTCTTTTCCGCGTTTCACACAGTCTCCCATAGCGATCGGATCACACACATCCGCCTCTGCATACATGGCTTCGCCGCCTAGATCCTTCAATTCTTTTAATTGTTTTTGTTTTTCTTCATTGATAGGCGTTCGCCCTGTCAGAATGATGTTTGCGGCATAGTTTTCAGCTAAATGCTTAGCGAATAAATAACCGAGACCTCCTAAACCGCCTGTAATCAGGTACGTCCCTCCGGACTTCAATTTGCTGTTGTTTGGTTGTATCGTGGTTTGTTCAATCTGACATACGCATCGTTTCCCATTCTGATACAAGACCGTTTGTTCAGTTGCAGCCTGCAGCTCCGTCCAGATCTTACTTGTCCAATCGTCCATTGATTCTTTTAGATGTTGATCAGCCGCCTGAAAGATTCCTGTCACTTTCGTATTCGGAAGGACAAGCCCGAGTGAACGTTCGAATCCAATCCATGATTCCAGATAACTTCGGTCAAGACCGTTTTCAAAACATCCCGCCAATAACACCCGGGCAGGATGAAGCTTCGCGGCCGCCATGGCTTGCAATAAATAGACTGCACAGGAATAATCCTGAGTAATGCTTGAGTCCTCCGCCGCCCACAAATAGAGGATTGCATCCGGTTCACCATGTTCTTCCTGAATACTCCGGAAGGCTTTCTCAAAAGTGCCGGGGTCTTGCCGTACAATTTGATAGGCGTATGGAGACTGTTTCCCGTACATCTCGCCCTGTGCAATAAAAATGACCTTGGTCTCTGGATCAAAGCTTTTCACAGATGAAGCGAATGCTTTTTGCTCTTCACTGTCAGTCAGAAAACAGACGAGCGTTTTGAAGCTTTTCGATGTGAGAGATGCCTGCCGCTCTGTCCACACTTCTTTAAAAGTCATAACCTCGAAGTTTTCTTCCTCTTCTTGTTCTATATTGTTTTCAAAGGACGTTGTTCTCTTTTCAACATCTTGTGCCCAGTAATGTTCCTTTGCAAAAGGATATGTCGGCAGGCTGATTCGGATCGGCTTATGGGCTCCGTACAGCTTCGTCCAGTCAAAAGACAAGCCCTTCACCCAAAGATCCAGCAGCTTCGTATATTTTCCTTTGCTCACCCAGGCGTCTATCATTTTTTCCGTATCTTCATCAGCTGATAAGACAGCTAATGCTTGTTTGTTATCGTCGATACGATCGAGATACAGGTCATCTGCTTTCATTTCTATAAAATCTTGCAGCTTGCTCTCAAGATCTGTTATTGATTCCGTGATAAAGCCAAGCCTTTCCTCCATTGCTTCACGGCCGGTTTGCAGCGTATAGGCCATCCGGATCAGATCTGTTTCACTGTACCTTTTTTCGCGAACGGCGGAGAGCAGCTGCTCCGCTCTTTCTCGAAGCCGTTCATTGTTTTTCGCTGACAGCACGATCAGAGCAGGAGGATGAGCTTGAGGCGTTTGTGCCTCGATTTTCGGAATATATTCTTCTAAGATCATATGGGCATTTGACCCTCCGGCGCCAAAACTGCTTAATCCGGCGCGTCTCGGCACTTCCCGTCCGTCAATAATCGGACGCTTCCATTCACCGAGCTTTTGCTGAACGATAAACGGAGTATGGCTGAATTCAATATTTGGGTTCAAACGCTCAGAATGCAATGATGGCGCGATTTGACCGTATTTAAATTGAAAAAGGATTTTTGTTAAACCGGCGATGCCGGCTGCACTTTCACAATGACCGATATTGGACTTGCTGGAGCCGATTGCACAGAACTGTCTTTCTTGCGTATCTTCCTCAAACGCTTTTGTTAATCCCGCAATCTCAATCGGATCTCCTAATGCAGTGCCTGTTCCGTGTGCCTCCAGATAACTGATCGTTCGGGCCGGGATATCGGCACGCTGAATGGCTTCTTTAATCAACCGGGCTTGGGCATTTGGATTTGGAACCGTATATCCGTTGGTTTTGCCTCCGCTGTTAATGGAGCTGGCCTTTATCACCCCGTAAATATGGTCACCGTCTTCTATTGCTTTTTGCAGAGGCTTTAAGATAACAGCGCCCACTCCTTCTCCGTCAACAAACCCATCTGCGTGATCACCGAATGATTTACACTTGTCACTTGCAGAAAGCATGTTCATGACAGATAAATTCTGATAGTGAACAGGGTCGACAACCAGATTGACGCCGCCGGCAATGGCGCAATCGCTTGATCCGCTGTAAATGCTTTCTAACGCTAAATGAATCGCAGTCAGAGAAGACGAACAAGCCGTATCAACTGCAAGGCTCGGCCCCTGGAAATTCAGCAAATAGGATACCCTGTTGGCAATGGACCAATAGCCGTAGCCGGTAGGATAATTTTTGTTCATGACCCCGGCAAAGACACCGACCTTTCTGCTTGAACAGAGCGTGTCAGGCGTGTATCCCGCATCTTCAATACTCGCATAGGCGGTTTGCAGGAATAATCGTTCCTGAGGGTCCATTCTTTCTGCTTCCAGCGGAGAAATTTGAAAGAATAAAGGATCAAATGTATCCATACCTTTGATAAATCCGCCCCATTTTGTATAAATCGAGCCCTCTTTTTCTTTATCGTAATATGCTTTCCAATCCCAGCGGTCTTTCGGAATTTCCTCAATACAATTTCTGCCTTCTCTCAGATTGTTCCAAAAATCTTCTGCTGTCTCCGCCTGCGGATAACGTCCGGATATACCGATAATGGCAACATCACGGCTGGCCGGAGCTTGTGATGGCGATGGCGCTTCTTTCTCGCGGCTGCGGCCAAGCTTACGATAGCGCTGGGTTGTTTTAAACGCCTGCCCAGCCTCCTGTGACGATTCGTTATTGATTGTGATCGGCTTGTCATTTTGCACTTGACGGTCAAAACCCGTCAGTTTCATGAGCGCTTCTTTTTTCGTTTTGATTAAGTGTTCCACTAACGCGTCTATTGTCTGATACTCAAAAAATAAAGTGCTGCTCACATGTTCTAGTTCCTTACGTAATGTATTCGTGAGCTGGACAACGACAATAGAATCGATGCCGTACTTTTCAAGCTGTTCAGATGAATCAATTTTACTTGCAGGTATTTTCAATGTTTCTCCGATAAGTTTTTTCATATACTCGGTGCTTTTTTCTATCAAGACGGCATCATTTGATTGTCCGCCTATCTCTGAAGCTATGTTTTGGACAGGTGCCGGCTCCTTCCATGTTGGAGAAAAATCCTTTTCTGCAGAAGGCACACTTTCCATAGCCATACGGCGCACCACTCCGTTGCTTGAGGCTGCTACGATCTGGTGACTGAGGTCATGAACAGCTTCCGCCGGGAAGAACACGGATTCAAAGCCTTCGCTTTCTAATGCCTCTTTCCATTTGTTTGGATATAGACCAGGACAGCCGGGAATTCGCAGTGCAGGATCTTCATACAGCCACCAGCCTTCCAACAGTCCGAAGGTGATATGAGGGAACAAGCTGTTTCCCGCCATTTCATTCAGTAACAGCAATCCGTTGTGCTTCATCACCGCTTTTGCATGCCGCAGCGTTTGACGAATATTTTTCGTCGCGTGAAGGACATTAGCGGCAATTACAATGTCATAGCCGCCTGCCTCGATTTCCTGCTGGTCAATCGGTTTTTCCACGTCAAATTGCTGATATGTCAAGTAAGGATTTTCCGTCCCGTACTCTTTTTCTGCATGCAGCAAAAACGCTTTAGAAAGATCTGTATAACAATATTCCCCTATATGATTTTGATAGGTTTTCAGTTTTTGAAAGATTCCCGCGCTCGTGCCGCCAGTGCCTGCCCCTATTTCCATAATGCGAATAGAGGTTTTAGGGTCCTGCTTCAGCCGTTCATCTACGTAAGCCGTCAACGTATCGGCAAGCACTGCGTTGAAATAGTCTGCAACTTGGTTATGCTTATAAATACCTTCCACCAATTCCATTGAGGAATGCGGGAACATGATATCTGTCGCAGGCACCTTCCCCTTCAGGATATCCGGCAATGCTTTCAGCATGGCCTCAGCTAACACGGTCATCGCTTTTGTATTGCTGTCTTTGAGCCATTCCGCTTTTCTCGTATCCCACTCTTTCCAAAGCATATCTATATCCTCTGCCTTACCCTTCCTCACCAACGAATCTCCATCTTTCTTAAGAAAGTCATGCTGCAGAAGGAATTCGCCGCTTTGCCGGAGCCACTTTTCATAAAATCCACGAGTATTCTTGTTTCGTTGAAGGCGTTCAATCGATAATGTATGACCTTCAAACAGCCCGGCCGTCTGCAATTGTGCTAACAGAATTCTGTAAAGGAGATCATCCAGCTCCTCGTGTGTTACTCTTTCTATTTCTTCTGTTTCCGGCAGGCGCCTCTTCAAGCTTTCGGCGTCTATCGAAGGGTGCTGCGGATAAAGGGTGATGAATTCCTTCTGATTCACACCTTCGACTGCAACAGGTTTAGTCGTATGAATGAAAGCCGTTTGGCTGGCAGGCCCTGAAAGCAGTGCTTCTAACGCCTTCATCCCTTCCTCAGGTTCAATTAAGCCTAAGCCAATTTGATTCATGAGCTGTACATAATTTTCATCTCCGGCCGCTTCACTGTTCCCCCAATATCCCCAATTCATGACTTTAACGGGACAAGTCCAGCTTTGGGAAAGCCGGTAAGCAAAAGCATCTGCGAACGCGCAGCCAGAGGCATAATGGCTTTGCTTCACATTTTTGATATGGGCCACAAGCGAAGAGAAAAACAGAACAAAATCCAAATCCTCCTGCTGAAATACTTGGGCCATACGAACACTTACATCCACCTTCGGCGCCAGTCCGGTTCTGAATTCTTCCAGCGTCATATTTTCCAGGCTTTGCTCAAATAAAACCATTGCAGAATGAACGATCCCATGAATGCGAGAATGGCGCTTTTTCACTTGTTCATAAGCGTGCTGCAATGAATGGATATCCGCGGCATCGGCTGCAATATAGTAAGGCTCAGGTCCAAGTGCTGAGAGACGGTTTAATTTCGCCTGGATGGCATCATTGATTTGACTGCGTCCAATCCAAACGATCTGCGCCTGATAGCGGCGGATCATATACTCACTCCATGCTTCTCCGATGTACCCCGCACCTCCGATGACCACATACACTCCGCCCGTTTGATATAACGTGTCATCTGACGGAGATTGCTGATATGGGATCAATTGCTGCTGATGCCATTGCTGATTCCGATAGGCCCAAGCGTGTCCGTGACGATCTGCAGGGAGTGTAAACATCTGTTTGATCGGCCAAGTGCAGCCTTCTTCAAGGTCAATCAGGCGGATCTTCCAATGCGGGTATTCCTTAGCCATTGTGCCTGTGAGTCCATGAATGCTTGCATGAGCAGGATTGACAGCTTCATATTGAGTAATCGGCTGCGCTTGGACGGTTACAATGGACCACTCCAGCTTTTTCCCGCCATAGCCTAATTGAAGAAGTGCTTTTACAAGCTTAAATACTTGAAGAACGTTTTCTTCCTGTCCTTCGATAAACATATGCTCTGAGTGTGACGGGGCAATCCACATCACATGTTCAATGCTGCCGTACGTTTGCAGCTTCTTCGCTATCGCATCAATGTGATCTGCAGGTTTGATATCCAAAACGGGAGCCTGAGGATAGCGCTGTTTCATTAACTTCCGTTCGTTCTCAGTACCACCTAATAAAACGGCTTGTTCACCAGCAACCGAAACACCGCCGCCCTCCGCATCCGGAGAAACTGGTTCCCAGACAGGAATCATCATCGTATGCCCTATTGGTGAAGAACTAGCGGCTATGACTGCATGTGACTGCTGTTCCCCTTCCAGCGCTCTAATGGAAGCACCCTTCATTTGCACACAAACTTTCCCGTTTTCATCGCATAAATCAATATCGTACTTTCTGATTTTGTCCTCTGCTTTACTGTCTGAACTGAATCGAATATAAGACCACATGTCAGAAGGGCAAGGGCCAAGTATATTAAGCTCCTGCATCGCAAACGGCAGAGACGGCTTATGAGCTTGAGCATCCTTATTGACTGAGCTTACGATAAAACCAATCGATGCATGGAAGGCGGAATCCATCAAACTCGGGTGAAGCAGGAATTGCTGCTTGCCGTCTTCCAAAAAAGCAGGTAAGGAGATTTTTGCAAGCAATTGTTCTTGTCCGACAAGCACTTTTTCAATCCCTTGATAGCCCTCGCCATAGTCAAGCCCTATCTTCCGAAACGCCGCATAGCATTGTTCTGACGTCACTGTGTCCAGACTGCATTCCGCCTGCAGCGCTTGAAGGTCTAAAACAGGAGTGTTCGGTTCAACCGATATGATTGCACTCCCTTGGCTGTGTATCATCGGATTTTCATCTTTGCTGTAAATCTCATAGGTAATCTCTCCGCTATCCTCAGGATAAAGGCCGATATGTATCTCTTTTGGTTCACTTTCAATCGCAATAGGGCGAATCCAGACGATGTCTCTGAGCGACACAACTCTTTGTCCATCTTCCAGATCACCCGCTGCTTTTTCCGCAGCTTCTCTTGCCATTTCTAAATAGGCAACGCCCGGCAGAATTTTCTGTCCCTGCACAATATGATCTGATAGAAAAAATTCCTTGCCTGTAAAGCTAGAGCTAAAGCGCTGCTCAGTAAAGTCTGACGTATTCCGGTGTAGCAGCGGATGTAATGAACTGTTCGCTGCGTCGCTGGTTTTCGTTTCAGGTGCCGGAATCCAATAGCGTTCTTTTGCAAACGGGTAGGTTGGGACACTTATTTTTAGCGGCTTGCGATCGCTGTATAGTTCATCCCAGCCGACCTTTTTTCCTTGAACCCATGATTCCGCGAGGCTCTTCAAATCCTCCGATTTTGTCCCGGCAAACTCATGGCCTTCCTTGGCCTGTCCGGTCCAGCAGTGATCGACTTCTTCACCTTTTACAAATGCTTGAAGTTTATGAGTTAAATCCTTTATGTCTTTAACGATGAAGGCTGCCCGCTCCTCCATCTCCACCCGTCCTGCCTGCAACGTATAAGCAAGCTCCAAAAGATTCATGTCCTCGTGGAGAAACTCAAGGAGTTTCCCGGCGTAAGCATGCAGCCTGTCTTTATTTCTCGCGGACAGTGGAATAATAGTCTCTTCATATTTCACTGAAACAGGGGCTGAGCCGTTCTCTACAGGGATGTATTCCTCCAAAATGATATGCGCATTGGATCCTGACGCTCCAAATGAACTTACACCGGCACGGCGGGGATACTTGATCTCCTTGCCATTTTCTGAAAGTGAGGGCTGCTGCCATTCCTTTGTTTCATGCTGAACAAAAAAAGGTGATTGCTCCAGCTCCAAATACGGATTCAGCTCTTCTGAGTGCAGAGATGGCACAAGCGTTTTATAATGCAGCTGCAGAGCAGTCTTCGTTAAGCCGCTGATGCCGGCCGCAGATTCGGCATGACCAATATTTGATTTCACAGAACCGATCGAACAGAATTGCTGATCCTGCGTATTCCGGCTGAAAGCCTTCACCAATCCTTGAATTTCAATCGGGTCTCCTAAAGAGGTGCCGGTGCCGTGGGCTTCCACATAGCTGACCGTACGCGGATCGATCCCTGTTTTCTCCAAGCAGGCTTCAATGACATCGGCTTGCGCTACAGGGCTCGGAACCGTAATGCCGCTTACCTTGCCTACATGATTAATGGCGCTTCCTTTGATGACGGCATAAATCCGGTCACCGTCCTGTTCGGCTTTTCGCAAGGGCTTTAATAATACCGTTCCAACCCCTTCTCCAGAAACGTATCCGTCACCGCCTTCGCCGAATGTATGACAATAGCCGTCGCTAGAGTGCATCCCAACACTGCCATAGCTGATATATTTAGCCGGATGCAGCGATAAATTGACACCTCCCGCCAGCGCGGCCTCACATTCTCCATTTCGGATGCTCTCTATTGCCAAGTGAACAGCAGTCAAGGAGGAGGAGCAGACCGTGTCCACCGCCATGCTCGGCCCATGGAAATTACAATAGTAAGAAACTCTATTGGCAATTTGCGCATAATTCAGTGACAGAGGGAATGGATTCTGTTCGGATAAAGCCTCCGCACCTATAAGGGAGTAGTCCTTATGCATGACACCGGCAAATACGCCGACATGCCGTCTTTTATTTTCGCCCCGCGGTTCGGCAATTGTCTCTGGTGTATAACCCGCATCTTCAATAGCTTCCCAACACGTCTCTAAAAACAAGCGTTCTTGAGGATCCATGGTTTCCGCTTCTCTTGGAGAGATTCTGAAGAATTGAGGATCAAAGCAATCAGCATCCTCAATGAACCCGCCCCATTTTGAGAAGGGCTTGCCAGAAGGTGATGTCAGCTCTTCGAATTCCTTCCATTCCCAGCGCGAGTTCGGGATTTCACTGATGCAGTCTGTACCTGCCTTCAGATTTTCCCAAAATTGTTGTATGTTTTTCGCTTTAGGGTAACGGCCTGCCATCCCAATAATCGCAATGTCCTCCGCTTTTTTTGATGCAGAGGGGACAGCATCTAAAGACTCCTGCTTTGGTGCAGGAGTCTGGCGGACAGCATCGTCCGCCTCTCCAATCGAATAGTTTTCAGCCAGATACGCTGATAATTCTGCAATCGTTGTATATTCAAACAGCAACGTGGGAGAGAGTTCCTCTCCAATCTGAGATCCTATCGCCTGAACCATTTCAAGCAGGGACGGCGAATCTAACCCAAGCTCATAGTAGCCGGCATGGATATCCATTTGTTCTGCCTGTTTTTCAAGCTGTTCAGCCAGCAGCTGACGTAAAAAACCTTCAATCGCATTGTATTCCCGGCCAGCGTCATGAGAGACAGAAGATTCTTTTAGCAGTCTCTCTTCCTGGGGCTGATCGATTTCTTTTTCAGGCTGAAAGGCCTTCGCGTCCCGGACAGACTTGCTTGCAAAATTTTTGAGTTCGGCTACTTTTTGTCCGGATGAATTAAAATATTCAATCGTCATATAAGTGAGCTCGTTTTTCTGACGCACGGATGAAGCTTGAATTCGCGCCGCACATTCTTTTTGTAATCGCTCTGAAGCTGAAAAGGATTCGTAAAACAAAGGCAGATATACAGTCTGTTCATTTTTATTTACCTTTGAGAGCAGGGTGCTTGACCCTAACCCGCTGGCATCGATGAGCGTCGGATGAAACATAAAAGCCTCAGAATGAAGCAATGCTTCTTGTCCGACAGTGATATCAATCAAAGAGCCCTCTTTTGTATCATATACTTGTCCTTCTGCTTTCATCATGCCTGTATGCACTAAATCTTGACGGCGGCATTGATCATAGATGTCATCGAGATTCAGAATTCTATCGGCCGTTTTTTTCCATTGGTTAAGATCAATCTTTTCCGTGAAAACAGCTGGTTCTTGATGATGCATTTCAGCCGCAGCATATCGTTTTTTGTCCGATAACGACTCTCCATGCTGTTTTTGTCCGTCGATGATGACGGACCATGTCCCTTTTTTGCTTTCAGACACGTGAATTGTCAGGGCAATGTCATACGATGCTTCCGCGATCAGAGGGTAAAAAATGGTCAGGTTTTTTAATTCAAGCTCTTGATAAGCGTAACCATGTTCTTGGAATACTTGATAAATCAAATCTATATAAGCAAGGCCGGGTAATAACGCTTGTCCATATACCTTGTGATTGCACATGACAGGATTATTTAACGAGATGTGCATTTGTTCAGTTATCATATTCCCACTCCTCTCTTATTTGAAAGTTTTCCAAAACATTTCTTTAGAAGCACCCGTATCTGAAAGCTCTTGTCCCCGCACGGTTTCAGCTGATACAGCTCGATTTTCTGTTAAAACGGGCCGCCGGTGTAATGCCGGGAGAGGCAGGGGCGTTCTTCTGATTGGACGCTCAGCCGAGTCATCCCAGGCCTCTATAATCAGGTGGGCATTCGTTCCTCCATCAGCAAAACAATTGATCGCCGCAGCCGGCATTTTCTCTTTCCACGCGGCTGGCGTTTTACAAAAATACAAATCCGTTTCTTCTACATTAAAGTGCGGCATTTTTTCATCTCCTGACAGGAACGGAACCAATTGTCTATGTTTCAGCATCAAAGCGACCTTAACTAGGCTCGCTATCCCTTCTGCACATAATGGGTGGCCGATGTTCGGTTTAACCGACCCCACTCCTAGTGGAGCTTTGCAGCGGGAACGGTAAATGGCTTGAATCGCCTTAAGCTCAAGTAAATCCGTCACTACGGAGCCTGATCCATTTGCTTCAAGATAGCTGATTTCTTCAGGCTTTTTTCCGCTTTTTTCAAGCGCAGACTGCATCACGTCCTTTTGCGCCTCAAGATTCGGTGCGGACGGGCCTGCCGTTCTTCCGTCATTGTTAACAGCCGCGGCTTTAATGACAGCATAGATAGAGTCTCCGTCTTCAATCGCTTGGCTGACTGTTTTGACTAATACCATTCCCACGCCTTCTCCTAAAACGACGCCTTCTGCCCGCTTGTCAAATACATGGAAAGACGGCTTTTCACATAAAAGTCCGCGCTCCTGAAACATTTGATGCGCATCTGTATCAAGCAAACTGACACCGCCGACAACCGCTGCCTCGATATCTCCGCTTCGTAAAGCCTGAATGGCCATATTCAAGCCGACCAATGCAGAGGAACAAGCTGTATCCAGCACGATACTCGGTCCCCGCAAATCAAAAAATTGTGAAATATTAGCGGCTAAATAGTTTTGCCCCCCGGCCACAATCGGATTTCTCGCTTTTGAAAGACTGGACTGTTCAGGTTTGTGCTGACTGCGTCCTCCTATATAAACACCAGCCCGCATGCCTTTCATTTCCTTTTCAGTGTAGCCGGCGTGGTACATCAGTTTCAGACTTTCTTCCAATACAGCCAAAGCCTGAGGGTCCATTGCTCTGACATCATCATCGGACATCAGGAAGAAATCCGGATCAAATCGGTTCATATCCTCAATGACCCCGGCATAATAAGAGCTTGAATGACCAAAGCGTTCAGGCGGCACAGGTTTGATCGCTGACCGACCTTCACGTATTAAATCCCAGTATGCCTCAAGCGTTTCAGCGCCGGGAAATCGGCATGTCAGGCCAATGATCGCGATGTCTTCTGCATGAAGCGCCGGTTTTACATCATTCCCCTTTTGTGTTTGCTGTTCCGCCGCAGAAGCCTGATCGAGTGGCAATGACGCCGCAGCAGGCTTCTGTGAGGCAGTTGGTTGTACAACATCCGGTAAGGCGGATTCACATTCAGATACCAGCCACTTTGCAAAAGATTCTATTGTCGGATATTCAAATAAAATAGATGGATCAATATCTCCTTTTATCTTTTGATTGATCTGCTGTAATAGCTGAGCCAAAATAATCGAATCTATTCCGTATTCTTGAAAAGGCTCATCGGTTTCAAGGTCTTCAGCGCCTATCTTTAGCTCGTCAGAAAAAATAGTCACAAGCCATTCAACGGTTTCACGGAACAAGTTTTGAGCGCTGTCTTGTTCTTTTGCCTCAGCAGTTGGAAACGCCTTAGCTGTGAGAGAATGGCGCATGAGCTTGTCCGGCTGCCATACATCTGTATTGGGCAGCGCCGGCAGGACGACGGCTTGCCGTTTTTCAGAAAGGATCTGATCCAGAAGCTGCAATCCCTCTTCGTTTTTCAAGCTTACTAGTCCGGTCTGTTCTAAAGCTTTGCTTCGAACCTCGCCTAAGCCGGTCTCCTTCCAGTTTGGCCACTGAATGCTGACAATCGGATATTCACCTTTACGGGATTCTGCAAAATAATCCATAAAAGCATTCGCCATCGCATAATCAGCTTGTCCGGCTGCAAGCACGGGAACGGTGGCTGATACTGATGAAAATAAAACAAAAAATTGCAGCGGTTCATCTTTGAGCAGGTCAAATAATGTTTGAAGCCCATCGACTTTCGGCTCCAGTACGTCTTGTATCTCTTCTGCTGATTTTCTTATAAACGCCGGATTATGTTTATTCACTGTCCCGGCACAATGAATCACTCCGCCAATTGATCCCATTGTATGCCGAATCGTCTCGATGCTCTGTTTGACAGCAAGCGGATCGGACAGCTGAAGGGACAGCACTTGTACTTGGGCGCCCATTGCTTCCAACTCTTGGATGACTTTCACTTTCTGAGCAAGCGGCGTGTTTTTCTCTTTGAGCGAATCCCACTGTTCACGCGGAGGCAGCTCTTCACGGCCGGTGAGCACCAATCGTTTCACCCCGTATGTTTGCACAAAATGACGCGCACACACGAATCCAAGTCCTCTTGTCCCGCCTGTAATCAGCAGCACCCGGTCTGACGGAAACGATAATCGCTCTTGATCAACAGCATCTGCTGTTCGCTCTTCCAAATATGCGCGATAACGCCGCCCGCCTCGATAACAGACTTCGGTGTCTGTGCTGTCAGCATAAAACTCATCTGTAATCTGTCTGGCCAGCTCCTTTTCGGCTGTTACATGATCTGTGTCCATATGTCTTGATGTAAGGTGACTGTATTCGCTTTGAAGCATTCGGTATAAACCGGCCCGGGAAGCACCGGACAGATTAACAGCCTTATTTTCGTAAGACTCGAGCCCCTTCGTCACACACAAGACAGTCAAATCTTGCTTCTTTTTACGGCCATGCTCAATCAGTTTTTGCAGCCAACTGATCCAGCTTATCGATTGCTCATGGCTCATTCCGCAGCCGATCAGATCCACTGCTCCGCCGACATTTTCCAAGTCGGCGTCTGATAAATGCTTAAGCTCTCGGCTGTCAATCATGCGATAGTTCGAGAAATACACGGAAAGCTCGCTGGCTAATGTCATGGTCTCGGCGTTTGCCAATATGGCAACCGTTTGGCTTTTACGTTCTGCTGATGTAACCGGGCAATGCTGCCACTGTTTTTGTAAAAAGCAGTGTGTCGTCATCGGTGCAGCAGATTGCAATGCCGAACGGCTGTCTTTTGCTGCGGCATCTTCGTTTGGGAGCCAATAGTACTCTTCTGCAAACGGATAAGCAGGCAGGCTGATTCGGTGAGGCATGTGATCGCTATAAAGCTCGTTCCAATCGATCCGCAGCCCTCTTACCCATAATTCCGCCAGCTTCTCCAGCCTTTTCTTCTCAATCCATGTTTCCAGCAGGGCTTTGGCATCTTTATCTGTTTCATATACTTTCATTTCGCTTTTCTTCGTTTTGACATGCGCAGCATAAATTTCTGTATTGGGAATATCTGCAATATAGTCTTCAAGAGTTTTCATAAGCGCTTCTCTCGAATCAGCCAAAAATGCCATTCGGTAATCCATCGGTTCCCGGCCAGTCTGAAGGGTATATGCCATATCATCCAGATTGATATCTTTATTGGAATCTGCGAAATCTCTCATTGATTGGGCATAGACCTTCAATTGCTGCCTTTTTTTCGCTGAGAGTACAAATAACTTTGAATGATGGCGATCTGGTACTGGATCATTGTCCCTTTCAGGCCGGTATTCTTCAATCACGAGGTGGGCGTTCGTTCCGCTGTATCCAAAGGAACTCACACAGGTCCGCCGCGGTTTTCCATCAGCCGTTTCCCAATGCTTAAGCTCCGTATTGACATACAAAGGCGAATCTTCAAATCGAAAATGCTCATTAGGCTCAGAGAAGTTCAATGTAGGCACCAGCGTTTTGTGTTTCATGCACATCAGCACTTTTTGAACACCGGCTACACCCGCTGCCGCTGATGTATGGCCAATGTTGCTTTTCACTGAACCGATCGCACAAAATTGCTTTTTGTCTGTTTTCTCTTTAAATACGGTTGACAGCGCCTCTAATTCAATTGGATCCCCTTGTTTTGTTCCGGTGCCGTGCATTTCAACATAACTGATGCTTTCAGGATGTATCCCGTATGTCTCGTATATATCCCGTTCCAGATCCATTTGGCTTTTCACGCTCGGTGCTGTAATTCCGTTTGTTTTCCCGTCCTGATTAATGCCCGAACCGATAATAACGCCATAGATGTGATCACGATCCGCTTCTGCATCTTTCAGCCGTTTCAGAACGAGTGCTCCTGCACCCTCTCCGGGAACGAAACCATTTGCGCCATTATCAAATGCTTTGCATTGTCCATCAGGAGACAGCATGCCGGCTTCACACATACTGATGTAAGATTCCGGCGTCAGATATAAGCTGACACCGCCCACCAGCGCCATATCAATTTCTTTGTTTACCAATGCTTGGCGTGCTAAATGTGTGCCGACTAATGAGGATGAACATGCCGTATCAATCGGAATTGCAGGCCCTTTTAAATTCAGATAATACGGAATACGCGCTGCCGCTATCGCAAAGCTGTTCCCGGTGGCGCTTGCTCTGGCCTGATTCCGATTCAGCATCACCCCGTATTCATTGCTCATAATGCCAAGATAAACCCCGCACTTTTTATTGTTTAATGTTTGGGCGTTATATCCGGCATCCTCGAATGCTTTATAACCTTCCTGCAAAAAGATTCGGTGCTGCGGGTCCATCAGCTCAGCCTCTGACGGCGGAATATTAAAAAACAGCGGATCAAAATGTTCAATATCATCCAGCATCCCCAGTGATTTGCAGTAGACTTTCCCCTTTTGATTCAGTGCCGGGTCATAGTATTTGTCCACATCCCACCGCGATTTCGGAATGTCACGGATCGCATTTCTCGCATTGACCAAGTTATCCCAATACTCTCTTACATCCTTGGCACCAGGGTATCTGCCTGACATCCCGACTATGGCTATCGCATCGTCTCGGTGACTTTGATAAGAACGGTCTGTTTTCCGCTCGCGTTCTTTCATCACTGGCAGCTGCACTGGCCGCTCTGCAGGCTTCGCTTCAGCCCGTACTGCAGGCTGTGTGTCCTCTGCAGAAGGCCCATCCTCTATTTCTTTTTTTCTGTCACTATGCTTCACAAGCTCGGCTTTTAACATGTCTGCAAACTGACGAATCGTTGGATAATCATAAACTTTGGTGACTGAAAATGATGTTCCATATTGTTTATTCATTGCATTTATCCATTCAAGTCCTGTAATGGAGTCCATTCCGATATCGATAAAGGTTTCATCAATATCGACCTCGTGCGGATCCATGTATAACACTTCTGCGATGCTTTCCTTTAATTCATCATGCAGTGTTTCAATTGTCCCACCATCTTGGCTGGATACCGATATCTCAGCAGCTGCATACTGAATGTCTTCAATTGGTTTCTTCTGCACAGGCTGATGAAGGCCTAAAGGCTGCAAAGAAATATTGTCCGGTTTAGCAGAGACGGTTTCCCGTTTTATCGGTGCATACGTTTCCTCTTGTTTTGGCGGATGGTTTCCCGCGATCTCTTCTTCAGCTTGTGTGCTTAATTCATCTTTTAAGAAAACGGCAAAATCACGGATTGTCGGATAATCATAAACCTTTGTCACAATAAACGATGTACCATACTGCTTATTGATTGCTTTTATCCATTCAAGCCCGGTAATGGAATCCATTCCGATATCAATGAAGGCTTCATCCGGGTCGATTTCGTTTTGATCCATGTATAACACTTCTGCTAAGCTTGCCGTCAGTTCAT
Source organism: Bacillus swezeyi (assembly GCF_001969815.1). Taxonomy (GTDB): domain Bacteria; phylum Bacillota; class Bacilli; order Bacillales; family Bacillaceae; genus Bacillus; species Bacillus swezeyi. Next base: position 296,392 of record NZ_MRBK01000001.1, on the reverse strand, counting down.
CGCATAACAGCTCAGCAGACATGGTTTGCTGCTTTTTAACCGGCTGCAGCGGAACGGCTGTCCTTTGCGGTGTTTCCTGACTTGCCGTCAAAGGCTGCAAGGAAATATTGGCGGGCTTACCGCTGACTTTTTCAGGAATAAATGGCTCTTGGATGACTGGCTGCGCTGCAACAGCCGGCTTCACCGGTCTTTTTTCATCCGCCTTCATCACAGTTTCTTCTATCCAATAGCGGTCTCTTGCAAAAGGATAGGCAGGCAAGCTGATGCGGCGCGGCTTACCATTTTGATAAAGCATGTTCCAATCGATATTTAATCCTTTTACCCAAAGGTCTAAAAACTTCGCGAATTTCCCTTTGCGAATCCATGCTTCAATTGTCTTCGCCATATCTTCGTCAGCCGCAAAAACTGCCATCGTTTCTTTATTGCGTTTCACTTGCCCGCGGTATAGATGTTCAATATGTTCTTTTCCGGAGATGAAGTCATTCAGCTTTTCTTCAAGCTCCTGCATATTTTCAGCCGTAAACGCTAAGCGCTCATTCATCGCTTCACGTCCGACTTGAAGCGTATAGGCGATCCGAGGCAGATCCGCTTCAGAATAACGCTGCTCACGGATGGCATCCAGCAATCGTTCCGCCCGTTTTTGAAGTCTCTCTTCATTTTTTGCTGAGAGCACAATGACAGCCGGCTGTCCTGCTGAAGAACGTTCCGGCTCAGATTTCGGAACATATTCTCCTATTAAAATATGGGCGTTGCCTCCTCCGGCGCCAAATGAAGAGATGCCTGCGATTCTCGGATATTCGATTTCTTTTCCATTTACCTGAATAATAGGTTTCTTCCATTCTTCAAGCTCTTGCTGTACTTTAAATGGAGAATTGAGGAAGTCAATATTCGGATTCAGCACCTTTGAATGCAGGGAAGGCGCCAGTTGTTTGTATTTCATTTGCAGCAATACCTTCGTTAACCCCGCAATGCCCGCCGCACTCTCACAGTGCCCGATATTTGATTTGGCTGAACCTATGGCACAAAATTGTTTGTCTTTCGTATGTTCTGTGAACACTTTAGCCAGTCCTGTTATTTCAATAGGATCTCCGAGTGAGGTGCCCGTGCCGTGCGCTTCAATATAACTGATTGCCCGCGGGTCAATTTGCGCCTCTGTAATCGCCTTTTTGATGACATGTGCCTGGGCATTCGGGTTAGGGACTGAGTATCCGTTTGTTTTTCCTCCGTGGTTAATGGCCGTACCCTTAATGACTCCATAGATGTGATCGCCATCTTCAACCGCTTTAGACAATGGCTTAAGGAGTACTGCTCCAACGCCTTCTCCCGGCACATAGCCGTCTCCTCCCTGTCCAAAGCTTTCACACCTGCCTTTGCTTGACATAAATTTGTTCTGCCCAAGCATCAAATATTTATTTGGGTGGATTGAAACATTGACTCCCCCCGCGAAAGCGGCCTCACATTCACCGCGCTGCAAGCTTTGGCAAGCCAAGTGAATAGCGGTTAATGAAGATGAGCACATCGTATCCAGAGCCATACTCGGTCCATGGAAATCGAAATAATAGGATACCCGGTTTGCTACGGAGGATGGATTTCCCGGTAAAGCCAGAGCCCGGCCCCGCGCTTGTTCTTGCGCTCCGTACAGCTGATATTCTTCGTACATGACACCGACGTAAACGCCTACGTTTCCGCCAAGCTCGGCATCCCGTTTACAGCCGAGATGCTCTCTAGTATATCCGGCGTCCTCCATCGTTTCATAAACACATTGCAAAAATAAACGCTCCTGAGGGTCCATTAACTTCGCTTCACGAGGAGAAATATGGAAAAACTGCGAGTCAAACTTATCTACATCCTTAATGAATCCTCCCCACTTGCTGTACGTTTTTCCCGGTTTGTCCTTATCTTTATCGTAATAGAGACTGTGGTCCCAACGGTCTTCAGGAATCTTTGTAATACAGTCCTGGCCGTCCCTCAAGTTTTTCCACAATTGATCGATGTTGTCCGCTTGCGGATAGCGGCCGGAGATTCCGATAATCGCAATCTCTTCCGTTTCTTTTTCAATTGACGGCTTTTGTACTTTTCTTTGCATAGGGACAAAACCAGACTTTCTTCGGAGAACAGAAATCTCTTCTCTCTCTTCGTCTTCTGAATCTCTATTTTCCTCTTTTAGAGAAGGTTTTTCTTGTTCAATCCCCAAGATGTGTAACAGCTGTTCTCTATGAGATTCAGCAAAATACTGTGATAATGACCGAATATTGAGATACTCAAAGAACAATGTTTTGGACAATGAACCGAATACTTTTTCTAATTGTCCCGTTACATGCATGATCATAATAGAATCGATTCCGTAGTCCTCCATAGGAGCTTCAGCGTCAATCTGGCTGACAGGCAGCTTGGTAACTGAAGAAAGCACACTCTTGAAATAATCCTCTGCTTTTTCTCTCAGCGTCTCTTCGTCGACTCCCATCATGGTGTTTGCTTGCTCTGTATGCTGAATTTCACTGTTGTATTTTAATTCTGGAGATTGTCCATTTCCTGTTTGGTTCAAAAATGATTGAATTTTGCTTAGGACGCCCGAAGCCACCATCAGCTGCGATTTTCCCGAGGCCCATCCATGGTATAATGCCTGAATTCCGTGATCTGTTTCCATGGCGATCATACCCGTATCTCTCGTCAGCATTCTTTCGGTTTCAGCATCAACATGCATGCCCCCGTCTTTCCACAACGGCCAGCTCATGGAAAGGGTTTTCCCGTAACGCTTGTGCTGTGCTGCTTGGCCATTCCGGTATTCGCTGAATGTATTCATAAAAGCATTCGCCATTGCGTAATCTGCCTGTCCCGCACTTCCCACTGTTCCGGCATTTGAAGAAAAAAGGATAAAAAAGTCGAGCGGGATATCTTTTGTGGCTTCGTCAAGCTGGATCAGGCCGGTTACCTTTGGAGCAAGCACGTCTTGAATTTCGTCTTTCTTTTTCTTAATAATGAAATTATCTTTTATAATGCCTGCGCTATGAATGATGCCATCCAAGCTGCCGTACTCCTCTTGAATCCCTTTCGTTAAAGCCGTAACAGCTTCTTTTTCAGTCATATCGGTTTGTCTATAAACAACACGCGCGCCCATTTCCTGTAACTTCTGAAGCTGTGACTGCTTCCTGTCATTGAGCGGAGACCGGCCTGTGAGAATCATGACAGCCCCATGCGTTTTGCTTGCAATTTCATTTGCAAATAGGAAGCCAAGCCCCCCTGCACCGCCTGTGATCAGATAAACCCCTTTATCCTTCCATGGCATGTCGGCGCCCAGTTGATCAGCATCCGCCTCTTTCCATTTGCTTACATACCGTTTCCCTTGCCAATATCGGATATGGTGATCATGAGGATATTGCCTGCTTTCTGTTAGTTTTTCAGCCAGATCGCTTGCAGATATCTCTGAATCAAACTCAATCAGCTGGCCGGTGAATGTTGGATTTTCCAGCTGGGCCGTTTTAAGAAGTCCTGTTAAACCGTTTAGCAGCTGCGGTTCGTTCAATGCAGGAACAGCGACTTGAATGAGGACATTTCCGCCAGTTTTTGAGTTTAACAGCTGTTGGATTTCTTCGAATAACTGCACGGCATACGCTTCAAACCGTTCATGAACTGCCTGCCCGTCTTTTTCTAAAACCGTACAGTCAAACTCGTCCCGCATTCTTTCGATCTGCCTTTCTGCAATATCACAAACTACGACTTTATGCTTCTGATATTCTATTAACTCATACTTCCCGGAAACTGCTTTTTCTTCCCATATATGCTCAAACATAAGCGTGCCAATTTTTCCAGATGAAACAGCTTCTAAATGTGTCTCGGTTTCTAAAGTTCTGGCAGAATAACCTTTCATTCGCACGCATACCCGGCCCTCTTCATTACATAAATCAATGTCCAGCTTCTGTATGCGATCCGCAGCGATATTATCCTCGCTGTATTTAACGCGGGCCCACATCGAAGTTTCACAGCCTTTGAAGATTTGGACATCCTGCAATGCGAAAGGCAGCATTGCTTTTCTTCCTGCCAAACCTGCATCATCTGTTCCGATCCTCAGACCGATAGAAGCTTGAAATGCCGCATCAATCATGCTCGGATGCAAAACATAACGGTCTTGTGTATGGGAGACCACAGACGGCATAGTCAATTTAGCTAGAGCTTCGTTTGCCCCGACATATATATTGTCAATCGCTCTGTGGCCGTCACCGTACTCAATTCCCATTTCCGCATATGCGTTATAGCATGCAGCAGGTGACAGAATACGTTCACTGCAGCTTGCCTTCACCTCTTCAATGTTCAGTTTAGGAGTATCTTCAGCCTGACATAGCACAGCACTTCCTTGGCCGTATATCATCGGGTCCTCCCCTGTGCTGTCAATCTCCTCCCTGCAGATTTCGAAGAAAATGTCACCATTGTCTTCCGGATAAAGGCGAACGTATATGTCTGATTGCAGATCCGTGATGGCAACAGGGCGAATCCAAACGATATCTTGGAGACGAATACCTGTCTGCATCTGATCCGCAGCCGCCTTTTCTACAGCCGCCCGAACAATTTCTAACAAGGCCGCGCCCGGTAAGATGTGCTGACCCTTAATGACATGATCCTTTAAGAAAAATTCGCGCCCTGTGAACACTGAACGAAAACGCACACCCGACATATCGGACACATTTTCATGCAAAAGAGGATGAATGACGCGGCCTTCAGTCAGATTCTGTTTTGACAAGTCAGTCCCTGCCTCTTTCTCCGGCACCCAATACCGCACTTTCTCGAAAGGGTATGTCGGCAAGCTGATCCGCTTTGGTTTGTTGACTCCGTATAAGAGCTTCCAATCAACCGCAGATCCATCGGCCCACTTTTCGGCGATCAGGTTTAGATTTTCTTGTTCCAGCCATTTATGTACCGTTTCCGCGGAAATCGATGTATCACCGTTTTCTTTTGTCATGCGGCCCTTCCAGCAATGTTCAATCGTTTCCTGTCCTTCTAGATAAGCTTCCAATTGGCCGATCAATTCTTGAATTCCGCTTGCCAAAAAAGCAACCCGTTCTTCCATCGGTTCACGGCCAACCTGCAATGTATAAGCCATATCCCTGATCTGGAGTCCATCGTGAAGAAAATCCAGAAGACGTTCCGCATACACATGAAGACGTTCTTGATTCCGGGCAGAAAGCGGAATAATCACCGGTTTAGTGTCAGGAACAGATACAGCCTGCTCAGCTGTTTCAGGAATATATTCTTCTAAAATCACATGCGCATTGGACCCCGTGGCCCCGAACGAACTGATGCCCGCCCTGCGCGGATAGATGATTTCCTCGCCATTCTCCTTGATAACAGGCTGCTTCCAAGTTTCTGTTTCATGCTGCACATAAAATGGCGATTTTTCAAAGTCCACGTACGGATTCAGCTCTTCTGAATGTAAAGAAGGCACGAGAGTCTGATGGTGAAGCTGAAGGGCGACTTTGCTTAAACCGCTGATACCTGCTGCGGATTCCGCGTGCCCGATATTTGACTTGACAGAACCGATTGAACAGAACTGCCGATCCTGTGTATATTGGCGGAACGCTTTCACCAGCCCCTGTAATTCGATCGGATCTCCTAAAGATGTACCGGTTCCGTGCGCTTCCACATAACTGACGGTCCGCGGGTCAATCCCTGTTTTCTCCAAGCATGTCTCAATCAGATCAGCTTGTGAAACAGGACTTGGCACAGAAATCCCGCTAACCGTTCCTACATGGTTGACCGCACTTCCTTTAATCACTGCATAAATACGGTCTCCGTCTTCCTCCGCCTGGCGCAAAGGCTTTAATAAGACCGCGCCGATTCCTTCTGCCGGCACATAGCCGTCCCCGTCCTTGCCAAACGTGCGGCAGTGCCCGTCAGTGGAAAACATATCCCAAACACCGTACGTCATATATTTATTCGGATGCAGAGAAAGGTTAACCCCGCCAGCTAATGCGACCTCACACTCTCCGTGACGAAGGCTTTCCAACGCCAGATGTACGGAAGTCAGAGATGAGGAACATACCGTATCGACCGCCATACTCGGGCCGTGGAAATTGCAAAAATAGGACACTCTGTTGGCGATTTGCGCATAGTTGAGAGAAAGAGGAAACACATTTTCCTTCGATGCTGCTTCAGCACCGACTAATGTATAATCCTTGTGCATGACGCCGGCAAAAACGCCTACATGCTGTCTTTTGTTTCGTCCTCTAGGTTTCGCCAAAGTCTTCGGCGTGTACCCTGCATCCTCGATCGTTTCCCAGCATGTTTCTAAAAACAGCCGCTCCTGAGGGTCCATTGTCTCTGCTTCTCTCGGCGTTATTCTGAAAAATTGAGGATCAAAGCAATCTGGATCATCAATAAAACCGCCCCATTTAGAAATGTTCTTTCCTGAAGGAGAGGTGACTCCTTCAAAGCGCCGCCAGTCCCAGCGTGACTCGGGAATCTCGCTAATACAATTCTTTGCCTTTTTCAGATTGTTCCAAAATTCGCGTATATTGTTTGCCTTCGGGTACCGGCCCGCCATGCCGATAATCGCAATATCCCCTTCTGCCGCCTTCAGAGGTGCAGTTTGAGAAGAATCTGCATGTACACTTTTCTCCCTGCTTTCAGCAGCACCACGGTCGATTGTGCTAAAAGCGGCGTGCTTTCGTTCATTTTGTTCAATAGAATGAGAGGAATTAAAATGCTCACCGTACTCCTCGGCAAGAAACGCTGACAACTCCGCAATCGTGGTATGCTCAAACAGGAGAGTCGGTGAAAGGCTCTCGCCGATTTTGTCACTGATCGTTTCTACCACTTCAAGCAAACCGGATGAATTCAACCCCATCTGGTAATAGCCGACCTGCTTTTCAATCTGTTCGAGCGGCAAATTGATTTTGTCTGCGATTAATTGGCTGACGAATTGTTCAGCCGCCTCGTATGGCCCTGTACTGTCGGCTGCCGATGACACCTCCATCATTCCTTCAGCAGCCTGCGAGAGTGCAGCTGTATCTTTTCTCATCTCTTGACTTTGCGGTAAATCTTTGCGATCTCCATTAATAAGCTCTGCTTCCCGTACTAATTTACTTGTGAAGTTTTTCAGTTCAGCCACCTTTTCTCCGGAAGCATTAAAAAATTCAAGCGTTACATAAATCAGCTCTTTTTCCTGACGGACTGAGGACCGCTTAATTCTCGTCATGCAATGCGTCTGCAAAAGGGCTGAAGCGGAAAAGGATTCATAGAACAGAGGCAAAAACAGCCTCTGTTCTCCTTTAAGCAAAGATGTGAGCAAATTGTTGGCGCCCACCCCGCTCCCGTCAATGAGAGTCGGATGAAACATAAAGCCTTCTGCATGAAGCATGGCTTCTGAGCTAAGAGAAAGATCAAGGAGCACGCCGTCTTCCTCTTCATAAATGCACCCCTGCGCCTTCATATATCCGCTGTGCACGAGTTCCTGACGTCTGCACTGTTCATACACATCATCGAGCCGAATAATAGTGTCCGCAGATGCTTTGATCTGTTTAAGCTCCAGTGTTTCTTCAAATACTGCCGGCACGGCGGTGTGCATATCAGCCTTCATATAGAGCTTTTCATCTGAAGCTTCTTTACCGTGACGTTTTTCGAAGCCTTTAGCTGTTATTTGCCAATGCCCTTCTTTTTTCTCCGCGCATTGGATATTGAGGACAATCACCGAATCCCGTCCCGCAGTCAGCGGCTGATAGATCGATAAATTCCGCAGCTGAAGGTCTGAGCAGGAATAGCCGTGTTCTCTGAATATCTGGTAGATCATATCAATGTAAGCCAATCCCGGAAGGACATGTTGTCCGTAAACCACATGGTGATAAATAAACGGATTTTTTAACGATAGAGTGAGTTGCTTCGTTATATTTTTCACGTTAGACCTCCACTTCATAAGTATCCCATATGTTTGCCGTATCCATTTTTAAAGTCTTTGCTTCCGGCTTTGACGCGCCGGCCGAAAACGCCCGTTTCTTTAATTCAGGAGGCGATATTGGACTGCGCTTGATCACACGTTTTTCATCTTCGTCCCACGCCTCTAAAATGACATGGGCATTTGTCCCACCATCGGCAAAGCAGTTAATGGCCGCAGCAGGCAGCGGATCTTTCCATTTTTCCAGTGTCCGGCTGAACGTGATATTCGCTTTCTGCTGATCGAAATGCGTCATCTCTTTTTCACCTGATAAAAATGGGACAACACTGCGCTCTTTCAGCATCAGCACAACCTTGATAAAACTTGCGATTCCTTCAGCGCAAAGCGGATGTCCGATATTCGGCTTGATTGATCCGAGCGAAAGGGGATTAGCATTCCCGGAACGGTATACGGATTGAATCGCTTTAAGCTCAAGCAGATCGGTTACCATTGAACCTGATCCGTTTGCTTCAAGATAGCTGATGTCCTCTGGTTTTTTTCCGCTTTTGGCAAGCGCGGCCTTCATGACTTCCTTTTGCGCCTCCAGATTAGGTGTTGCCGGCCCTGCGGTTCTTCCGTCATTATTGACCGAGGCCGCTTTGACCACAGCATAAATGGTATCTCCGTCTTGCAAGGCATGTTTTACCGTTTTTAACAGAACCATTCCGACACCCTCACCTAAAACAACGCCATCAGCACGCTCATCAAATACATGGAAGGATGATTGCCTGCTTAAAATGCCGCGCTGGTCAAACAGACGGTGAGAGGCGTCTGAACCAAGCAAGCTGACCCCGCCTACTACAGCAGCTTTAATATCTCCGCTAAGGAGGGCCTGAATGGCCATGTTCATGCCGACTAAAGCTGATGAACATGCTGTATCTAACACAACACTCGGACCGCGGACATCAAAAAATTGTGAAATATTAGCCGCTACATAATTCTGGCCGACTGTCACGATCGGATTCTTCGCATGAAGAAGACTCTCTTCATCAGGCTTGTGCTGGCTTCTGCCTCCAAGATAGACGCCGACGGATTCGCCCTTTATTTCCTCTGGTGTATATCCGGCGTGATACCAAAGCTTCAGACACTCTTCCAACACCAATAATGCTTGCGGGTCCATCGCCCTTACATCTTCTTCATGGAGCAGGAAGAAATCAGGGTCGAAATGGCTGACGTGATCAATGACTCCGGCATAATACGGCGTTTGATAACCCCAGCGCTCTGCCGGAACCGGACCGATTGACGAACGTCCCTCAGATAATAATGACCAATATGTCTCCAGTGTATCTGCCCCCGGAAAGCGGGAAGATAGTCCGACAACGGCGATATCCTCTGCATGAGAACCCGGTGAAAAGGACGCTGGCGCTTGTCTTTGGCTGACAGAAGCCCGATTCTCCGCAGGATCAGATCTGACTGCCTCAGTTTTGTTTTCCAATGACGCTTCGGCATTTTCCGACTCTCCAAAAAGAGCAGTTAAGGATTCGGCATAAGATCCGACAAGCCAATCGGCAAAGCGCTGAATCGTTGGATATTCATAAAGAATAGATGGATCGAGCGCTGTGTCTAACTTTCGGTTAATACGCTGGAGCAGCTGCGCCAAGATGATAGAATCCACACCATAATCCTGAAATACATCATCAATTTCCAAGTGTTCCCGATCGATTCTCAGCTCTTCAGAAAACAATTGAACAAGCCATGTCCGTGTTTCATCTAAAAGCAGCTCATGTTTAGCCGATCCTGCGGTTTTCTCGACGTTTTCAGCTTGCGGTCTGAGCGAAGTTTCTTCCTTCAATCCAGCCTCTTGCCGGATCCGCCGCTTCATCAGCTGATCTGGTTTCCAATTTTCCTGATTCGCCACAGCAGGGAGGACAACCGGCTGCAAGGTTCCAGATAATATTTGATCCAGAAAACGCAAACCCTCTGCATTCGTCATACTCAGCAAGCCGCTTTCTCGATAAGCATGATTTGTCACTTCCCCCATACCGGTTTCTTTCCAATTCGACCACTGAATGCTGATAATTGGCGCATTTTCCTTATGTGCTTCTGCAAAATAATCCATATAGCTGTTGGCCATGGCGTAATCAGCTTGTCCCGCTGAAAGTGCCGGAATAATGGCCGAGACAGAAGAACATAATACGAAAAACTGTAACGGTTCATGACTTACATGGTGATACAGGGTTGTAAGCCCCGCCACCTTCGGCTCTAGCACTCGCTGCATATCAGCAGCAGTTTTTCGGATAAACGCCAAGGTATCCATGTCCGTTATGCCTGCACAATGAATGACTCCGCCGATCGGTCCCAATGTTTGATTGATTTCATGTAATGCTTGCTGTACTTGAGTTTCATCAGACAAAGAGAGCGACAGCATTTGTACTTGTACGCCTTGTGCCTCCAGCTCCCGCACCGCTTGGATTTTCTGTGCCGCGGAAGTATTTAATGTCTCAACATGAGCCCACTCCTCTCGCGGAGGAAGCTGCTCACGTCCTGTCAGAACCAGTTTTTTCACTCCATAGTGTTCTGCAAAATGCCTGGCGCATAATAGTCCGATTCCTCTTGTCCCGCCTGTAATGAGAAGCACGTGTTCTTCCGGGAAGGTCTTTCGCTCTTCAGTTCCTTTCCAGGTTTCCGGATTCTCTTTTAGGTAAGCCTGGTATCGCATGCCCTCCCTGTAGCAAACCTCCGTATCCTCAGAATCGGAATAAAACTCCTCAGCGATCTGACCCGCGAGAATATGATGATCAACGGATTCTTCCGCATCCATATGCCTTGATGTGAGATGGCTGTATTCGCTTTGGAGCATACGATACAAACCAGCTCGGGAAGCCCCTGTCATCCGGACGGAGGTGTTTTGGAATGATTCCAGCCCTTTCGTCACACAAAGCAGCATGATTCCATCTTTATGTCCGTCTTCAACCAGCCTTTGAATCCATTCAATCCAATTAAGCTGTTCTTCCTCATGTCCGCCGCAACCGATTAAATCCACAAGGCCGTCAAACCGTTTCCAATCATCGCTTGACTGATCACTTTCGACCCGGCTCACATCTAACATGAGATGATTCGGAAAATACTTAGACACTTCAGCCGCCAACTCTGCCGTCTCTTCATTGCTCAGGATCGCAACGGTTCGTGTCCCCGGCTCTTTCGGGGTAACCGCACTTAAGCTCCATTGTTTTGTCAAAACACATGGGTTGCGTTTTTCACTATGATCTGCGATGTCCGGTTCTGAAAGGTGTTCCTCTGCCGGAAGCCAATAGTGATCCTTCGCAAATGGGTATGAAGGAAGACTGATCAGATGCGGTTTGACCTCACCATACAATTTACCCCAATCGATCGCGACGCCTTTGACCCATAAATCCGCAAGCTTGGCGTATTTCCTTTTTCTGATCCAAGCTTCAATAGCCATTGCCAAGTCCTCATCTGCAGAAAAAATGGCCAAGGTTTCTTTGTTTCGATTAGCCTGTCCGCGGAAGAGCCCCTCAGCCCCTTCCTTGCCGTCAATATACGCTTGCAGTTTCTCTTCAAGCTCCTGCATCGTGCCCGCAATACACGCCAGACGTTCATCCATTCCTTCCCGCCCGACTTGGAGCGTATAGGCGATGCGGTGCAGATCTTGATCTGTATATTTTTTCTGACGAATGGCACCCAGCAATTGCGCAGCCCGATCCGTAAGCCTTTGTTTATTTTTAGCCGACAGTACAATCATGTTCGGCTGTTCGGAAAGCGCATGTCGGGAACCTGCTTTTGGAATATATTCTTCAATCACAATATGGGCGTTTACTCCGCCAATCCCAAACGAACTTATTCCGGCACGGCGCGGCAATTCGTTTCCGTTCCGGTCTTTGACAGACTTCCATTCCTGTTTTTCTTGAACAATGTAAAACGGACTGTCTGTAAGCTGCAAGTAAGGATTGAGCGTTTCGCAATGCAGGCTTTTGACTAAGGTTTTATGCTTCATTTGCAGCAACACCTTAATCAGTCCGGAAATACCTGCTGCAAGCTCTAGATGACCGATATTGCTCTTAACTGAGCCGATCCCGCAATGATGGTCGGGAACTTCTGGCTGGGTATGCTCTTCCATATTAGACAGTTCTTTAAACGCGGCTTTCAGCCCGTTTATTTCTATCGGGTCTCCCAATTCAGTCCCCGTTCCGTGCGCTTCGATATATGTGACTGTACTCGGATCTATGCCTGCCCGGCGATATGCACGCATCAGCAAATCAGCTTGCGCTTTCGGATTAGGCGATGTCAGCGTATTGGCTCTTCCTCCGTGATTTTCTGCCGTACCCCGAATGACGCCGTAGATGTGATTCCCATCGCGCTCAGCATCTGTCAGCTTTTTCAGCATGACCATTCCGACACCTTCACCTCTGACATAACCATTCGCATCAGCGGAGAACGTTTTACATCTTCCGTCTTTGCTCAGCATGCCAGCTTTGCTGTAGCTAATGTGCGCCTCCTCGGTTAATATCGTGTTCACGCCTCCTGCGATTGCCATCTCACAGTCTCCGCTTTGCATAGCGGTCACAGCGCGATGAATCGCAACAAGTGAGCTTGAACATGCGGTTTCTATCGGTTCACTCGGACCGTGGAGATTTAAGAAATAACTCATTCGATTCGGACCGACCGAAGGAATCATATGGCCTGTTGCGGCATGACCTTCAATTGGCAGGTTTGCTTTGTTAAATAGATCTTTATATCCTGTATTTCCTGTGCCGATAAAGAGCCCTGTTGCTGTACCTGAAAGGCTCTGCGGCGAGCACCCGGCATCTTCTATCACCTTCCATGCATATTCCATTAACAGCCTCTGTTGAGGATCTACATAATGGGCTTCTCGCGGTGATATACCGAAAAACAACGGATCAAACTTGGCTACACCATCAATAAATCCGCCCCATTTAATGTCGGTTTTATTGGCTTCTGAGTCAGGGTTTCCATAATGCTCCCGCCAATCCCACCGATCTTTCGGAACTTCCGTGATACTGTCTATTCCTTCTTCAAGATTTATCCAGAATTCATCTATGTCATGAGCTCCAGGGAATCGGCCGCTGATGCCGACAATGGCGATCGGCTCAAAATCGGCTGTTTGATTTGTGTTTCTTTCCTCTTTCGCCATCACAGTCTGTTTAAAGCGCCGTTTTCTCCTCTTTGTGATGCTTGGCGCCGCAGGAGCTGTTTCTTGTAACTCGTCAGGAACCGATGATTTTGCGTGCTCTCCGGCAAAAGCCTCCTTGTATTCATCTATCAGATAGTCAGCCAAACTTTGTATGCTTCCATATTCAAAGAAAATCGTCGGCGTCAATTCCAATTGATAAGCTTCGTTAATCTGATTCGTAAATACAGTGAATGTAACTGAATCAAATCCATACTCACTGAGCTCAGTATTGATATCGATATCTTCAACGTTTACTTTTAAAATGACGCTGACCATGTGACTTAGCGAAGCTTGCAGGCTGTCTGCAGCATGTAAAGAGTTTGATTGCTCATCAGCGCCGCTGACGGATGCATCTTGATGCAGCCATTCATCCTGATATTCAGCCATTACGTATTCAGCCAGGCTTTGTATGCTTCCATATTCAAAGAAAATGGTCGGCGCTAACTCCAATCGGTGCGCTTCGTTAATCCGGTTTGTAAATACAGTAAATGTAACTGAATCGAATCCGTACTCACTGAGTTCTGTATTGATATCAATATCTTCAATGTTTACTTTTAAAATCTCTCCGACCATCTGGATGAAAGATTGCTCCAATTTTCGAGTTTGTCCGTTATGATGATCTGCGCTTTTTTGATCCGGCCGTTTGATTTTAGACCCGGAAGAGAGCAGTTTTTGCTTCATTTTCGCAAGCTGACCTTCCATCACGAATACTTGCGGCTTTTCTGAAGCGATTCCTTGATAAAAGGCTTTAATGCCGTGATCACTTTGCAGCGGGACCATTCCCACGTTTTTCATCATTCTTTTTTCAATTTCAGCATCGACTTGCATACCGCCCTCTTTCCACAACGGCCAGTTGAAGGAAATGGTTGAGCCGTGCCGCTTCTTAGATGCGGCAAGCGCGTTTCTGTATGCGGCAAATGCATCCATAAATGTATTGGCTGCGGCATAGTCTGCTTGTCCGGTGTTTCCTAAACACCCGGACACGGATGAAAACAAGATGAAAAAGTCCAACTGCCAATCCTTGCTGCATTCATCTAAATAAAACAATCCGTCCACTTTTGGCTGTAACACTTCTTGAAATTCTTTATGTGTTTTATGGACAATGAAATGATCTTTTATGACGCCTGCACCGTGCAGGATACCATTGAGATGGCCGTACATCTCTTTGATTTCATCCATGAGCCGCAAGACCGCCTTTTGATCTCCCACATCCGCTTGTTTATAGATAACTTCCGCACCCAAATTCCGGAGAGCATCCAGCTCCTGCTCCTTATGCTCACTTAAGACTGAGCGCCCCGTCAGAATGATTGCGGGATGAACGGTTCGATTGGCAATTTCTTTTGCAAACAGAAGACCTAAGCTCCCCGCTCCGCCTGTGATAAGGTAAACGCCATTATCCTTCCATGGCATATGAGGCTCAGCAGCTGCCGGCAGCTCTATTTCACGCCAATCTTTGACAAAACGGCCTCCAGCTTCATATTTGATCTGTTTGTCATCAGGCCTCTGACTGTCGTCTTGCAGCTTTTGATGAAGGCCAATGATCTCTTCCGGATTCTCGATCTCAATGATCTGGGCTGTAAGTTTGCTGTACTCCAATTCTGCTGTTTTGAGTAATCCGGACATTCCCGCAAACAATTGCTTCTCGTCTTTCCCCGGCACGATAACTTGGATGATGAGATGACCTTCAGCTTTGGAGCGAATCTTCCTTTGAATGAGTTCAAAAACCTGCTGTGTGTAGCTTTGAAAACGTTCAGCGATATTTCCTTCAGCTTCATTTAACGTAATGACACGAACATTCTGCATGCGGGCTGCCATGTCTTCACTGACATTTCGTTCGGTTTCGCAGATGACAACGAGATGCTCTGCGTATGATGTCACATCTTTATCGATAACCTCATCCTGCTTATTCCATATTGGCTCAAGCATTAACTGTTCATGAGTAAATGCAGGTTTTGATGAATGAACCTCTCCTTCCAATACTCTTGTCGAGAATCCCTTCATCCTGACGCATACGTCCCCAGTCTCGTCAAGCAAATCGATATCCGCTTTCTGCACCATCTCCCCGCTGCGATCGCCGTCACTTAAACGGGCATATGCCCACATCGCGGACGTACTTCCTTTGATCACTTCAAGCTCTTCAAGCGCAAACGGCAAAATCAGCTTTTGCTCGGTAAATTCCTGCATGATGCAGATTGTAGCGGCCTGCACAGCGGAATCCATTATACTTGGATGCAGTATAAAACGTTTCTGTGTGTCAGAAACAGAAGCAGGCAGCTGCAATCGTGCCAAAACCTCCTTGTTTCCGATATCCACTTTCTGAATTCCTTGGAATGCCGGACCATGGAACATTCCTCTGCTTCTGCCTTCCTCGTAAAATTGACGAGGCGAAAGCTCCCTCTGGCTGCAGCGGCGCTGTAATTCACCAAGATCCCATGCCGGCTTTTCTGCTGCAGTTATCAGTTCGGCACTGCCTTGACTGTGTATGACTGAGTCTGCCCCTTCTCCTGTACTGTAAATGTCATATGTGATTTTCCCATCCTCTTCCGGAAAAAGACTGATATGCACATGAACCGGCTGTTCCTCGACCACTACAGGCTGAACCCAAACGGCATGATTCAATTTGATTCTGACATCCTGCTCGTTCGCACCGCCAATCGCCTTGTTTACAGCCATTTGCGCCATTTCAAGATAGGCAACCCCAGGGAGCACCGGCTTCCCTCTCACCACATGGTCTGTCAGAAAGAATTCCTCACCTGTTAAAACTGAACTGAATCTCTGCTCAGCAAAGTCTGACGTGTTTTGATGAAGCAGCGGATGCAATACACTGACACCGGTCTGATGAGCGGACATTCTTCCCTTAAGCTTGTGATCATCCTGTGATGCCCAGTATCGTTCCTTTGCAAAAGGATATGTCGGCAGACTCATTCTGTTTGGGCGCACATCTTTGTAAAGCTGCAACCAATCAATATGCGCTCCTTTGCTCCATATCTCCGCCAGCTTGTTCACTTTTCCTTTAGCGATCCACTTTCCAATCAGTTCTGCGCTGTCTTCATCCTCAGTCAGCCATGAAACGTCCTTGGCTTGCTGCTTTTCTCCTTGAAAACAGCCTTCAATCGGTGTTTTTCCATTGATAAAATCAGACAGCCTTTGTTTTAACTCATCCACATGACCAGCGGTAAAGACAACCCGATGCTCCATCGCTTCACGCCCGACCTGAAGGGTATAAGCGAAATCAGACAGCCGGCCGTTCTCAAGCCCGCTTCTTTCTAAATGTGTCAGAATGTCATGCACATACTCATGCAGCCGCTCCTTATTTTTTGCCGATATCGGAATGATGCAGTCCCCTGTTTTTTTCTGATCAGCAGGAACCGTTTTGTATTGCTCGAAAATCGCATGAGTGTTTGTCCCGCCGAGTCCGAACGAACTGAGTGCAGCCCTGTGCGTTTTTATTTCATTACTTAATGCTTTCTTTTGATCGACGACGTAAAAAGGAGAATTGGCTAAGTCTGTATTTGAATTCGGCTCCTTATAATTGATGCTAGGAGCAAGCTCATGATGGTAAAGGCTCAGCACAACCTTAATGCAGCCTGCCAGCCCGGCAGCCGTATCCAAATGTCCGATATTTGATTTCACCGATCCGATTCCGCAAAATTGCTTTTTATTTGTATACTGCCTGTAAACCGCCGTCAAAGCTGACAGCTCGATTGGATCTCCAAGCTTCGTTCCTGTTCCGTGCGCTTCAACATAGCTGATGGATTCAGGCTGGATCTTCGTTTGATTCATGACCTTTTGAATCACGTTCGCCTGTCCTTTTACACTTGGAGCATAAAAACCGACTTTGTCAGCTCCGTCGTTATTTACACCTATACCTCTTAACAACGCATAGATGTGATCTCCGTCTTGTACGGCATCCGCCGCTTTTTTCAGCAATACAACGGCAACGCCCTCACCGCCTATCATTCCGTCGGCAGAAGCGTCAAACGCCTTAATATGTCCATCACTTGAAAAATTCAAACCTGACTGATGCACATATCCGATATTTGACTCGGTGTGCAATGTCGCGCCGCCGACCAAAGCATAAGCGGACTCGCCAGACAACAGGCTTTGATAGGCGGAATGCAATCCGATTAAAGAAGAAGAACAATTGGCATGGACGAAATAGCTAGGCCCTTTCAATCCGAGCTTATGAGAAATCATTGTCGGAATCGTCCCGCTCTGCGCAAGCACCCACGATACATAACCATCCGGCGTTTCAAGGCTCTCCGTTGTTTCATTTGGCAAGAGCGCGCGATATGAATTATTGCTTGCCGACATATAAACACTGGTTTCCGGAATCTGTTTGGAAACGTAACCGGCATCTTCTATCGCTTTCCAGGAGTGGGTCATGAGCATCCGCAGCTGCGGGTCCATAAATTCAGCGTCTTTAGGTGATATTTGAAAGAAGCTTGGGTCAAACCGGTCCTTCCCTTCAATCGAGGATTTAGCCGGGACATAGCGTGAATTCCCTGTCAGTTCCTCTGAAACACCATAACTCTGAAGCTCTTCTTCACTGAAAAATTTTATACTTTCCTTGCCGTCTCTAAGGTTCTCCCAAAACTCAGCATGGTTTTTCGCACCCGGAAATTCACACGATATCCCAATAATCGCTACACTGTCCTCATAATAATCCGGAAGTTCACCAGTGACATTTTGCATATGAATAGGCTCATCTGATTTTTCCGCTGATTCTAACGGTAAAGAGAAACCAGTATCCGTTATTTGCTGTTCAGTGATGTATGTACTGATGCCTTTAATCGTTGAGTACTCAAACAAGTCTGTGACAGTAAACTCACAGGATAGTTCATGTTTGATGCGTTCGGCCGCCGTAACAGCGAGAAGCGAATCGCCTCCCACATCGAAAAATCCGTCTTCCGGCTCAATGTCATAAACGTTCAGTACATCTTGCCAAATGGATAAAATGGTTTCCTGTATCTTTATAGAAGACATATTCCTTTGCTTTGGCTGCTGCGCTGTCATTTCTCGGTTCTTCAGAGTGTTTCTGTCTACCTTGCCGTTCGGTGTTAACGGCATATGGTCAAGCTGGATAAAATAAGAAGGCACCATATAGGCTGGTAAACTGTTTTTCAAATAATTTCGCAGCTCCCTTGATGCAAGAGATGAATTTGCAGCTTTCACTGTATAATAAGCGGCAAGCTTCTCGTCTCCGTCCTGTTCAGCTGCAACAATGACGCTTTCCTGAATAGCTGGATGTTCATTGAGCCGGCTTTCAATATCGCCAAGCTCAATACGGAATCCGCGTATTTTCACTTGGTTATCGATACGGCCGATATATTCAATCCTGCCTCCCGGGAGCCAGCGTGCCATGTCGCCTGTTCTATAAAGCTTTGACACAGGTTCAAAAGGGCTGTCTATGAATCTTTCATTCGTTAATTCAGGCTGGTTGTAATAGCCCTTTGCCACTCCGTCCCCCGCAATGCAAAGCTCTCCCGGGACACCGGCCGGGACAGGCTTAGCCTGAGAATCGGTAATATAAATCCGTGTATTTGCGATGGGCCGGCCTATCGTGATGTGAGAGCTTTCTTCATTCACACGCTGGATCGCAGACCAGACAGTTGTTTCGGTAGGACCGAACATATTCCAGGCTTCGCTGTCCGTATTCAGAAAATACGATTTTAGTTTTTCAGGCAATGCTTCGCCTCCGCATAGAATCTTGACTCTCTCTTCATTTTTCCAGCCTGAATAAAAGAGCATTTTCCATGTGGCAGGGGTTGCTTGCATGATTGTCGGTCTAATATTTTGTATGTCCTGTTTCAGTTTTTCAACGTCTTTTGTATGATCAGTTTGACAAATATGGCACTGCGCCCCATTCATCAAAGGCAGATATAACTCTAAAGCGGCTATATCAAAACAGTAGGTTGTCACGGCAAGCATGTTATCCGTTGATGAAAGACCAGGCGTCTCACTCATGGAAACGAGAAAGTTTGTCAACGCTTTATGCGGAATCATGACCCCTTTTGGTTTTCCTGTGCTGCCGGAGGTATAAATGACATAAGCCAAGTTTTCGGGCTTAACGGTGCGTGAAAGACCTCTCCGATCAGAAGCGGCTTGAGTGATGTCATCCCAGTCTTGATCTAACAGAACCGTCTGGACCCCGTTCCAGCTTAAAGTATTTACTAATTCGGAAGTGGTCAGCGTAATGGAGACTTCACTGTCCTTCAGCATGTATTCCAATCGCTCAGCCGGGTAAGACGGGTCTAACGGCACATATGCTCCTCCGGCCTTGAGAATCGCCAACAATCCCACAATCATTTCCAGCGATCGATCCACATAGATTCCTGCCAAGCGATCCGGTCCCGTTCCATGTGCCTGCAAATACATGGCCAGCTGTGTGCTTTTTTCATCGAGCTCCCGATACGTCAGTGTTTCACCTTTATAGCTGACAGCCGCCCGATTAGGCGTCTTTTTCGCCTGCTGCTCAAATAACTCATGAAAACACGTATATGGATAATTCTTGTCAGTGGCGTTCCACGTTCTGAGAATCATTTGTTCCTCTTCCCCGGATAATAAGGAATACTCTTTTAAAGGCTGAGAAGGATTCACAACGGCCTGTTCTGTTAAATAAATAAAGTGATCGAACATAGCGGAAATAGAAGCGGTATCAAACAGCCCGGTATTGTATTTGATGTTCAGCTCCATTTTTTCTTCTTCTTCCCATAGCTCAAACACCAATTCGTATTCACCCTCTTGATGAATACTCCCAACGAAGTCAACAGAAAAGGAATCCTTATATCCGCTCAACAGACTTTGATAACTTCCAGATTGAAGAAAATTCTGATAGAAAAAAGCTGTCTGAAAAACGGGTGAACCTGCTTGTTGGCGAGAGATATTTAAATCCCGCACCATTTTCGGAAAAGGATAAGATGCATGATCCAGCCCATCAAGGATTGTGAATTGCAATCTTGAAACGAACTCAGAAAAAGTTTCCGCCGCTTTCAGCTCACTCCGAATAGGGAGCATATTGAGAAAATGTCCAATAGAGGAATCAAATCGCTCTTCCGGTCTCACCATTGCAGGCATACCGACAATCAGTTCCTTCTGATCGCAATAACGGCCTAACAGCATCATATAGCAGCTCAGCAATACCGTTGATACATTCGTAGAATGCTCTTTGGCAAACGATCTGACACGATTCATTAAGCTGCTGGGCAGCCGCCGAGCGTATGTGTCTTCCTTAAACTCAGAAACGGACGAACTGGTGCTTACAGTCGGCAGCTGAAGATTCGGCAATGTTCCCGATAGCTGTTTCCGCCAGTACGAACGATGCTTCTCGCCGTCTTCACCGGCAAGCATGTTCTGTTCCCAAGCGGCAAAATCATGATAAACTGCCGGAGAAACAGACTCTTTCGGCTCCCGTCCTTCTAATAGAAGCTTATAGCTGTCAAAAAGACTGCGAATAAACGTCACGGAAGAAATCCCGTCAAAAATAATATGGTGAATGACCACAAGCAAAAAATGCTCTTCTTCTGATCTGGAAAAAACCCGGACGCGCATTAACGAGCTGTTTTCCTTTACATACGGTTCCTTTACTTTTTTTCTAAGATAAGCAGTCGTGTCAGACTCTTTCATACCCGAAATGTCTTCTGTTTTGATGTCAAGAGATAGCGCTGGCTCGTTTTTGAGACAAGGTACTCCGTCTTTCTCTTGAATCACGTGCTTTAATATCGGATGCTGATTTAATAGAAGGTGAAAAGCTTGCTTTAATGTTTCAAGGTGAAGCGCTGACGTAAATCGGAAACAGAGCGGTACATGATAAGCGCTTTTGTCAGGTGACATTTTCTGCAATGTCCACAAACCTTTTTGAACTTGAGAAAGAGATTGAAAGGTTGCTTGCTTTTTTTCTGCCTCTGTTTGAGGTTTATCAATGTTCTCCCTGTCATCAGAAAGAATGCTGCGTATTTCTTCTTTTTCAGATAGATAGTCAGCCAGTGATTCGATCGTAGGATACTTGTATAACTCTCTCGCTGTGAGTCTGATGCGATATTTTTTCTCGACCGCCCGAATGAGCTTGATCATCTTAATAGAGTGAATACCGAGGCTTTGGATATTGGTGTTGGGCTCAATCCAATCGCGGGAAACATTCAGCTCCTCAGTAAAACAGCTGAGCAGATATTCCTGTATACCCTCCCTTATTCTTTTGGCATCAACTGCTTGTTGCTTCTCTCCCTCACCGTTCATGCGGTTCGGTTTGTGCAGCAAGTGATCGAACGCTCCATTTTCAAATGCCGTTTTCAGCTGCGCGCGCTGGATCTTTCCTATAGCTGTTTTCGGAATCTCTTCTTTATGGACCGGCAGCAAAAATTCAGGAGTCACACCGATCGTCTGCGTGACATGGTATTGTACGTTTCTAAGAAGCTGATCGATTTCATCATCATTCATCTCGGTGGAAGTAACAAAGAAGATAGCCAGCTGATCCGTTGTATTGTTATTTACACGAACAGCACAAGCAGCAGTATAAGAAGTTTCGATTTCCGCTAATTCTTCAACTGCGGATTCAATCGCATGACTGTAGTAATTGACACCATTAATAATAATCGCGTCTTTCGTACGGCCCGTAATGGTTAGACGCCCATTGCGCAAAAAACCGAGGTCGCCGGTTTCAAACCATCCATCCTCCGTAAACACGCTCTCATTCAAATCCGGGCGCTGATAATAACCGCTCGTAACAGAGAGGCCGGAGACTTGAAAACGGCCGATCTCGCCTTCCTCAACCAATTCATTATGTTCATCCACAATCCTCATGGAGAATCCCGGAATCGGTGAACCTATTTCCACAAAATCATCATCATCGCTTGTTGCTGCACGGGTAAAATCATGAGAGAAAATCACTCCGGATGATGTTTCGGACATGCCCCATGCAGGACGAATCGCGTCAGCAGGCAATCCGTGAGGTTCTAAAAGCTCCAGTATTCTGCGCCCCACTTTAGTCACCATCGCTTCACCGCCATTGAGCATATAACGCATTGACGACAGGTCCCAGTTTCGATTTTTCATTTCATCAGAAAAATCAGTGACCAGTCCGAAAGCAAAATTCGGCGCCCACGTAACAGAAGCACGGTAATGATCAATCCAATCAAGCCATTTTAGAGGTTCCATCAAAATCGTTTCACTTGCGACGTTAATTTCTTGGCAGCCGAGATAAACATCCCGCAAATGCAGCATCCCGATGCCTCCGACATGGTCAAACGGCATCCAGTTAAACGTGATATCCTCTCTTGTAAAACCTTGCATTTGAATAATACCTTTCACCATGCTCAAAATGTTTTGATGATTGAGCATGACTGCTTTGGGAGTTCCCGTACTCCCTGAAGTCAGCAGCAGAAGCGCCAAATCTTCAGGATGAGCCTGATGCCAGCCGGTTTCCATCTCATCACAGAAAAGGTCCTCGACAGCCAGGGCGCGAAACCCTTCAAGTTCTTGCTCTTTTGCCCAATCGGTCATTTCCTGAAGTAAATCCCTATTTGTAATCACCGGCGGCCTGTCAAGAAGTGTCCATGCGTCTTTCAGCTTTTGAGTGCCGCTGTTCGACTCTGTGTACATCGGGGCAACAGCTAAAGGAGCCGGAACAATTCCAGTTGAAACACAGCCCCAAAAGGCAGGGATAAATTGTGAATTGTCGCCAAGCTGCAAGATCACATGATCCTTTGCTTTCAGACCAGATTGGCGGAGTCCTTTGACGATGCGCAGCGCATCATTCCATAAACGGCCATAAGATTGATGAATCTCAGTTCCATCCGGCTGCAGATAAATGATCCCCTTTGTCTCCCCAAGCTCCGCTGCGGTTTTATATAATACCTCGGGTATTGTAGCCGGTTGATCTTCGGATATATGTAATGGCTCCCCGTAACTGACAGAAGGATTAGCTAATCCGCGGGTATTCACATCATTTCTCATAGAGCTGCCTCCATTTCACCTGCAAATTTTTATGTAGCACACGACGATCGTTTCTATTTTCAGTTAACTCCCGTACAAACCTGTGATTCTCGTTTTGACTTCGTCTTGATGAAATGTTTTCTCATGCATAACGAGCTCCTGTTCTATCACGCCGGGAAGCTGCTCGCGAAGCGGCGCAACCAAGTGGTCTTTTAATGTAATTAAGGAGTTTCTCGGCTTTTCCGCCAGCTCACGCGCCAGCTCCGCAGCATACTCCAATACGTCCGATCGAGGGAGAACTTTAAAAGGTATCCCTCTCTTTTCAAGTTCGGCTCCGCGGTAATTGCCTGCATTCATTAATAACTCCTGCGCCAAGCTGAACCCGAGTTTTTGGGGAACGATAAAAGTAGCACCCATACCAGGCGTAAACCCGTATTTCATAAAATTTGTCGTATACACACTCTCCCTGCTCAGAATAATAAAATCAGCAAAGAGACCCATGACAAAGCCGCCCCCAATTCCGTGACCCTGCATGGCAGCAATGACTGGAATTTTGCAATCAAGTGCCAGAGAATAAAGATTGTCATCAGTAAATTGGGTGATTCCCTGCTGGATTCTCAGCAATCCTTCTTGTGTTCCGCCTGAAGCAAAATAATTGTCGTATCCTGTTAAAATCACTGCTTTATAGCTTTGTTGATTGCGAATGTATTCGAACGCTTGAATTAATCCGTCTGTGAGCTCTTGCGAAAACGCGTTTTTATGAACACGGTCATGCATCTTCACCTGAATAATAGCGGGCTCGATTTCAAAAAGCTCTACAACAGAATGCGTCATGATGTCCTCCTAACTGTTTCTGATTGTATGTATTTTACACAGTTTATTGGTTTTCCCAAGGGAACTGCCCCGTTTCAACGTACCTTATGATTCCCATTTGATTTTGAGGGTCGGAAAACATGTCTTGATTTTCAGTCAAAGCCATGGATTTCGTTCGGCGCGGGTGGTCATCCAATGAATTGATAAACTGTTTATATCGCGCGATTGCCTTTTTATTTAACCGCCGCAGACGCAATAAATGCTTTCTCAGCAGGACCTCGCTTTGAGCGTCACAGGCATCTATCAAGCCCCATTCCCTGGCTTCCTGAACAAAAATCGGTTTTGTCATTAATGTCATATAATGCGCTTTTTGATAGCCGATCCGGCGAATCAGAAACGGCAAAACACAAGCTGGATAAAGACCAAATAATAGTTCAGACAGACTGAATGATGCCGTTTCATCTGCAATGACAATATCACTGGCAGCCACAAATCCAAGACCTCCGGCGTTCACTTTTCCCCGCACATGTGAAATGGTGATAAAAGGACCAGTCTGCAATTTCAGCCACAAATCATAGAGAGGTTCTTGGGAACCAGCTTGGTTTCTGCCGCGTTTCATCTCCTGATATATGTCTTGAAAATCCGCTCCGAAACAAAATACCTCCGGGAGCCCTTCTAAAACGATGACCGTAACGGACGATGTTTCACATTGATTCATCACTTGCAAACATTCATCTATTAATTTGTCATTGATCGTATTATTAGCATCAGGACGATGAAAGGTGAGATAGCAAATTGACCCTTCAAACCGAGCCTTAATTGTTTGATATGTCACGACAACCACCTGTACTTGCGATGAAATTCAGATATTTCTTCCAAGAACAGTCGCGGTTTCTGTTGATGAGACTGCAATACTCCCGGAATCATCTCAAGATCCAGTTTGACATTACGCGTCCCGAACCGGACCATCCCGCTCCCCTTGAACAGCATTTCATATTCATCCATCGAAAGATGATATCGATTGTCTAAGTGCTTCTCTATTTCAAATAAGCGCTGGCGTTCTTGGCCTTGAGGCGTTGTAATTCCGCTGTAAAATTCAGAACAGCAGCCTGATCCGTAGGAAAAACAGCCGATTCGTTTAGGCGAGTCAAGCTGCGCTTTGTCAATCGTACTGGCCAACGCCAGAAGCAATGCAGCCCCCATAATGTTTCCGACCCTTTGACAATAGAGTAAACCAGGCTGTACCCGCTTCAGAAAATCGGTTTCAATCTCGGCCGTTTTCGCCTTTGCCATCTTACGCATCATCGTCCGGTGCGCCCCTTTCACCATCCCGCCAAAAGGCGTATGGTAGGCGAGATATTGAAACGTATCTTGATAATGGGCGCCGGGTACACGTTTTTGATATTCCAAGAATGTTTGTTCACAGCAATCCAAATATGACATTAAAGACAGGTCAGCATCTCCCGCCTCACTGTCGGGGATGGGACGGCATGTATCCATCACTTCATAGCCGTAATAGCCGTTTGCCCCGGGATCTACTTGAAACACCTCGGGATTTTCCCCTACTAAAACAGCCACCGCTCCCGCTCCGGCACTCGGCTCGGCATAAGACCAATCCTCACTTAAAGCGTCTCCGCCTTCAGCGATTAAAAAACGGGAAATATCACTGGCAATGACCAGCGCTTTGGCGCCCGGAGACGTCTGGGATAATATAAAATTCACCGCCATTTGAAATCCGGCAGTCCCTGAATAACACGCCTGTTTTATCTCAAACAAACGGCAATTGCGATTGAGCCCTAAATATTCATGGATATACGTGCTTAACGATTTCCCAAAATCGATCCCAGATTCGGAACAAGTGATCAGCAATTCAATCCGGTCCTTCTCTTGATCACTTAATGAATCGATAATCGGTTTAGCCGCATTCACCCCAAAGGTCACAGGATCTTCGTAAGGCAGTGCCACAGCTTTTTCCTTCATTAATAAATTTTCAAATCTGGCAGTATCTAAATGTCTGTACTTGACTAATTGCATGACATCGAGGTATGCCGTTCCGCCAAAGACATTCATCGCTTCTATTCCGGCAGAAACCATTTATGATTCTCCTTCGCATTTTTCAATGTTTTGTATACATACAGCGGTATTCATTCCGCCAAAACCCATGCTTAAACTCAACGCGTTTTTGATGTTGTGTGAAATTGATTGATCCTTCACCCAATGAAAGGAGGGATCGATTGGATCATGTAAATTCCGGCTCGGATGCAGGCGTGATTCTTTCATTTGAAGCAGTACAGAAATCATCTCAACAGTGCCTGCTGCACTGAGCCCATGACCGGTTATTGATTTTGTTGCGTTGATATAGGCATGAGAAAGACCGCAAGCATGCAGCGCCTTCAATTCAATCTCATCTCCAATGAAAGAACCCGTGCCATGTGGATTAATATAATCAATATCTTCAGGTGAAAGACCGGCTCTCTCCAAAGCCTTTTGTACGACATGAATCTCTCCTTCTAATGAAGGATCAGGGTTGCGGTTCCCGTCTATTTTGATTGACCATCCAGACAATGCAGCATAGGGTTTTACGCCCCGGCGGACGGCCGTATCTTTTCGTTCTATCACCAATGCGCCACAGGATTCTCCATAAATAAATCCATCTCTGTTCTGATCAAATGGACGGCACGCCTTATCCGGCTCTTCAGCATATTTGTCCGTTCCCATAGCGCCTAAAGCCCTGAGCGCCTCACATTCCATATAGGAAATATCCATTAACGCCCCAAGTGCGATGCAAATATCAACCTCTCCTGACAGGACTTGCTGAATCGCTTGAATCACCGCCAACTGGCCGCTTGCGGAAGCACCTCCCGCCGTATAAGCTAAACCGGTGATTCCAAACTGATCTGTACAAAGCCCGCAAAGATCGCTATCCATAAAAGACAGGCCATAAGCCGGCGAAATGAAACCAGAGCGGTCTTTATAATTTTCAAAGAGCTGCAAGGTCTCTCTTTGCTGAAAGTTTGATCCTCCAGCTATTAGCCCTATACGCGCGGAATCAGCACCGTCTAACTTCGCCTCCTCCCAGGCTTCTGAGAGGGTAACCAAAGCAGCGCGGCTGGAAAATGACGCTTTTCTTAACAGTTTTTTAGAAAGCCGTTCCGGATATGATAACGAAGGAATTTCAGCTCCGATAAACCGGCTGTCTTTTTGTCTGCCCGGACGCTGCATCACATCAAAGGCATGCTCCCCAGACAATAACGAAGAAACAAAAGCCTCCTTTCCTTGGCCGATCGCTGCCGTTACTCCGACACCGGTCACCAGCACCTCAGACGGATTGTACTTTGTCATAAAGCACCTCAGCTAATTCGCCGATGTTGTTCACACCAGACAGCTCAACACGAGGAATTTTTAATGATAAATCCTCCAGCACCATCGTTATAATTTCAGCCCTGTCTACAGAATCAGCTCCTAAATCAGCTAATCGATCTTCGGGCTCAAAACGGTGCCCGTCCAATTCCGGAAGCACCTCACATATATTGGTTACCAATACTTCAAAGACTTTCTGTTTATTCATAACGTTCGTCTCTCCTTTGGGCTGAAATGTTTAACATGACTTCAAGTGTTTTGTTATCAATACGATTTCGAAACATTCAGTCTTTTATTATTACAAAATAGGTTTTAAAGTGCCGCTTGAGAAAATAATGCAATTCTGTCGTTAAGTAGCTTTGCGGTTTCCGTCATTAATTTTTTTCCGATATCGTCCACATGGCGGTTCCGCCAGTTCTCCAATTTCGAGCCTTTCACCCATTGATTAAAAGCTCCTAACGCGGGGCCGCAGTGAACTTGATAATCGACTTTAGACTCTTCGCTTCCGCTGATCGCCAAATGCGAGCTGTACCTAAAGTACCATCTGAAAATCAATGCCATTTTATGTTTCGGATTCCGTTCGGCCTTCTCAATCTCTGCCGCTGGATAGTGCAATTTAATATCTTCATATACTTTTTCGATACTGCGTTTAAAGTATTTCTCCTCAAGCTGAGTTAAGGTCTTTTGATCGATTTCACCCAATGATCCAAATCGCTGGTATAATTCATGCAGCTTGCTGGCTCGTGCCGGAAAAAACACGCCTTTTTTCAGCACTTGCACTTTGCTGCCCGATTCGAACATATCACCCGCCGGCGCATACGCCGTATCTTGCACATTCATTTGCTGCAATAAATCTTTCACTCTGTCACTTGTGGCCGCTTCTACCGTACACTGATTGATTGAACCCGTTAAAATAAAATCGGCACCGAGCATAAAGGCAGCCATCGCCGCCTCAGGAGTTCCTATCCCGCCTGCCGCACCGACTCGTATTTTTTTATCGTATCGATACTTTTTCATCATTTCGTCTCTTAATGATGTCATCGCCGGCATCAGGCTGTATGCGACACCGCCGTCAGTATGACCGCCTGAGTCTGCTTCCACACAAATATCCTCTGCCACAGGGATCTTCAGCAATAACTCAGCTTCACTAGTTGTAATTTTATTTTCTCCTAAAAGCTTTTCTACAACATTCTCCGGCGCAGGACTTAGAAATGATTCCGCAACCTCAGGCCTTGAGATTTTCGCTATGATACGATTTGCACATATCACTTCACCGCTTGGACTCCGTTTCAATCCTTTGGCGCGATATCTCACTAAAGCAGGTGTGACACTTAAAAATGCGGAGGCTTCCAAGTTCCTTACCTTGTACTTCAATAAAAGATCAATCATTTTTTCTTCTGATTCAGTATGCTTCATATTGTGCACCAGGTTGATGCCGTAGGCTTGTCCCTGCTCCAATTCGCCTTGAATAGACAAAATCGCATCCTCAACCTTATTCAGATTCAAACCGCCTGTGCCAAAGAACCCCATCATCCCCGCTTTTGACATCTTTACAACCATTTCTTTCGAAGCAATTCCGCGGTACATTCCTCCGGCAAGGTAAGCGTATGTAAGGTTATAATCTTGTTTAAATTCTGTACTTCCTAAGGAAAATGCCGTAATCTCATCAGGAAAACGAGATGAATGGGCATCACGCTCTTCTCGCTCCAACTGCTCAGGGCTTGAAGCAGATAACATCCCGTCACCTGGTTCTTGAACCGCGGCATCATTTTTTATTAATGGTTCCGCTTCGTTTTTAATACGTTGAATTAAGCCTGTTAACACTTTTCCCGGACCGATCTCTTCAAAATCCATGTCTCCTCTTCCCATAAGAAAACGAATACTATCCGTCCATTTCACCGTGCTATTCATTTGTTCAGATAATGTCTCTTTTAACCTCTTCTGATGATAAGGCTCTGCGTATACATTGGAGATCACAGGAATAGACAAAGGCTCAAAATGGAATGTATCAATAAATTGCTTAAATTCCTGTTTTGCTTCATTCATATATCTTGAGTGAAAAGCTCCGCTCACGTTTAAAGGATGGAACAGCTTCACATCCTTGATGGTTTCAAAAACAGTTCCCGCTCTTTCGATATCTTGTTTCAGCCCGGAAATAACAATTTGGCGGGGAGTATTTTCATTTGCTACATCAATCGTATGTAAATGATGTTCTTTTAATACGGCTGCCACTTGTTCCTTATTCAGGCCGATCACCGCGGCCATTCCGCCTCCGGTAATCCGCCCCATCAGCTCCCCTCTTTTTTTCACGAGTTTTAATCCGGTCTCAAAGTCAAATGCGCCCGCTGCAAGCAGCGCATCGTATTCTCCCAAGCTATGACCGGCTACAAAATCAGGTTTTTCACCGGTCTCCTCCACTCTCTTCAGATAGCAGAATGCATTTACAACGTATAAAGCCGGCTGAGTATATTGCGTATGATTTACATCTAAATAGGCTTCTTCTGTACAAAGTTTTTTTATTGAATATCCCAGTATGTCATCTGCTTGGTCCGTCAAGTGCTGATAATGCTCAAAAAGCCCCTGGCCCATTCTTTTTTGCTGGGAGCCTTGTCCCGGAAAAACATATGTAATCATCTTGTTTACTTCCTTTCTAGTTTCTGTAAACACTCAAGCGTCTTCAAATTTTTCAGCTCCTGATGAAATGGTGTGATAATAGAATAACAGCGGTTCGCTGAATCTCCCGAGAGCAGCTGTTTGACAAAAGCAGTCAGGGTTCCTGAAGGCCCTAAATCTACGAACCGGCATGTATGCTGACTTTCCAAAAATCGAATAGCTTCCCGGAATCGTATTGGTTTTCTTACCGCATCCCAAAAAAAATGGTTATGAATCTCATGAATGCCGCTTCCCGTCAGGCAGGATATCCAAGATATTGAAGGACTATCAAAAGATTTTGACCTTAAAAACTCTTTATAGGCTCCTTCTGCAGAATCAATAAGTGAAGAATGAAATCCGTAAGATACAGGCAGCAGCTGATAAAGTATCTGACTCTCCTTTAGAAAATGAATGATCCGCTGTATGTTTTCAATTTCACCCGAAATCACAAAGTGTGAATCATAATGAATTGAGGTTAATTCACTATGTTCAAACAGCTGCGGATAATCATTAAATAATTGCGGTTTATCGAGTATAGCCAGCATATTTCCTTTATCGCAATTTTTTTCGATGATCATGGCCTGCTCAAGTATGCATTCCAACATATCCTCCGCCTCTATAACACCGGAAGCGGCGGCTGCCGCGAATTCTCCTAAACTATACCCCAGCACGTAATCAGGCTTGATCCCGATCTCTGACAAAACCCGATATAAAGAGTACTCAACCATAAAGATAGCCGGATGCGTATAAAGAATGCGATCAAATGGATCTGACACACGTTTAGCGGGATTATACATTTCACTGACAATGGACTTCCCGATTCGCCGGGTAACAATGGCATCCATCTCAAGCATGTAATGACGAAATGCAGTGTTTTCATTAAACAATTCCTTTCCCATATGATAGTACTGGGAACCTTGTCCGGAAAACATCAAAACGATTGGTTCGTTCATTTGCATAACCTTCTTTTTTATGTAATTAACGAGCGAATTGCCGATATGTCCTCAAAAAATATGCTGAAAAAGAAGATACACAGCAGCCTGATACAAAACAAGCAACCGCGTCAAACCGAAAAATATGATGTGAAAGTGAAGAAGAGCTTAAAAATCAACTGAAGATATTATGTAGTGTTGTTCTTGATGTTGAATTCGTTTGTGAAGTGATCTTGGTGTAGTGTTGATATCTCAAACTTAATTTAAATTGACAATGGCATCATCAAAAACATCGTCTCTATTATGGCTTAGGTGTGGTTTAGATAAAACGGGTATGTCTTTTTATAGAGCGATGGTTTTTCATCATGAGCAGACCGACTGGAATAGTGCAAATGTCCAATATGGGACGGACTTTTTTCATCAGCCTCTTTATGTTACAGTATATAAATTTTATTGAACGTTAACAGTGTCCATCGAATCATGCCCCCCCAAACTTCCAACCCTATACACAGGGAGCCGTGCCTTTTTCTCCGGTTTATGAAATGAAGCGCAGTTATGCTCTCTCAAGAAAATCTGTTTTAACGGGGCATTGGTTCTGCATCTTTCTTAATACGGTGAATTAATCCGGTTAGTACATGTCCAGGACCTATTTCCTCAAACTCCATTTGGCCTTTCCCCATTAAAAAGCGAATACTCTCAGTCCATTTGACTGACTGGTTTATTTGATCCGACAACGTCGTTTTGATTGATTCGTTTGTGTAAGGGCGGGCAAAAACGTTTGAAATAACCGGTATAGACAAAGGAGAGAAATGAAATGATTGAAGAAACTGTTCAAATTCTTGTTTTGCTTGATTCATGTATCTTGAATGAAACGCACCGCTGACGTTTAAGGGGAGAAACATCGTAACTTCTGTAATGTCTTCAAAAATGGATGCGGCTTTTTCAATATCTTCTTTTTGACCTGAAATGACAATTTGATAAGGGGCATTGACATTAGCAATGTCAATTGTATGTAAATGGTTTTCTTTCAATGCTTCCGCAACTTGCTCTTCACTCAGTCCCATAACAGCCGCCATACCGCCGTTTCTTACCATACTCATCAGCTCGCCTCTTTTTCTGACAAGCTGTAAACCTGTCTCAAAATCAAAGGCTTCAGCCGCAAATAACGCATTGTATTCTCCCAGGCTATGACCCGTAACAAAATCGGGTTTTGCTGCTGATTCCTGTATTTTCTTCAGATAGCTTAATGCGTTTACCACATATAAGGCCGGCTGAGTAAATTGGGTTTTGTTTAAGTTGGAATAGGGATTTTCTACGCAAAGGCGTTTGATCGAATATCCTAAGATCTCATCTGCTAGTGCCGTCAGTTCCTTGAATTCATCAAATAGTTCGCTGCCCATTCCCTGTTTTTGTGAACCTTGCCCCGGAAAAACATATGTGATCATTCTCTTAAAGCCACCCTTCCCGCTTTTAGATGATTAATTTACAGACTTACGATATAAAATGATGAATGTTGTCCTGATAAAGAAGCATGTCCAAGTTGATGGTAACCTTGTAAATATTATCCGTCAAGTTAATTTTTCCTACAGTCTACACAGCTTCCTCCCTACTTTTTTGCATGCGGGCTTAACGAATCAGAAAATGTAACAAAACATAAGAATATCGGCCTACCTGAGCATTTGTAACAAAAGATGTCAACAATACGTTTCACCTCATGCATAAAACCATTGCTATAAAATTAAGTAATTCTTTGTCATCATTTTCCCACAGACTCATCTTTCGTTTCCAGAAGAAAAATAGTCTATTAGAATCATTTCTAAGAAGATAGAAGAAGGAATTATTTAAAATCAAAAATACCCTTCTGATTTTTTCTATTGCGAAATTTCACAAAATGTTCTTTTTTATCAATTTGAAAATAAATATTATGTTTTAAAAGTTCATCCATCGTGTGACCCGGTGTTTTACCAAATGAGTGGCCCGGGTAAACCCGCACTTCAGACGGAACTTCCGATTTGACCCTTTGAATACTTTCAAACATATCTTCCGCTGAACTGCCATGATCCTCACATATCCCGCATCCTTCTGTAAAAACGGTATCTCCGGTGAATATACTATCAGAAAAAAGATAACACATCCCGCCGGCTGTATGGCCCGGTGTAAGCAAGCACAGCGCTTTCGTGATACCTATGCTGATGGTTTGCCGATCATTTAGCGCGATTAAATTTCTGCATCTGAATTGATAAAAATCAATTTCTTTTTTTGACATATAAACATGGGGATTAAACAATTTCGATAGCGGCTCTACCAGATTTACATGATCATAATGAGAGTGCGTTAATAGAATTGCTGACAAATCAACTTCTAATTCAGAAAGTTTATTTGTTATTTTACTAAGTTCCCACGAAGGGTCAACAACTATTGCAGATCTGCTTACAATATCTACAATTATGTAACAATAGTTCGTCCATCCGCGATGAAATGTTTTGATTGTGTGTACCTCATAAGTAAGATCCATTTTCACCATTCCTATCAAAAATGAAGTTCAATTCTAAAAAGACGGTTATCGACCTGCTTAAACCGCTGCCTGTTCATTTCCACTTTACCAAACGGCATATTGTTTTTCCATTTTTCGGTCATTCCAATAAAAAAGTTATTCTCTTCGGAACTTGTCCAAGAAAAAACAAAATCTCATTTCCTATTCAATTCGTTTCAAGTTTAGATACTTATCAAGGGAAATATTCCTTCTCATATGATGCGACTGAGAGACAAGAAGAAATAACAACAAAAAATAGTCCAAGTAAGAAAAAAGAAAAAGTTGAAACCTCTGAATAAAGTAACCACGCCCTCACTTACCGAGTACAAGAGAATAGTATTGAAGGGAGTCCAGTACCTGTAAATTCGGATGGTTCAGGTGGCTTATTGTTGGGGATGTACCGGCTAATTCAATAAAAAACCTTCTTAACATCTTGTTAAGAAGCGCTTTGACTCATGTCTATTATCTGAATGAATACCTTGGATTCCGCAGGATGAATTTTTATTGTTTGTCGCCGGGATGGCTTAAGTCTATTTCTTTTCAGTTCATGCTCTCCATAAAAAGAAGCGGAATTAATGCTTTTTATTTCCCTTTTTTAAGGCTTTTATTTCAATCTTTATGACAAGATACAGACAAACGGCAAGAGCGATGATGGAAGCGATCCAAAGGGGCATCGCCAAAAAAGGCGCAAATTCCGATACAAACATCAATATGACGGCGGCCAATACATACAGACTGATGAACCTTAAAATGATCAGCAGCTAAATCACCCTTTTTCAATGATGGTATCACAACATTTAACATAAATGAACATTTTCCCAAAATACTATTCAATGATCCATCAGCGTATGGCTCAGCTCTGCGAACTGCTTTTCTATCGGGGTCAGCTGGTGATGAACCCGGGTGATCATATACATATTGACATATCGATAAGACGGTGGCACCTCTAAAAATTGATTGATGTTGAAGCGTTTTGCAATCCGTTTGGAAACAAGGGAAATGCCCATACCGATGGAAGCCAGCTGAACGAGCGTCTGCATATCGCCGACCTCGATGATTTCGCCTTGGTTGATCTTTTTTTCTGCAAAAAGATCTTGCAGGATGGAGAGATACAAACATTTATCTGAAAGCATAAGCAGATTTTTACCCTCTAAATAGGCTTCTAATCCCGTGTTTTCTTCGATGCCGCCCCCTATAATGAGCATCTCTTCAATCCCGGATTTTTCGTAATGGATGTTCTTGTTATCCAATGATCCGATCGTGAAGGCCAAATCAATATGTCCAAGCAGAAGCTGCTCCTCGATGTACTCCGTCGACCCTGTTTTCAATGTCACCGACAAGTCCGGATACATTTGATAAAGCCGGCTTAGAGAGCCGGCAAGCTGTGCTCCGCCGACAGACATCATGGCACCTATCCGGAGTTTTTCATCATACTTTTTCATCTTATTTTCGGTTTCTTCCCATATCAGCAGCATTTTTTTAAACTGATCATAGAGTACTTTACCTTCTTTTGTTAACTGGACCCCTTTAGAGCTTCTGATAAACAGCTCCTGCTCATAATGAGCTTCCATTTTTTTGATTTTAGCCGTCATATTGGATTGGAGATGATTCAGCTTTGCGGCGGCAGCCGAAATACTTTGCAGTTCTGCGGCAGCAACGAATGCCTTCATGTTTTCGATATCCATCTATTTTCGCCTCCTCATCAAAAATTTTGATATAAGCATCACTTATTAACATTTTTCATGATGATCATTTTTCATTATACTTGGATTGAATTGAATTGCCACTTAATCGGCACCGGGGGGGATCATTGATGGAACATCACATCATCAAAACGGGCATCATCGGAGGCTCTATGAATAATCAGTGGGCGAGCCGCACTCATATTCCAGTCCTTCAAGAAAGTCCACATTTTCAAATAACGGCGATCGGAACGTCCAAAATGGAAACAGCGAAAAAGAGCGCCGCTGTCATAAATGCGCCGCTCGCATTTACAGATTACAGGTCATTGACGAAATCAAAAGATGTCGATCTAGTCGTCGTCAGTGTCAAGGTTCCTTTCCATTATGAAGCTTTAATTGCAGCCATAGCGGAGCATAAACATATTTATTGCGAATGGCCGCTGTGCTTAAACACAACTCAAGCCAAAGAGCTGGCAAATTTAGCAGCACAGGCGAAGATCCACCATGCCGTAGGACTGCAGGCGAGACAATCTCCGGAAATCAATTGCTTGAAGCAGGCGGTGGAAAATGGCGAAATCGGGAAAGTGCTGTCCTGCACAATGAAAGTGGCCACTCAAGGAAAAGGCGGAATAACCGACCGGAAAAACAGCTATCTTTTCGAAAAAGAAAATGGCGCAGACCTGCTGGCCATCAACGGCGGACATTCTCTTGACGCGCTTTGCTATATCCTGGGCGGCTTTCATGACCTGTCTGCTGTGATGAACAGCAATTACCCGGCAGCCGTCGTTCAGGAAACAGGCGAAACCATTCCTAAAAACACCGCCGACCAAATTTTAATAAACGGAACGCTGACGAACGGGGCATCAGCCTCTATTCATATTCAAGGCGGGGTTTATCCGGCATTTCTTTTAGAAATCCAAGGGGAAAAAGGCGCTTTTCGGCTGTCACAGCGGAGGTCTCTGGGACATGTGCAATTCGGCAATCTCATCATCGAAAAACTGACATATCCCGACACCGCTTCTTTTTTGAAAGGAACAGAGGATATCTGCTGGAAAGTCATCAAACGCTCCTCAGAAAAAGACATGCATCCGGCAGGATATGTTGAAAAAGCGTATCATGTGTTAGCGAAAGATATGTCGGAAAACACACGGGACATTCCCGACTTTCATGACGCCGTAAAATTGCATGAGCTGTTGGATGCAGTACGCAAGTCTGCTGAGACGGGGAGAAAGATTGTATTAGACAAGTAGGGACAGACCTCGAGTGCTGTCCCTTATACCTATGCAGGATATTATTGGATTTAAGTCAACTCCGCCCCGGGCAAGGCGTTTAGCAGCTGAAATGCTTGTACCACCGGCATTAAGGGAAGAATTCCTATTCTGCTGAGAAGCAGATTATGCTACAATGACAATCGATTGTTTTTTTGGAAAGAGGGGAAATCCATTGAAGCGTGAACTCGTTCTGCGCTGGTTTTTTTATTTTGTCGGATTGCTTGTTTTGTCTTTTGGGGTTTCTCTTACGATTGAAGGAAAAGCGCTCGGCATAGGTCCCTGGGATGCGTTCCATTATGGCCTGTTTATGCTGCTGGGGCTTTCGGTCGGCCAATGGGCGATCATTGTCGGAGCCGTCATCGTAGGCTTAACATCATTGTTTACAAAGGCATGGCCGAAAATCGGCGCCGTGTTAAACATGTTGCTGATCGGTATTTTTATAGATTTCTTTAATTATATTCTTCCAGATCCGAAGACGCTCTTTTCTGCCTCTGTCGTATTCTTTCTGGGCGTCATTTTTATCGGGTACGGGGTCGGCATTTATGTATCGGCAGATCTGGGCGCGGGTCCCCGCGACTCCCTGATGCTTTTGATATCAGAAAAAACGGGCTGGAATGTTCAGTGGGTCCGCAACGGAATGGAGCTGACGATTTTATTCATCGGCTGGCTGCTCGGAGGACCGATCGGCATCGGCACTGTTTTGACCGCCATCATGACAGGTCTGATTTTGCGTTTTTCTTTGCCGCAGTCCAAACAGCTGCTTGTCCTAACAGTAGCCGGACGGCGGCGGAAAGCTGCTGAGCCTGTACATATGTCGTTGAAGAAAAACGTATGACATGCATGTCATACGTTTTTCTCCTGCCATTATTTCTTCACAATCGGTATCCAAATCTGAGTGACATGATCCTTTGCCATAACATCCCCGTCTTCCGGATATGCTTCAAGTTGAGGAGCATTGGCAAGTTCATAGCCTGTTGCCGGAAACCATTCTGAGAAAATCCGATCCCACGTTTGGTGCACAGCCTGATCAACAGGACCGACAGCTTCAAATACAGCCCAAGTCGCGGCGGGAATCTCTTTTACGATACAGCCTTCCGGGAGGTCAGCGGTCGTTTTTTCGATGCCGATGCAATAGTTGAAAGTGTCGGCTTGATCGTTAAAATCCATACATACGCCAAGAAAGCCAAGCGGTCCGGCGTACGGCTGCAAAGAATCAGTGAACCCGTTTTGATTTAATTCGTCCCAAAAAGCCGGAATCGCCGTTTGGTTTTGACCATCCTTCACAGTGACTTCCAACGCTTTGCCGATTATCTGAAACGATTCTTTCTCAATAACTTTGTATTTCATGTCCTCCACTCCTTTGATCCTGATTTGAAAGGAAAGACGCGGA
This sequence comes from Bacillus swezeyi, assembly GCF_001969815.1. GTDB lineage: Bacteria > Bacillota > Bacilli > Bacillales > Bacillaceae > Bacillus > Bacillus swezeyi. The sequence continues at coordinate 258,756 of NZ_MRBK01000001.1, read as the reverse complement.
AAAGCCTTGAGCGTCCCGCCTTCTTCACGCGCCTGCGAAGGGCTCATTCCGTGAAGCCTGCTGAATGCCTTGGAAAATGATTCGGGTGTGTTGTAGCCATACTTGAGGGCAACGTCAATGACTTTAACGTCTGATGCAGCCAGTTCCTGGGCCGCAACCGTCAGCCTGCGCTTGCGGATGTAGTCGGCGAGGGTGACGCCTGTCAGCATGTAGAACATCCGCTGAAAGTGAAATTTTGAACAGTAGGCAATCTTGGCGATATCCTCATGCCGCAAATGCTGATCGAGATGCTTCTCAATATAGTCAATGCTTTCAGCCAAACGATTCAGGATTTCCATTATTCTTCTCCTCTCGCTTTCTACAATAGCATCTCTGTTTTAAAAGCTCCTGTCATTCTGTGCGTTGTTGTGACAGGGGCCAAACAGCCATTTGACCGCTTCCGGAAAACGTTTCGCAAACCGCTCAAGCCGATGGGCTCCGCCTTCATCAATGACAAATTTCAGATCTTCCCGGGACATCATGCTTTCGGTTAAAATGCGGAAGGCCTCCTTCGTCCTCGGTATCATCTCCTTCTGAAGATTGCTTCGGTCTGTTCCTTCCGTGCTCCCGACATCCATATAGATGCGCAGATTTGCATTTTCAAAGGTTTGAAAGCGCATAAATTCGATCATTCCCGAAAACCAGAAAGACCCTGACAAAGAGCCGATTTTCCCAAAGGTTTCTGAAGCGAGGTACGCGGTGTAGATTGAGATCAGTCCGCCGAACGACTTCCCAATCATTCCGGTGCTTTCACGTCTTGGATCCGTCCGGTAGCTTCGGTCAATATAAGCCTTTAGCTCATGCGCCAAAAACGCAGCATACAAAGCGCCTTTTCCGCCGTACGTTTGACCAGGCTTTATTAAATGCGGCTCAGAAAAGGGAGTGTATTCGCTTTCCCTGTTCTCTGCAGCCACTCCTACGAACAGCAATTCAGGCAGCTCGTGATTCGAACACAGCTTTTCGATAGCTGACAAACTGCCGCTGTAGGCCGGATCAAACAGATCTCCCCGATCATGAACGTACAGGACGGGATAACGCTTAGCCCCAGTCTGATATGAAGGAGGCAGATAGATTAAAAGCTCCCTCCCGGAAAACGTATCTTTTATCAATGTTCCGCTTAACATATATTTCGCTCCAATCATTTCACATACATTCATATTATGGGGAAATACAGACCTGTACAACACCAATGTATCTTTCCGGCTGTCTGTTTGCTAAAATCAAAATAAGAAAAAAATATCATGTAAAGAGGTTGCATTTGATGAAGATTTACGCTGTTTATATGGATCAGCTGCCCGGGTCCGATCAATTTCAACGGATGATGGACATGGTGTCTGAAGAGAAACGAAAAAAAGTCAACAGATACAAATTTCCGGAGGATGCAAACCGGACACTGATCGGGGAAGTCCTGATCAGGCATATCATCAAAGAAACATTCGATTTGCCGAATGAACAGATCACATTCACGGAGGGACGGTACGGAAAACCGTCTGTCGCAGGCCTGCCCGACTTTCATTTCAACATTTCCCACTCGGGAAAATGGATCGTCTGCGGGGCCGGCAGCACGCCGATCGGGGTGGATGTCGAGAAAATCAAACCGATCAATTTTGCTATTGCGGAGCGGTTTTTCTCACCTTCTGAGCATCGCGACTTGATGGAGAAAAAAGAAGCGGAACGCCTATCTTATTTCTATCATTTATGGACGATGAAAGAAAGCTTTATTAAACAGGCGGGAAAAGGCCTGTCACTGCCGCTTGATTCATTCTCCGTCAAACTCGGAGAACAGGGCCGCGCCTCTATTGAAACGCCGCCGGACTATCCTCCCTGCTATATCAAAACATATGATATCGATCCCGGTTATAAAATGGCGGTTTGTACTGCTGCCGATGATTTTTCAAACGGGATTGTCATGAAAAGCTATGATGAACTGTAATGGCGGCGAATCTGCATCATGGACTGCATGCTCACCGCCGGGCTTTTAGTAGAAAGCTGTTTCAATTACTTGTTTTAATTGTTCGATGCCGCGCCGAATATCTTCTTCCTTTACATTGGATGTATTGATTTTTAATAGATTTCTTTTTTCAAAGGATGACAAATAATGAGGAACAATAGGCTCCAGCAGGATATTGCGCTTTTTCATGCTTTTGATCAGGCGGGAAGCCGAAAGCTTACGGTCCAATACCAGATGAGCATGGATGCACGGCTGTTCAGCAGGCCGGAATTCCGCCGCATGCCCCGCCGCCATAGAAACCTCTTGTAATAAAGCATTCAAGAGGCTTGATCTTTTTTCATATGATGAACGGATTTTTTGCTTATGCTTTTCAAACATCCCGCTTTTTAAATAAATTTCTAAAGCGGCCTGCGACAGCATTGAACTGTCGATGTCGAGCAGCTGTTTATACTGATTGAACACCTTTGCCAACGAATCAGGCAGTACCGCTGCTCCGACGCGCAACCCCGGAAAAATCACTTTCGAAAAACTTTTCAAATAAATCACACGTGAAGAAACATCATAAGCGAATAACGGGTCCGCCTTTTTATTCCCCTCTAGATCGCCGAGATAGTCATCCTCGGCGATAAACACATCGTACTTTTCCGCCAGCCTGACGATGCTCTTTTTTTCTTGTTCCGTATAGGAGGTCCCGAGCGGATTGTGAAACCTCGGCATCGTGTAGAAGAATTTGATGTCTTCTGTTTGAAAGATGCGCTCCAATTGCTGAATATCGATGCCTTGCGCCGTTCGTTCAATGCCGATTGCCGGAAGACCGTGGACTTCGAGATACTTGATCAATAAATGGTAGCTTGGCTGTTCAATTAAAATTTTCCGCTTCCCGTTCGGAAAAGGCATCGAGGCAAGCAATGCCAAAGCCTGCTGGACGCCTGACGTGATGAAAATATTGTCCTGATTTGTGAACACTTGAGTATTTGCAAGCTCTTTTTGGATCACTTCTATTAATGACGGGAGCCCTTTGGGCGTTCCATAAATAAACAAATCATTTTTATATGTATCAATGGCTTTATTGATGCAATGCTGAAAATCAATGTATGGAAAAACATCCGGATCAGGTGCTGAAGCGGCGAAATCAATCACAGTCTGCCGGCGGCTCAGTTGTTTATTTGTTTTTTTCACGACGTAGTAGCCGCTTTTAGGCACTGAATAAATGAGATGCCGCTTCTCAAGTTCGCTTAATGCCCGAATTGCCGTGCTTTTGCTTACACAAAACTGCGCGGCAAGCGTGCGGATGGACGGCAGCCTGTCCCCTTCTTGATAGGATTTCCCTTCGATGAGAGCCTCCAATTCATTCATCAGCTCGACGTATTTTTGCATGTTATTCTCCCTTGTCTGAACTCTGTATCGGTACAGATCAGTATTTTTTGTATTGTGCCAAACTTCGCTTCCAGATAAGATGACAGAAGCCGGCAAATATACAGTATTGCATGCATACGCGACGGAGTTGTCAGCCATGAACAAATCTGCTTATCTTGCAGCTTTATTATACGCTTTTATCATCGGATTTTCTTTTTTCTTTATAAAATTGGCGCTCACCACGGCGGGACCGGTTGATATCCTGGCCCACCGCTTTACCATAGCTTTTTTGGCCGCGCTTTTTCCCCTGTTATTCGGCTGGGTCAACATCAGGCTCAGATTTAAAGACGTGCTGGTGATCCTGCCTTTGGCGTTATTTTATCCTGTCATGTTTTTTGCTTTTCAAGTGTTCGGGCTCGTCTATACGTCTTCTTCGGAAGCAGGCATCATTCAAGCGGCGATTCCGATTTTCACGATGATATTAGCTTCTTATGTTTTGAAGGAACGATTTACGAAACGCCAGTTCTTTTTCACTGTCTTGTCGGCAGCGGGGGTGGCCTGCATTTTCTTTATGAAAAACGCTGATGCCGGAGGCTCCGATTTGAGAGGAGCCGCGCTTATTTTGCTTTCGGCCCTTTCATCTGCAGGCTACAATGTACTGGCCAGAAAGATGACGCGCACCTTCAGTTCTCTTGAGATCACATATGTGACCATCTGCGCCGGCTTTCTCTTTTTCAACGGAATCGCCGGAGTGGAGCATATGGCAAACGGTACGCTCGCCGGCTTCTTTACACCTTATACAGACCCGGTGTTTTTGCTGGCCATCCTGTATTTGGGTGTTTTATCATCGTTGGCGACATCCTTTTTATCAAACTATGCTTTATCAAAAATCGAAGCTGCGAAAATCAGTATGTTTAATCATTTAGCTACATTGGTGACGATTTTAGCGGGAATATTATGGCTTGGGGAAACGCTTGAATGGTTTCATTTCCTCGGAAGCGTGATGATTATCACCGGCATTATCGGCGCCACTGCCATTCAATCAAAAAAGAAATACGCAAATAGCTGAAAAAAGCGGAAGATCGGCTAATGTTATACACCGATTTTCCGCTTCTTTTAAATGGTTTTAACAGATCGCTTGCCGATCGCCGCGACGATTGATCTGATGCGCGCGGCAACCTGCTCCGTTTCTGAAAGCAGAAACATATGGCCGCCCTTAAAATAATGAAAATCAATATCTTTCACCCATTTGTTCCAGCCGAATGCATCCTTCATACATTTCTCATCCTTGTTTCCATTTAAAATATGGACCGGCGAGCTGAGCAAGGCATGGTCAGTATGGCTGAACGTCTCCAGCGCCCTGTAGTCGGCTCTGAATGAAGGCAGGAAAAAGTTCATGATTTCCTTGTTCTTCACCAGTTCCTCGGGCATTCCGCCCAGCTGGATGAGATGGTCGAGAAAAGCATCATCATCATAATGAGAAACTTTTTTCCGCTTGATACAAGGCGGCTGAATCGCTGAAATGATGACAGCTTTCGGATAAATGCCTTCCTTTTCAAGCTTTTGCGCCAGTCTGTATACGACCATTCCTCCCATGCTGTAGCCAAACAGCACAAATGGACGGGAGAGCTTCGGCCGAAGCGCCGTTAAATACATGTCGGCGAGCTTTTCCAAATCATCGACAGGCTCCATTCGATTTGTCCCGTGCCCCGGCGGTTCGATCGCCAGCATCTCGAAATCCCTTTTCAAATGTTCATGAAGCGGACGGAATGATGCCGAATAGCCGCCTGCAAACGGAAAGCAAATCAATTGAATGTCACTGGAAGCAGATCCGAAATGTTTGATTACATCATTCATCTATCTTGCACCTCCGTTTACAGCAGCACGCTCTCCCAAAATGCTTTTGATGAGCTCTGCGTTGCGGCCGGCAAAACCTTCAGCAAGCATTTCATCATGCTTTCCGCAACCTTGATATTCATGATAAGAAGCCCGCGTCCCTTCTTTCCAGGAAGAAAGCCATGCCGGAAGCGGGTTCGTGTGTTCCGACTGAATAAAGTGAATATCGGCGCCGACCCTTCCCTGGTGAATCAAGTTCACAAAATACGAATAATACGCACCCATCTTTTTGGCGATGCCTTCCGCAACCGCCTTGATTTGCAGATACTCATTGTCCTTATTGGCTTCCATCAGCACAGCCACGTCGTCTTCGACTGTACGCCCTTGCAAATCGCTGATATTGTTTTTCATATATGAATCGATCATGATCAATTTTTCAACGTTTCGTCCGTTCTTTTCAAGCTCCTGTGCCACCTCAAAGGCAAGCCCGCATCCGGCTGAATACCCCAGCAAGGTCAGCGGGCCGTCAGGCTGAAGATGACTGATGGTTTCCGCGAAGCGCTCAGCACGATCAGCACTTTCAATAAAATCAAAAGCGTGAAGCTTGTATTCCGGCAATTGTTCGGCAAGTTTGCCGTACATGATGCCATACCCGAGGACAGGCGGGAATGCAAACACTTGCCGGCGGCTTTCCTGATTGAAGACGGTTCTTTCGGCTTCGCCTGTTTGCCCTCCGCTTTCGATGAAAGCGGCAATGTCCGCGATCGTCGGCGTTGCAAACAATACGTTCACAGGAACATCAATATCGAGGCCCTTCAAAATCCGGGAAGTGACAGCCATTGCTTTCAATGAGTGGCCGCCGATTTCAAAAAAGTTCTCATCCATACCGATCTGCGGCCTTCCCAGCACTTCCGACCAAATCGCCGCAAGCTTGGCTTCCGTCTCATTGCGCGGCTCTCTGCATTCTTCTCCACCGGCTTTATGCGCCGCTTCCGGAAGAAGCCGCCGATTGACTTTTCCGTTTGCTGTCAGCGGCAGTTCTTCAAGCATGGTATATGCTGACGGCACCATATAGGCCGGGAGTTTCCGAGCAAGCCGGCTGTGAAGCGCCTCGTCTGTGACCTCAGCTCCAGCCATGGAAACGACATATGCGGTCAAGACCGAGTCTCCGCTCTCACTTCGCTTAGCAAGGACAACCGCTTCCTTGACGCCTTCACAGCGGAGAAGCTGTTCTTCAATTTCGCCGAGCTCGATCCGATGTCCGCGGATTTTCACCTGATCATCGATCCGCCCGATAAAATCAATGTTGCCGTCCGGCAGCCACCGGGCAAGATCGCCTGTCCGATACATGTTTTCCCCACTGTTAAACGGGTGAGGGACAAATTTTTCAGCAGTCAGATCAGGCCTGTTCAAGTAGCCGCGTGATATTCCCGCACCGCTTATACACAGTTCACCGACCGCTCCGAGCGGCTGGAGCTGGCGATTTTCCGTCAGAATGTAAGCCGCGGTTTCATTCAACGGCTTGCCGATTGGGATGGAAACGGCATCGTCACTTACACTGTCGACCGGATAAAAAGTCGCAAAAACGGTTGTTTCCGTCGGACCGTATACATGGATGATCCTGTCAGGCCCCATCGCAGCGAACGCCTTTTTGACATGGTTCACAGATGAACGCTCGCCGCCGAACAGCACTTTGCGAATGCCTTTCATCCAATCCGTTCCTGCGTCGACAAGCAGGTTAAACAGGGCCGTCGTCACAAACATAACGCTGATGTTTTCTTTCTGAATCGTTTCTGTCAGCTTTCCGATATGGAGAATTGTCGCCTGATCGGCAATCACCAGTTTTCCTCCGTTCAAAAGGGCGCCGTATAGATCAAATGTAAAACCGTCAAACGCATAGTTTGAGAGAGACAGCACCGTGTCCCGCTCAGTGAGATCTATATAATTCGTCTCTTTGACGACCCTCGCGATATTGGCGTGCGTCGTCAGATTGCCCTTCGGTTTTCCCGTTGTACCTGATGTGTACATGATGTAAGCGAGGTCATCCGAATGTCGGGCAATACGGAGATTCTCTCCGCTTTCCTCGGAAACGGCGGGACATTCGATTAAAATCGTTTCCTTTTTGAAGGAGAGCGATGCCGCCTGGCCGGAAAGCTCTTCCTGAGTCAGGAGGCATACCGCTCCGCTGTCTTCAAGCATGTATTGGATGCGCTCTTCCGGATACTCCGGATCAATCGGCAAATAAGCTCCGCCAGCTTTTAACACTGCAAGTATCGCGATGACCATTTCTGGTGAACGCCGGAAAAAGAGGGCGACGGCTCGATCGGCGCTGACACCTTTTTTGCGCAGCATATGAGCGAGTTTATTTGCCTTTTCATTCAGCTCGGCATATGTAAGCGTGCGGCCGGCTGCCGACACCGCGGGCTTTTCAGGGATTGATTCAGCATACCGTTCAAACCATTGCGGAATCGTTAAAGCTGTTTTTTCTCCACCCGGCTGAAAATGAAATTCAGAAACGAGACGCTCTTTTTCCTTTTCAGGAATCACACATATATCATCCAGCGGCTGATCCGGGTTTTTGACGATCTGTCCGATTGCCGCCAAAAGCTGTTCTTTCAGGCGGGCGGCGAATGACGAATCATAGACATTCCGATTGTAAGCCAGCTTCAGCAGCATTTCCTCACCCGGCGATGCAAGCAGATTCAGATCGTAATTCGATTTTTCAAAAACACTGACATCTCCCATTGCAAAGCCTAGATTCTCTTCTTCCTGCTGTTTGTTGGCTTCTTGGAGCGGATAATTTTCAAAAACGATGATATGGTCGATTAAAGCCGGCGCTGCCGTATGACTTTGGATATCATAAAGCGGCACATATTGATGCGGCTCAGATTCGAGCGACTGTTTCTGCAAGTCGGCCATCAGCTCTGTAAAAGTCGTCTGCGCGCCAAATGTGACCCGTTTCGGGACGACATTGATAAACAAGCCGACCATGTCCTCCACATCTTTAATTTCCGCGGGTCGTCCTGAGACAACCGTGCCGAAAATCAAGTCGCGGGACCGCTGATAGCGGCTTAAAAGTACGGACCATACCGCTTGCAGAGCAGTGCTTAATGTCGTATTGTGCGCCTTTGTAAGCTGTGTAAAAGCTTCGGTTTCCTCTTTCGGCAGAGAAAACAGAAGTTCTTCAGGCTGATTGCCGGTTTGCTTTGTTTTTTTCCGCTGGTCGCTGAACGTCGCCTGTCCCTCAAAACCGTCTAAATAGGTTTCCCAATAGGCCAGCGATTTTTGTTTATCCTGATTTTCAAGCCATTTAATATATTCTTTGTATCGTTTGACGGAATTCAAGCTGTAAGGCTCGTTTTTGCGAAGGGCATTGTACACCTTGAACAGCTCCTGCACGACAACGCCGAAGCACCATCCGTCAAGCAGAATATGGTGGTAGCTCCATACCCATTCATAATGATCCGGTCCTTTTTTAAAAATAGCGGTCCTCATCGGAATGTCTTTCGAAAGATGAAACCCTTTTTCTTTGTCTTTCTGTTTATAATCTTCAATTCTTTTATGCTGCTCTTTTTCAGAAAAGCCGGATAAGTCGATTTCCTCTACTTGAAAAGATCTTTCTTTTAAAACGACCTGAACCGGTCTTTTCATTTTTTCATGAACGAATACGGTTCGAAAAATGTCATATCTGTCGATGATGACATTCATGCTTTTTTCCAAAATATCTTTTTGGAAGGAGCCTTTCACTTGCATGCTGATCTGTTCAATATAAAAGCTTTGTCCGGGGTGCAGCAGTGTATGGAACAACATCCCTTCCTGCATCGGTGATAAATAATAAATGTCCTGCACATGCTCTTTTTTAAACTGGCTCATGATCGCTTCCCCCTTTCATGGATTCACCCGCTTGCTGTGAAGCGGGTGAATCCTGCATGTTTAGTTCAAATTTTCTTCAAGGACGTCGAACAAGTCGCCCATTTCTTCCATCTCAAGATCGCCGGCAGTGAAGTCACTTGGCGTAAATTCGCGTTCTTCTTTGGCCGTACAATGATTAATTAATGCAATGAGGAAGGATTTAAACCTGTCCATTCGTTCTTGTACGGTCTCCCTGTCAAACTCCTTCTTATTGAAGGAGCATGACATGTTTAATTTTTCTTTGCTGATGATGCCGCTGAAGCTCAAGGCGTAGAGCGCTTCCGACGCTTCTGAGACCTGATTTCCCATATCATAAGAGGACGGTCCGAAGAAATCGGTTTGAACTTCATTGTCAATCTGACCTAAATAGTTAAAGCTGACCTCCGGTTTGATTGAGAAATCGGCATCCGCTTTTTGTTGATCTGTTAAATAGCGGAGGATGCCGTATCCGATACCCTTATCAGGAATCTGCCGCAGATGTTCTTTTACGTTTTTAATCATCTCAGACAAACCGCCGTCTTCAGCACATGTTAAAACAACGGGATATTGTGCAGTAAACCACCCCAATGTTCTCGAAATGTTCATGCCTGGAATGATTTCCTCCCTGCCGTGCCCCTCCATGTTGATGCAGATCTTTAAGTCACTTGTCCATTCTTGGATCATCAGACTGAGGGCGGAAAGGAGGATGTCATTGATATCCGTCCCATATGGCTCGTGAACTTTTGTCAAAAGCAACTTCGTTTCTGCATCACTTAATTCAAATGAAACAGCGGCCGAGTCTTTCACTTTTCTTTCTGCGACAACATGGTCTTTCGGCAATGCCGGAACGGGCTCTTTTTCAAGCTGGCGCCAATATTCGGCAGTCTTTAGGAATTGTTCCGACTGGGCATAGGACTCAAGCTCTTCAGCCCAGTCTTTAAATGAATTCGTTTTGTCCGGGAAGACAATCTCCTGCTGCTTTTCGGCTTGAAGATAACCGGCGGCAAAGTCTTCCAGCAGGATTCTCCATGACACACCGTCAATCACTAAGTGGTGAATGACAATCAGAAAATGGTCGCCTGCAGCGGTTTGATACTGTTCTACCTTTAACAGCGGCCCTCTTCCGATATCAAGGCTTGCCTGCAGCCGCTTCGCTTGAGCGGCTATTTCCGTTTCAATATCTGTGACATACTGAAGATTAACCACTCTGAAGGAAAATGCCTTATCACCAACACCGCGGTTATAAGGAATGATGCCGCCGTTTTCCTTTTTGTACACCATGCGCAGGGCATCATGATGCTCGGTCAATTTCTCCAATGTCTGCTCGATGAGCTCAGGGTCAAATCCTGCCGGGGCATGAAGCATGACAGACTGATTCCAGTGATGCTCATTCGTAAAGCTGCGTTCAAAAAACCAGTGCTGGATCGGCGTCAATGTGACTTCTCCTTCGACAGGCCCCTGATCGATCGGTTTGCCGTCCGTCCATTCGATATACGAACTGATCTCGCCAATCGTCGGATGCTGGAACAAATCCTTCATTTCAAGCTTCCAGCCGTGCTGCTGCAGGCGGCTCGCCATTTGAATCCCTTTGATCGAATCTCCTCCGAGTGTGAAGAAATTGTCGCTGATTCCGATTCGTTCAATGCCGAGAACCTCTTGCCAAACATCCGCCAACAGCTGCTCCGTCTCCGTTCGCGGTGCTTTGTATTCAGCTGTTTTCGCTTCAACGTCAGGCTGCGGAAGCGCCCTCCGGTCGACTTTTCCGTTCGCCGTAATCGGCAGTTCATCGAGCTGTACCCAGTACGTCGGCACCATGTAGTCTGGCAGCACATTCGCAAGCTGACGGGCCATGTTTTCTGTATCAAGCTGATCCGCTGATGTGACATAGCCGCACAGCGCTTTATTGCCGTAGGCGTCCTCGATATCGGCGACGACTGCCTCCTGGACTTCAGCGAGCTGTGTAAGCTGGACTTCAATTTCAGAAAGCTCAATCCGGAAGCCGCGTATTTTCACCTGCTGGTCGATCCGGCCGATATATTCAAGCCGTCCGTCCGCGAGCCATCTGACCGCGTCTCCCGTCCGGTACATGCGCTCTCCCGGCACAAACGGATCTTCTGTAAAGCGCTTTGCTGTTTCCTCAGGTTTGTTCAAGTAGCCGCGCGCAAGCCCGCGGCCGGCAATGCACAGTTCACCCGTGACACCGACAGGCTGTACTTGATTGTTTTCTCCAAGCACATATGCCCGGGTATTGGCGATCGGCTGACCGATCGAAAGCATTCCTTCATCAGGATCGATCGCCGTGCTTGTCGCAACGACCGTGTTTTCCGTCGGGCCGTAGTTGTTGACGAGCGTGTAGCCGCGCTTTTCAATCCGCTTCAGCTTGTCTCCGCCAGTCAAAAGCACGCGCAGTGCACGGTTGTCCAGCTCCATAAACTGTTCGCACAGCTGTGTCGGCAGGAATGTGATCGTGATGCCGTGTTCTTCGAAATATTGATTCAGGCGGACGATATCCATCCGAATCGCTTCATCGATGATGTGGAGCTCAGCCCCGGTGATCCAGTACGGGAACATCTCCCATACGGATGCGTCAAAGCCGAAGCCCGCGTATTTCGCGCTTTTATCCTGTTCTGTGACCTCAAATGCATCATGATGCCAATAGCACAGGTTCACGAGTGAATGGTGTTCGACCATGACGCCTTTCGGCTCGCCTGTCGTCCCTGACGTATAGATCAGGTAGGCAAGATTGTCAGACTTCGCCCCTGAAACTGGGTTGGCTTCATCTTCAGCATGAAGCTCGCCATACAGGATGGAAGCTTCTCCATTCAGGCAAATCACTTCTCCTGTGAATGTTTCTGGCACCATCAGATCGGTTTGCGTCAGAAGCAGATCCGCACCGCTGTCTTTCAGCACATATCCGATCCGCTGGGCCGGATAGTCGGGATCGATCGGCACATAGGCCGCTCCCGCTTTCATAATCGCCAGCACACCGGCCGCCATTTCCAACGAAGGCTTGACCATGATGCCGATCCGCTGGTCAGGGCATGCTCCTTTTGCGATGAGCAGGCGGGCGAGGCGGTTGGCGCGGGCGTTAAGCTCTCTGTACGTCCACCTGCGGCCGTTGTACACCGCAGCCCCGCGGTCAGGTGTGCGGAGGGCTTGCGCTTCAAACAGCTCGTGAATCGTTTTGTCTTCCGGCGCTTCGAGTGCAGTTTCATTCCACTTTTCAACGAGTCTCCGTTTTTCCGTCTCATTCAGCAGTGAAAGCTCTGAAAGGCGGACATTCGGATTATCCGCAACCGCTTCGAGCAGATTGAGCAAATAGCCGCTCCAGCGCTTGATCGTTTCTTCCTTAAACAAATCAATAGCATATTCAAATTGCAGACCGATTGATTCTCCCTGTTCAAAAGCCCCCAATGTCAGGTCGAACTTCGCAGCGGCATGTGAAATGTCATACGGTTTGATCGTTAAACCATCCAAGTCGAGCGTCTCTTTATCAGGGTCTTCTACTGTCAACATGACATTGAAAAGCGGATTTCGGCTCATATCGCGCGGCAGATCAAGCTTTGCGATCAGCTCTTCAAACGGGTAGTCCTGATGGTCAAGGGCAGCGAGGCTGTTGTGTTTGACATCCTCCAAAAATTCGCTGAACGTCGAGTGAAGCGGCACATGGTTTTTAAGCGCCAATGAGTTGACGAACATACCCGGCATGTCTTTGAGGTCGGCGTTTGTTCTGCCCGCTGCCGCCGAACCTATGACAATGTCTTTTTGGCCGGAGAGACGGTTTAAAAAGATATTGAATACGGCCAGCATCACAATATTCAATGTCGTTTCCGTCTCCGCTGCCAAACCGCGGATTTTCAGCGCTGTTTCCTTCGTTGTTTTAAAGTGAACCTGATCACCGGCAAAGCTTTGCACCGGAGAACGCGGGAAGTCTAGTGGAAGGCCGAGTTCCGGAACGGCTTCCTTAAACTGATTCAGCCAAAACTCTTCCTGTTTCTGAATGCTTTCCTGCTGGTGAGGTTCATGCTGCCAAACTGCATAATCTTTGTAATGAAGCTTCGGTTCCGGCAGCGCTTCCCCCCTGTAGAGCATCGCAATTTCTTTGACGAAAAGGCTTCTTGATACACCATCGGCAATAATGTGATGGGAATCAATCAGCAGCAGATGACGCCGTTCATTGATTCGCAGCAATTCAGCGCGGAGCAGCGGAGCGCTGCTTAAAGCAAACGGTCTGATAAAACGGCTGATTTCTTTTTCGGCGTCTTCTTCTTGGATATCGGTGACCTTCAATTCGATGTCCGCTTTTTCGTGCACCTTTTGAACCGGGCTGCCATCGATTTCCACAAATGAAGTGCGCAGCGATTCATGGCGTTCCACCAATGATATGAACGACCGTCTTAACCGATCGATATCAAGAGCGCCTTCCATTAGGAGAACAGACGGCATATTGTAGCCGGTCCCGTTCTTTTCGATATGATGAAGGACATACATCCGTTTTTGTGCGGATGAAACAGGATACCAGTCGCGTTTTTCAGCAGGCTGAATCCTGCTTTGCTCTGACGGCCCTTCAGATGATTCGATATAGCGTGCGAGCCGGTTGACTGTCGGGCACTCAAAGAACGCTTTTAACGGCACTTTTTTCTCCAGTTTGGATTGAATATCAGCCGTCAGCATCATTCCCTTCAAAGAATGTCCGCCAAGATCAAAGAAATTGTCTTCAATTCCGATCGGCCGGATGCCGAGCACATCTTCCCAAATTAGGCACAGTGCTTTCTCCAGTTCTGTTGACGGAGCCGTATAGGAAGCGCCTGGTTTGTTTAAAGTCTGAGGATCGGGCAGCGCGCTGCGATCCACTTTCCCGTTTGCCATAAGCGGAATCTCATCCACCGTAATGAAATATGAAGGCACCATGTATGACGGCAGCCGTTCAGAAAGCTGCTCCCTCAGGTTAGAAGCTGACGGCTTTCCTTTCGATTGAATATAGGCGTACAGCTCTTCCAGCCCGGAATCGGGCGCAAAAGCGAGAACGACCGCTCTTTCAACATCTTCGAGCTCTTTCAAGGCATCTTCGATTTCTTTTAATTCAATTCTGTATCCGCGGATTTTCACCTGATCATCCGTCCGTCCCAAAAATTCAATCTCTCCGTCAGGCAGACGGCGTACGAGGTCTCCCGTCTGGTACATGAACGCGCCGGGAGCATAAGGGTTTTCAGCAAACCGTTCAGCAGTCAGCTCTTGTTTGTTCAAATATCCTCTCGCAAGTCCTTGTCCCATAATATACAGTTCGCCTGCCGCGCCGGGCGGCACAAGGCGGCGGGAAGCGTCCAATACCAAGGCTCCGGCGCCCGAAATCGGCCGTCCGATGGTCGGGCGTTTGGCAAATTCGGTAATCCCGTCCCGATCGATCACTTTCGCGACTGTCCCGATCGTCGTCTCCGTCGGCCCGTAATGATTGATAAACCGGGCATTCGGATAGCTGGAATGGAAGCGCATCACATCGGCCGGATTGATTTTTTCTCCCCCAAGTACGATCAGTCTCAATGACTTGAGCCCCTTTGTTAAAGCAAAGCTTTGCGGCTGAACGACCGTATGGAACAGCGACGGCGTCAGCTTGATATATGTGATCCCCTGTTCACCGATATAATGGCTTAACCGCTCCGGTTCTGTATATGTTTCTTTCGGGACAAGATGCAGCTCACCTCCGGCAAGAAGCACCGGGAAAAGGCTCGTATACCCGAGATCGAATGCATAGGAAGACAAGAGCATTGTTTTATCAGACTCTGACAAATCTGCTACACTGCTGAACCAAGAAACATAGTTCACAAGATTGCGGTGTTCCAGCTGAACGCCTTTCGGATTGCCCGTCGTCCCGGATGTGTAGATGATATACGCGAGACCCGCTCCGTCATGGGTTGAATGAGGGCGTTCAGCGCTTGCATTCAGCGTGTCTTTTGCCATATCTATGAATTTGCCTTTATATTGACCTGAAAGTGCGGTTTGATAGGAAGGCTCAGTCAGCAGCCAGCGGGCTCCGCTGTCTTCAAGCATATATTCCACCCTTGCCGACGGCATGTCCGGATCAATCGGCAAATACGCGCCCCCTGCTTTCATTACACCAAGAATCGAGACGATGACATCTGCAGAACGATCCATCATAATCCCCACGATATCGTCTTTTCCGACGCCTTCTCCCCGCAGAACATTCGCCGTCTGATTTGCTCTCTCTTCAAGCTCCCGGTATGTGAGTTTCGTTTCTCCGCAAACAACGGCCGGCAGGTCAGGCGTCTTGGCTGCCCGTTCTGCAAACAGCACATGAAACGGCCGTTCTTCAAGCTTTTCTGCCTGACAGTGTTTCGCTTCATCCAACAGCATCTCCCACTCTTGATCTGACAGCAGTTCGATATCTTGAAGCTTGATATCAGGATTTTCGCTGATCATTTTGATCACGTTCAAGAAGTGGCTGCTCCAGCGCCTGATCGTTTCTTCTTTAAATAAAGAGACGGCATAGTCAAAGTTCAAACCGATTTCCCCGTCATGTTCAACAGCCTCAAGAGACAGGTCAAACTTTGCGGTGCGGTGCCGTACAGCGTAGGAAGAAATCTGCAAATCTCCTAATTTCAATGTTGGAACATCCATATTTTGCATGTTGAAAAAGACGCTGAACAATGGATTGCGGCTTGTGTCCCTTGCCAATGGCAGTTTTTCAATCAACTCTTCAAGCGGGTAGCTTTGCTTTGAAAATGCCTGCAGGCTTGTTTCTTTGACTTCCTGCAAAAATTGCTTGAATGTTTTTTCTCCCTCAGGACGATTGCGAAGTGCCAGCGTGTTGACAAACATGCCCGGAATGTCATTCACATCGGGATGCGTTCTCCCGGCCACAGGTGATCCGACGATAATATCATCTTGTGATCCATACTTGGAAATCAGGATATTGAATGCGGCCAAAAGGAACATGTAAAGCGTTGCATCAGATTCAGAGAGCATTTTCTTAATTTCATTTGTAAGCTTCTGATCAATGCCAAAGACAACCCGCTCGCCTTGAAAGCTTCGTTTTACCGGACGCGGGAAGTCATACGGCAGATCAAGCATAGGCAGCTCGCCTTTGAAAACATCAAGCCAGTATTGCTCCTCTTCTTTCAATTGTCCTTGGCGCTCCTGATCGTTTTGCCATACGGCAAAGTCTTTATAATGCAGTTTAGGAGCCGGCGCATCGCCGCCATGGTAGAACCGGGCAAGATCGCGGATGAAAATTCCGGTTGAGCTTCCGTCGGTAATAATGTGATGCATATCGATCAGAAGCAAATGGCGTTTTTCTTCCAATTGAACGAGTTCCGCCCGCACAAGCGGCGCCTGATTCAATTGAAACGGCCGGATAAATCCGCTGATTTTCGTTTCCGCTTCCGCTTCTTCGGCTTGAGAAGCCGTCAGCTCAAACGGTACGTTTTGCCGGATGCTTTGAACAATTTCTCCATCGATTAATTCAAACGATGTCCGGAGCGTTTCATGGCGGTTGATTAAAGCTTGAAACGCGGATTCCAGACGATCCTTGTCCAATGCCCCTTCCAAAAGCAGCACGGCCGGGACGTTGTAGCTTGTGCTCGCTTCTTCAAGCTGGTTGAGAATGTACATGCGCCTTTGCGCTGAAGACACCGGATAATAAGGCTTTGGAGGCGCTGGCTCAATCGGCGGCGCATCTTCTTTTGATTCACCTTCTAGAAATGCCGCAAGCCCTCTAATCGTCGGTTTTTCAAACAATACCTTGATCGGAACTTCTTTTTGCATCTGCTCCTGTATTTTGGCAGTCAGCATCATCGCTTTCAAAGAATGTCCGCCGACGGAGAAGAAATTGTCGTCGATTCCCGGGCGCTTGATGCCGAGAATTTCTTCCCAGATAGCAGCAAGGATTTCTTCCGTTTCATTTTCCGGCGCTTTGTATGCAGCATCCGTTTCCTCAGCCTCAGGGGCCGGAAGCTTATGTTTGTCAATCTTTCCGTTGGCCGTCAGCGGCATTTTCTCAAGTTCGATCAAATGAGACGGCATCATATACTCCGGAAGTGATTGAGAAAGCTCTGTCCGCAGCTGTGACGCCGGCCTCGCCCGGGCGACAGTGTAATAAGCGCAAATTTCATTTTCCCCTGCATTGTTTTCCCGTATGACGGCAGCGGCTTCTGCGATGCCGTCAAGCCTGGCCAAGCTTGCTTCAACCTCTCCCAATTCGATCCGAAAGCCGCGGACTTTGACTTGATGATCAATCCGCCCGAGGAATTCGATATTTCCGTCCGGAAGCCATTTTGCCAAGTCGCCCGTCCGGTAAATCCGCTTTCCTTTGGCAAACGGATCGCCGACGAATTTTTCATCAGTCAGTTCAGGCTGGTTCAAATAGCCGCGGGCCACACCGTCTCCGCCGACACATAGCTCACCCGGTACGCCGATTGGCTGAAGCTGGTTTTGTTGATCAAGAATATACGCCGTTGAATTTCCAATCGGCTTCCCAATCGGAACAGTGCGCTCATATTCTTTATCGATTAAAAAACAGGTTGAAAATGTTGTATTTTCCGTCGGGCCGTATCCGTTCCAAAGCGAGAGCCCGGGGGACACGCGTTTAACCTGGTTGACGACTGCCGGTACGAGCGCATCTCCGCCAATCAGTAAATCGCTTAAATTTTTAAATATCTCCGCATCTTGCCGGGCCAGCTGATTGAAGAGCGGTGAGGTCAGCCACATCGTCGTGATCCGGTTTTCCTCCAAAAATGTCCGGAAACGCCTTACATCAAGGAGCGTCTCTTTCGGCACCGGGTATAGAGTCCCGCCGTTTAACAGTGCGCCAAATACCTCAAATGTGCTGGCATCAAAGCTGACCGCACCCGTCTGCGCCATGCGCACGTCTTCGTGCAGCGGGATATAGCCGGCATTTTTGACGAGGCGGACGATATTGCGGTGTTCCACCATGACGCCTTTTGGCTTGCCCGTTGATCCTGATGTATAGATGTAATAAGCGAGATCATTCGGCTTGTTGATATATTCAAGGTTGGCTGCATCTTCTCTTTCAGCGTCCTCCGTATCTGCGGCCATCACCTCATACCCTTCCAATGAAACCTGTGTGCTTTGATTCGTCATGACGATTTTCGCGCCGCTGTCTTCAAGCAAAAAGCGAATTCGCTCTTCAGGGTAGCCTGGGTCAATCGGTACATAAACACCGCCTGCTTTCAGCACTGCCAGCATGCTGACGGCAGATTCAAGCGAACGCTCCATCATGATGGCGGCGGCTCCGCCGTGCACCAGACCTTTTGATTGCAGTTTTCTCGCAAGCTGGTTGGCTTTTTCATTCAGCCTTTGGTATGTAAGGCTTTTTTCGCCCGCGGCGACGGCTGTTTTTTCAGGTGTCTGTTCCGCTTGTTCTTCAAAGAGCTCTGGGATCGTTTTTTCCCGCGGATAGTCCGTTGTCGTGTCATTAAATGCAAGCAGCGCTATTTGTTCCCTTTCTGATAAAAGTCCAGCGCTGCCCGCCTCTGATTCAGGATTTGAAAGCGCAATGCGGGCAAGTCTTGTTAGATGCTCCACAGCCTTTTTAATGAAGGCGGCCTCATAAACCGCACTGTTGTATTTACATTTAATCGTCCATTCTGTTCCCGGATAAACGATCAGATTCAAATCGTAATTCGTTTGTTCAAAAGCTCCGGCTGCCTTGATTGAAAAGCCGAGACGCTCTGTCATCGTTCCGTTTTCGAGTTCTTGATCCAGCGGATAATTTTCAAACGCAACGAGATGGCTGATCAAACGCCCGTCCAACGCGGATTTCTTTTGAATATCATAAAGCGGCAGATAATCGTACTGTTCCGCTTCAATCGCATGCTGCTGCGCCTGTTTAAAAAGCTCGGCAAATGATGCATGCTTTTCAACCTTCAGACGGACGGGAATTGTGTTGATAAACAATCCCGCCATATGTTCGATGCCGTTGATTTCCGCCGGGCGTCCGGACACAACCGTGCCGAACACCACGTCTTCTGCCGCATTATATTTAGCAAGGACCGCTCCCCAAATCGCCTGAAATAGATTGGGAGCCGTTACGTTATAGCGGTTTGCCGCCTTTTGGACGGCATCCACCATATCTTTGTCCCAGACGAAAGCAAGTTCTTCGTTTTGGTAAGATTCTTGGTCCGAAGATGTTTTGCGGCCAGGGATGACGCTCGGGCTCTCCAAGTCGGCAAGACGCTTCTCCCAATAGGATAACGCCTCATCCCTGTCCTGCCGTCCGAGCCATTTAATATAGTCTGCATACGGCCTTCCTTGATCAATCGGAGCTGGACGGTTTGAACGAAACGCTTCATAATGTTGAAAAAGCCGCTTCATCAATATGCCCATGCTCCAGCCGTCCATCACGATATGATGGTTGCTCCAAATCATGTGGTATTGCTGATGGCCAAGCCGGAAGACCGCCACCTTAAACAGCATATCTTTCGCCAGGTTGAATCCGGCTGCCTGGACTTCTTTTTTGTATTGGCCGATGCGCATCGTCTGCTGTTTTTCGTCCAAATCGGCAATATCCTCAAATGCAACCTTCGCCTGCCGTTCGGCCAGGACGACCTGGCGCGGCTTTTGCAATTGCTGATGAACAAAAACCGTTCTAAGGATATCGAAAGAGCGCACAAGCTGATTCACGCTCTTTTCAAAAATCGCTAAATCAAAATCACCGTCTATGAACAGTTCGAGCTGTGTGAAATAAGAGGAAGATTCCGGATCAAGCATCGCATGATACAGCATCCCTTCCTGCATCGGTGTTAAAGGATACACCTTTTGAATCTTTTGTTTCCCCATAAGGCACCTCGTATGTTTTGTTAGAAAATCTCCATCAATTTATCAAGTTCTTCAAGCGTCAGATCGTCATCTCCTAGATCGCTTGGAGTTATTTCGTCTCCATCTTGATTTAAACAATGATCAATCAGCTGCAATAAGTATGCTTTAAAGCTGTCGGCGACTGCTGCGATTGTGGTTTCTTTGAATTCCAAAGAGCTGTAGACAATCGACATCGTCAAAACACCGTCTTCTATAAAACCGACGATATCGAGCACATTCGGCTTTTCCGTGTCAGGGCTCAGCGGGTCGCCGGACGGCATAGATGATCTTGAAAACAGACCGGATTCCGACATTTCCGTAAACTGACCTAAATAGTTAAAGCTGATTTCCGGCTTTATCGGCTTTGTCTGTTTGCCTTCTTCCGTCAAATAGCGATAAATGCCATAGCCGATCCCTTTATTCGGAATGTGGCGCAAATCTTCTTTGATCCGTTTGATTTGATAGCCTGTATCATCAGCATGGCGCATCTGAATCAGCGCCGGGAACTGGCTTGTAAACCAGCCGACAGTCCGGGAAATATTCAAGCCGTCGATAATACCCTCCCGGCCGTGTCCCTCCAGGCTGACGAGTAAATCATCCTGCCCCGTCCACTCTTTTATCGCAAAGCCCAGAGCTGCAAGTAAAATGTCATTCATTTCTGTGTGATATGCTTCATGAACTTTTGTCGTCAGCTGTTCAGTCTGTTCTTTGGAAAGGGAAAATTCCGCTGTTTTCGTGTGGCACATCCGGCCGTCTCTTGCTTCAAAATCTTTAGAAAGCGGAGCTGACGCGGCATTCTCGATCTCCTTCCAATAGCCGATTTCTTTTGCAAAGGCTTTGGAGCCGGCATATTCTTTAAGACGATCTGCATATTCAGCGAAAGAATGAGATTTTTCCGGCAGAACAATCGGTTCTCCTTTTTCAGCCTGAAGATAGCCGGAAGCGAAATCCTCAAGCAGGATTCTCCATGAAATCCCGTCAACAACGAGATGGTGAATGACGATCAGCAAGTGGTCGCCTTGACCTGTTTTAAAGATTGCCGCTTTCAAGAGCGGTCCTTCGGATAAATCAATACTGCTTTGAACTCGATTGGCTTCCCGCAAAATGGCAGCTTCCAGTTCTTCACCGGACTCATTGAAATGAATCACTTCTGGAAGAACCGCTGCTTCTTCAAGGCCTCTGTTATACTGAACCATTCGTTCTCCCTTTTGTTTATAAACGGTGCGAAGGGCGTCATGGTGTTCCATCAGCTTGCTTAAAGCCCGTCCGGCAAATTCCGGGTCAAATCCCGCCGGAGAATGAAGCATAACCGACTGATTCCAGTGATGTGGGTTCGTAAAGCCGCGTTCAAAGAACCAGCGCTGGATCGGCGTCAGTTCGACCTCTCCTTCGACAGGCCCTTGATCAACCGGCTGATCATCAGCCGATTGTACATATGAGCTGATCTGTTCGATTGTCGGGTGCTGGAACAATTCTTTCATTTCAAGCTTCCAGCCGTGCTGCTGCAGACGGCTCGCCATTTGAATCCCTTTGATCGAATCTCCTCCGAGTGTGAAGAAATTGTCGCTGATTCCGATTCGTTCAATGCCGAGAACCTCTTGCCAAACATCCGCCAACAGCTGCTCCGTCTCCGTTCGCGGTGCTTTGTATTCAGCTGTCTTCGCTTCGACGTCAGGATGCGGAAGCGCCCTCCGGTCGACTTTTCCGTTCGCCGTAATCGGAAGATGATCGAGCTGCATCCAATACGCCGGCACCATGTAGTCTGGCAGCACATTCGCAAGCTGACGGGCCATGTTTTCTGTATCAAGCTGATCCGCTGATGTGACATAGCCGCACAGCGCTTTATTGCCGTAGGCGTCCTCGATATCGGCGACGACTGCCTCCTGGACTTCAGCGAGCTGTGTAAGCTGGACTTCAATTTCAGAAAGCTCAATCCGGAAGCCGCGGATTTTCACCTGCTGGTCGATCCGGCCGATATATTCAAGCCGTCCGTCCGCGAGCCATCTGACCGCGTCTCCCGTCCGGTACATGCGCTCTCCCGGCACAAACGGATCTTCCGTAAAGCGCTTCGCTGTTTCCTCAGGTTTGTTCAAGTAGCCGCGCGCAAGCCCGCGGCCGGCAATGCACAGTTCACCCGTGACACCGACAGGCTGTACTTGATTGTTTTCTCCAAGCACATATGCCCGGGTATTGGCGATCGGTCTTCCGATTGAAAGCATCCCTTCATCAGGGTCGATCGCCGTGCTTGTCGCAACGACCGTGTTTTCCGTCGGGCCGTAGTTGTTGATGAGCGTGTAGCCGCGCTTTTCAATCCGCTTCAGCTTGTCTCCGCCAGTCAAAAGCACCCGCAGTGAACGGTTGTCCAGTTCCATAAACTGTTCGCACAGCTGTGTCGGCAGGAATGTGACCGTGATGCCGTGTTCTTCGAAATATTGATTCAGGCGGACGATATCCATCCGAATCGCTTCATCGATGATGTGGAGCTCACTTCCGGCGATCCAGTACGGGAACATCTCCCATACGGATGCGTCAAAGCCGAAGCCCGCGTATTTCGCGCTTTTATCCTGTTCTGTGACCTCAAATGCATCATGATGCCAATAGCACAGGTTCACGAGTGAATGGTGTTCAACCATGACGCCTTTCGGCTCGCCTGTCGTCCCTGATGTATAGATCAAGTACGCCAAGTTGTCGGGCTTCGCCCCTGACTGCGGGTTCATGTCATCTTCATCTGTCAGTTCTCCATTCAGCATGGAATCGAACAGAATGACTCCCCCGTTGAAATCTTCAGGAACGGCTAAAACTGGTTGCGTCAAAAGCAGCTCCGCACCGCTGTCTTTCAGCACATATTCGATCCGCTGGGCCGGATAGTCGGGATCGATCGGCACATAAGCCGCTCCCGCTTTCAAAATCGCCAGCACACCGGCCGCCATTTCCAACGAAGGCTTGACCATGATGCCGATCCGCTGGGCCGGCTGCGCCCCTTTTTCGATGAGCAGGCGGGCGAGGCGGTTGGCGCGGGCGTTAAGCTCTCTGTACGTCCACCTGCGGCCGTTGTACACCGCAGCCCCGCGGTCAGGTGTGCGGAGAGCTTGCGCTTCAAACAGCTCGTGAATCGTTTTGTCCGCCGGGACGTCAAGCGAGGTGTCATTCCATCCGTTCACAATCCGCCGTTTTTCCGCTTCACCCAACAGAGAAATCTCTGAAAGGCGGACATTCGGATTTTCCGCGACAGCTTCAAGAAGATGAAGCCAATATCCGCTCCAGCGCTTGATTGATTCATGCTTAAAGAGAGCCGTATTATATTCCATTTCAAAGCGGACAAGCCCATCTTCTTCCGCTGCGGCCAGGGTCAGATCGAATTTGGCCGTCTGATGTTCAAATTCATACGGCTGAAGTGTGACCCCTTCCATTGTTAATTCTTTCAAATCGGCATTTTGCATGGAAAACACCGCATCGAATAACGGATTTCGGCTCATGTCGCGCTCAACGTGCAATTTTTCGACCAGCTCTTCAAACGGGTAGTCTTGATGCTCAAATGCGCCAAGCACCGTTTTTTTGACTTCCTGCAAGAATCCGGCAAAAGTTTTCTCTCCCTGCGGATGCGTTCTCAACGCCAATGTATTGACAAACATACCGATGATGTTATGCAAATCGGCATGTGATCTTCCCGCAACAGGAGAACCGACCACAATGTCGCTCTGCCCGCTGAGCTTGGATAAAAACGTGCTGTATGAAGCAAGGAGCACCATATATAAGGTCGATTCCGTTTCCTGTGCAACCTTCCTCAGCGACTGCACCAGCTCCGGTTTCAGCGCAAAGCTGAGACGATCCCCTTCAAACGTCTGAACGGCCGGACGAGAATAGTCTGTCGGCAGCGTCAAAACGGGCAGTTCGCCAGCCAGCTCCTTAAGCCAATATTCTTCATGATTGTTATCCTGTTCGGTTTGCAGATTCTTCTGCTGCCATACCGTATAGTCTTTATACTGAATCCGCAGCGGTTCAAGCGTGTCTCCTGCATACAGCCTTGTCATCTCTTCAATCAGAACGCTGACTGAGGCACCGTCTGAAATCATATGGTGCATATCGACTAACAAAAGGTGTTTTTCTTCTGCAAGACGGATGATGTTCATTCGGAATAACGGCGCTTGAGTTAAATCGAACGGCCTGATGAATGCTCCAATCAACTTTTCGGCTTCCCGCTCATCTGCATCTTTTACATCAATCGTAAACCCGATATTCTTCCAAATCCGCTGGACAGGTTCACCGTCCTTGATTTCAAACGATGTTCGGAACGCTTCATGGCGCAAGATGAGACTTTGTACAACAGCTTCCAGCCGCCCTAACTCAAGCTTCCCTTCGAGTTGAAGAACGGCTGGCATGTTATAGCTTTTCTCGGCGCCTTCAAGCTGCTGGAGGACATAAAGCCGTTTTTGAGCTGATGATACAGGGTATGTCTCCTGCTCTTCCGCCGCTCCAATATAGACCGCCGATTTTTTCTCCGCTTCTGCTGCCATTTCTGCCAGGCTTTCGATTGTCGGCGACTGGAACAAATCTTTCAGCTGAAGAGCAATATCCATATCCTGCTGGATGCGGGCAATGAGTGTCATTCCGATTAAAGAATGTCCGCCAAGTTCAAAGAAATTGTCATACACCCCGACTTTAGAGATACCGAGCACTTCCTGCCAAAGCTCAGCAAGACGGGCTTCTGTCTCATTCCGCGGTGCCGTATATTCCGTTTGCACGCTTTGTGCGGCGTCAGGTGCGGGCAGCGCTCTTCTGTCCACTTTTCCATTTCCTGTGAGCGGAAGCTCGTCTAATTGCATAAACAGAGACGGAATCATATAGCCAGGCAGCCCCAAAGCCGCATGTTCACGAAGCTCACGGCTTGACAGCTCTCGATCAGCAGCAATGTACGCACAGATCATTTTATCTCCCGATTCGGTGTCAACAGCCAGAACGGCGGCTTCCTGAATCATGTCATGCGTCAACAGATGATGCTCGATTTCTCCGAGTTCGATTCTCTGTCCTCGAATTTTGACCTGATGATCGATTCGGCCGATAAATTCAAGGCATCCGTCGGCAAGCCATCTCGCCATATCGCCTGTCCGGTATACCTTCTGATCTTTTTTGAACGGATGTGCTGTGAATTTCTCCGCCGTCAGCTCAGGTCGGTTAAAGTAGCCGCGGACAAGTCCGTCTCCTCCGACGCACAATTCACCCGCAACTCCTGCCGGCTGTACTTTTCCAGCCGAATCAAGAATCAAAACCTCCGTATTGCTGACGGGTTTTCCGATCGGCACAGACTGCGCATTGTCAGGAATATCATTGACAGGATGATAGGTCGCAAAGACAGAACTCTCAGACGGCCCGTACATATGAAGAAGACGTCCCTTTCCAACGGCTTTAAGGGCTCTTCTGACATGATCGACAGATGCACGTTCACCGCCGAACAGCACTCTTCGCAAATTCCTCATACTGTCAGGGCGCATATCGACAAGCAGATTGAATAAAGCAGTCGTAATCATTAAGACGGAGATTTTTTCTTTTTCAAGCACGTCGGCAAGCCGTCCCATGTCAAGGATCGTCTCTTTCGGAACAACCACCAGTTTGGCGCCGTTTAACAATGAGCCGAACACATCAAACATGAAAGCATCAAATACATAGTTGGAAATCGAAAGCACAATATCTGAATCCAAGACTTCCAAATAATTCGCGTTTTTCACCGTACGCAAAATATTACGATGTGTCACCATATTGCCTTTCGGCGTTCCGGTTGTTCCCGATGTGTACGTAAGATTTGCTAAAGTTTGCGGAGAAATCGGAATATACAAATTGCCCGCGTAACCTCGATAGAGCTGTTCATCGTCAAGGAAGACCAAATCCCCCGCCAATTCAGCGCCTTCAGCAAGCGGCTTCAGCGCCTTTTGCGTTAAAAGAACCGATGCTCCGCTGTCATGAAAGAAGTGTTTGATGCGCTGCTCCGGATGATCGGGATCAATCGGGACATAAGCGGCTCCTGCTTTTAACACGGCAAGAATTCCGACAACCATTTCAGCCGACCTGGCGGTAAGAATGGCAGCTGTTGTTCCGGTTTTCACACCTCTTTCACGGAGGCGTCTTGCCAATTGGTTCGCTTTTTCATTAAGCTCGGTGTACGAATATACCGCGTCTGCAAATTGAAGGGCTGGACGACCTCCTGCTTTTGCCGCTTGCTCCTCAAATTGCTGAACAATCGTTTGCTCCCGCGGATAATCGCTTCGCCCAGGATTGAACGCGATGAGCTGCCGATTCGTTTCCTCCTCAGTCAAAAGGCTGAAATCGCCGATTTTCCGATGCGGATCAGCTGTCACGTCTTTCAGCAGATTCAGGTAATGCGCCAGCATCCTCTCAGCGGTATCTTTTTTAAACAGCTTTGTACTGTAATCCAAATCGAAAATCAATTCACCGTGTTCTTCTTTCGCTTGCAGTGTCAGATCAAACTTTGCAATGTTGAAATTCGTTTCATGGATTGAGAGGCGCAAGTCGCCGAGCAGTGGAATGTCTTCGATTGAATTTTGCAAAATAAACATCGTATCAAAAATGGGATGGCGGCTTAAATCACGTGGTACATTCAGCTTTTCCGCAAGCCATTCAAACGGATATTTCTGATGTTCAAATGCGTTCAGCACCGTTTCCCGCACATCATGCAACAGATCAGCGAACGTTTTTTCCCGATCAACTTTTGAGCGGATCGCCAGCGTATTGACAAACATTCCGACGATTCCTTCCAAATCGGAATGGCTTCGGCCCGCTGTCGGCGTCCCGACAATCACATCTTCCTGTCCGGCGTATTTTGCAAGGAGCGTGTTGTAAGCGGCGAGCATGACCATATACAGTGTCACTCCGTTTTCTTCCGCCAGCCCAATCATTTTTTCCTTGATCTCTTTTGGCACGACAGCAGAAACTCTGTCTCCTTCAAAGCTTTGAACAGCCGGACGGGGCTCATCTGTTAACAGCTGCAGTACAGGCAGCTCCCCGGAAAAGACGCTTAGCCAATACTCCTCTTCTCTTCGATAGCCGCCTGCAGCCTGTTCTCTTTGCCAAGAAGCGTAATCCTTGTAGTGCAAACGCATCTCAGGCAAGGCTTTACCTTTATATAGCCCGGCCAGCTCTTGTAAAATAATCGAAATGGAAACCCCGTCAGAAACCAGGTGATGCATATCAAACAGCAGCATATGTCTGCTTTCCTCAAGACGGACGAGCCCCACTCTCAGCAGCGGCGCGCGGCTCAGATCAAAACGGCGGACAAAGGATTTCATGATCTGTTCGACAGGTTTGTCTCCGCCTTGGATTATCTCAATATTGAACTGCACCTTTTGATGAATTTTTTGCCTCGGCTCTCCATTGACAGATACAAATGATGTACGGAGCGCCTCATGCCTTTCGATCAGCTTTTGAAAAGCGGCCTCAAGACGCTGAAGATCCAGTATGCCTTCAAGCATTGCAGCGGCCGGCATATTATAGCCGATTCCCGCTCCCTCCAGCTGGCTGACGATATAGATCCGCTGCTGGGCCAGAGAAAGAGGATAATCTTCACTGTCTGCTGCTGGTTCGATCGCTGTGAACCCGTTTTGCTCCGCTTCAGAAACAAATTGACCAAGAGCGGCTACAGTCGGTTTTTCAAACAGGAACTGCAGAGGAACCTCAACACCGAATGTTTTGTGGATTTTCGTCAGCATCGTCATCGCTTTCAGCGAGTGGCCGCCGAGTTCAAAGAACTGATCAAAAATGCCGACTTTTTCAGCGGCTAGCACTTCCTGCCAAATGTGCGCGATTTTTTCTTCACGGTCATTTCTCGGCGCCGTATATTCTGTTCCGCCCGAAGCCTTCACCTCATGGCGAAGCAAAGCTTTTCGATCGACTTTACCGCTTGGCGTCAGCGGCATTTCACCAAGCTCGACGAAATAAGAAGGCAGCATATAATCAGGCAGCTGTATAGACAGATGCTCCCTTAACTCATGCACCGAAACCGCAGATCCGTTTTTCGGAACGACATATGCGCAAACCTCAAGACCGCCGGCTGTTCCCGGCCGTGTGAGCACAACTGCTTTCTCGGTATTTGGCGCCTGCTGTAAAACCGATTCAATTTCTCCGAGCTCAATCCGGTAGCCGCGAATCTTGACCTGGTCATCTTTTCGGCCGATAAAATCAACCGTACCGTCAGGAAGCCATCTTGCCATATCTCCTGTTCGGTACATGACATATCCGGGAACAAAAGGATCCGCTGAAAATTTTTCTTTCGTCATGTCAGGAAGGTTTAAATATCCCCGGCCGGCTCCGTCTCCCGCGATATACAATTCGCCTTCGACACCGTCGGGCAGAAGCGCTCCGTTTTCATCCAAAATGTAGAAACGATTGTTCCCAAGCGGCCTGCCGATCGGTACATAGGCGGTATCATACGGGAAATGCCCGTCATGCGGAATCGTGAATGCCGAGGCGTCGACACAGGTTTCCGTCGGGCCGTAAACATTCGTGATAGAAGGAACCGATTCAGCCGTTTCTGCAAATAATCGAAGCAGCTTTTCGGTCGCCACCCTTGATAATGCCTCTCCTCCCACAAGCATATGCCGCAGTTTTATTCCGCGAAGGTCATCCGCCGCAATCAAAAGCTGTAAATGAGACGGCGTGCAGTCAGTTACATCAATCTGATGACGGCGATAATAAGCGGATAATGCGCGCCCGTCGGAAACGACCCTTTTCGGAACGATATACAGAGACTTGCCAAGCAAAAGGGATGTGAAAATCTGCTGGACGGAAGCATCAAAATGAAACGGAGCCAAAATCGCAATCTTCAAATTGGCTTGATCATATGTATCTAAAGCCTGCTGAAGCCCCCTCACAAGATGATGAACCTGTCTGTGCTCAATCATGACTCCTTTCGGACGACCCGTTGTTCCAGAAGTATAGATAATGTAAGCGAGATGATCGGCGCCTGCTGATGAAGGCAGATTGCCGCTTTCCTTCGTTTCAGAAAGCGCTGCGGAAAACGACAGTACTTCAGCAGTATCAGCCTCAAATGCCTTGTCAGTAATCACGACTTTTGCGTCTGAATCCTTGAGCATGAATTGAATTCTCTCGCTCGGAAAGCTTGGATCGAGCGGCACATAAGCTCCTCCCGCTTTGAGAATCCCTAATATAGCCGTTATCGTCCGTTCTGATCGCTCCATCAAAACGGCTGCCGGAGCGTCCGGACCAATTCCCCTTTTGCGAAGCGTCCTTGCCAGCCGGTTTGCCTGCTCATTAAGCTCCCGATATGAAAGCTGTTTTCCCTCAAACACAAGCGCTGTTTTTTCTGGAATTTTGGCTGCTTGTTGTTCAAATAAACCGTGCAGGGTCATCTGCTTGTCATACTTGGTCAAAGAACCAGAAGCCTTCTTTAACAGCTGCTGTTTTTCCTGTTCAGGAATGAGGTCGAGATCCTTAATTTTTTTGTCGGGCATATTGATGGCATCCTCAAGCAGCGTCATAAGCCTCTCATATAAAATGACCATTTCTTCCGCGCTGAACAGTTCCTGTCTGTAATCAAAGTCGATCGCAAGCGTCCCTGTATCCCATCTTTCTTTCACGTGTATGGAGATATCGTTGACTTCACTGCCGCTGAAAATCGGCTCCGTTAAAAATGAGATCGTCCCTTTTTGCTGCCATTGCATAACCTGATATTCAAGAGAAACAGCGAACAGTCTATTTAAATGAGACTGCCTTTCCCGCAAGTCATTGATCAGCAGATTGTACGGATACTTTTGATGTCTGATGATTTTAAGCTGCTCTTTCATCCTTTCCTGCACAAATGCAGTAAAGTCCTGCTGCGCATCAAGGCTGGCTTTCATCGGAATAGTCGAAACGAACATGCCGAGCATCTGTTTTTCTTTTGCATTTGTCCTGTTTCCCATAAATGTGCCGAGTACGACATCTGTTTGGCCGGTCACCCGATGCATATAAATGTGTAAGATTGATAGGAACAAGGAGAGCACACTAATGTTGTAATCCTTACAATACGCTTGAATTTTCTTGTACAGGGCAGGGGAAATCTCTTTAGAAAGACGAACCGCATCTAAACAAATTTGGTTAGAATCACTTTGCTTTAAAGATAAGGGTTCCGGAATGTCTTCATATTGCGCGTTCCAATAAGCTTTATCTTTTTGGAACCGTTTGGAGTCTTCGTAATCCAATTCACTTTGAATGTGTTCCGTAAATGATGACTGTACAGCTTCGAGGTCAGTTTCCCCATTGGAAAGCTTCAAATAAATATCTGTGATGCGGTTACCTAGGAGTGTCATAGAAATGCCGTCAGAGATGATATGATGAACTTTTACAAAAAACCAGCTTTCTACAGGGCTGATATGTACGACTGCAAACTTAAATAATGGATTGTCATACAGAGGCAGAGGCCGGCGTGCTTCAGCTTGTCCCCATTTTAAAATCTCACTCACATTGCCTGTTTTTGCGGCATCAAAATACTCAATTTCAAACGGTTTATGTTCGGCTACATATTGTTTTGGTTCATCCTCTTCATCAAACATCAGCCTAAAACGCATTGTTTCATTTGTGCGGACAAACTGCCGAATCGCTTCAGTCAATATACCTGGATCTATTCCTGATTCTGATTTCAACTTTCCAAAACCGCTCAAATTTGAAACGCTTGTAGCGGGATAAAACTTTTCTGTATACCAAATTCGTCTTTGAGCATGTGTCAATGGGTAGTATGTGTTTTCCATTTTTTATTTTCCTCCTTTATGCTTTGTTATTTATGACGGGCCTAAAGCAAACCGCAAAACTGTTTTGCGGTTTTGCGATGTGTGGATAGCGCTGTCACTGATTGATCACTTCCAATAAAAAGTTATATTGGGAATAAAATGAAAAGAGTCCACCCGAATAAAAACGGGTGAACTCCCTGTTTATTCGGCAACCTGTCAACCTTAGCACCGTCCGCACCTTAGGCCATGGCTTTGCGTCCCTGCGTTTCCGCAGGTTTGCCTTTATCTGCTTTTTCTGAAATATATTCATTTTCTGCTCACAGTTCACTTTAAATGAAAAATTTGTTTTTTTCACCGAAAAATAGGTGAAAAGATTCATGCGGGATACCGAAGAGTAGGCGAAAAGATTGATGCGCGATTCCGAAATTTCTAAAAAAAGATGCGGGAAAACGAAAAAGAATCGTTTTAACCCGCATATTTCCAATGGCAGTTTCATTTTTTATTAACATTTCTTAAAATTTGGGTGAAATTATTTTTATAATATATTTTTTTGGTATTTTATTTCACAAAATTTTTAAAGGTCATACAGATATTGGTCCCGCCATGTATCCCTTCTTACTTTATAGAAAAAGAATCATAGGTAGAACTTAAACTATATTAAACAACTACCGGCAAACTACTTATTTGATGCGTGATTGTCAATCCTTTTACAAAAACAAAAAAGACAAGCAGACTGCTTGCCTTAAATCAAAAAACTGTCCTACATCGTTTTTGAAAGCCCGATCGTCCGCTCAATGATCATCAGCGCAATGACGGAAATCACAATAAATATGACAGAAATGGCGTTGACGCTCGGATCAAATGTCTGCTCAATGTAGCTGAACGTTCTGATCGGTACGGGTGTAACCGTTGGTGAAGATACAAAAAGGCTGATTGAGATTTCTCCAAATGACGTCACAGCAGAAAACACCGCTCCCGCAATCATGCCCGGTTTCATCAGCGGCAGGGACACGTTCAAAAAGGTTTGGACAGGTCCTGCTCCAAGGTTCATGGAAGCCTGCTCGAGCTTTGGATCCAAATTCGACACGCTGACTCCGACCGTCCGGACCACATATGGGAGACTGATCAGCATGTGTCCGATCACCAGCCCCGCGACACTTCCGTTCATCCCCATCATTGTGAACAAATAAAGAAGAGCCACTCCCAAAACAATTTGGGGAATCATCAGCGGAGATAAAATAAAAGATTGAATCGCATCCTTGCCCGGAAACTGGAGTCTTGCCAAAGCATAGGAGGCTGCGGTTCCAAGGATGACCGTAAGCGGCGTCACAATCATTAGCAGCAGGCAGCTGACCCCAATGGAATCCATCCATTCACCGCTGCTGAAAACGCCGGCAAACCAGCGAAGAGAAAAGCCCGACGGCGGAAATTTCGGATACTCGGATGGACTAAACGCCGACAGAACGATGACAAATACGGGAAGTGCCAAAAAAAGATAAACGAAAATCCCTGTGGTCCAAACGAATACATCAATCCACTTCCCTGAGGACTTGCGGCGCAATCTACTGCCCACTCATTCTCGCCTCCCATCGTTTGAGGAGTATCCCCAGGATAGCAATGATCACACATACAGCGGCCAATAAAGTAAAAGACATGGCAGCCGCAAGCGGCAAATCAAACACTTGCATCACCTGCTGATAGATTGAAAGCGGGAGCAGCGGCTGCATCCTTCCCCCGACTAAAAGGGGCGTAATATAGCTTCCGGCAGCCAGCGAAAAAACGATCATCGCTCCTGTGATTATTCCGGGAATTGTCAGGGGCAGCGTGACGCAAAAAAACGTCCGCAGCCGCCCTGCTCCAAGACTCATTGAAGCATATTTGAGATTCGGTTTTACTTCGCCTAAAGATCCGGCAAGGGGCAAGACGGCAAACGGCAGCATGACCTGAACATATGCGATGATAACCGCGTTCATATTCCATAAAAGCGGCAGGGGCTTTTCAATCAGCTTCATACTGAGCAGCGCTTCATTGATGATTCCGTTTTGCGAAAGCAGCACAATCCAGGAAAACGTCCGGATCACGACACTTGTGAGCAGCGGGGAAACAAGTAAAATATAAAACAATGCCCGCCATTTACGAGTTGGCGCCTTAACGAGCAAATATGCCGCCGGATATGCCAAAAGAAGGCAGAAAACGGTTGTTTTCAGTGCTGTCCAAAGCGTCGTTCCGACCGTTTTTAAATAGACGTCTGAAGTAAACACTTCGATGTAATGAGAAAAGCTGTACGTATCCAGCATATTCATCATCCCGTCTACATCTCTGAAACTTAAAATCAGCAGGAGGACAAACGGAAAGACGAGGAAAACGCCGAGAAACAAAAGCGCAGGCATCAGTAAAATCCAATAAAATCGTTTTTGGTTATCGCCCGCCATTTGGCTCCTCCTTTAAACCAAGAGGCACAAGGTCTTCCTGCTCCCAGTCAATATAAACTTTATCTCCCGGCTTCGGCAGCCTGGGAAACTGCGGATCAGGCGCTTGAATGGTAATTTCGCCCTTGATTAAAGCCGCTTTCAGCCGGAGCGCATTTCCAATATAGCCAACCTCCGTTAGTGTAGCTGGCATTCCATTTGACTGGCCGTTTTGCTCTTCGGGAAGAATTGAAATTCGTTCGGGGCGCAGCATAAATAACACAGAAGGGCCGTGTTCCCCGCTCACTTCAATAGAGAGCGGTACACCTTCATCAACTTCAAAACCAGGCACCTCATATCGATATCCTGATGAAGCAGGCTGCATGTCTGCCGAATAAGCCTCAAACAAATTCACCTGTCCGATAAACTCCGCAACAAACCGATTTGCCGGCGTCCGGTATACATCCAATGGGGTTCCGAGCTGCTGAAGCTTTCCATCGCCAAGAATTCCAACCCTGTCAGATAAGCTCAAAGCTTCCTCTTGATCGTGAGTCACCAGGATCGTTGTAATGCCGACACGCTTTTGAATGCTGCGCAGCTCAAACTGCATATCTTTTCTCAGTTTTGCATCAAGATTGCTTAACGGCTCATCAAGCAACAGCACTGATGGCTGAACCGCCAATGCACGGGCAATCGCCACACGCTGCTTTTGCCCGCCGCTAAGCTGATGGGGCATTCGCTCTGCAAACGCTTCAAGCCTGACTAATGCCAGGCATTCCATTACCCGTTCTTTGAGCTTTTTCCGCGGCATTTTTTGAACCTTTAAACCATATGCAACATTGTCAAAAACATTCAAATGAGGGAACAAAGCATAGTCTTGAAAAACCATGCCGATATGTCGATGATATGGCGGCAAATCAGTAATATTTTCTCCTCCTATATATACAAAACCAGAAGTTGGTTGAAGAAACCCGGCTATGATATTAAGAAGTGTTGACTTTCCGCAGCCGCTCGGACCAAGCAAAGAAAAAAACTCCCCTTCCTTGACTTCAAGCTGTACGTCTTCTAATGCGATGGTATCTCCGAAATGCCGGCTGACATGCTGAATCTGAATTGCACTCATGATTGTCACCTATTTTCCGCCTAGTACTTGATTCCAGCGATTTGTCCAATCGCCTAATTCTTTTGCTGCAGTTTCATAGTCCACCCATTTTAAATTGCTGTAATAAGCTTCTCCGACTTTCACCTTCCCTTTTAAATCATCGCTGTATTTCACTTTTTTATTGGTCATGCCGTAATACGTTTTATCAGAAAAGTCCTTTTGAACATCGGGACTGATTAAATGATTGAGAAGCTTGTAGGCATTTTCTTCATTAGGACTTCCTTTCATTAAAGCCCAGCTCGCGACAGCTGCCACAGCACCTTCTTCAGGATATGCAAACCCCAAATCAAGCCCTGAGTGCTGAAGAGAAAAGGCACGGCCGTCCCAGAATGGAACTACCCAGGCGTCTCCCCGTTCAAGAAGCGTTTGAATCGAACCGGGATTATCAGGAAAGGCTACTACATTCTTTTTTAAATCCGCCAAACTGTTGAATGCTTTGTTCATATCTCTTTGATTTGACTCCAAACCGCCCTGAGCATTAATCAAACCGGACAAGAACTGAAGACCTGCCGAATATGCTGGAGAGGAGATGGCTACATGGCCTTGATAGCTGCTGTTCCAAAGATCCGTCCACCGCTTCGGCTCCTGCGGTACGAGATCTTTTCGATAAGCAATCCCGAGCTGCCCCATGCTGAAACCGGCGGCATATTGCTTTCCGTCGAAAGTAAAGCGTTTCTGAACGGAACGATACAAATCGCTTAAATTGGGAACCTTCTCTTGATCGATAGGCTCCAACAGGTCTGCCGACTGAGCCCGCTGAATCGTATCAGGCTGCAAAATCAAAAGATCGTATGGCGCATTTTTGCCATTAGAGGCTTTAAGCTTTGTGTACCACTCAGAGTCTGTTCCAGAGACTACTTTGACTTTCAGTCCCGTATCTTTCTCAAATGCTTCAACGCTCGGCTTTATATATTTTTCCCAATCACCGCCATAGACACCGATAACGACTGTATCGGATTTTTTGCTTTGCTGGCCGCCGCCTCCGCCGCAAGCGGAAAGCAGAAGCATCAAAACAAGAGACAGAATAAACAAAACAGAGATGTTTCTTTTCATTGTTTCTCACCATTTTCGTATTATTTTTTTCCTGCCAGTTTCTCAAAAACAGCTGCAACAGCCTGTGTATTGATCAGCCGATGATCTTCTTTTGAAAAATAGCGGTGCACCAAATGTTTTACATGCGATCTTTGATTTGCCGGAAGCTGTCGAAGCAGCTGAGCGAGGGTAGTACTGGCTTCCTCTGTCCATAGCCCTTCGTACGCTTCCCTTGCCACGCCGAAATCCCACTGTTTCAGGTGCTCACCTGCTCTGTTCTTTCTGATTTTGCTTGTTTCTTCCTTATCGATGGCAAAGCGTCCTTCACCATTTTTCTTCAGTACCACACCGTATTTTTGATAGGCTGCATCCTCGCTCAGCAGCCCAGCCTCAACTTCCCTTAAAATAAGCTCTGGTTCCCTTGTGAACGGATCTCCCCAACCGCCTCCGCCCGGTGAATGAATGCTGAGGATGTCCCCTTGCTTCAGCTTTAGCACATCAATTTTAGGAATCATTTTTTCGCGGGGCTCATTTGGATGAAGACGAACCCGTCCGAGGGCTCCTGCTGTTCCGCCTGCAAGTCCCCAAGGCTGAAAACGCAAACGCTCCATTCCCCTTGCCGTTACCATTGATTCAGATGCGGTGATTTCGAACTCGAGCCCGATCGCATGACCGCCCCTGTGAAAGCCAGCTCCAGCAGTATCTTTAATCAGCTCATAACGATGAACATGGATGTCGATATGCTGCTCAAGACTTTCGATTGGCGTGTTTTTTAAAAATCCCGATGCATGGTCAATTCCGTCTGCGCCGTCCATGTCATGCTGGCCGCCGCCTCCGCCGCCCATCGGTTCCACAACAGACATCTTCCTGCCGTCCGCTGATTCATCGGGCGCTGAAAGAACAACAATGGCCGACTGGCCTGCTCCCGCAGCGGGAATGTCCTCCGGCAGCGCCTTGGCCAATGCACCGAGCACAGCATTATACAGCCTCATCGTGATCGAATGACGAATCCCCACTGAGGCGGGGTATTCCGGATTGACCAATGTTCCCCTTGGAGCGATGACGCCAATCGGCCTCGTCAGTCCCCCGTTAACCGGAATAAACGGATCTTCACTAATGATATAATTGATCAAACCTTGATATAAAAATGAGTGTTTGCTTCCGTTTGTAACAAGATTAAAAGCGGTCTGCACCTGCGGATCACAGTCTGAGAAGTCCAGTGTGATTTTCCCATCGGAAACCTTTGCGGAAACAGCAAGGCGGATCGGAACGTCAGAGACCATATCATCATCAAGATAATCAGAAAAACTGTACGTTCCTTCAGGGATGCGGCCGATGACTTTGCCGGCCCTTATGGACGCTTGCTCAAGCAAATCTTCCATTCCCTGCTGAACTTCTTTTTTTCCAAACTTCCCGATCATCTCCTTCAATCGGGCTTCCGCTGTATTGACTGCCGCAATCATCGCGTTAATGTCCCCTTCGTTTAATCCCGGCGCTCTGCTGTTCGCCCGGAGAACACTTAATATATCGCGATCCGCTTTCCCTTCTTTGTAAATCTTGACAGGCGGAATTCTCAAACCTTCCTGGTGGATGTCGGTCGCCGTTGGCGAAATACTGGCGGGAACCATTCCGCCTACATCGCTGCAATGGACAAAGGCCCAGGCATAACTGATAATCTCACCGCCGCTAAAAATCGGTTTAAAAACGTGTAAATCAGGCAAATGAGTCGCCAAGCCGTCTGTTGAATAAGGATCATTTGTCAGGACAATGTCTCCCGGTTTAAACGGTCCGCTTTCCTTAATTGCGCGTTTTAACGATAACCCTAAAAAAATCGTCACACCAACTGTTTTTGGATAAACGTAGAATTCTCCATCAGGGGTTGCAAGAGCAGTTGCAAAATCTGCAGACTCTTTCACAAATGTTGTAAAGGAAGTCCGTTCAATGACGTGCCCCATCCCCGCGGCTATTGCATTAAAATAGCTTCTCATCATTTCCAGCCGGGCAGGATCTGTTCGCATGATTTTTCGCTCTCCTTCCGCACAATGATAAAGTTGCCCGATTGATCCGCGGCTCCCTGCCAGTTTGGCAAAATCAGCGTAGTTGAATCATCCTGCTCAATAATGGCCGGCCCTTCAATCCGCTGACCGCATGGCAGATCACAGCGGTTGTACACAGCGGCTTGGTATATGCTGCCTTTAATCATGACCGCCCTCCGGCTGAACGGCAATGCTTTAGGCCCTGCGGTTCGGCGGCTTTCTTCTACTGAAGGTTTTGGCGTCTTTCCTATGATCCGTACGCGCAAATTCATTAGTTCAATGCTCGTTTTTTCATCACTGTGTCCATATTTACGCTGATGGATGCGATGAAAGGATTTTGCGATTTCCCGTATGTTCTTTTCTTCGATACATACCTGTGAAACAGGCAGTTCAATCTCGTATGCCTGCCCTTTATAACGGGCATCAAGCAAGCAGAAAAGAGATGTCTCCGTCAGCACCTCTACACGTTGTTCAGCAAGCCATTTTTCCGCTTGTTTTGTCAGTCTTGAAAACTCTTCCTTTAATTGGTCCGCATCCAGTTCGTCAAGAAGAACCTGCCTTGAAAGTACAGCATCATAGACAAAATCAGCGGTTAAAGCCCCTAAAGCGGATAGTGTGCCGGGACTCGGGGGAATCAGCACGTTTTTCGCTTGAATTTCTTCCGCCAGAAAATTTGCTGTTACCGGGCCGGCACCCCCAAATGCCAGCAGACTAAATTCACGGGGATCAAACCCGTGCTGCTCCATCACATTGCTTAACTCCGTATACATATTGGCAACAGCGACCTGAATCATTTGGTCGGCAGCCCGCTCCACATCTGTGCCTAAATGTTCCGCAACAGGCATGAGCGCCTGCTCGGATTTCTCCCGGAAAAGCTTCATATTCCCGGATGCAAACCGATCAGGATTTAAGTAACGGCAAATCAGAAACGCGTCGGTCAGTGCAGCCCGCTTCCCTTTTCCATAACATGCTGGGCCCGGGTCAGAGCCTGCCGATTCCGGCCCCACTTTCAAAAGTCCGCCATTATCAATCCAAGCAACAGACCCACCGCCTGCTCCAATTGAATACATCGCAACAGACGGAATGGTGATCGGGAAGCCCGAAATTTGATTGGACTGGGTCAGTGCTGCTTTTCCTTCTTCTACAATGGAAATATCAGCACTTGTTCCTCCGACATCAAACGTGATCACATTTCCTGAGCCGGCGGATTCAGCGGCGCGAATCGCTCCGATAACACCTGCCGCCGGACCTGAGAAAAGCGTTTTGACAGGTGCCGAGGCAGCCGTTTCAATATCCATCAGCCCTCCGTTTGATTGGGTAATAAACGGCTCTGCCGGAATACCGGCCTCAGTGAGTCTATCTTTGAGCGTGTTAAAATAGCGCTGCACATTAGGCTTTATGTATAAATTGGCGACTGATATGACAGTTCGTTCGTATTCCCTCAGCTGCGCCCAAAGCTCCGAAGACGCCGCGACTTCCAACCCAGGCGCTTGCTGTTTGATTCGCTCAACAGCTTGACGTTCATGAACAGGATTCCGGTAGCTGTGAAGAAAAGAAACAACGATTCCGGTTATTCCTTCTTTCAAAACTTTGCCGACAGCTTCGTCAATGTCTTCTAAATGAAGCGGCAGCTTCTCAGATCCATCGTGAAGCATTCTTTCTTTAATTGGAAATACGTATTTACGGGGAATAAGCGGCTCCGGCATTCGCGACCTAAAATCGTACGGAATCGGGAGGCGAAGACGCTGAAGCGAAAGAATATCACGGAAGCCTTCTGTTACAAACAGGGCGATTTTGGCTCCTTTGCGCTGTATTAATGTGTTTAAACCGATTGTCATACCGTGTACAAAATAGTGAATCTGCGACGGCTGAATATCATTCTCCTTTAAAAGCGCCAGCCCATTGATAATCCCCTGAGCAGGATCTTCCGGAACTGTCGGTGTTTTGACGGCTGTCATGCTGCCATCTTTCAGGTTCAGCAAAGAAAGATCAGTAAAAGTCCCTCCAATATCTATTCCAATCCGGTATCCTTCTTCATTCAATTCTAGTTTTCCCCTTCCCCAAGGTTTCTGCAAAAAATACCTTCTTTTTAAAATATTTGACTATAATACTAATAAAGTGAAAGAAGACAGTCAATTTTATCTTTTTAAATTTTTCGAAGTCTTTTTTCTTTAATTTTTTATTTTAAGATACCATAAAATCACATTTTCATTAGATTTGTTCACAGTATTTCACAATTTTATCACCAGGGGCCTCGCCCTTTTCCTTGGAGACGTTTTGGTTTTAAAAGCTGAATCCTAAACTCACCATACTCGAATCAGGACCTATGAACTGCTAAAGTATTCATTTGTAATATGCTAAAACTCCCATTAGGTTTTTGAAACTAATCTAAATGATTCATTTTTATGGATATTCAGGATTTTTGCCCAACTTTTTTCTGTAAAGTGGTAAACTCTGTACTAAATAAGACTTAGAAAGGGCACAAAAAATGAAGGTCTATGAAGCGGAAACTTTACAATCAGCCATGAAGCAGCGGGCAAATGATTACAAAAGTTTGAGAGAACAGTTCGTCAGCTTAAAGAATGCGTTTCAAAGCGTGGCAGATTTGGATGAAGATTTCCAAGGGAAAGGCGCTGACACAATTAAAGCGTTTTATAGAGACCAATCCGGAATCGTAGACGGATGGCTTGACCTGACCGATATGCAGATCCAGTTTCTGGACGGGATATCAAATGCTGTCGAAAATGCTGGGCTTTCGGGAGAGACATTTGTTGATGTTCAGTTTCTTGAACAAGAACTCGTAAACGTCCATACTCACTCTTATAACATGGTGTCCGCGCAAAAAAAAGAACTGAAAAATATTTTAGTTAAGATCGACGATTTAATTTCCTTAGAACCTTTTCCAGCTGATGAATTTAAACAGCAGCTGAATGCCGCAAACCAAAAACGAAAAGACACCATTAAAGCCGTCGGGGATCTCGACGAACTGCTAAAAAACGAATACGGAGCCTCTGAAATGGCTCAGCAAATGATTACCGCCGACTACTCCGCCTTAATCGGTGCAACCCGTCAAGGAAAAAGCTCCTCTCCCATCCGCTACAATGCATCAGCTTACCAGAAAAGCGAAGCCTATAAGCTGAAAAAGGATGTACATCAGCAGGTCAAAGGCTACATGACATATAAAAAAGACCAAGCTGAAGCCTTGACGACCGCTAAGGAAGCAAGGACGTAATAAAGAACCTGGGCGACACTGCCGCTAAAAACCCCGTTACCACCGGAGTTTTTAGGGTTTTGTCATTCTTTTATATGCCGATCAAAAATCAGAGGGTGATGTAATCGGCATTTTTTATACAGGAGCCTGGCTCTTCAGAAGACCAAAACGTTGATTCACCTAATTATGAAAAGAAGCCGTTCGAATAACTTCCGAACGGCTTCATATCCAAACAAGTTTTTCACTTAAATTTAAGAACTAACTTAATGCTTCAACAAGGCTCTTTCCAAATTCTTTTGCACCATCTGGTCCATCGCCTGTAATAATATCATCATGCGCTATGACATGTTGTTCAACATACTCTACGTTATGAGCTTTTAATTCGTTCTTTTGTACGTCAACTGGGTAGCAAGTAGCTTTTCGGCCAGTAAGTAACCCTGCTTTAGCTACAGTTACAGCCCCGGCACAAATTCCTGTTACAAGAACATTTTGTTTATGAGCTTGTTTCAAGCAGCTTAGCAATTCTTGATTTCCCCATAGATGATCGTTCGTACCAGATCCCCCTATGACAGCAAGAGCATCATAATCAGTGGCTGAAACCTCGGAGAAGATCACTTCAGCGTTTGTCTTTCCTTGATAGTCACCAGTAATTTCACCTGTTTTTGTACTTGCAATAGTTACATCAATTCCCGCATTTTTTAAAGCTTCTTTTGGTTGAAATAATTCATCTTCATTAAATCTTTCTGGTGGTATAATAAATAAAGCTTTTTTGCTCATATCATTTGCCTCCTGTAATATAAAAAATTGATCTTAAGATAAATTCATTCTACCGGCGCTTTTCTGCTTTGTGAAGAATGCACTTTTTTGTGCGGAGGTTACCAAACGGTTACTATTATAAGAAAAGGAGTTTACTCCCTATGTCAGATACATTAAGAGAAGAAATTAAAGAGAGAATATTAAATCATGATTATCATTGTGAAAAAGAACTTACCTTATCGATTATTAGTGGAAAATGGAAAGTTGTTATTTTGTGGCATTTAGGTGTGGAAGGGCCACATCGATTCAGCGAACTCCAAAGACTTTTCTCAGGAATATCTCATAAGGTATTAACAAACCAATTACGTGAACTGATAGAAGATGGCATTGTTCATAGAGAAGTAATTCCGGAAATTCCTCCAAAAGTCGAATACTCAATGACTGAGCTTGGAATGACATTGCTACCAATCGTTGAGATGATGTATGAATGGGGAAAAAAACGAATAGATCAAATTAAACAAAATAATTTTTTTGAATAAGAAAAATAACAAGAACGTTTCCTTAAATCAATCACCTTACTGTTAGCAAAAATTATACAGAATATAATGAAAAGATATTTTGATGAGTAAAAACCTGGGCTTATGCCGAGGTTTTCATTTTTACTTATGTTAAAAAAGCAGCAAGCGAAATAACTTTTTTCTTAAATCACAAAAGGGCGCGACACAGGAGTAAACATGATCAAACTTTATTTTAAACCAACATTTCTTGAAATCGGCAGCATGCCTTACAGATGAGCAGCAATGGAAGAGGTTTCAGCCTCCGCAAACGAGCTGGCCAAGCTGGCTGAAGATTTGCGGAAACTGATTGAAGAAGTCAAAATGAAATAATCGAAAATACGGCTGCCGGCTAATCGGCAGCCATTTAGTTCCTGATTTTAAATTTAGAAAGATACTCTGTCAGCTTGTTGATAGTCTGTTCACTGTCTGCAAGAGCAATATATCCGTCAGGGCGAACAAGGTAGAGAGCATCGCGCCGTAAACCTGCATTAGCACTGGCCCTGCTCCATGCAAACTCATGCAATGGGAGGTTGTGTTGTTTAGCGATTGTTAACAGCCCCGGGTTTGCCTTCCCATAAATATGAACCTGCCAAGCGGCGGTCTTCAGCGCTTCAAAATTGTCATTCCTTCCAACGCTGATCCAGGGCAGACGATCTCCGCCTTGAAGTTTTCCGGCCTTTCCCATGCTTAGTAGGCTGTCTCGATAATGAATGCGAATTTGCGACACTCTATTAAAAGCCGCCTTTTTTATAGGCGGGAATCGAAGAAAGAACGGTGCAATTCGGGGAATAAGCACAGTCCGAACCAGCCTTCCCCTGGCATTTTGTCCGACCACTGCCTGAAACGCCCGATCAGTAGTAGCCACAAGGGAGCGGGCAAATGCAATCCGTTCCGTCTCATAGCTGTCCAAAATTATTTCATCCACACGTTCATTAAGCACTCCCGCCAGTTTCCATGCTAAATTGACGGCATCACCGATACCTGTATTCATCCCTTGACCGCCGACAGGACTGTGAAT
The DNA here is from genome assembly GCF_001969815.1 of Bacillus swezeyi. GTDB lineage: Bacteria > Bacillota > Bacilli > Bacillales > Bacillaceae > Bacillus > Bacillus swezeyi. The sequence continues at coordinate 215,937 of NZ_MRBK01000001.1, read as the reverse complement.
ATGTCCCGCATCTCCTAAAATAAAGACACGCCCTTTTCTGAACTGATCAGCCACCCGATGATGAACGCGATAGGTTGAAAACCAGTTGACTTCATGTACTTTGACATGCAGAAGCTTTTCTGCAAAGGGGGCGATATCCTTAAAGGAGAGGGCCTCCCTGTTTTCCAAAGCAGAGGGCACAATGCCGACAAACCGATTCATGCCGGTGCTTCTTACAGGAAAAACAATACAAAAGCCGTCTTCCTCAAGACAAAGATTCAGATCATGCTTTGAAGCAGCTTCGCCTGATGCTTTAACATCTGCTACATAAAAAGTATGCTCGTACGTCCCTCCCGGAAAGCCTAAATCCAGCTCGCGGCGTACAGTGCTGTGAGCTCCGTCGCAGCCGCAGAGAAAGGCCGTTTCGATCACTTCCGTTTGTTCCTCTTTCCTAATCTCTGCCTCAACAAAGCCGCCCTTATCCGTATAAGAAACCAGCTCTGTTTTCCATTCAACTTCGACTCCTGCCGCAATAAGATGCTTAAGTAAAAATCGCTCATGCTCGTCTTGGGCAAAGCTGAGCACAAATGGATACGGGCTTAATCCCTCTCCAATGTCCCCAAGATTGACACGCCCCTTTTCCTTATGACCTTGACGTATATGAACGGCATTGACTTTAATGCCCTTTTGAACCGCCTCTTCAGCTATTCCAAGCTGACGGTAGAACTCAAGGGTGCGGGCATGAACCGCCATTGCCCGTGATGTCCGGCCAGGGCCTGTATTTTTATCAATAATGCGAAGCGGCACTCCTTTCCGGGCTAAAAACAGCGCCAGCACCAATCCTGTCGGCCCGGCTCCGGTTATTAGAACTGCATTCATTGAAGACCCATCCCTTTTGGTCAAATATTTTCTTGTATTACTACACGGGAAGTCATATTTAAGGATGCCAAATCATCGATGATGTCCTGCGCGCATTCATAAGGTGAATCAATCTGCAGCATTTTTCGCAAAACAGACTTTAGACCGGACGAAATGCTAAGCTCTTCCTCCCAGCTTTTTTCCTTCTTTGCCGCCGGAATATACCCGGAATAAAGAAGGAAAAGTGCAAAATGCCCCAGCGCATAAAAATCGCTTTTTACAGAAACAGATCGCATCAGCCTTTTTTCGGGTTGTCGGTAAAATGCGGTTTCGCTCTCGGTCAGTCGGCATGCCAGCCCGTAATCGATGATGCGAATGCCTTCTCCTGTCTGAAGAATATTAGGCATTCGCAAGTCGCGGTGAATCAGTCCGCGTGAATGAAGCAAAGCGGTGATTTGGAGCGCCTCCAGCAATATAAGAATGGTTTGCTGTTCATCGAATATGCATCCGTCATAAAAAATCAAATCTTCGAAATTCTTCCCATCAACATATTCCATTACGATAAACCAGCTGCGCCCGCTTCTATGCACATCGTAAAGCCGGGGCGCCGCAGGTAAATCCAAACCCTGCAAAATTTCAGCTTCCCGATCAAAAGACCGCCGCCCGCTTGATGTCCATACTTTTGTTTGCCGCAGCTGTTTGACAACACAGACATCCCCCCCGCCAAGCTCGCTGGCAAGATAAGTGATGCCATAGCTTCCCATCCCGAGCACATTCCGAATTTGATATCGTCCGCAGATTTGGGTTCCCTTTTTGAGGGGCCGGTCAAACATCCATCTAATAAAAGCTTTCACATCAATCAGCTGCTGCTGAAAAATTTCTTATGTTTTCTTTTGTAATGATGATGGCCATACCCTTTTTTTCGATAATCGCTGCTGCTGTATTTTTTATAAGGCCTCCGCCCGTAGTCGCTGCTGCTGTATCGGCGGTAACCGCTGTTTTTCAATGATCTAAATAGCTTGCGAAACAAATCTATCAGCTCCTTATCCGGTGATCTGTATTTTTTTATATCATTCGAGCAGCACCCTTTTATAAGGGGCATGATTTGAATGAATATTTTTCTTTGCTATGAGAAAATTAGATTTTTAATCTTCAAAACCTCTTTTTTATCGCAGATTTTTTAAAAATAGATTGTGAGGCCCGGCAATTCTATTTTTTCTCAAGGGAAAATCTAATAGTCTCCCCTTTATTTCTCAGGCCATCTTTACGATAATAAGGTTGTGTTTATTTTCGGCCGCGGCCGAATGATTAACTATCAGAAAGCAGGACAACAAGAATGGACAAAATTAAATCTTTGCTGATCGGCTTGGTCGTAATAGCGGCCGTGATCATCGGAATGACAACGGGAGATTTCTTTTCTTCAGAACACGAGCCCGCCGGGCATAAGAGAAGCTCCGGCTATGATGAAGTGCTTGATTTCCCAGCGGATCGCTATCCTGAAACAGGAGTCCACATTCGAACCGCCATAAAAAAGGGGCACTCGAAGATCTGCACGATTGACAGGGACGGTGCGGATGAAAGGCGGAAGGAATCATTAAAGGACGTTCCCGCAAAATCAGGCTATGATCGTGACGAATGGCCAATGGCCATGTGTGAAGAAGGCGGAACAGGAGCGTCGGTTGAGTATATCAGCCCGTCTGATAACCGCGGAGCGGGGTCTTGGGTCGGCAATCAGGTGAGCGACTACCCTGACGGAACAAAAGTGCTTTTCAACATCAAATAATACAATTGGAGGAACGGCCTTTGAGGAAAACATGGGGACCCCAGGAAATGACGATGTCATACCATCAGTTTACCGTTTATCAAAAAGGCGGCAAACCGCCTGTAATGGATTGGACAGACGAAGATATTAAAAGAGGCTATACAGCTCTAGAGGATGCGGTTTCGTTTGAAGCAGCCGAAAACACAACATCTTTAGTGCAAGTCCGTTTAAACTGCCCTGAGCCGGTGGAATCCTTTGAAAGGCAAATATCCGTTTCTTTCGAAGTGCTTGAAGGCGGAATCGAGATTACCAGCGTCCTATCAAAAAAGCTGACGTGCGATATTCCGCAAGGATCCTATCAGCTGACATGCTATACAGTTATGCCTGATCAAGTTCATTCGCAAGCCATCACCTACATTCTCGACTTTAGGAATGACTGAGCAATTGATGAAGGCGCTGAATTGCACAGCGCCTTCATGTTAAAGCTCCTCACCGTTTGTTTTGATCACATTTTGATACCAATAAAAGCTATCCTTTTTTATTCTTCTTAAATCTTTTAGATGTTCTTCATCACGATTGACATAGACGAATCCGTATCTTTTTTGATAGCCGTTGAGCCAGCTCAATAAATCCGTAAAGGACCAGCTGCAGTAGCCGATTAAATCGACACCGTCATGAACTGCCTGTCTGCATTGTTTAAGATGTGCACGCAAATAAGCAATTCTGTATTCATCATGAATCTCACCGTCTTTTTCAACCTTATCAAATTCCCCCAAACCGTTTTCCGTTATAAAGACAGGAAGATGATAGCGGCTGGAGATCCTGCGCAGACCGATCCTCAACCCGATCGGATCAATGGCCCAGTCCCAATTCGATGTTTCCAGATGAGGGTTCTTTTTTGTTTTATATAACCCTGGCATTCCGGTTTCCTGATTGCTTCCCTTTTGGCCGGTCGTGTTCATTTTCCCTTCTGATACGCCGTCAAGAGGGTTCATTTCATATGTGATGGTCTGATAATAATTGACCCCGACAAAATCAGGTTTCCCTTTTGCCAAAAGCTCCATATCCCCATCTTGTACCGTCGGCGCCCATCCTTTTTCCTTCAGATACTGAAATGGAATACTCGGATATGTTCCCCAGCAATATATATCTAGCCACCAATTATTCGTAAATTCCTCGGCATTTTCGAAAGCAAGAATATCATCCGGACGGCTTGACAACGGATATGCAGGGGAATAAGCAAAGCTTGGCCCTATTTTTCCGTCGGGAACATATTGGCGAAACGAATCGATTGCCTTGGCATTGGCTAAAAACGCAATATGGTTTGCTTCATAAAAACGTTTTCTGTCCTTTACTCCCGGAGGATGCATAGCTGTAATAAACGCATGGTTCAAGTTGTAATTCTGTTCATTAAGGGATACCCAATATTTCACCCTGTCTCCAAAACGTTTGTAGAGCGTTATACAATAGGTATTGAAATCTTCAATAATCTGTCTGGACTCAAATCCGCCATACTCCTCCATTAAAGCTTGGGGAAGATCCCAATGATATAGCGTTAAAACAGGCTCAATATGATGAGCGAGCAGCTCATTTATCAAATCGTCGTAAAATTTTAAGCCCGCTTCATTGACCTCTCCTCTGCCTTTTGGAAAAATTCGCGGCCAGCTTACTGAAAAGCGGTATGCTTTTAATCCTATCTCAGCCATCAAAGCGACGTCTTCTTTAAAGCGGTGATAGTGATCGACTGCAATATCTCCGTTGCTGCCTTTAAACGTCTTCCCGGGAATTTTTGTGAATACGTCCCAAACCGATGCGCCTTTTCCGTTCTCATCCCAGGCCCCTTCTATTTGATAGGCCGCTGAAGCCGATCCCCACAAGAAATGATCCGGAAATGGCCGTAACTGTTGATGAATCATATTGTTCCACTCCTATATCGTATTTTGATCCGGTTTGATCCTTATCATATCCTATGAAACGCGTTTCACATCAAACATCTTCTGAAAACAGTTCAGCAAGAAGCCTTTCACGATGCTCCAGGAAATACTTTGTCAAACTGTAATGATCGGTATCTTCATAGCTGACTTCAGCAATGTTTTCACCGTCAAAGCTGAAGATTTGAGCTTCCGGATATCCCAATAAAATCGGAGAATGCGAGGCGATGATGAACTGAGCTTGTTTATTCCTGGTCAGATCATGGAGGATTTTTAAGAAAGCCAGCTGTCTTGCCGGAGATAAAGCTGCTTCAGGCTCATCAAGAAGGTAGATGCCCTTTCCTTTAAAACGGTGCTTGAAAAGCGACAAAAAAGATTCGCCGTGTGACTGCTCGTGAAGAGACCTGCCTCCGTAATTGATAAAGCCGTTGTTGTCCATTTCATCAATATGAGAGGCAAAATGATAGAAGGATTCGGCCCGCAGAAAAAAGCCATTTGTGACTTTAGGAAGCCAGGAAAGTCTGATAAAGTCCCCAAAGGCAGAAGCGGATGCATGTACTTCATACGTATTATTCCTTCCCCCGCCGGCCGTGTTAAATTCGCACTTATCAGCGATCGCTTCAAGCAGTGTCGATTTCCCGGAGCCGTTTTCGCCCACAAAAAAAGTGACATCTTTCTGAAACGCCAGCTCTCTTAAAGATTTAAGCGCAGGAATTGAAAAAGGATATTTTGAGTAAGAAAGGACTTTTTCATGAAGCACAGTCAGTTTTTTCAAAAACATATGACATCACCTGTTTAGTTTTTATCTTAACTGTAACATGACCTTTTGATTAAAAACGAAAAAAGAGGCTTGTGCCAGCGGCTCAAACCTTCATTCTTCAATATGATGTTGTTTTTGCCAGCGCCCTTCCGCACAGCCCTGTCGGCAGACACATCGGCTTTTGGTCCACAGGGCTTTTCATAATAGCACTCAAGCCCGAAACGCCGCGGAACAGATTCGGCGTAAATACTTCTTCACGCGCTCCTGCACTGTATACTTTGCCATCCAATGCTGATTAGCGTATTGGGAAGCTCGATTTAAATCGTGCAGTACATAACAATCGTACGGCCGTGCTCCTGATCCAGCTGCTTTAACAGCTCCAGTCCTTCTATTTGACGGCTATACCTAGAAAGGGAGTAGGTTCATCAAGCAAAAGCATGTCCGTCCCTGAGCTAATGACATCGAAATCCAGGCCCTCTGCCTTTGTCCGCCTGAAAGAGCATCAAGCGTCAGGCTGCGCAATCCCGTCATACCAGTTGCACCAGGCCAACCATTTCATGATCTTCCTTTGTATAATTTGACAGCAGCTTTTTATGGGGATGTCTTCCGAAATAGCAAAGCTCTTCAATCGTCAGGCCTTTCGGCGCCTGAGGCAGCCGGTTTAAATTGAAAATACTTCTTTTAAATGTACATCAAGATCTTTAATGTATTGATCAACATTCGGATTGCTGATGACGTCATGCACAGAAAAAGTTTTTAAAGGTTTCATACCGACGAATTCCTGCATTTTGTGAAGGTGGAACAAGGCTTCGTCCAGACTTTTCCCTTCAAAAAAAGTTCCCTCTTTGGAGAATACGTCCTGAGGCGCATTCCATGTTGTCGAAAACATGTACTTTTTATCCGTAAACAGACCGCCGCGGCCATAATCTTCTGCCCCTTGATAAAAAAGGCCGTATTCATATATTTCATCAATATATTTTTTAAATAATGCCGGCAGGCTGAACCAGTAAATCGGCGTCTGATAAATGACGGCATCCGCCCACTTGAATTTTTCGTGTTCTTCCGTGATCTCATAGCCATCTGCGACAACCGTTTTTTTAATATTATATTTTTCGTCCAGCTTATCTGCCATCGCTGAAAAGATGGTATGATTCAGCCGGCCTCTCGCATGCGGATATGCTTCGTGTCCGTTAATGATTAAGATATTTTTCATCATTCAGATCCTCCTTATTTGTTTATATTACCTGATTTTTATGATCCGCCTTTCACTTTCAAAAGTAAAGCAGGGTGCATTCACCTGCTTCAAATTAATAAATTTTTATTTTATTCCAATACAAATTAACTTATTGCCTATTGTCTGCTTCAATGCTATGGTTTACTTGACTAAAGGAATAGGAGGATTGTTTCAGTGAAAATATTTCGTATGTATAAGCCTTTCACTTTACTGATAACAGTGATGGCGTTTGCTTTTATAACCGCTGCATGCAGCACCACTCAAAAAGAGGCTGAAAATAAAAATACAGCCTGGGATGATATAAAAGAAAAGGGAAAAATCGTTGTTGCGACTTCAGGAACACTTTATCCCACTTCATATCATGATACTGAATCAGGCAAGGACAAGCTGACTGGCTATGAGGTTGAAGTCATACGCGAAGCGGCTAAACGGCTTGATTTGGATGTCGAATTTAAAGAGATGGGCTTTGACGGCATGCTTACGGCAATAGGCAGCGGCCAGGTTGACGCAGCGGCCAACGACATCACAATGACAGATGACCGCAAAAAGAAATTTTTGTTCACAACGCCTTATAAATATTCATATGGTACGGCAATCGTCCGCAAGAAAGATTTATCAGGCATTCATACGCTGAAAGACCTAAAAGGAAAGAAAGCTGCAGGCGCCGCAACGACGGTTTATATGGATATCGCCCGTCAGTACGGAGCTGAAGAGGTGATTTATGATAATGCCACGAATGAACAGTATTTAAAAGATGTGGCTAACGGAAGAACCGACGTCATTTTAAACGACTATTATTTACAAAAACTAGCGCTCGCCGCAATGCCTGACCTTGATCTGACGATTCACCCGGATCTTAAATATTATCCGCACCAGCAAGGCATGATCATCAAAAAAGACAGCACAGAGCTGAAAAAACAATTCGACCAAGCCATCAAGGATATGCTGAAAGACGGTACAATCAAGAAGATTTCCAAAACATTCTTTGGTGATGCCGATGTTTCAAAAAAACAGGATATCGACTTTGCTGACGTCGATCAGAACAAATAGAGGGATTCGAAGTGGGCTCTATTCAATGGGAGTATATTTTCAATGCAGAATTAGCTGCTAAATCATTCCCTTATGTGATGCAGGGCATCTGGAATACGCTTTTGATCTCCTTTGCGAGCATGTTTGCCGGACTGATGATCGGCTTTTTCATTGCGCTCGGCCGGATGTCCAAATTTGCTTTGCTCCGATGGCCGGCAAGGGTTTACATCTCATTTATGAGAGGCGTTCCGATTTTGGTCATTTTATTTATTTTATATTTCGGTCTCCCTTATATCGGGATTCAATTTACGGCGCTGTCCGCTGCGATAATTGGCTTCAGCATCAACAGCGCCGCTTACATTGCCGAAATTATTCGTTCGGCTTTATCTTCGGTAGACAGAGGCCAGTGGGATGCAGCAAAGTCGATCGGTTTTTCCTATCGGCAGACGATGCTGCATGTCATCGTTCCTCAATCAATGAGAATCGCTCTGCCGCCACTGACAAACGTTATGCTCGACCTCATAAAAGCTTCCTCCCTCGCCGCTATGATTACGGTGCCGGAGTTATTTCAGCAGGCAAAAATCGTAGGCGGACGAGAGTTCGACTATATGACGATGTATATTTTAGTTGCCATGATTTACTGGGGCATTTGCTCGGCTGTCGCTTTGCTCCAAGATTACTTGGAAAAGCGGACTGACGTATATATTAAAAAATAGCATAAGGCTGCCGGATTTGCCGGCGGCTTTTTATGCTATGAGATGGAGTCGGTATATCCATACGATTCGATCGCCCGTTTCCGCACCGAAAGCCTTTAGATCATTGAATCAAACAAATGAAGCAATCAAACCGACATCACCAAAGTATATACATCTACTGTAATAAAAACCATGATGAAAACCGCATCCGCATCTCTGTCGTCTTTGAAGGAAATGAACCGCCCCCGCCCATTCATCCCACCGTCAGGCTGCAGCATGTTCCTGCAGGCAGACATATCGTTTCGTTCGACTTGCAGGCAAGCAGCATCGAGCCGGCTCTATGGAAATATAAGACCATTCAGGAAGACATTAAAACTTCAGCCGAAGATCGTACGGATTACGGCCTTTTGCAGCAGTAAAAAGCCACCCCATCCGCATACTCCAAAAATAAAAGACAGCACCATCGGAAATGACGCCTTTAAACTGATCACCACAATAAAAAGGAGAAATGCAGTTGCGGGAAAACCCCATAACACCCCTGCCGCAAATTGGCTTAAATGTTTTGGAGACTCCCCTTGTATGCTTAGCCAAAACAAACTGAGCAGACTGACGAGGGGCAGAGCAGCAATGATTCCTCCAGCCTCGGGGGACTTTCTTGCGATTTCGGTTACAATTCCGATCAAAACAGCAGAAACTGCGATTTTGATCATCAAAAACATGACTTTACCTCCCTGCTTAACATAGAAAATGTGGTTTTAACCGTTTTGATTTCATCCTCATTTAATTGCTGCAGCACCTTTTCCAGTTTTTTTGGATCAAGCCGGGTATGCTGATTTACTGCCGCTTTACCTTCAGCCGATAGTGTCACATAAACCTTTCGTTCATCTTTGCTGTCCCTTTTTTTCTGAACAAAATTCTTTTGAATCAGCCGTTTTACATGCTCTGATGCGGTATTGTGGGACACATCTAGCAGCTCGGCTAAACCGCCGATAGTGACATATTGATTTTTTTCAATATGCTGCAGCAATCGAACAGCATGATGCGAAAGGTTGTCGTCATGCTTATAGTGCAAATTGTAATAAATGTCTGTCCAGTCTTGATTAATCTCTTGAATCAACTCTTCAAAATCCATTACACTCACCCTCTCTATTTATATCTTACAATACGATATATTCTTTAATCAAGACATAAAAAAACACCCGGCAGCCTGACCGGATGTTCTTCACATTTATTTTAAGTACTTTTTCAAAAAGGCAAGCTTTTCGGTTTGGAATGCCGGAATATATTCATGTCCGAAATAGCGGTACACTTTAATATCTTTGTCTGTGTTCAAATGATTGTATGCTGCAAATACGGTTGATGGCGGTGTGATGGTGTCCACCAAACCGATCGACATAAGAACGGGTGCTTTTACTGATTCAGCAAGGTTCATAATGTCGAAATAAGTCAGGGTGTTCAGCGCTGTCTGTTCAATGTCCGGGCTGCTGTTCTTTCTGAAAAATGAGTTGATTTCAAGGTAAGGCTGATCTATCGCCGTATCGATGGCTCTCTGAAAGTTGCTCAAATATGGGAATTCAGAAACGGACGCTTTTGGGATGTCGGACAATGCGGAAACTGCGATAGCCAGTCCGCCGCCCTGGCTTGCACCGATCACGCCGATTCGTTTTTCATCAACTTCGGCGAATCCGCTGACAACCTCGACCGCTCTTACTGCATCAAGGTACACACCTCTGTAATAATATGTTTTCGGATCAAGTATCCCTTTTGTCATCCAGCCCGGCACATGTCCATGAGGAGAGACGCTTGTGTCTTCACTGCTGTTCTGTCCGCGGACGAGCATTCCAAATGCCGCGTAGCCGTGCAAGGCCCAATTGACAATGTCATGAATATCCCCGTCGTAGCTGGCATTATAGCCGTGGTGTTTGATAATGGCAGGATGCGGTCCTTTCCGGTCAGGAACTGCATACCAGCCTTTAATGCGCGCTCCCCCGATGCTGCGGTATGTAAGCCAAAAGACTTTTACGCCATCGGCTGGATAATCATGCGGCTCGAGATGAGGCTCCGCTTTTTCTTCAGAAAGTTCAGCGAGCGCTTCATTCCAGAAATCTTTAAAATCCCCATGGGCCGTCCGTTCAGGTTTATATGTATATAGTTGTTCCAGCGGCAAATCATAAGGCTGCTGCATGCTATTTCGTCCCCTTTTCATTTAGTTGTTTGAATATTTTTATCATACCAGAAATGTGAATTTATTTCTTTCGTGTTATCATGTGTTCAAAAAGAAGGAGGCTTTAGTATGTTCACTCTTTTCCCAAGGAATTTAACCGTGAAAGAGACTTATAAACTGATGTCAGGGGCTGTCGTCCCAAGACCGATCGCGTTCGTGACAACAGCCTCGACTGTCAATGGAGTAGTCAATGCAGCACCGTTCAGCTTTTTCAATGTGATCAGCGCCGATCCTCCGCTCCTATCCATTTCTGTCGGGAGAACCCAGGATGGTGAAATGAAAGACACAGCCCGCAATGCCGCTGAATCGAAGGAATTCGTTGTTCATATCGTCGATGAGAATATAGCTGAAGATATGAATCAGACGGCAGCAGCTCTTCCTGCCCATCAAAGCGAGCTAGACCTGACCGACCTCACAACAATTGAAAGCGATCAAGTTTCAGTTCCCGGTATTCGGGAAGCCCGGGTCCGTTTCGAATGTAAGCTGGAACGGCATTTGACATTTCAAAATGATCAAGCAGAAACTGTCAATGACTTGCTGATCGGACGGATTGTGTGCTTTCATTTAGCAGATGAAGTATATGACGCTGAAAAGGGATACATCCGGACAGACGCGCTGCGTCCCATCGCAAGACTTGCGGGAAACGATTATGCCAAATGGGGTGAGACGTTCACCCTTATACGCCCAACTTGATCATGATGCATGCGGATAGACAGACCTATCCGCGGCTGCTCACTTTTGGCGCGCCTCTCCGCCCCCAGCTTACATTCGATGAGTTCTTTCCACATATATGAAATTAGTCCTTCTTATTAAAATCAATTCTTTTATGATATAATGCTAGATTGGAACTAAAAAATGCTATTGCGGAGGTTTTTTTGTGGCTTCACAATCCTTTCTGCAGCTCAATTCAATCTTTATCAGTATATTAATAGAAGCAATTCCGTTCGTTTTAATCGGAGTTTTTATATCAGGTTTGATTCAGATGTTTGTGACGGAAGAAATGATGGCGAAGATTATTCCGAAGAACCGATTCCTCGCTGTTTTGTCCGGAACATTTGCCGGTGTGTTGTTCCCGGCCTGTGAATGCGGGATCGTACCGATTGCCCGGCGCCTGCTTTTAAAAGGAGTGCCGCTGCATGCGGCTGTGGCATTTATGCTGACGGCTCCGATCATCAATCCGATTGTTTTATTTTCAACGTTTATCGCTTTCGGAAACAAATGGGATGTCGTGCTTTACCGCGGCGGCTTGGCGATTGCAGTTTCTCTTATCGCGGGAATGATCATCTCATTTCAATTTAAAGGAAATCAGCTGCTTGAGGGCGAATCACACGGGCATCACCACCACGGACATGCTCATCAGTCCTTTTTGAAAAAGCTTGGCGGAACGCTTCGCCATGCGGTTGATGAGTTTTTCTCAGTGGGAAAATACTTGATCATCGGAGCATTTGTCGCAGCGGCCATGCAGACGTATATTAAAACATCGACCCTTTTGGCTATCGGCCAGAATGACGTATCTTCTTCACTCGTCATGATGGGGCTGTCATTTGTTTTATCTCTTTGCTCAGAGGTTGATGCCTTTATCGCGTCTTCTTTCAGCAGTACGTTTTCTCTTGGCTCTCTTATCGCATTTCTCGTTTTTGGAGCAATGGTGGATATCAAAAATCTGCTGATGATGCTCGGCATCTTCAGAAAACGTTTTGTGTTCGTTTTGATCGCCTATATCGCTGTCATCGTCTTGGCCGGATCACTTTTGGTAAAGGGGTGAGATCATGTTTCGCACATTCATTTTGATGTTTTTTACGTTCTTCTTTTTTCATCTTCATGCTTCCGGGAATTTAACGAAATATATTAATATGAAATACGCTTATCTTTCCTATATTGCAATTTTTCTGCTGGCCATTCTGACGGCGGTGCAATTTTATATTTATATGAGAGGCACGGACGGGAAAGAATGCGGTCATGACTGCGGTTGCGGACATGATCACGATCATGAGAAAAATAAGCCTTTTCTCAAAAGAATGCTGATTTATTTGGTGTTTCTATTCCCTTTATGCACCGGGCTTTTTCTTCCGGCTGCAACGCTTGATTCAAATATCGTCAAATCGAAGGGCTTTTCTTTTAAAGCGATCGAGCAGCCTGATCACTATGCTCAAACCCAGTATCTTCGTCCCGATACAAGCGTCTATTATGGCCAGGAAGGCTATGATGAACTGATGGAGAAAGCGATGAAGGACTATGAAGGAAAAAAGCAGATCCCTTTGAAAGATGACGATTATTTGAAAGGCATGGAAACCATTTATAATTATCCAGGGGAGTTTCTTGACAGAACGATTGAATTCAACGGTTTTGCTTTTAAAGGAGAATCGATTAATGACAGACAGCTTTTCGTGCTCCGCTTCGGAATCATTCATTGTATCGCCGACTCTGGGGTCTACGGCATGCTGGTCGAATTCCCGAAAGATATGGATATAAAAGACGATCAGTGGCTTCATGTAAAAGGAACGCTGTCATCGGAATATTATCAGCCGTTCAAATCTACGATCCCGGTTCTGAAAGTGAAAGATTGGTCAAAGATAAAAGAACCAAAAGATCCTTATGTGTATAGAACATATTAAAGGCCGGTGCATCATGTACCGGCTCTTTTTTAGACAAGGGGAACAGAACCCCGGCTACCGGGTGTTCTGGTTTACATAGCTTTTACGATTTATAGCCGCCTTTTTTCATCAGCATCAAATCGATAAATAACTGACACCTTGTATTAAAATCGTTCAGATCGATCGATGTCATATCCAATATCTGTTTAATTCGGTAGTTTAGTGTATTTTGGTGGATAAACAGCTGCTCTGCGGATGGTTTGACTTTACAGTTATTCACAAGATAAATCTCAAGGGTTCTTAAGAATTCGGTGTGGCTTTCTTTATCTTTTTCTTTCAGCAGCAGCAGAGCTGGGTTCACATATTGCAGATGGTCGTTTTTTGCGGCGATTTGGTCAAGATATCTGAAAAGGCCGAGCTTTTGGTATTCATAAGGAATGTGTTCCTGGCTTCCCGTGATTTCCGCTGCTTTTGTCACTTGCAGCGCCTCCCTGTAGCTTTTGCCGAGCGACAGCAGGCTGCTGTATTCATTGCCGACCCCGATAAAGATGAGGGGCAGCATTTGTGAGCGCAGATGGGTTAAAAGCCGGTTGATTAACTCCGAGGCCGCAGCCATAGCAGAACGCTTGCGCGACACACTGCCGACAATGATGGCGATGTTGGAATGATCCTCTAGGACATGGCTGATGTTGTCTTTCAGATTTAAATACGATCTGATCGTCTCCTTCAGATCATCGAGCAGTTCATCCTCCCCGTCAACGACTTGAAGCACCATGACGGTATACACGGCAGGCAGAACAACACCGGCCTTATCAGCGGCGGCTTTCAGCTCTTTCTCCGTCTGAAACTGGTCGTTTATCGCTTTTTTATAAAGCTCTTCCGCCTCTTCATCTTTCTCTTGCTTAAGTTGCTTTTTCTTGTAAATGATTTTTCCGACATGAAAGGAAGCTTTATATAAGAAATCAAGTTCTTCATCAGACAGATTGTCTTCAATCTCCTGTATCCAAATATAGCCCATGACTTCATCTTTATGTTTGGCGCTGACGACGACCCGCTGGTTTAGACCGATTTCTTCAATTTGATTTACCCGAAAAGGAGTCGGAATTGTTTTGAGTTGATCAATGATACCTTCCTCGACAAATTTTTCAAAAATCGACAGCGGACATTTTTTGGAAAAAATCGTTTGCTGGTTTGCTGCATCAAAATGGTTAATATAATAGGAGTTATAAGCCAATAAGAAAAAATCTGCGCTTTCCAGAATGACCGGTTTTTTCAACTCATCGCTGATAAAATCAATGATCTCGTTAATGTTTGAAAGAGAAACAACTTGTTCTAATAGCTCTTCCATATCCTTTCTCCTACTCGTTTTTAACTTAATCATACTTCTCCTTTACAATCTTGTATAGACTTATATCGGACTTTTTAGAAATTCAGGACGGCCCCTGCCGGTTGAGACAGAGGCGTCCTATAAAAAGAGAGACGGAGAATGGTTCACTCCATCTCCATCATCATCAAATCACTTTTTTATATTCATCAAATTCCTCCACAACCTGCTGATTCGGTTTTGAAGTCAGCAGACTGACGACAAATACAAACAATAAGCTTGCTGCAAAGCCTGGAATGATTTCGTACAGCACATCGGAAAGCCCGGCTTCAGCCCAAATGATAACGGTAAGTGCCCCGGCAACCATACCTGCAAGCGCTCCCCATTTTGTCATCCTCTTCCAATATAGGCTCAAAATGATCACGGGACCGAATGAAGCGCCGAAACCCGCCCAAGCGTAACTGACAAGTCCCAATATTGTGTTGTTTTTTGTCCATGCGAGACAAAGCCCGATAATAGAAACAGCTAGTACAGAAAGCCGGCCGATAAAGACGAGTTCTTTGTCAGAAGCAGAGCGTTTGAATAGTGTTTTATATAAGTCTTCCGTTAAAGAGCTTGAAGTGACAAGCAATTGAGAGGATATCGTACTCATAACAGCCGCTAAGATGGCTGAAATCAAAAACCCTGTGATCAGCGGATGAAACAGGATATTGCCCAATTGAATAAAAATGGTTTCCGGATCATCCAGTTGAAGCCCATTTTTTGAATAATACGCAAGTCCGATTAATCCGGTCAGCAATGCGCCTGCACTCGAGAAAATCATCCATCCCATGCCGATCCGGCGGGCTTTTTTTGTTTCTTTCACTGAGGATATAGCCATAAATCGCACGATAATATGAGGCTGTCCAAAGTAGCCGAGACCCCATGCAAATAAGGAGATGATGCTGAGGACGCTCGTTCCTTTAAAGATATTGAGAAGGTTCGGATCGATTGAACGAATTTCCGTAAAGGCTTCAGAAGGCCCTCCCGTCTGAATCACCGTCACGATTGGCACAAGGATTAAGGCGACGAACATAATGATGCCTTGGACAAAATCAGTCCAACTGACTGCCAAAAAGCCGCCAAAAAGCGTGTAGGCCACGACAACGCCTGAGATAACCCAGAGGCCTGTATGGTAATCCAAATCAAACATGCTGTTAAACAGCACGCCGCCGGAGACCATGCCCGATGATACATAAAATGTAAAAAAGGTAATAATGATGAGTCCTGAAAAAATTCGGAGAATCCTTGATTTGTCATGAAAGCGGTTTTCCAAAAATGCCGGAATTGTAATCGAATTGCCCGCTACTTCAGTGTAGGTTCTTAAACGGGGCGCTACAAAAAGCCAGTTTGCCCATGCGCCGAGTACAAGCCCGATGACGATCCATGAACCGCTCAAGCCTGTGGCAAACATCGCTCCCGGAAGACCCATCAGCAGCCAGCCGCTCATATCTGATGCACCTGCGCTAAGCGCTGTAACCGCGGGACCGAGTGTCCGTCCGCCAAGCATATAATCCGAAAGATTCGCTGTCCGTTTATATGCGTAATACCCGATAAAAAGCATACCAATCATATAAATGACGATCGAAATGACCAATTGTACGTTCTGAATAAGAATCCCCCCCAGGATGCCGTTTTATCTAAATTTTTAGATTAATTTTTCTTTTTTTGAAGGCAGCCTAAAAAGGCTGCCTTCACCCCCGTTTGACCCCTTTTTTAGAACATTTCGCTGATCGTTTTCGCCTGCATGTGGAGAGCCAGATAATCCGGTCCACCAGCTTTGGAATCCGTTCCAGACATTTTAAATCCGCCGAACGGATGGTAGCCGACGATCGCACCTGTACAGTTGCGGTTGAAATACAGATTCCCTACATGGAATTCTTGTTTTGCTCTGTTGATATAATCGCGGTTTTTGGTGATGACCGCGCCTGTCAATCCGTATTCAGTGTTGTTGGCCACTTCCAAAGCCTCATCAAAGCTGCTTACTTTTGAAAAGGCAACGACCGGTCCGAAAATTTCCTCCTGCATCAATCGCGCATTTGGATCTAAATCAGCAAAGATCGTCGGATCGATGAAATAGCCTTTTGAATCATCGCCTTTTCCTCCGCTGACCAATCGACCTTCCTGTTTTCCGATTTCGATATAGTCCATGATCTTGTTGAAGGAAGCCTGATCAATGACAGGGCCCATATAAACGTCCGAGCTGACAGGCTCTCCGACTTTCTTGGATTCTGTAATTTCAATGACGCGCTTCAAAACTTGGTCATACACTTTTTCATGAACGACAGCACGTGAACCTGCAGAACATTTTTGACCGGCAAAGCCAAATGCAGATGCGAAAATGGATTGCGCAGCCAATTCAACATCACAGTCTTCATCAACGACAACCGTATCTTTTCCGCCCATTTCCGCGATGACCTGTTTTAAGTGCATCTGGCCAGGCTGAACTTTCGCTGCCCGCTCAAAAATGCGCGTTCCGACTTCTCTTGAGCCTGTGAATGTGATGATGCTTGTTTTCGGATGATCCACAAGGTAGTCTCCGACTTCAGCGCCGCTTCCAGGGACAAAATTGACGACCCCTTTTGGAAGACCGCTTTCTTCGAGAATTTCAACAAACTTTGCCGCAATGACTGCCGCTGCGCTGGCCGGCTTCAGAACAACCGTGTTTCCCGTAACGATCGGGGCTACTGTTGTACCCGCCATAATGGCAAACAGGAAGTTCCATGGCGGAATAACAACCGTTACCCCAGTAGGTGTATACACATATTGATTTCGTTCGCCCTCACGGCTGTTGATAGGCTTTCCTTTTGCAAGCTCAATCATTTGCCGTGCATAATATTCCATAAAGTCGATTGCTTCTGCCGTATCTGCATCCGCTTCATTCCATGGTTTCCCGGCTTCCTTGACTAAAAGCGCCGAAAATTCATGTTTTTGGCGGCGAACTTTAGCTGCCGCACGGAATAAAACAGCCGCTCTTTCTTCAGGATCAGTATATCTCCATGTTTCAAACGCATTCGCTGCCGCTTGGATAGCCTTTTCAGCATGATCCTGGGTCGCTTTTGATACTGTGCCTACGACTTCTTCTTTGTTTGCAGGGTTGATCGACACAATCTTGTCTTCTGTTTCGAATCTTTCTCCATCGATAACAAGAGGATAGGATTGACCCAGCCATTCATTATTTACCGTTTCCAACGCCTTTTGAAATGCTGTCCTGTTTTCTTCGATCCCGAAATTTGTAAATGGTTCGTGTTTGTAAGGTGTTGTCATTCTAATCTCCCCTTTTTATCGTTTTATTTTTTGGTCATGCCTTTTAATGCAAATGCAATATTGGCAGGCCGCTCGGCAAGCCGTCTCATAAAGTATCCGTACCAGTCATCTCCGTAAGGAAGATAGACGCGCATATTATAGCCCTCTTTCGCTAATTCCAGCTGGGTTTTGTTGCGCATGCCGTACAGCATTTGAAATTCGAAACGGTCTTTGCCGATTTGATGCTGATCCGCAATTTCTTTTGTGAAATCAATCATCTTGTCGTCATGAGTTGCGATGGCTGTGTAATGGCCGCTCAGCAGCTGCTTTTTAATGAGCTTTTTATAATTCTCATCCACATCTTTTTTGTCCGGAAACGCCACGTTTGGCGATTCCTTATAAGCTCCCTTCACAAGACGGAAAAACGGATCATACTGATTTAGCTCCTCCAAATCCTGTTCAGTTCTGTATAGATAAGCCTGGAGAACGGTGCTGACATATTCATATCTCTGCCTGAACTCCTTAAACAAGTCAAGCGTCTTTTGACAGCGCACTTCATCCTCCATGTCAATCGTTACCATTACTTGATGCTGTTCAGCACATTCCAAAATGCTGTTCATGTTATCCCTTACAAGATCAAGGTCAATATCGAGCCCCAATGACGTCATCTTCAAGGAAACATGTGACTCAAGCTGTTCCTGTGCAATCAATTGAATGGCCCGAATGCATTCCTGTGTGCGTTCTCTTGCGACTTCTTTGCTGTCAACAAATTCGCCTAAATGATCAACAGTAACAGTCAACCCTTGCTCATTAAGCTTTCTGATAATCGGAATTGAAGCTTCAAAATCTTTTCCTCCGATAATTTTTCCAGTCGCTACAGAACTCCCCCAATTTCTCGCTAGGCGATTCAGGATGCTGCTTTTAGATAAGAATAGAAAAAAGTCTCTTGTTATCACTTCCATTATCACACCCCGCCATCTCATGAAATATTTCTTTATATTCTTAATTCTATAAGAGCCAAGGGTTGATTCACAATATTTCGAAAAAACAAAAAAGCTGACGATTTTTGTGTTTTTCCCACAACGTTTTACATCTGCTGGTATTTTATTAGAAACTTTTGGCCTAAAACATTGAAAGGTATACGACTATAGAATTAGGAGGAAACTTCGGTAAAGAATAGGATGCGTTTTCGAATGCCTTGAGCTTTTTTTGCTGTTCTAAAGCAGTATTTTCCTATTTAAGAAAAACAAAATTGAAAACGCTTTCTGTTATACTAAACCCTTTCCCCAAGAATGCAAAGAAAAAACCCTTTAAGAATTCTTAAAGGGAATATCATGTTATGCCCAAACCTCGTCTAGCGTTTCTCTAAACAGTCTGTCAAGCTCTGGCGTCAAATCTGCCTGATTGGTTTTAATTGCCTTTGCCGCCGGCTGCAGCCGCTCAAGTTCGTTGGCGATAAACTCGTGAAGCAAAGGATTTTGCGGCTCAAGATGAAACTCCTCTCCCATCTTTTTCAGCTCAAGCAAATGATGAATTTCAGTTTTTAGCGGTCCCTCATCAAGAAGCGCCTCAAGCAGCGTTTGAAACTCAATGGGCGGAACCGTATGCCGGCTTTCAATCCACTGGCATGCAAGAATCGGCCGGAGAACGTAAAAATATGTTTTAATCTTTACCTGCTCCCGCTGCAGGTAGTGGCGAAAGTTTCCCGAAGCCATGTTTAAATAATGATGCATGCAAGCGGCTGGTGAAAAAGCCCGAAACTTAAGCTGCCTCATTTTTTCTGCCAAAGAAAAAGCTTCATCATAGACCATTCCTGAAGAGAGCCATTCAAGCAGCGGGGGATTTGATTTACGGAACAGCCGTAAAGCCTTTGTCAATTCCCATCCGCTGATATCCAGCAAGTCATGAATCGGCAGTTCGATGACATCGCGCTTTGCGTCAATTGACAGGTACCAATCCTTTTGATGAACATAAATAAATCGGACGTCATAATCACTGTCCTGTGACGGAAATCCCCAAGCCCTGCTCCCGGATTCCACTGCATAAAGGATTTTCACATTATATGTTGATTCGATATTTTTCAGCTCTTGCCGAATACGCTGTTTCATGTTGAGATGCACCGCCAGTCTGTGTTTTCTATTAAACCATTATAAGGTCATAGCCAAGAGTAAGCGACATTTCTTACCATGCATTTATCTTGTTGAATCTATGAATTGTATGGCCTCATCAGCTATCACAAGCAGAGTAAACGTCATAAAAAAGCTTGCTGCTTCGCTGTCTTTGGCAGTAATGCTCAGTGATGATCCGCCCAGAGGCGGCTAAATGCCCTCAAACCAAACACGTACAAATCACAACCCGGCCAATACTGCCTGATGAAATCCTTTCCGGCGGGGCGAAAAATGGATCAGCAATCTCTGCAGCAGAGAACCGCATAGCGGCTGGAAAACTGATGATGCTCACCTGAGCTCTTATACTGTATCAAAAGGACAATCCTTCAAACAAGGCCAGAAGATCGGCGCTGCCGGACGGGCGGATCAGCCAATCTTCTGGCTTTCCGATCAAGCTTGGAGCACAAGGCGTCTATACGGGCCACATCCAAAAGCACCCGGAAAAGTGTATCAGCTTAAATGCCCGTTCAGAGCTGAAACATCCAGTAAAAGTGCCGGCTCTCTAAACCTCAGCCAAGTGAAATGGGAACCATTAACGGCACATATTGCGGCATAAAACAGCCGCCTTTCTTATACAAGTTCAATCGGGCAGATCGCGTCTTCATAAAAAAGACAATGACCAGATGATCATTGTCTTCCACATTATTCAGACGCATTCTTCAGCGCCTCTATATCGCTTTTAACAATGGTGCAACCGGTATTGATTCGTTCAATATCTCATTTACATCACTCAGACCAAGCTGCGCTAACTTCATCAAAAAACGTTTTTTCAATTGTTTAGAGGGGGTTAATCAAACGTTTGTTTAAGACTGATAAAGCTCTCCGCCCGGGTTCAGCGCGTCCACAATGCAGTCGGCGACTTCTTCGGCGGAAAGATTGTCTGTTTCAACTCTTAAATGGTGGAGGGCATAGATGCTCTTTCTTTCATTGAACAGCTGTTTCACTTGTTCAATTGAGCGGTTGTGAAGAATCGGTCTGTTTTCAAGCAGCAAATCGATCCGCTCTTTCCAATTCTCCCATGTTAAATCAAGGAAAATGACGAAGCAGTGTTCAAGGCATTTCTTTCTGATCTCCTCCTGCTGAAAAGAGCCGCCTCCGAGAGAGACGATTTTGCCCTTCGTATGTTCACACATATGAACAATATATTCTTTTTCCGTCTTCCGGAAAAACGCTTCCCCTTTTTGTGTAAACATCTCGGGAATGCTCATCTGAAAATCTCTTTCAATTTCTTGATCAATATCAATAAAGTCGCGGTACAGTTTTTCTGCCACCAGCTTGCCGATCGTCGTTTTGCCGACACCCATAAATCCGATCAGCACGATATTCTTTTCTCTCACAGGAATGGCTCTTTTGGCATTCATCTCTAGGCTTTACTCCTCCTTGTATAAAGGAATCAACAATTATATTTAGTATATGATAAATCTAATTTTAATGATATAGAAGTAGACAGGACAAAAATACAAAAGAGGCTGAGTCTAAAACAGCCTCTTTCCTTCATCTATTTCCACCAATCATCAAACATTGAAGCAGGCACTTGGCGTTTGTGCTCAGACACCCTATAGCGTTTTTCGATCGCCTCGGCCACCTCGCTGGAGACGGCTTTTCCTTCAAGGTAATCGTCGATGTTTTCATACGTCAAGCCGAGCTCTGTTTCATCAGCCTGCTGAGGTTTTTCATCAAGCAAATCGGCTGTCGGTGATTTCGTATAAAGCCGCTCAGGCGCGCCGAGCTCCTCAAGCAGGCTGCGGCCTTGGCGTTTTGTCAGCCCTGTCAGCGGCAAAAGATCGGCGCCTCCGTCTCCATACTTGGTGAAAAAGCCTGTAACAGCTTCTGCCGCATGATCGGTTCCGATTACCAATAACTGATGCTGTCCGCCTATTGCGTATTGTGCAATCATCCGCACCCGTGCTTTCACATTGCCTTTATGAAAATCGGCAAGCGTTTCTCCTGTAACAGACTTAAATTGCGAAACAAAAGCGCTGACCGTTGACGCAATGTCAAAGGCAAGCGACTTGTCCGGCTGAATAAACGTCAGCGCCAGCTGGGCATCATCCTCATCCTGCTGAACGCCGTGCGGCAGACGGACCGCCGTAAATTCAGCCTGAACCCCTTCAGCTCTCAATTCTTCCACAGCCAGCTGAGCAAGCCTGCCCGCAAGTGAAGAATCCTGTCCTCCGCTTATCCCTAAAACAAAGCCTTTAGCTCCGGTTTTTTTCAAATAGCTTTTTAAAAAGCCGACCCGCTTTTCTATTTCCTGTTTTGGATCGATAGAAGGCTTTACATTCAGTTCATTGATGATTTTTTCCTGCAAAGACATCTTCATTTCCTCCTTATGCCTGATGAACCGTTTCTTACTATGTATTAACTATAGCATATGTTTCGTTTTGAAGTGAATATCAACGCACGTCCCATGCCGCTTTCAGACTGCAGATACGCATAAAAATGAGAGCCCGCTGGCAAAATAACGATGACATCAGAGGGGTTGAAATTATGAAGCGACAAGCGAAAAAAGGAGATTTAAAATGGTGGCAGCTGTCATTAATCGGTATCGGCTGCACGATAGGAACAGGGTTTTTTCTAGGATCAAGCATTGCCATAAAAAAAAGCGGCTTTTCAGTTTTAGCCGCCTTTCTTCTTGCTGCCCTCGGAACTTTTCTCGTCTTTCAGCAACTGGCAAAGCTGACAGCCGACCACCCTGTTGAGGGGTCTTTTTGTTCCTATGCAAGGGAAGCGTTTGGGAACTGGGCCGGTTTTAGCAACGGCTGGGTCTACTGGTCATCTGAAATGCTGATTATCGGAAGCCAATTGACCGCGATCTCACTGTTTACGCGCCATTGGTTTGACCAGACCCCGCTGTGGGTGTTTGCATCGATTTATGCCATTCTCGGGTTGATCGTGATTTTCACCGGCCGCAGCAGCTTTGAAAAAACAGAAAACATATTGGCGGTCCTGAAAACGGCGGCCATTGTGATGTTTATCATTATCGCAATTCTGGCATTATGCGGCGTTCTCCCCGGGAAAACTCCCGATGCGCAGGTTCCCGACCGGATTCAGGAGCTGTTCCCTTTCGGCTTCATGGGATTATGGACGGGATTAATCTATACGTTTTACGCCTATGGCGGAATTGAAGTCATGGGGTTGATGGCGATTCATTTAAAAGATCCGAAAGACTCCGCGAAATCGGGCAGCCTGATGCTGATAACACTTGCTGCATTTTACGTCGTGTCGATCGGTCTGGCCATGCTGCTCGTTCCTCATGGGGCATTTACTGAACAAAACAGCCCGTTTATTACTTCATTAAAAGATTTTCATCTTGATTTGATCATGGACATTTTCAACGGGATTTTCATCATCGCCGGGTTTTCTACCTTGACCGCCTCCTTGTTTGCTGTCACAACATTGATGGGAACAATGGCGAAAAACGGTGATGCACCGGCGTGTTTTGCCAAAAAAGAAAAAGCAAAAGTGTCATGGCCGGCACTGGGACTGACAGTACTCGTTCTTGCTGTCTCCATCATTTTATCGCTTCTGCTTCCGAAAGCGCTTTACGAACACATGACAACCGCTGCCAGTCTGATGCTCCTTTACAATTGGATGTTTATCTTATTCTCAAGCAAAAAACTGACGAAACCGAAGCTAAAAGGAAATATTCAAATCACAACGGCGCTTGTTTTGATTTTATTTGCCGTTTCCGGTACGTTATTTGAAAAAAACAGCAGACCGGGCTTTTTTGTCAGCCTGCTGTTTCTCGCCATTATCGCACTTGTGACGCTGCTGATGAAAAAGAAATGGGCTGCTCAGCAAGAACAAAAGGAGCCATGATCCTTTGTCAGTCCGCTGGCTGCATCAGTTCATGAACTCCTTGGTAACCGAAATAACAGCCGAAAACGATTAATGTGAGCCCCGCGATCCATGTCGTCGCCTGAATCATTCTCGGACTTAAAAACGTTCTGAATGTCCCGGCCAGAAAAGACATCGCCAAATCCCACAAAAAAAGGCCGATTAAGATGCCTGAACTGCATATCAGGAGCTGATAGGATTCATAGGCTTCAATCGTCTTCGCCAGGATGCTGCCGTAAATGCCGAGCCAAAACATGATGCTGAGAGGGTTTGAAAGCGAGATCACCAGGCCGGAGAAGAAAGATTTACGGTACGCCTCCTTACCTTTATCCTCTCTCATGAGCGATACTTTCTTTGCCTTGACCAGACTCTCGATTCCTGTATAGGTTAAAACAAAAAAACCAAACAGCCATAAAAACGTTTTTAAAAATGGCGCCGTCAGAAACTGAGCGACCCCAAAATAAATCAGCGCCATATACAAGACATCAGCCGTAACAGCGCCGAGTCCAAAAAGCCAGGCGTGGAAAAAACCGCCTTTCATTCCTCTGTCAATCTGCGCCGCATTCACCGGACCGACCGGTGCGGCCAAAGACAGACCCAAAAAGACATAGCTGAGAAAAATGTTCAACACACCGCGTTCCCCCTTCGCGATAACTTGTACAAATGTATTCAAAAAGGGGCCCGGATAGAACAACCTGTTAGAAGACAGCTTCAGCAAAAAAGCCTTTTCCCGTTAGAGAAAAAGGCTTTTTCTTTATATTCCAAGTTTGGAGAGGACAAACGTCCAAATACATATGATAAGAAGCAGGATGAGACTGTATTTGACGGTTTGACTGAATAATTTTGATTCTTGTCCCGTCTCTTGAACGGCGGCTGTTGCTATCGCAATCGACTGCGGCGAGATCAGCTTGGCCATTACGCCGCCCGCGGTATTCGCGGCGAGCAGCAATGCGGAACTTGTCCCGATTTGGGCTCCGGTGACTGCCTGCAAATGGCCGAACAACGCGTTGTTGCTGACAACAGAACCGGTTATGAATACGCCGATCCAGCCCAATACGGGGCTGAAGAACGGAAAGATATCGCCGGCTTTTGCAAGCGCCAAGCCGATGGAAGAACTAAGTCCTGCATAGTTTGCCAAGTTGGCAAAGCCCATGACGAAGCAAATGGTGAGAATGGGAATCCATAATTCCCGGCCCGTTTCCTTCAAACAGGAGATGCCGCCGCGGAAATTGATGTTTCGGCTCAGCAGAATCGTGACGATCGCGGCGAGCAGAATGGCCGTTCCCGTTGCTGAAACCAAATCCAGTTTCAGCACGGCATCAAGCGGTGCCGCTTCAGGAGAAATCGGCGGTGTTTTCAACACTTCCTGATGAAGGAAAGGGATTTTGTATAAGATCGTTGTTTTCTGAAGCAAACCGCCTTCCTGAAAGAGCCCTTTAAAAGCCGGCAGGCTCCATAGGGCAATCACGCCTGTCAAGATATAAAACGGCGACCAGGCTTTGATGATGTCTGCTGCACTGTATCTCTCAGCCGACTCCTGTTCATTACCCGCTTCCCTGTATATATGGCGCGGCTGCCATTTTCTGAGGAACAGCGCCAAAGCGCCCATGCTGATTAAAGCAGCTAAAATGTCGGCAAGCTCCGGCCCAAGAGCAATCATTGTAAATGCCTGGACGGCCGTATAGCTTCCGCTCAAGACTAGAAGGGCCGGCAGCGTTTCTCTTATTCCTTTGAACCCGTCCAAAATGAAAACGAGCAGGAAAGGAACGGCAAAGGCGATGACCGGAAGCATCCAGGCCAATGTCCTGGAAAGTTCAAGCGGTGTCAAACCTCCCATTTGCGCCCCTGTAATAACAGGAATACCAATCGCTCCAAAAGCGCCGGAAGCCGCATTTGCGATTAAACAGAGGGACGCCGCTTTCAACGGTTTAAAACCAAGCTCGACAAGCAGAACGGCACTGATCGCTATCGGCACTCCGAAACCAGCCGCACCTTCCAAAAAGGCGTTAAAACTGAAACCGATAAGCAGCAGCTGAAGCCGCTGATCGGACGAAATACCGGCAATGCTCGCTCTGATCACTTTAAACTTCCCTGTTTTAACAGATATTTTATAGAGCCATACAGCCATCAGCACAATATATCCGATCGGCCACAGACCGTTTGCTATCCCCAGAAAAACAGCGGAGACAGCTTTAGCGGCCGGCATGTGAAAAAAGAACACGGATACGAGAAAGCTGACCGCAA
The DNA here is from genome assembly GCF_001969815.1 of Bacillus swezeyi. Lineage (GTDB taxonomy): Bacteria > Bacillota > Bacilli > Bacillales > Bacillaceae > Bacillus > Bacillus swezeyi. The sequence goes on along the minus strand of NZ_MRBK01000001.1, from coordinate 190,010 downwards.
GCGTTAAAAAGGCGGCAATAATTCCCTTCATTTTCAATACGGTCAGCGCAAGCAGAAAGAAAAGAATCGGCAGAATGGCGACAAAAGCACTAATAAATTCATTCCCAAACGGATCGTATATCTGCTGCCACATTGTCATCATCTCTCTATCTTTATAGTGTTCATTAGATTACGCTTTCGGTCCAAAATGCGGTTCTAAGATCTCTTTTAACACGCCTGCACTATGCTTGAACTGCTCTTTTTCTTTTTCATTCAGATCAAGCTCAATGATTTTCTTTGCTCCGTCTCGGCTGACGACTGCCGGAACTCCGATATAAACGTCTTCTTCGCCGAATTCGCCGTCAAGATGGGCGCTGACGGTTAAGATCGCTTCTTCGTTGCGGTAGATGGCTTTCGTGATACGCGCCAGGCTCATGGCAACGCCGTAATATGTCGCACCTTTTTTCTCGATAATGTGGTAAGCTGCGTTTTTCACATTGTCAAACAGTTCATCTAGATCTTCCTCTTTGCAGTTCTCATTCTTTTTCAGCAAATCGCTGACGGGTACTCCGCCGATATTCGCATGGCTCCAGACAGGCAGCTCCGTATCCCCGTGTTCACCGATGATATAGCCGTGCGCATTATGGGCAGCGACACCGAAGTATTCGCTGAGCAAGTAGCGGAAACGTGCAGTGTCAAGAGTCGTACCGCTTCCGATCACGCGCTCTTTCGGAAGGCCGCTGAACTTCCATGTGGCATAAGTGAGGATGTCGACCGGATTTGTAGCAACTAAGAAAATACCGTCAAATCCGCTGGCCATGACCTCTCCGATGATTCCTTTAAAAATCCTCAGATTTTTTTCGACTAAATCCAGGCGGGTTTCACCGGGCTTTTGGTTTGCTCCTGCGCAAACGCAGACAATATCGGCGTCCTTGCAATCTTCATACGTGCCGTACCAAGTTTTCACAGGATGCGGCGCAAATGCTTTCCCGTGGTTTAAGTCCATAACATCGCCCATTGCTTTGTCTTTATTTAAATCAATGATCACAAGTTCGTCTGTGATTCCTTGGTTAATTAACGTAAACGCATAACTGCTTCCAACAAATCCAGCACCGATTAAAACTGTACGATTGACTTTTTGGTTTGCCATTTTTCATCATCCTTTGCCGTTAGTTTTAATTCTAAGTTGTTTGTGAAGTATTTCACATTCATATTGTGCAATATTTCACATACTTTTTCAAGAGTTATGCATTTATATTTTTGTCTTTTTTGTGTCTCCACTTATTTCTTCCCTAAATTTGTGCATTTATTGGTAAAAATATACCTTATTGTTGTATAAAACAGCCAAAAATTATAAAATTCATCCATGGAAATCCATTAGGGAGAAAGAAGGGGAAATGGTAATGTCTCAGACGGTGAATGGTTTTATTAAAAACAGATCCTTTCTTGCGCTATGGCTCGGACAGGCTGTCTCAGAGCTTGGCGGCGCGATTGGAGCCCTTTCCAATTCTTTGCTTGTATATGAATTGACGGGTTCTAAGCTTGCCATGAGCAGTTTCTGGCTCGTTTATTTTATTCCCTCTCTTGCCTTGCAGCTGATCATCGGCCCTTTTATAGACCGATGGAGCAGAAAAAACATCATGCTGTTCTCCCAGCTGACACGGGCATTCGTATTTCTCTTCCCGATCTTAATGATTTTTTGCGGAAATCTTGAATTTTGGAACCTGCTGCTGCTGCAGGCGGTGATTGGGCTCATTCAGCCTCTCTATGCTCCGGCCGGCACGGCCATGATCCCGACCCTTGTGAAAGAGAAACAGCTCATACAAGCCAATGCTTATATCGATGGAACGCTGCGTCTCATGGGGTTTATCGCGCCTCCGATCGGGGGTTTTTTGGCCGCATGGCTAGGCCCGGAAGAAACGCTCGCTGCCGCTTCATTGTTTTTCTTTTTGAGCGCTGGCTTCCTTTTCACTCTTAAAGAAAAACGGCCGGAATACAAAGAAGAAAGACAAAGCTGGCTGGAGCAATTATCAGGGGGAATCCGGTATTTCTTTAGGCAGCGGCTGCTCGCCTGGCTCGGCATTTTTCTCGCCTTTGTCCAATTCGGCGTCGGCGTCACAATGGTTCTGAACGTCCCGTATATAGTAGATGAGCTTGGCGGCAGTGAACTGGACTATGGATATTTTATGGCTGCATTCCCGCTCGGCTATTTCGCTGGCTCGATGGCCGCCGGAAAGCTTGGCTGCTTGACAAGCCGGCGCCTGATGATGCTCGGCGCGCTGGCTGCCGGAGGGGTTTCCTACATTTTCTTAAGCTTTGCCTCGGCAATTTGGGCAGCCATTCTGATTGAAGCTGCCGCAGGGGTTTTTATTCCCTTTTTCAATGTTCACAATACATCCCTGTACCAAAAAAAGGTTCCCCGCCGCCTTTTGGGAAATATACTTTCCGTCCGCCTTTTCATCAACCGCGGTGCCATGATGATCGGCGTTTTAATTGGAGGAAGGTTCAGTGAAATATTCGGAATACGCCCGATGTTTTTCATGATCGGCGCAATCATTTGTATAGCAGGATGCCTCGGTATTCTCCTGCCTTACTTTAAATTCTTGAATGATGACTCATCACCTGCTCAACATTCCAAAACAGACACTGCGGTTTAATATTAATATTTTAAATATTCAATCTTTTAGTTTGTAAGTAAAGCTGACAAAAATACTGCCAACCCCATTTTATTTTGTCATGATAAGTTCTAGAATCTATCGGATGGGGAGTGTTGCAATTGAAATTGGCGGATTTGAGGAAAAGCGGGCATGCGCCTTCCTTGTTGTCTTCTTTTTTATATTTCGACGTCAGCTTTATGATTTGGGTTTTGCTTGGGGCGCTTGGTGTTTATATCACGGCGGATTTTGATTTATCACCTTCACAGGTTGGATTGATTGTCGCTATTCCTACGTTGGCCGGGTCTGTTTTCCGCATTGTTTTAGGCATTTTAACCGACCGTTATGGTCCGAAGAAGACGGCCATCGGCGGAATGCTGGTGACGATGATCCCGCTGATATGGGGATGGCAGTTCGGATCAACTGTCGCCGAACTGTATGTTATCGGGATTTTATTAGGTGTTGCCGGAGCAAGTTTTTCCGCTTCTCTGCCAATGGCGAGCCGCTGGTATCCGCCGCATTTGCAGGGTCTTGCTATGGGTATAGCCGGTGCGGGAAACAGCGGAACACTGCTTGCCACGCTGTTCGGCCCGCGTATTGCGGAGCATGCGGGCTGGAACGGTGTGATGGGATTGGCGCTGATTCCATTAACGCTCGTTTTTATCAGCTATTTCCTGATGGCGAAAGAGCCTCCGAATCAGCCTAAGCCAAAACCGATTAAAGAATATTTTACTGTCTTTAAAGAAAGGGACACTTGGTATTTTTGCCTTCTCTACAGTGTGACATTCGGGGGATTTGTCGGCCTGTCAAACTTTTTAAGCTACTTTTTCGCATCCCAGTATTCCGTCCCTGCGGTCAGAGCCGGCGAATTTGTAACGCTTGTGGTCGCATCCGGAAGCTGCCTCCGCCCTGTCGGCGGATGGATTGCCGATAAAATTGGCGGTGTGCGTTTGCTCCAATTTTTGTTTGTCGGTGTGGCTCTTTGCATGTGCTCCGTCAGCATGCTCCCGTCGCTCGGGGTTGTCACGGCAGCATTGTTTATCGGGATGGGCTGCCTCGGCATGGGGAATGGCGCGATATTCCAACTTGTGCCTCAGCGCTTTCAAAAAGAAATCGGAATGGTGACCGGGATCGTTGGCGCTGCCGGGGGAATCGGCGGATTCTTTCTCCCGAATATTCTTGGAACGCTAAAGCAAATAACCGGCACTTATTCAAGCGGATTCCTCACCTTTTCCGGCATCGCTTTTTTAGCCCTGGGGCTGCTTTTACTCGCTCAGGCCGGCTGGAAAAAACAATGGAAAGCCGCGGAGAAATCAATCAGAATTTAGAAAGGGCTGCCTCAAAAGCCCCCTAAAATATAAAAGCTGGTGAACCGTTCAAGACGGCCCATCAGCTTTTTGTATTTGGTCGTTCTTTCGTGCGGCAATTCACCGCCGCTCGTTTCCTCAAGGTGTGAGACCGAAGCCGGTGGTCATTTTTCAGTGCCGCAAAGAGAGCTTAGTTGTATATGTTGTTGGCGTAAGGCAGGGTGATTCCCGCGTCCTCCAGTGCATCTGACGCCGCAGGGCGCGGAGGGAATCTAGAAAAGGTTTGTCAAATTCGAATACCAAATATTAAACCATATCATATTGTCTGTATAAAGAAGGACACCGATGATAATCATGATGGCGCCGCCCGCTTTCATCAGCATATTCGAGTATTTCATGAACAGCTTTATTTTTCCGATAAAAAAAGCCATCAGCAAAAAAGGAACCGCAAATCCCAATGAATAGGCGGTCACCGTCATAAAGGTGTAAGCGGGATTGGGGTTTTCAAAATTTGCATATGCAATCGTGCCAAAAATAGGGCCGATGCAAGGCGTCCATCCTGCGGCAAAGATCACCCCCACCACCATCGAATTGAATAGGCCTATTTTTCCTTTTCTAAATGAAAACCGCCGTTCCTTCAACATGAATGCAGGGCGAAAAACCCCAAGTAAAAACAGCCCCATGACAACGATAAAAATTCCGCCCAGCATCCGGATCAAATTGTGGTACTTCACAAATAGCAGTCCGATTGAGCTGGCCGAGAAACCCAGTATGTAAAAGATAACGGAAAACCCAACCAAAAAAGATGCTGCATGAATCATCACGGATTGATTCATATGTTTTGAGTTTTGATGTTTCAAATCGCTGACTGAAATCCCGGTAATGTAAGAAATAAAAGAAGGATACAAAGGCAGGCAGCACGGAGAAATAAACGACAAGAAACCGCCGCCGAACGCCAACCACCATGTGATCATGATTTCCACCTGCTTCATTTTTATATATTTTTTTCCATATCACTCTCGTTGTCCATCATATCACAAAACAGCGCCCCTCATGCCGAGATTTTCTTCATTTCTATGAACATATTGAAATGAAAAAGCCGCCCGAGGGCGGCTCACTTTCCGCATTAACCGTTCAATGCGGTTTTTTTTATATTGTTCTGAAGCTCAAGAATACGTTTTGATCCTTCCTCGCGCAGACGTTTGTTTTCTTCTTCGATCTGCTTGGTTTCCTGCATCCCCTTGACAATCGTATTCCAAGATTGTTCGATTGTTTCAATATCGATGCTAGGTCTGCCTGACATTCTGGCAATCTCGACGGACTGGCTGGAAATGTTCTCGGCATTTCGTTTCAGCATTTCGTTTGTACGGCGGTCGAGTTCGCTCATTGAATCAGCGACAAGCTTCTGGCGCTTGGCGGTAACAGCCTGGATGATGCCGTTTTTGAAGATCGGAATCGTGATGATGAAAGCGGAGTTGATTTTTCCGATCAGCTTTGTGTTTCCTCGCTGAAGCAGGCGGATTTGCGGTGCTGTTTGGATCGCAACCATCCGCGCCATGTCTAGATCATACACTCGTTCTTCCAATGCCTGAATGCCGTTACGAAGCGTGTCGAGCTCCATCTGCGCCATTTGGTTGCCGCTGGCCGCTTTCGCCTCATAATCAGGGATCAGCTGCTGCAATTCTTCTATTTTCATTTGGCCGGCCACGACATATTTTTCTAGTTCCACATAGTAGTTGAGATTGCTCTCGTACATTTCATCGAGCGTTACTGTCGATTTTGTCATTTCATCTTTATACTTGGAAATTTCGACATTGATTTTTTCAATTTCACCGCCGAGGGTTTGATATTTTTTAAATATCTTCTCAATTAAGCTATTGCCGCGCTTGAAGAATTTAGACAGAAGGCCCTTCTGTTCTTCAAAATCGTTTTTGTCAAAGCGGTCCATGATTTTGCCGAGCTGGGTCAGCATGGCTCCAGAATCTGTGACACTGTTCGTTCTCATCATTGAGAGAATGCGGTCGGAGAATTTGGAAATTTCAAGAGCAGGTTCCTTTCCGAATTCTAAAAGCGCCACTTGATTTTTCGCGTCAATCTGCTGGGCAAGGCTTTGCACTTCAGGTTCCTGGCGCAGTTTGACACGGATATCCTCCGCTTTTTCAACCGTGATTTCTTCCTCTTTATTGATGTTGACGATGTTTGTTTCATTCGTATTTGCCATCTGGATGGCCCCCTTATTTAAAAGATTTTATTGATGAACTTTCGTACGATTGACGGCTCCTTGAACTCCTGATTGAATGACATTTCATCAAGCCAGTGAGTATCAAACTGCTGATCATCAATATAGTGGTCGATGCATTTATGACCCGGAGGATTATAAACGATGATATCGATGCCGATTTCATTTAATAAAAGCAGAGCCGCAGCATCCGACCGCGATAATGCGCCTGTCTGTTCGGTATGATACAAGATCAGTTTCGGCACTGTCTGTGAATAGTCAAAAGTCTGAATCAGGTTCACAAGCTCCGGCGGAAGGCATACTGCCTGTGTAAACAGATACAGCTGCACATCCGCTTCTTTTTCATTGTTTAATGCCAAAAGACTCGGGTTTTTGCACATCCTTGAAACGGCTTGGGCTATGCCGCGCTGAACGCCCTCAGGCAAATGCTTGTAGCGCCAGACATTGCTTTCCATCAACCGGCCGGGATCGATCCCGCCTGTTTGATCAAGAGCATGGCCGTAATGGAACTGATAATTCGACTTCTCTTCACTTGTAAACGGAAAGCGCCGGATCGTATAAGACTCCTTATACTCCGTCAATGTCTGCAAACGGTCCCAGTACTCTTTCTCATTGCTGGAGACACCCATGACCATCGCAAACAAGTTAGGAATGTCCACTGTTGTTTTGGACGCCTGAAAATTCGGCCTGATAAAAGCGCGCTCTTTTGCGATTAAAAACAGCTCATCATAGGTGGTTTTCAGTGTGACGGAAACCGGTGTGTGCTCCCTGAATTGCCACGGTTTATACATCAGGGAATCTTCATTGTGCAGCACAGTGTCCAATTCCTTTGTTGAGCGGTAAGCCACCGTTGATTTGCGCTGCGGTTTTTCTGTCGGAAACGGCTCGAGTGCGGAGGTTCCCGGATAAGAGTAGACAAAAGAAAGCTTTTGATCCGGATCGATTTCCTGAAATGGATCTTTTCCCTCCGGATGAAAAATCAGCACATCACACCCGATGAGCATCAAGTAGTATAAAAAATACCTTTGGCTTTTTGTTGTATCCCCGTACCAAATCACTTTCGGCATGTCATTTTCAATATCGGCCTCTTTCAGCCACTTCTCAAGATGATTGCCCATCCATTTGACAAGATCAAGAAGAACCCGGCGAAAGTCAGGATCGTTAAAACCCGTTTCATGGGAAGACTGAAACGTCTGCAGCACTTCGATAAGCGACTTCCTTAAATGCCGGTGCATGGCGGGATTGGGATGCTTGACGATAAGCTGCTCTCCGTCAAGAAAAGCGACAAACCGATTGACGGAAAGCCCTTTTTCTTTCTGATTGATCATATGGATTTGCTGTATGGCCTGAAACCTTTCCGGAGCAATTGTCTTCTCAAGCGTCTCGCTCAAAACATGAAAATCGTCTGACACATACAGCTCATGCAAATGGATATAGTAATCTGTTTCATCATGCGGCGTCCCGAGAATCCGCCCGGCCACACGGCTGATCGTCAGTCGATCGCCTTTTTCATAAGGGGTTCTTTCTAATAGCGGCTTATGGACGATCTGCTTCCATTCATCATCATTAACCTGTGCGTTTTGAATGTTCACATCATGATTCATAGCGCTCAGCCGTCCCCCCTTTCTTCATTTGGGTTTCATTTTCCCGACCAAAAACGGCGCACATGCCGGCTCTGGTCACAGCATAGGTTGTCCCAAACTTTCTGATTGTTCCTACAGGAAAATCGTGTACTCTTTTGCGGAGCGTTGACGAGTCAATTCCCCATTCTTCACAAGCTTGCTGGGAACTGAGAATGTCGCGGCTGCTGAGATCAATTATTTTAATCATGACTGATCATCCTAAAATATTGTTTGTTTTCTTTGGCTTGCAGGAATCAGGAGGTTAACAATATGTTCCGTTATATCGTCTGCCGATTGCATGCCCGGCCGGACTGTTGCATTGAGATCGGGATGATGTTGCAGCACTTCTCCGTGGGCTGGAGAAACACCGTAATCAGCCTGCGCGATCAAATCAAAATCAAGCAGCGAATCCCCAGCCGCATATACTTCGTCAATGTTCAGCCGGTTTTTTAAATAATCAACCGCTCTCCATTTATTCAGCGGCTCTGGAATAAAATAAAGCTTTCTCCCTTGCAGAGATGCCTGCCATCCTTTATCAGCCGCCCATGCTTTTGCGGCAGAGGCATTGATCTTGCCCACATTTTCTTCACTGAAAATCAAATATACAAAATAGTGGTGTGCCGTCCTGACTCTTTCTGCCAGCTGTGACAACGGAAGCTTGGCGATTTCCTCCAGCATGTCCTTGATCGGCATGCAGGATTGAAGCTGTCCATCGATGAAGCTGGACCATTCCCTGATTGGACTGCCGTTTTTTAAAATGCAGCCTCCATTCGTTGTAATCGCGTATTCAGGAATGACGGCCTCTTGAAAAAAGGTGATTCTCTTGTATTGCTCAGTCGTCCGGGTCGTGACTGGAATAAACAGCATTTTTTCATGGATCTTGCGAAGGTTCTCCCTCGTCTTCTCCGAAATAAAGGAAATCTCTCTGCCGTCAAGCGTTTCGATCAGCTGGCAGCCGGCCTCTCCCCCATAGGTGTCGATCATTTTTTTTGAATAAATCAGCGTTCTGTCTAAATCACTCGCGAAAGCTTTCATTTGTCCCTCCCGACCGGACGTATCAATCCGCAGCAGCTGTATGACATATCCGTGTATTCTTCCACCGGGACGTCCCTGTCTTCGGCAAGAAGCAAGATGTGTTTCAGCCGTTTTTCTGAACCGGGCTTGATTAAAATTTTCCAAGGCACTCTGCGCAGCAGGACACGCGTTGTCTCACCAACACCGGGTTTAATGAGATGCGTGTTATCAATGCCAAACTCTTTTTGAATGCTGTTGATTGACGCCAGTCCGCGCCAATCCGGTTCCTCCCTGTCCTCCATCAGCACGGCTGCCGTTTCCGCGGCCGTTTTTTCTACTGCGGGAAACTCGGCGGCAATTGCATCGACATAGAGATTTGATACATCTTCCTCAAGCAGATCAGCATAATATTTTGCTCCGTGGAAATCGTCTTTTCCAATCCATTTTTCATTTAACACGGTTCTGCTGACAAGACCGGATACCGTGGAATTCAAGCAGGCGCTCGGAATAAGAAAATCTTCCCTCGTTCCAAATAACGATGAGCAGTATCCCGGATCTGCCAGGACGGCCAGCTCAGAAGAAAGCGCTGTTCCGTATTTATTATTAAAATCGGAAACAGCCCTCGTTAATTCTTTTGTAATCGCGCCTTTTCCCGTCCAGCCGTCAATAAATGCAACCGAATCTCCGGGGTGGCGCCGAAGGATATAGTGCAGCCCATTCTCGTCAATTCCTCTGTCGCGGATGATCGAAACGCTGTAGTGAGGGAGCGCTTTATGATGCTTATATTCAATATACCGCTTAATCAGCACGCCGATCGGCGTCCCGGCCCGCGCCAAACTGCACAGCACTGTATGTAATCCGCGCTTTTGAACAATTTGTTCAGCGACAATCGCGACAGCTTCGGCTACCTTTCGCTTGCTGTCTTCAAGCGACGCATAAAACAAATTCATATATTCGCCTGTCGGTTTATATTCAACAGGCAGCATTTCTGAATAATGTGTGCCGCTTTGAATCAGATTTTCCCTTTCCTTTGTACTTTTTTCGATTGAAATGCCTGACAGGTCCTTTAGAAGAAAGGTCACATCAGATGCTGGATAACTGCCCATCCTCACCGCTCTATCAGTCATGGCTATCACTTCCTTTTGAAAAAGTCGCAATGGTGACATTCTCTATGTTTCTATCGCTGCAAATCTCAAGGAGCGGCCGCAGCGACTTTTGCGTGACCGGCTTTTCAACAAACACAAACACTTCATCATAGCCCTGCTTTGGGAGATTATAGACAAAATGCTTCACAGCCTCATCTTCCGGATTTGGGAAGGAGTAGCCGTTCTTTACGGCATAGCGTTCTCTGTCAGACGGATGAATCGGGCTTCTCGTTGTTGATTGATAGGAAACATGTTCCCCCATAAAAGCCGCGATTTTCATCGGAAGATACATAAACTCGCCTGTCCCTAAACACAGCACGCGCTTCCCTTTTCGAATTGTATGAAGGCGATTGCCCGCTTTCTGACAGGCCTTCTCGATATCCCCTCTATCATGTTGAGTGATGCCAAAACGGCCGGTCTCTTTCACAAATGAGGCTTCACCAGTCTTTTCTGCTGCATGCGGAAGCGCTGTGAAGTACTCGCCAAGATCAATTTGGCGGACGGAAACGTTCCGTGCAGCGCCCTCCGGCTCATAATCATAGGATGATTGATCCAGCGTTGTTCCATGAAATGCGACAGACCCGGACAGCAAAGCGGTCGTCGAGATGGTCACACCGAGCTCTGCTTCCGCTTTGCGGAACTCTTCTTTATGCGCCTCAGAGCGCCAGTCTAATAGAGAAAGAATTGCATACGCCTTCCGCGGGTGCTTTTTCTGGATATCTTTGATGATGTTCAGCGCCGTTTTTCCGGTTGTGATTTCATCGTCTACAAGAATCACAGGTCCCTCAGAGGCAAACACCGGCCCGCCTGTATAGCATCGCTGATCAACGGCGTGAGAATGTTCTTCTTCAAATACAAGATCCGGATGAATGTCCTGCAAGGCCTCTCTTGTTGTATGAATAAACGCCGCGTCTTCAATACAGTCAAACACACCGTGCCCAAGCGCTGTCGCCGTTTCCGCAAACCCGATGACGATCGGAGATTCAGACAGCTGAATGCGCTGCTGTTTCAGAAGATCATAAGCCTTTTTCACACTCTCATGATCCTCCTCTAAAAGCCCTGCCGCCACTTCGGCTTTCACATCCATCACAGCCCCGGAAGTTCTCTCGGCATGCTCCATCGCCAACAGCCCTGAGGCAAGCAGCGGCTTTAAAGGATGAACCGGTATGTGTTTGCCGAGGACTTTGCTGACAAACAAAAAGCCCCGCTTTTTATTGATTCTCGCCGCCATCTCGAACAACGCCTGGGGCGGGATAGAGAGCGGATTGTCAGCAATCGACAATTCAACTTCCATATGATCCAATATTCGAAATCGGTTTTTGTGCTGCAAGTATGTCCATGTAGCTGCGGTTTTCATGATACACCCCAAATATCTCTGACTTTAAAAGTATTTTTTTCGCCCAGCTCAAGTGCGGCTTGATTTCGTTCATCTTATTGGAAAAAGAGCTTTTCACAACACCGCGGGTGCCGTCAGCACTTTCGACAATACTTAAGGCGTCCAAGTACTCCTCAATTGAAATGACATGCAGGCTTTGCACCGCTCTTAAATGTGTCGGATGAATCACGGTTTTGCCGTGAATGCCGTTGGCGAGATCAAGACGTGTTTCATTGATCAGTCCGTCCATATATGCATTGAAACAATGCAGATCTCCACCTCTGCCTTTTGTCCAATACGAAGTCTGGCCCGTAAGAAGCGCATCGGTTTGGGCAGTGTCTTCGAAGTACTCCCATACAGGTCCGGATATCACAAACTGCAATCCGAAATAATTGATCATGTCTTTGATAAAATCAGCGATGACCATAATGCTGTATATCGGCGTATGCGGCTTCCTTCTTAACCCGTAGAGGCCGCACAGATCAGTGGCGCCGATCCGTATGTTCAGAATGACATCCTGATAAAAGACGAGCGTCGATTTCAATTCCTGCAATGCTTTTGTCCTTGTTTCCATCGCTAGTAAATCAGGCGTCTCAAAAATCGGCATTCCATATAAGGTGATGCCGGATTCTTTTGATAATTTTGATAACGTATCGAGATAGTGCTCAGCATTAAATGTTGAAAACTTAGGGAAAACAAACCCGGTAAACAAGTGCAGCGCCCGGCCCAGCTTATTGCCCAGTTCAAGCATTTGTTCAGGCTCCCGCACACGGATGAACATCAGCGGCAGAACATCGCTGTCTATTGTCCGCAGTTTTTGAGCCTGATAAATGATATCGGCCTGACTGACAAGATTGTTTTCAGCCTGAAGAACTTCACAGTCACCGATTGAATCTTCAAGACAAAAAACAACCGAGCAAAGTTCGGGATATTTTTGCTTAATGATCATGTCCGCAATATCTTTGCGGTTTCCCGGAACATAAAGCGTAGCTCCCAGCGCATACTCAAGTATGTGTTTCGGAGAATCTTTCGTCACCGGCTCCGGCTGTTTGAAAAAGACATGTTCTTTTTGAGAGGGGGATAAAAAATGAAAGTATTGCACACGGGTCACCTTCTTCTGAATAGGAAATTGATTTCTCCTATGATGTAAAAAGGGACGGAGCAGATCCACTCCCCCCCTTTTTGTATTTGCGTTTTATTCTTCTTTTGAAGCAGCCGTTTGTTCTTTGACAGCCTTTTGTTTGTTCATATAATGAATGATAAATGTAGCTGCGAAAGCGACAATCAGAATGATAAAGAACACGCTGTGCGGCATTTCAATGTGCCATATACTTCCGGCCATTTTCAATGCGATGATTCCGATTAAAACAAATGCCGTTGTTTCCAATTCTGGCACTTTATCAATCAGCTTAAGGAAGAATTTCGCGACTGTCCGCATCATTAAGATGCCGAGCATACCGCCGATCAACAGCACCCAGACTTTTTCAGACACCGCAAATGCGGCAAGAATGCTGTCTACTGAAAAGGCAAGGTCCATGAGTTCCACAGAAATGACTGTAGCCCAGAAAACCCCGAAAACTCGAACCATCCAGCTGTCTTTTTTCAAGGCGTTGGATTCATCATCGCCTTCACCGATAAAGAAATGCTTGATCACGAGCCACGCCAGATATGCGGCGCCGACCAGCTTGATCCACCAGAATTTAATCAGGATCATGCCGAGCCCGATAAATAAAAATCGAAAGAAATATGCACCGATCAAACCGTAGGTCAACGCTTTTTTGCGCTGTTTTTCCGGAAGGTGTTTGACCATGACAGCGAGAACCAAGGCATTATCCGCTGATAAAAGTCCTTCCAGCACAACGAGAGAGCCGATCAGCCCCCAAGAGACTGGATCGGTTAAGACCTCGACCCACATGTCCCAGTCAAAAAACGAGGCGTAAACTGAAATAATATGATGAAATAAATCCACTTTTGGTTACCTCCTAATATTGAAAAGCAAGACTGAACCACAGCGTGGTTCAGTCAGCAAAACTAAACTTGCAAGCCGTAATTGCGGCAAAGCGATGCCAATCCTCCGGAAAATCCGCTGCCGATGGCATTAAATTTCCAATCTGATCCATGGCGGTACAATTCACAAATCACAACCGCTGTCTCAATCGAAAAATCCTCGCCTAAATCAAAGCGAAGCAGCTCTTCATTTGTAAACTCATCAACCAGCCGGACAAATGCATTGGAGACTTGTCCAAAGTTTTGGCTGCGGCTTTCTGCGTCATGAATCGTAACCGTGATGCCGATTTTCTCAACATGTGCAGGGATTTTGGAAAAATCGACAATGATTTGCTCATCATCGCCTTCACCTTCGCCCGTCCGATTGTCGCCCGTATGGATGACAGCACCGCTCGGATGTTCAAGATTATTGTAAAAGACAAAGTCGTGATCGTTCACACATTTGTCGCTGCCATCGACAAGGAAGGCGGAGGCGTCCAAGTCGAAGTCTGCTCCGCCGGTATATTTGTTTGTATCCCAGCCTAATCCGATCAATGCCCTTGTTAGGCCCGGATTCGTCTTCGTTAAATCGATTCGCTGTCCTTTAGATAACTGAATAGCCATGTGTAAAACCTCCTTACGAAATATCAGGCCGCTGCAGTCAGTGCATTCTGTGTCTTCCGATCCAAATAGCTAGCCGATTTGCAGGCCGAAATCAGTGGCAATCCGCGCCAGTCCGCCTTGATAGCCTGAGCCGATCGCTGAAAATTTCCACTCTCCGCCATGACGGTAAAGTTCACCGGTGATCAGCGCCGTTTCAATCGAGAAATCTTCAGCCAAATCATAGCGGATTAACTCTTCGCCGGAATCTTCATTGATCACGCGGACATAGGCGTTTGACACTTGACCGAAGTTTTGGCTGCGGGCTTCCGCCTCATGAATTGTAATGACAAAAGAAACTTTATGAATATCGGCAGGTACGGAGTTCAAGTCGATCGCCACCTGCTCATCGTCTCCTTCGCCCTGGCCTGTCCGATTGTCGCCTGTATGTACAACAGAACCGTTGCCGCCTTGTGTTTGGTTATAGAAAATAAAGTCTTTTTCTGAAGCGCATTTGCCTTCGGCATCCAGCAGGAATACGCTGGCATCAAGGTCAAAATCGGCTCCTCCGTCATATTTATTGACGTCCCAGCCCAATCCGACGACTACCTTTGAAAGCCCGGGATTTGTTTTGGTTAAATCGACCTTCTGCCCTTTCGCTAGTGAGATTGCCATCTCCATCGCTCCTTTTCGCTTTTTTAGTTAGGCGTAGCGTTTGACGATTTCCGTAATGCTCGTATCGTTTGTGCCTTCTCCGACAGCCGTGAATTTCCATTCGCCTCCGTCGCGGTATATCTCTCCCGCAATCAGGCTTGTCCGTCCTGAATAGTCGTCTTTGAGATTGTATTTGACCATCTCTTGACGATGATTCATATCAACAACGCGTATGAATGCATTTTCGATCATTCCGAAATGCTGGTTTCGTTTGACGCAGTCGTATATATTGACGACAAACACCAGCTTGTCAATATGTGCGGGAACCTTGTGAAGATCTACGATAATCTGCTCATCATCGCCGCTTCCTTCCCCTGTCAAATTGTCGCCTGTATGCTCAACACTGCCGCATCTGCTTCTTAAATTTCCGAAGTAAATGACATTCTTCTTTTCTGTCATTCTGTTATTTTCCAGCATCAGCACAGAGGCATCACAATCGATATTCGGGGCGCCCCCTCCAAACAGTTTACCAAAAAAACCGCCGCTGCCAGAAGCAACAGGATCCCAGCCGAGGCCGACCATAATTTTTGAAAGCCCCGCATTACCTTTTGTTAAATCAACCCGCTGACCTTTTTCTAAAGAAATAGCCAAATCGTTCACTCCCTCATTCATCATAAACTTTGCTGCATAAGTTAAAAAGCTTTAAAAAATCTAATGATCACGCCAGCGTGATTCATCTCTGCACAAATACACGACTAATGAATCATTATTTAACTCGCTTAACTATATATACGGCTTGATCCATCTAAAAGTTTCGTATAAATTCATATTTTTTTATAATCTTTTGAGCCTAATCCATTGATAGAGAAATTGTGTCATCATATTGCAAATGAAAAACGGTTTCGCTACCATATATCAAAAAGATATAGAGAGGCGGCATTCATGACAAAGAGAAACCAGACGACTTATGCATTGCTCGGATTGATTACAGCCGGCTATCGGACAGGATATGAAATGAAGCAAATGATCGATCAAAGCCTGCATCACTTTTGGAAAATCAGCTACGGCCAAATCTATGCAGCTCTCAATCAATTAACAGAAGCCGGATTGGTAACGGCTGCACCAGCTGAACAGGAAAGAAAACCGGACAGAAAGGAGTACCAGATCACAGCCGAGGGAAAAAAAGCGCTGCAAAGCTGGCTGGAAGAGCCGATCAAGGAAATTGCAACAGAGAAAAACGAGTTTCTGCTGAAACTTTTTTTCTGCAAACAGCAGGAGCGCTCGGTGACTGCCGTGAAAGTCAAGGAATATCAGCACAAGCTGCAAGAACGGTATGAGACGTATCAAGCAATCGAACACGATCGTGTCGTGCAGCGATCATTCAACAGATGCTGAGTACTGGCTGTTTACACTGGATTTTGGAAAGCGCAGCACACTGGCCGGAATCGAATAGTGTGAAGCGACAATCAGACGGCTGACAAGCGGAAAGGACGAGACAGATGGGAAAAACGATCATCACTAAGCCTTTTACGGCTGATCCCGAGGATGAAGTGGTTGTATTTGTGATTGGCATGAGAATCAACAAATGGCATGCAGTTCATAAATGGTGGCCGGTTTTTACTGCTATGCCTCCAATGATTCGCGAGCTTTATCAAAACAAGGATCTTGGCTTCCTCTCTTTAGAATCATCCATTAATTTCCGGACGATCTTTCTTATTCAATACTGGCGCTCTTTCGAAGCTTTGACCGATTATGCAAAAGGGAAAAAGCATATGGCAGCCTGGCGCCGCTTTTATCAAAAAACAGCCGCATCAGGCGCTGTCGGCATTTATCATGAAACATATACGATCCCGAAGGGCCGCTACGAAACTTTTTATCACAACATGCCGGCATTCGGCCTGGCGAAAGCCTATGGGCATAAACCCGTCACCCCAAGCACAAAAACGGCGGAACAGCGGATGCGGGGATAATCTTTACAAGACCGAAATCGCCAAGCTGATGAAAAAGCTATCGCAAAGTCGATAACCTCAGCGTGTCGACAAACCATCGCATTCGTTGTCAGGCCTGCTGAGTCGGTGCTCACGTTCAAGGAAGGCTGCTGATCACTCAGGCGTCCTGCCTGAACTCCGCCGTCATCACATCTAAAAGGAAGGAACGACGGTTAAGTGCGCGGACGTCCTGTCCGAACACCGTCGTCATCACATCCTGTTAAAGCCCGAGACCCGCCCTTCCTGGACTGCAAAGATTTCGGGCCACACTTTAGTTGTTGGTCGTCGATTAGAAAGCCCCTGCTCCGCTGCCCCCGTCCGATCCCGAACTTCCCGCCTCATGGGCATGATTCTGAGCAGCCGCTGATTGCTGCCAGCTGTAAAACGGATAATGAAAATAGCCGGCAGCGGCCATTCCAAGTATAGGAAAGACATGTTCAAGTCTGTTTTCCGATTCTTTGATAAATGCCATGGATTCACCCTCAATGTCAAGCACAATCGCATATACCATGATGTTTTCATTTTCAGAAAGGCTTCTGCCTGAAAGGCATTCTCCTTTTTTCAGCTGATTTCTCCATGAAAGAACCGAACTCCTGTAGATGGAGGCACACCTGCTTTCCTTAATAGACGGAATGAGGGCAATTAACAGAATAGACAGCCCGAGGCATACACCGTAAAACATAATGGTATGGATGCTGTCCGTAAAGACAGATGCAAAAAACAGCCCAAGAAAAAACAAGATGGAATACAGTTTAAACTTGGCCAGAACAATCCCCGCCGATAAGGCAAACCCAAATATGATGCACGCCGACATAAAACCGGCTTGAGGCGCAATATCCGCATACAGGATATAGAGCAGGAGCCCTGTATGGACGAAAAGCAGTGAAAGCGACAGCATCCGGAGCCAGCGGTTCTCTTGGAAAAACTCTTTATATACAGCATCTTGTCTAATGCTTTCCGTCCATTTTTGAACGACGTTTTGAAGAATGATTCTCTTTCGCTCGTACTTCTCCAATCCTTCCCCCTGTTCAATTTCCTCCTCGGTCGGTCCGCTGAGCGAGTCAAGCCTGAACGAATAAGTGTCATTTCCCTTTTGTTCAAACAGCTTTTCAATTAAGAGCTGATCCGGCTTCGGCAGCTCTGATTTATGGCCCGAGAATTCGAATTGATATGTCTCATCAGGCGCTTTGCTGTCACGAAGAAACCGATCTTCCGCCTTCACCTTTTTCATTGTGATCAGCCCCCGCTGATAAAGCGACAGCAGACCGGCCAGCAAGTCGGAGTCTGTGAAGTTTCCTTTTTTGAATAAGAAAGCAACCAGCACAGGATCAAAGTTTTCCAGCCTTTCAATCGGCAGCAGCTTTTGGCGCTTCTTTTTCATCAATGAAAGAAAGAGGATAAAGATAATCAGCAAACCGATAATACTGGAAAAAATCCATGTCAGCCTATCTGCGCTTCCCAGCCGTTCATCCCGCTTGGCATAACGGTGTGCCTCACTCTTTTCCTCTGCCAGCAAATCTTCTTTCGTCTCGTAGGACGGGTGGCGGACCGCCTTTGGCAGGGCGCTTTGCGGGAAATATATTCTCAGCTCTGAGCTTGTCCCCGCCCGGAAAAAACCGCTTTGGTAAGTAACGGTTCGGTTGTGAACTTTAGTGATCTCACCGTCACCTTTATCACGCAGGAACGCATGAATGTCGGATGCCTTTACCGAATCCGGCAGCTTCACCTGGATCTTCACATGATGATAGTCTGTGTTTGTTTTTTCATAAAAAGAATGACGTAAAACAGAGGTGTCTTCAAATTTTTGCGCGGCATCTTCGACAACATAGTGAAACAGCACTTTTTTTCTTTCATCTTTAGATGAGGTATAAGCAAAGTAGGTTCCATCTTCCAGTGTTGTTTTTAACGGCCGGTCCCCGCCTCGTTTTCCCCCGTCTTTCGGAAGCAGGTACGCTTTAAAGCCTTTGATGCGCCCTGTTTCATCCTTGCTGAACGATCTTGTCGCCCCATTGAAGGAGCCCTTGAAATCGTATGTATACATTTCCTGAACATCCAAATCGCCATTTTCTTTGACATTGGCTTGAATATCAACACGGTCAATTGAAAAAGATTGACCCGCTATAGAAAATCCCGAGAGAAGAAAAAAAGCAATGAGCATAAAAAAGAAAAAGGAGTACTTCATCATTGGTAAATCCTTTCGTTTTTTGTATCTGCCTTATATACGGAAAAGCGAGGAAATTGTTTCACCCATTCACAGAAATGACAGAGATGACACAATTGTTCAAAACGAAGGATATTCCCTTGCCCGCCCTGTGGCTAAGGCCTTCCGCAAAGGCCGTAAAAAAAAATATGCTGCATCTCTTCCGCAAATTGTCTGTTCTTTTCATATTCTTCGCCCAATGTTTTGGAATGTTCAATAATCATGTTCATAAAAACGAGAAAGCCCTGTGCGGTGACTTTAGGAGAGATCTCGCCTGACCGGCGGCCGTCTTCTATCATTTGGAGCATCAGGGGGATGATTTTGTCGTCATATTGTTTTTTTATATAGTCCATGATTTCGTTATCCTCAATCATCAGCTCCTTCACCATCGTCAAAGCAAACTGTTGATCATTGGGTTCTTTCTTTTGCAAAATCATCAATTCGATCTTTTCCTTTACCGGTATATCTTTTTTCATATATTCTTCAAACTCGCCGACGGCTTGGTCAATATATTCTTTGAAGACTTCATTCAACAGCGCTTCTTTGCTGCCAAAATAATTATAAATCGTCACTTGTGATACGTTTGCCTGTTTTGCGATATCGGTTATCCGGATTCGCTTTGGTTCCCACGTTTTAAGCATTTCCAGCGTCGTTTTCCTGATCCTTTCTTTAATCAGCAAAGCTCTTTTTTCAAATCCGTTCATATAACCATCCTTATTAAAAATCCTTAATGAAATTATAACATAAAAATATTTCATCAATTCTCATTGACAAAAAAGTTCATATGAACGTAAAATAAATTATGTAATATTTTCATTTAATTATTTCATATCTTTCATTTGTTGGAGGTGCCACCATGCTGACAGTTCAAGGACTGACAAAGCAATTTTCAAACGGAAAAGGCATATTTGATGTATCATTTGCCGTGCAAAAAGGAGAAGTTTTTGGATTTTTAGGACCGAACGGCGCCGGAAAATCGACGACCATCCGCCATATCATGGGCTTTATGAGAGCTGATAAAGGTGACATAAAAGTAAACGGGATGGACATTTTGAAAAAACAAGGCGAGGTTCAGCGGCATATCGGCTATCTCCCGGGGGAAATCGCTTTTATCGAGGGGATGACAGGAAAAACGTTTCTCGATTTTATGGCAGACATGCAGGGCGTTCATGATACGGCCAAGCGCAACGAATTGATCGAACGGCTGCAATTCGATGTTCACACGCCGATTAGAAAAATGTCAAAAGGCATGAAGCAAAAGGTCGGGATTGTCGCCGCCTTTATGCACAGTCCTGAAGTGATCATCCTTGATGAGCCGACATCAGGCCTTGACCCGCTGATGCAACAAGTGTTTATTGACATCGTGCTCGAAGAAAAAGCCAGAGGAACGACTTTTTTAATGTCCTCCCACAGCTTTCCGGAAATCGAGAAGACCTGTGACAGGGCCGCCATCATTAAAGACGGCATCATCATCGCTGTCAAAGATATTCGCGAGCTGCAGTCGATGCAGCGGAAGGTGTTTGAAGTAACGTTTGAAAACCCTGCCGACATTCCGGCATTCATGGAATCCGGACTGCAAATCGAATCCCGTCAGGACAATCGGGTCAGGGTCGCCGTCTTGGGTAATCATGACCAATTGATTAAAGAAACCGCCAAATATCAGATTCGGCACATCGATGTTTCATCACAAAGCTTGGAAGAAGTGTTTATGGATTACTATGACAGAAAGGGGTCAGTGCAATGAATCTTGCCCTCTACAAACAAATGATGAAAACGAATATGAAAGGAATCATGAGCTATGCGATGGGCTCCGCTTTCTATATTCTACTCATATTGGGCATCTATCCGAGCATGGCAGGAAATGCAGAGGATATTGAGAAACTGATCAAATCGATGCCTGAAGGTTTTCTAAACGCTTTTGGATTTGAAAACGGGCTCGGAAACCTTGAGGATTTTATGTCAGGAGAATATTACGGCCTTATCTTTATCGTTATTCTTTCGATCTTTTCTGTGATGCTGTCGACTAAGCTTTTGGCAAAACTGGTTGATCAAGGTTCAATGGCTTATATATTATCAACGCCGACAACGAGGGGAAAAGTTGCTTTCACACAAGCAAGCGTCCTGACTACAGGTTTATTTGTCATCATGGCCGTGACAACCATTGCCGGGCTGGCAGGCTACCACTTGATGCTCGGGGATGAGTATGACTTCAATATGTCCAGGTTTCTTATGCTCAATCTGCTTGGTTTCTTGCTTTTCTTTGCGGTCAGCGGCATTTCGTTTCTCTTTTCGGCCATTTCAAATGATGAAAAAAGAGCCCTCGGGCTTTCCGGAGGCATCACATTTTTATTCTTCAGTTTAGATCTGATCGGCAAATTAAGCGAGAAAACAGAATGGTTAAGAAACATATCGATTTTCTCTTTATTCAGACCGAGCGATATTGTCAACGGCAATGCCAATATCGCGGAAGTATCTCTCATTCTATTCACCATCGGCTCGGCCGCTTTTCTGATCAGCATTCTGATCTTTAAAACACGCGACCTGCCGCTGTGAATAATCACCACCCGTGATAAACGGATGGTGTCTTGTAACGTTGAAATCCATAAATTTTTCGATAACATAATTAACCTGATGTTCCTATAAACCAAATTTGAAATTAATTAAGTTAGGTCCAAAAATTATTTTCCGGTAGTACCGTTTGTAACTGCTAATTTCCCCTTCACAATCCTCACCAGACTTCCCTGTTTAACCATTTTTCTAAAGTCTTACTATAATATGTATAATAGTTTTGAACCGCAAGAAATCTTCCAGTTTCATTGTTACTAAGATCCATTTCTTTATCTATCCCTTTGGATGTAAATTCTTGTGCATTAGTTCTTAATAGATGGAAAGAATGTTTCAAAGAAGGGAAGGTGCCTTTTATTGAAGAAAATAATTATACTTATTTCTATCGCTTGTTTTCTTTCAGCTTGTCAAAAAAACTATACAGGTAAGGATGTACAGTGGGGAGCAGACACTGTTACCGAGGAAAACAAAAAATGTTTAAGGGAGAATCAAATTCCTTTCAAAGATAAGGGCGGAAAAACATATATTCCTGAAGATGCATTTGATATAGCTATCAATAGCTGTTCTTAGAATACAAGGTTGGAGACTTTTCAGTTTCAAAAATCTTTAGACTTAACGATTTTAAATAAATTTGTCTCACCGCCCTTTATCTTGGGTGGTTTTCTCTGCGGCCAAAATTTATTGTTACTATCATAAAGTTTCGCCTTGTGTACTATTTCCCCCAACGGAGATTTTTCTTCAACAGTAAAACAAAAGTCAAGTAATGAATGAGACAGTCTTTTCTTCTGGCTTATTTTTAAATGATTAACCCAAAAATGCACTCAGCCCATTTGGAAGCTCCAGCTTTATTAGCAACTTAGGGAATGATTCAAAACCCCATTAGATTTTTGAGCGAGACCAACAACAGGCATGGAGAAATAGTCGAGGTAAGATAAATGTTTACAATCATCGTTTGGGTTTACAAAAATTCAGTACTTGCGAAAAAAACCGCCAATTCCTTTCGGAATGGCGGTTTTTCTTCTTCTGCGTGTTACTCAACGACTCGTCTTACAACTCCGTTGAAATGTGATTTCCAATAAGAGTTGCTCATGGAATCGACCGATACTCCGCGTGAGCTATTATCGTTTAAGAAAGTTCCGTTGCCTAGATAAATTCCCACGTGGCCGTTTGTTTTATATGTGTCAAAGAAGACCAAGTCTCCGCGTTTCATCTCAGATGCGCTGACAGCGCGGCCTTTGCCGACAAGTGTGCTTGTTGTGGCGCCGAATCCCAGCTCTACGCCAGCTGACGCATAAGCCCAGCGTACAAAAGATGAACAGTCAAAACGACGGTTGTTAATATCAGCTTGAGAGCGTCCGCCTCCCCATTTGTACGGAGATCTGCCGACGATGCTTGAACCTGTGCTGATCGCCCCTTCAATCGCACTTCCATTGCTGCTTACAACCGAGCCGGAAGAATAGTTTCTTGACGGACTGCTGCTTTTGCTGCTGCTTGATGAACCCTTGTCAGAAGAACCGCTGGATTTGCTGATTGAACCTGAATCAGACTTTTTCGCTGTAGCTGATTCATGTTTTGCTTTTTCTACAGCGGCTGCTGCAGCTTTTTCTTCTTTAATTTTTTGTTCAAGTGCGGCCTCTTCTTTTGTAAGCGAGCCGGATTCTTTTTTCAGGTCGCTTAACTCTGATTCAGCTTTCGCCTGCTTGGACTTCAGCTGTTCAGAAAGACTTGCCTGGTCTTTCAGCTGCTTATCCAGATCTTTTTTAAGAGTTTTCAGATCAGCCAATGTTTTCTGGATTTCATCCAGCTTCGTATTTAAATCAGTCATTGCTTTTTCAAGCTTGTTTTTATCTTTTTCCTGCTCGTCCAGCAGGTCTTTATCCGCATCGACAATCGTTGAAACAGCAGTTGCGCGGGTAATGAAATCTCCAAAGCTTTGCGCGCCTAGAAGAACATTGATGTAGTTTTGCGATCCGCCGTTTTCCTGCAGGCTGCGCACGCGTTTTTTAATCACTTTTGAACGCTCTTCAATCCGCTTTTCAGTATCTTTGATTTCTTTTTTCAGAGATTCCACTTCTTCTTTCATTTTTTTATTTTCTTCTTGCTTTGTTTCAATTTTATTGCTTGTTTCAAGCGCTTTTTGATCAAGCTCTTTGATTTTATCTTCCAGCTTTTTCTGCTCATCTTGAAGCTTTGCAACTTCGTTTCTTTTGCTTTCAATGCTAGAGTTAACTTCCGAACGTTTTTTCTGGATTTCTTGCTTCTGCTGGGATGTTTCCGCTGATGCCGTGTTGTTCATAAAAGGGGTAAATAGACCAGCTGTCCCGATAACCGACGCCAAACCAAAAGCATAAACTTTTTTCTTCACTTTTACTCCTCTTTCCTTATGTATTCTTTGTCTTTCAATATGTAAATTCGCAAAATATGAATGTGTGAAAAAATGATTCTTTAAGACTTATGACCTATGGTAAATATATCCGAAACTTATGTACAAACGTTATTATAACATCTATTTTCGACAATAGGTGCCAAGTTATATTACATTTATATTTCGTTTTTGTTTCAACCCTGTCATGTTTTGACTGATTCTGTTTATCATCAGGCTGATTCTATTGATTTGACCCTGCCGGCCTTTTTTCATATGCTTGTTTTACACTTATGAGGAAGCCAAAAAGGAGGCCGGAGACGATGATACAACTCAGCATTCTCGACCAAGTACCTGTATCAAAAGGCTCAGATGCGTACACGGCGCTGAAGCATTCGACAAAGCTGGCGGAATTTGCGGATAAATGGGGCTACAAACGATACTGGTTTGCCGAGCATCACAATACACGCGGCCTCGCAAGCACTGCTCCCGAAATCATGATCGCCCATATCGCGGCAAAAACCGCCAACATCCGTGTCGGTTCCGGCGGTGTGCTGCTTCCACAGTACAGCCCTTTTAAAGTAGCTGAAAACTTCCGTCAGCTTGAAGCGCTTTATCCCGGACGAATCGACCTGGGTCTCGGCCGCTCCCCAGGCGGTGGCGCTAAAACACGTCTCGCGCTGACGGATGGAATCAATAAAAGCCTGGAGGATTTTCCGAGACAGCTTCAAGATCTGATTTACTATCTGACAGACGCCATTCCTTCCGGACACGACTATGCCGGAATAAAAGCCGCACCCCTCACGACAGCCCCGCCGGAGCCTTGGCTCTTGGGGCTCGGAGAAAACAGCGCAAAACTGGCTGCCGATATGGGAGCCGGATATGTATTCGGCCATTTCATCAATCCCGAAAGAGGGGAAAACGCCTTTAAAACCTATCATGAAAGCTTTCAGCCTTCCTCTTTCTTTCCCCGGCCCCATTCATTAGCCGCTGTCTTTGTCGTTTGTGCAGCAACCGATGAAAAGGCCGAGGAGCTCAGCTTAAGCCAGGATCTGTGGCTGCTTCGGGTCGAAAAAGGGCTGTCCAGCCTCGTTCCGAGCATTGAAGAAGCAAAGTCTGCATCATACACTGCCTCAGATAAAATGAGAATACTCAAAAACCGCGCACGAATGGTCATCGGCTCTCCTCAAACAGTCAAAAGAAAACTGCTTAAGCTCTCAGGACGCTATCAAACAGAAGAAATCATGGTTTTGACGAATGTATACCGGTTTGAAGACAAAAAGCAGTCGTTTGAAAGGTTGGCAGAGCTTTTTCTATAGGTCAGAGCGAGGTTTTTAAAAACAAAAAACCCTTTTCAGAAGGTGCTGATCCATCTGAAAAGGGATTGCCGTGTTAAAACGTATTATAAACATTTTCACACTCTTCAGCTGTCGGTTCATAAAAACAGTGTGCTTTGTAGCGCCCGACATGCGGCTGATTATACCACTGTCCGGGACACGCCCCCGCCGGTCTGAAATACCACAAACTGTACTTCGCCGGCCAGAGCCGCTCCCCGTTGATCGTCCTCCGCGCCAAACGCTTTTCCTTGTCCCGCGCCCTTTGATAGAAATACCCGTGTGTCACAGCCTCAAAGGCATGCGGCTGATGAATCATCTGCGGAATGGTGCGCAACCCTACAAAGTCGGAACAATTTGCTCTGATCCGGTTGATGCCGACATTTCCGACCATAAGCATTCCTTGCACCCCTTCACCTTCAGCTTCCGCTCTCAAAAGCCTTGCCAAAAGGTCGATGTCCTTAGCTGTAGCCTTAACCACTGCCATTTTTATTCCACCCCCATTGTGTCGTCACCTTTATCATATTCTTTTTCATTTGGGTGATGACCAAGAAAAATTGCCTCACAGCTTTCTTTGACATCCTGACTGGAATAAAGCTATTCTTCTATTATCAGAATTGCACAAAAAAGTCGAAGCGGAGGGGTGCAAATTGTCAACAGTCAAAAGCCCGGAATGGGTATACAAACGATTGAAGGAAAAACCTGAGCAAACGGTCATTGCTGATGTAAGATTCCAATTGACGAGACCTGAAGAAGCCCGGAAAGCGTATATGAAAGGACATCTGCCTGGAGCCGTATATGTTGATTTGAAAGAGGATCTATCAGGGGAATTAGAAAAACACGGCGGCAGGCACCCTCTTCCTTCTCCGGAAAAACTGGCAAAGAAACTTGGCGAAATCGGAATAGACCGCCATACTGCCGTAGTGGTCTATGATGACAGCGGCGGCATGTTTGCGGCGCGCTTTTGGTGGCAGCTCCGCTACCTCGGCCATGACAGTGTCTATGTTATGGATGGCGGATTCTCTAATTGGGTAAAGGCCGGGTATGACGTCACGACTGAAATCCCGCATCCTGTTGCGCGTGATTTTGAGCTGACGCTTAAAGAAGTGGAACTGTTGAATGCCAAACAGGTACAAGACCGGCTCAACCGAGAAGATACCATCTTGATTGATGCGCGTGCACCGGCCAGATACACTGGAGAAACCGAACCACTTGATCAACAGGGGGGCCATATTCCTGGCGCCAAAAACTACTTTTGGAAAGGCAACTTGACAGAAGAGGGTAAATGGAAAAGCAAAGAACAGCTGAAACAGCACTACGCCTCATTAGACAGAAGCAGCGAAATCGTCGTCTATTGCGGGTCAGGTGTATCAGCCTGCCCTAATGTGCTTGGTTTAAAGGAAGCCGGATTTCAAAATGTGAAGCTGTATGCCGGGAGCTGGAGCGATTGGATCAGCTATCCCGATCATCCGATCGCCACAGGTGCTGAAGACTGAAACGGTATCCCGGCCGCACGCTGTCATCATCGTTTCTCAGATCGTTTTCATCATAAAAACTTTTCCGTCATGGGCATCGATAAATACCGGGTATACAGGGCGATAGACGAGCTTGTAAAGATCATTTATTTCCCGTTTGTAATCCCTCTCCCATTGCAGCGAAACATCAAAGGCTGAAGCAAAAACGGCTTTTGCTTCTTCAGCCGAAATAGCGGGCGCCGGATTCAGCCTTTTCAGCGTTTCCGGCTCAATATCAGGACCGAGATATCCGGCGACCCGGCCGTTTGTCCGGTCGATGCTGATATTGGCAAATCCCAATCTTAACGGCACGCCTTCATATTGGAGGTCAAACTGAAAATGGGCTGTGCGCTCATTCTCTTCATTTTCCGAAGGATGCATTCGGAAAAGTTTTTCAGCCTCTGGGTAAAGCTGATAGAGAAACTGCAATGCCCGTTTAAGGCATGCTTGTTCGGTCCAAACGGGAGGTCCTTCGTTTTGAATAAAAGATGCCACCCCCTTTAGCTTCCCAGTCTTCTTATCTTTCGTGATTTTCAGCGTGTTTTGATTATGCTTTTCAAAATACCCCGCTATACTCCGGTCGCCTGGCTCTGGATCGCTTCCTTCGCGCCAGACGGTTCCAATCGAATCTCCCAAGTCTGCTTCGCGAATTTTCCGAAAAGACGGACTGAACCCGATCATTTCATCGATATCTGCTTCACGCTCAGCTCCAGACAATAAAGGAAGCGGCAGCATTTCTGCCTCATCATCATCGACAACTTGTTTTTTTTCACATTCGGCAGAGGAAGAGGCAGGATAGCTGATAAACGGCAACTCTGTTTCATAGATGAGATGCGGCTGATCATCTCCTCCTTCATACAGTTCTTGACGAATGTGTTCTATCGCCAGTTCAAATTCAATTTGGTCAAGATAATGAGAGATCACTTGCTGTTTATCAGCAATCTGTTTTGGAATGGAATAAGAATGCGTTCCGCCGTCATAGCGAAACTTCATCACCTCTCCGCTTTTGGCGATGTTCACATAGAAGCCGGTTTGCGGAAGCGGAAGGTCAAGTGCGGTCTGAGCGTACGTATATTGAACAGCTTGTTCTGTTTCTTTTTTCTCTTGAAAAACAAATTCTTCAGCCGCATGCGGATAATGGTGTTCGACAAATTGAAGGGCCATCTCCAGCAACCGGGCCTCCGGGAGGGCATCTTTTTCGAATGGGACGTTTTCTTTTGAAAGACTGATTAATCGTCCATCATGGTCCAATTCAACCGAAATGTGTTCTTCGTTGTCAGCGTTTTGCCAAACAAAAAAAGCCCCTCCTTCTGTTCCACGATCTTCGCCATACTCTTCGATGATGAGCTGATATTGTTCTGGAATCGCACCGATTTGCCGCGCCTTTTGTTTTAACTGTTCACTGGCCAAATCTAATTCTCCCTCTCTTTCCATTTCTTTTAACACTATGTACGAAAGGGCGGTCTAATAGTTTCATAAAAATTGAGATAAATGGGATTTGATTAGCAAAACCTATCTCAGCCTTACACTGTAGTATCTCATCGCTTTTGGGACGCCTTTGATCTCAAAAACCCCTTTATAAATTAACGTTCGGATGCGATATTCGATAAATTCATCGCCGATACGGTCATCTAAATGGCCGAGAACTTCTCCGATGACCCTCGGGCAAACAATAAAGTCTTTTTTTGAACGGCTTCTCTGAAGCTGTTTTGCCTTTTCAATGATGAATGAATCATAGAAGGTCTCTTCCACGCTTTTTATTCTGCGGTCTTCCCAAATTCTCAGCACGCTGTCCTCCTGAGACAAAGCCTTCCATTCCTCTGCCAAGCTCAGCCGCTCTTCAGCTGTCACGCTTGACTTATGATGACCTTTCTCATAAATCAATCTAAGTTTTTCATCACTCAATTCACCTGAATGAATGATATAAGGAAAAGCCTTTGAAGTATGGATGTGAAAAATGTCATTTGGCTTCTTATGCAGCAATTGGTGCACGAATCTCAAACCTGTCTGCTCATATGCATTCTCTCCTGCCCAAATGATGACACCGGTATGCTCAGAAATGCTGTTTAATGCGGCAATCTCTTCTTCAAAGCAGTGATAATCTTCTTCAAGCTCATCAAAAAAATCGTTGAGCCGCTCCTTCAGCCATTCAAGGCGTATCATACGGCCTTCTTTTGAATCCAATTGATGAAGCGGACCGATTGAAAATATTTCAGGAAGGGTGATAGTGCTTTCTTCATGTTCCTTTCCCAGCTGTTTAAGCATCATTTTTAGAGTTCCGGCAGCCGCACGGCCAAAAGTGATGTGAACAGCTTTAACTGCCCGACTGCGCTTCGGGCGATCCCGGGTTTTCTTCAAGTTTTCGCATATATCAGCCATTTGCTGATAAAATTCTTTCTTTGAATTTTCGGATTTCTGATGCATGTCAATCGTCAGCAAAATGTTAAGCAAAACGCTTTTCGCTTCCTGTTCACTTAACTTGCCGACGGTTTGCTTGAGTTCTTTAAACATCATATATACTCTCCCATCCAGCCGGTTTGTTTTGGTTTATTTTCTCATTTTCCGCCTGAAAATTCAAAATGCACCGGCTGGCGAAAGAGCAGACCATTCAGTTATGATTCCAGCTGTGAAGGATACAGCGTCATCCCGCCGTCAACAAATAATGTAGCGCCTGTTACATAGCCGGCTTCCTGCGAAACGAGCCAAGCCGCTGCTGAAGCCACTTGTTCAGGTCTGCCAAATGCGTTCATCGGGATCTTTTTAAGCTGTTCTGTTTGATGGCTCCCTTCCAAATCTTCATTGCTCTCTGTTGCAATCGTTCCCGGGGCGATCGCATTGACGCGGATGCCTTTTTCTGCGTAGTCGAGTGCGAGTGTTTCGGTTAAAAGCTTCATACCTCCTTTTGATGCTGCATAATGAACATTGTTCGGCCTCGGAATTTGCTGATGAACGCTTGATATATTGAGAATGGTTCCTTTGACATCTCGCTCCAGCATATATTTTGCAGCTTCTCTGGCACCGAGAAATGAACCGGTTAAATTGACATCCATCACTTTTTGCCATTCATCAATGCCCAGCTCATGAGGAAGTGCGCCTTTGCCGTTGAAGCCAGAATTATTCACCATGACATCAATGGCTCCAAAATGTTCAGCTGCTGCTTGAAGAAGCGCGTTGACTCCCGCTTCTTCAGAAACATCCGCCTTCACCGCATGAGCGTCGCCTCCGGCTGCTTTAATATTGTCAACCGCTTCTCGCGCACCTGCGGAATCGCTGTGATAATTGACAATGACATTCATTTTTTCCTTGCCAAACCGTTCGGCAATCGCCTTTCCGATTCCCTTGGAAGAACCGGTTACGATGGCTGTCTTCCCTTTTAAATCTTTGTACACAGAAAGCCCTCCTCTTACATTTCTTTCTCTTGGATTACCCGGAATACTTCATATAAAAACAAAATCGTATTATCTATCTTTAGGATGATCTTTTATAATTATATGGAAAATTCAGAATTATTTTGTTAATATCTAACTTGCAAATAAAACAAAATAAGGAAGTGATATGATTTGGTTATGAAAAAAAGCGTCAAACGTACTTTTATCACCGGTCTTATTGGAATTTCTATCTATTCTATGGGCATTCACTCCGCACAAGCCGCACCATCGCCTCATACTCCGGTTTCAAACGATCCTTCATACCATTCTGAATCATCGGTTACCTATGACCCAAATGTTATGAGCGACCAAAACGGAGCATATGCAAAAGCATTTAGGGGCACCGGTAAAGGCAGCGGTTCTGTTCAAGGTGAAAAAACGGTAAAAACAGCGCCTGCCAAATCCCCCTACAGCATTAAATCAGTGATCGGATCAGATGATCGGGCAAGAGTCACCAATACAACCGCATATCCTTACAGAGCAATCGTTCATATCTCAAGCAGTATCGGCTCTTGCACCGGCTGGCTGATCGGTCCGAAAACCGTTGCAACGGCGGGACACTGCATCTATGACACATCAAGCGGTTCATACGCGGGAACAGCCACCGTCTCCCCTGGCCGAAATGGTTCAAGCTCCCCTTACGGATCTGTTAAATCGACGCATTATTTCATTCCGTCGGGCTGGAGAAGCGGAAACACCAATTATGACTACGGCGCCATCGAACTCAGTGAGCCAATCGGCAACACCGTCGGTTATTTTGGATATTCATACACCACTTCATCCCTCGTTGGGACAAGCGTGACCATCAGCGGATATCCAGGTGACAAACCATCGGGCACTCAGTGGCAGCATTCAGGATCGATCGCCATATCAGAAACTTACAAACTGCAATATGCGATGGACACTTACGGAGGGCAAAGCGGTTCACCTGTATTTGAACAAAGCAGTTCACGGACGAATTGCAGCGGCCCATGCTCTCTTGCGGTTCATACGAATGGAGTATACGGAGGTTCTTCATACAACAGAGGCACCCGCATCACAAAAGAAGTCTTTGATAATTTAACAAACTGGAAGAACAGCGCACAATAAAACAATAAGGACAAGAAGACAGCCCGCTTCCCTCGGGAACGGGCTTGTCTTCGTTTTTTGCTACAGCTGTGCTTGCCGGAATAGGAGCCGCCTCACTTGCTTTTCAGGCTGTACTTTTTCCCATCTATGGTGACGGTGAAATGAGATGGTCCGCTGATAGGCAAGTAATAGACAAGCTGAAACTCCTCTGTCTCACCTGGTTTAATTGACTTCCAATTTGATAGGGTCACCCCGATGCGGTGGAAATCTCCTGTCAGCCCGCCAATGTTCGGTCCTGTATGCCCTTTAGAAATCACTTCAACCTGGTCACCGCTCCAGCTTCCAAATCGGGGTGAAGTAGAAGTAGGTACATCAAATTCGATCACAGATCCTCCTGTTATTGTGACATCACTGTTATTCGTCAGCCTCATTTTCGGATGGATCGGGTAATTTTGATCTCCTAATGGATAATCGGTAAACTCTATGTTGATATCAAGTGATTCGCCAGGCAAAGGTGACGTGCTGAGCCGATTATCGTATGGTGTCGCGTCCGCAAATTTATGATATAAGGTTCTCGTTAATGTACTGCCGATACCGTACTCTCCATTGTTGTCATTTCTGTCGGGATACCAGTCATAGTCACCGCTTAAGTCCCAAAACATGACACCGCCGATTCCTTTTTCAATGACATAGTCAGCCTTTGTTTCTATTGATTCCTCGTCTTCAGTAGATAGAAACACCTTCTTTTCGTCATTCCATAGCCAAGGTGCCGCAAGCGCTGAGTCATAATGTCTAGTGTAAGAGCCTTTTAAATCGGCTTTGCTTAGTCCATACCTTTCTAAATAAGAACCGGCAATGCCTTTTTCAAGATTTTTGGCGTGCCACATCGGATTTGCCCCTGCTCCCAATTCATTTCCCTGCTCATCTTGATCATGCCAAATATTATCGATCCCGACTGCCCCGTCGCCGCATTTGGTAAGGCCTTGAGGACAATCAGAACTTTTAGCGCTGCCCCACAAACCGTTTACTCCTCCGCTCACGTTTTTCCAGCCTCTCGTATAATAAGGAACGCCGATATTGATCCGGCCTGCCTCCATTGCTCCCCTAAAATAATGGTAAGCCCAGTCTGTATTTAAATAGCCGATCCCCCCATATTCCGGCGTGCTGTATATGTTGGACTGCTTTAACTCTGCATCCTCGCCGTTATCATATAAGGAAGCGTTAGGTCCGACAAACTCATTCCAGGCTCCATGGAGATCATAGGACATGATGTTGACATAATCGACATATCGGAGCGGTTTAAATGTTTCCATACCCCTCAGCAAATAGGCTGATGATGGCGCCGCAATGGTTAGCATGTAATATTGTTCATCTTCAGCAGATGCTTGATCAAGTTTTTCTCTTAATGTTTTCATCAATACATCGAAGCTTTGATTTAATCCCTTGCGTCTCGGGTTGGATATGCTCCAATCTGACGGATTACCGGCATCTTGCATAGTTGTGGGATATTCGTAGTCAATATCAATTCCATCCAATTCATATTTTCTGAGAAACGCTACGACAGATTCGGCAAAGGTGTTGATTCCCTCGTGGTTCACAGATCCATCACCATTCGTTGTCATAGAGTAAAAGCCTCCGCTTGGTATTCGGTTCCCATCCTTATCAACATAACCGCCGGTTTCAGCCCATCCGCCGACTGCCGCCAACACTTTTACATCCGGGTATTTCTTTTTAAACTGGTGAAGAAGGTTAAAATGGCCTTTATACGGCAATGTTTGATCCATCTTTACATCCGGATACTCCGGCCAGGTCATCCCTAGAGACGGGTTGTTTACATCCGTCTCGCTCCCGATTGAAACCCGATGATCCTCCCCGATATGAGCAAATGCATAATTAATGTGGCTTAAGTACTTCCAGGGGATATCGTTTACTAAATAACGATCTTGATTGCCTTTTCCTGTACGCCAGCCCGGAAAATAGCCGATCATTCTGCGGTCCAAATCATTGGCCAGCTTTTCGCGCCCCTCCCGATCGTATACATCGCAATATGGAATATTTGCAACGCCGGAATCCCACAGCCCTTCTGGACGGCAAGCCTGTTTTTTGCTTGGAGAGTCTGCAGAAATATTCTGGGACGGGATCAAAAGTGACAGGAGCAGCATCGATGATAAGGTAAATAAAGCGGCTCTTTTCACTTCATCCATACTCCTTTCTCATAAAGAGAGACGGGAATCCCAATCTCTCTTTATCGTTTTCTATCAAACTGATTTATTTGCAATCACCGATTAATTTCCATACACCCGACTCACCGGCCTGATCCGGCTGCTCTCCTTTTGTCCACCATTTCGCTTCATACACTTTACCGTTAAAGACGACTCGATCTCCGCCTGTGTAGACGGCTGTATCTTTCCATTCGTTATATTCACATGTTTGATCAGAATTTGTTGCTGCCTCTATAGTTGGTCCGGTATGGAGCTTTCCGTCTGCATCCTTTGCTGATACTGTAAATGAGTATGTCGTATTCGGCTTTAAGCCGGTTATTGTCGCCGATGTTTCCTTAACCGCTACGGACCGGCCTTCATATGACAGCACATACTCTGCGATGTTTGCTCCGTCGCTTGGTGCATCCCACGCCAGACTGATACTGGTTGCGGTTTTTTCGGTCACACGCAAATTACCCGGTGCAGATGAAGGCGGCTCTGGATGATCCCCACCCGGAACGAACCCCAAATCGGCTGCTAACTTGTTGAGCAAAGTTTGATTTGAATCACCGCTGAAATCCCAAAACATAGCCCCGCTTAATCCGTTTGATTGAATAAAATCGGTTTTGTATCCATATGATTCTTCATCATCGTAGGTAATGAAGTTTCCATTCTCCGCATTATACAAGAACGGCACTTTTGCTCGATCATTCCAATATCTTTTATATCCGTTTTTATTGATGTAGTTCTTTTCAAGATCTGAAAAATCAAATACCCCCTTTTCCCACGTCCCTTCTTTAGCCGGTCCGCATTTTTGATATTCTCCGTTGTCTGCAGATTCACAATCGCTCCAGCCTCTGCCGTAGAACGGTGTTCCAAGCACTAATTTGTCCGTTTTGACACCGGCTTCCTTGTAGCGCTTCACGGCGCTTTCAATGTTATATGTCTCAGCGTTTGGAACGCCGGCTTCTTTCGCTTTTGGATCATAGAATAATGGGGCGTTATGGGCGCTTATACTTTGCCATCCGCCATTAAAGTCATAGGTCATAATGTTAATCCAATCAACGGTTTCAGCAATTTTATCTAATTCAGTGTTGCTTACATATTCAGGGCTGGCGCCGGAGGCGATCGTCAGCAAGTATTTCTTGCCATCCTTCGCTTCTGCGGCGTCAAGCTTTTCGCGCACATCCTGCAAGAGTAGCGTGTAGTTTCTTTTATCCTCCGGACGGGTGCTGTTTCCCGGCAGCCCTCCGCTAACCGGGTATTCCCAGTCAAGATCGACTCCATCAAACCCATATTTTCTTAAAAAATCTACTGCTGAAGCAGCAAAATTCTCTCTTGCCGCAGGATCTGCCGCAACATCTGAAAAGCGATTTGACCAAGTCCATCCGCCAACTGATATGAATGTTTTCAAATGAGGATGGCTCTTTTTCAGCTTCAATAGTTGTTTAAAGTTGCCCCGAATCGGCTCATCCCAAGTATCACCGGGATTTGACTTTTGCGCATCGATCCATGGGTCTCCCATAACGATTGATCCATTTGGAACATCAATCACTCCGTTTTCATCCTGGCAAGACCATGTCTGAGGATTCGGGCCTGTCGGATCAGGGTTTCCATGCCTCCCCTCCCAGCAAATATCAGCAAATGCATAATTAATATGGCTGACTTTAGAAGCATCCATATCCCATACTTGAAAATCCCTTCCATAAGCGCCCCAGGACGGATAGTAGCCGATAATTTTATAGCTTTTGTCAGAACTGGCTTTTGCACTTTCCCCATTAAAAAACGACAGACTTAAAATCATCGCAAAAATGAAAGAACAAACGAGAAACTTTTTGTTTGAAAACACTTTTTTCATCTCCTTTTCATCAATTTTTTTGGCTGTTCATCAATGAAACTCTATTTTGTTCACCCCCTTTTCAATAGGTTTATATTCGCCTTGTCATGACATAGCAGCTGATGACAATGAAGACGACAAGGAGAAAACGCTTACATTTTTGGGTTTCATATGCGGATTCAAACCGTAAGTGTGGATGGAGGTCAAACATTAGAATGGCGGTTTGAATCTATCCTGATGGAAAAATAGCGGGTTTATATCGGTTAAAGCAATATGAAGCTGAAACACGTATAGATGTCTAGACCTTATATAGCAAGAATAGCTTCATGCAAAAGCTTTATGACGCAAAATTTGTTATGACAAATTTATAATAATTAGAATATTATGAATTGTCAATGCTGTTTATGTATTGAATGCTTGGAAACGCCTTGGACATTTCCAGCATCCAGACTTGGAGAACCGGCAAGCTGACGATAAACATGAGCCCTTTTCATGTTTTTACAAGAATTGTAGATTTAAAGACAGGCATAAGAAATAAGGCGAATATCCGAACATTGTATTAAAGCCGCTTTCAACGAAGGGTCTGTCAATAATGAAAGCTCATAGACCCGCGGATAATGGAATGAAGATTTTTCGAGCAGTAATTTATCAACATAAGCCGGGTGGCACATTACTTCAATGACTTCCGCGTCTTTATGAAGATCAAGGAAGGATGATAAGTCTTTCAGTCTGTCCACTTTCAACTCAAAGGCATCATTCGATCTCACATTCTTCCACAAGGAAGGATGATGATCGTTCACGTTCCTGCAGGGCAGATCATACTCTTTCGCCAGCTTCACAAACACCTCGGGAAGATTTCCGTATGTATGAATATGATGGTGGCTGTCGATATGCGTCAGATGCAAGCCGCAGGAGAGGGCTTTTTCTATCTGTGCTCTCCATTCCTTATACACTTCATCAAGGTCGATATCGAAAAAGCCTTGATAGTATGAAAGCTTGCGAAAATTCCCATCTTCATCCGTAACCGTTTGCAGCCCGCTGAGAAGCGGACGTCCTGCTGTCAATGTCAAATGAACGCCGACCCCAAGTTCATGATTTTCCCTTGCAAGTAAGACGGCATGTTCCATTTCTTGCATATTGGTCATGATCGTAGTCGATGTGAGCACCCCGCGCTGGAACGCGTCAATGATGCCGAGGTTGACTCCCCTTGAAAATCCAAAATCATCGGCGTTTATGATTAAAGATTTCATCCTCCATAACCCCCTTTATTCATAGTCGCGTTCTATGAAGAATTCAACGCGGTCTCCGCGGAAATAAGCCAGAGAAAACTCCACGACTTCTTCAGACGCCAAAAATGTTTGTGTTGCAATCTGGAAGCAAGGCGTGCCTTGTGTGATATTCAAATGCTGTGCAATTTCTTCATCGGAAATAAAGATTTTGATTTGCTCTTCGGTTCTTTTAATCGTATTTCCTTGACTGTTAATGCACTGGTACAGTGAAATATTGGCCATTTCTTCCGTTATCTCCGGCACGAGATCCGCTCTGATAAAGGCTGTTTCAAACTGGATTTCTTCCTCATCTGCATACCGAATCCGCTTCACCTGATAGACCATTTGTTCACCATCAATCCCAAGGCGATTTTGGATCTTTTTGGCTGGTTTTATTTTTTGCAAATCGACAACTTTGATTTTCGGTTTAATACCTTGCGCTTTTAATTGATCTGCATAGCGAAGATTGCTGGAACTTAAGATCTGCTTTACTTTTCCTTTGGCGACAAATGTCCCTTTCCCCTGTTTGCGGTAAATAGCTCCTTCCATAAGCAAATGGTTCAAGGCGGTCCGCAGCGTTGTTCGGCTGACATCATACATTTTGCAAAATTCGGACTCCGTCGGAAGCAGGCTGCCAGACGGGTAATAGCCGCTCTCTATTTTATCTACAATATCTTGTTTAATTCGACTGTGGAGTTGTGGTTGCTTTGCCATTCATTTTCTCCTTTGGCGTGAAATTATTAACTATAGAATAACACAAAAAGTTCTCAAAAAAAATAATTTGTTATAACAAATATGTATGGACAAATTTGTTACTACATGTTAAGTTTCAATTGTGTTAAGCGCTTTCAAAAATAGAGATTTGAGGAGGGGGATTATGGCGCTGAAGTTAGTCATTATAGGCGGGGGATCAAGCTACACACCAGAAATCATTGAAGGAATCATCAAACGGCATCAGCATTTTCCAGTGAAAGAGATTGTTCTCGTCGACATTGAGGAAGGGGAAGAAAAAGTACGCATCACTTCAGAACTCGCGAAGCGAATGATCAAACATGCGGATGTTCCGATTGAATTGAGCTATACAAAAGATCGTGCGAAAGCCCTTAAACATGCGGATTTTGTCACAGTTCAAATAAGAGTCGGAGGATTGAAGGCCAGAGCGCTGGATGAAAGAATCCCGCTCAGTCATGGACTTATCGGCCAAGAAACAAATGGAGCCGGCGGTATTTTTAAAGCTTTGCGGACCATTCCCGTCATGCTGGACATCGCTCGCGATATAAAAGAGATTTGTCCAGAAGCGTGGCTGATCAATTTTACAAATCCAGCAGGCATCGTGACTGAAGCTTTATTGAAGCATGGAGCCCATCAAAAAGTCATCGGGGTTTGTAATATCCCTTATAACATGAAAAACAGCATCGCAGAAATTTTCGACGTGAATGTGAACCGTGTCATGATTGAATTCGCAGGGCTCAACCATTTCGTCTTCGGACAAAAGGTATGGATAGACGGAGTAGACCGCACAGAGGAGACAATAGATCATCTATTGAATGACACCATAGACTATTCTCCTTCCAATATTGCGATGCTGCCTTGGAATCGCCAATTTTTACGTTCTTTGCGCATGCTTCCGAACCCGTATCATCAGTACTATTATCAGTATGAAGATGTGCTCGCAAAAGATATCGAAGCATACAAAAACAAAGGGACACGCGCAGAAGCCGTCATGGAAGTAGAAAAGCAGCTGTTTGAAAAATACAAAGACGCAGACATCCATGAAAAGCCTAAAGAATTGGAAGAACGCGGCGGGGCTTATTATAGCGAATCAGCCTGCTCATTAATGAACTCGCTTTATCATCATTCGATGGATATTCAGACCGTCAACACATTGAATAAAGGAAGCATACCAGATCTTCCACATGATGCTGTGATCGAAGTCAACAGTGTCATCACAAAAAGCGGACCCATACCGCTGACAGTCGGAAAACTGCCAGATTCAATCAGCGGTGCGGTGATCTCTATGAAAAAATTCGAACAATTAGTCATCGAAGCAGCGGTCACGGGTGATGACAACATGTTGTATTCCGCTATGATCATGAATCCGCTGATTTCATCTGATCATAAAGCCCAATCGGTGATGAATGAAATGCTTGAGGCTCATAAACGTTATCTCCCGCAGTTCTTTGAGGAGGCAAATGTACATGATGAAACAAAATAAAATCATGGCGTTCATCGAATCTAAAATCATGCCGATCGCTGGAAGAATCGGCTCCCAAAGGCACTTAATTGCCATACGCGATGGATTCATTGCCATTATGCCTTTAATCATCATCGGCTCTCTTGCCATACTGGTCAATCATTTCCCTATACCGGCATTTCAAGATTTCATGACTGGCCTTTTTGGAGAAGGATGGACGGCTGCCGGCGGAGCTATATGGAATGGTTCATTTGCCATTTTAAGTCTGCTGGCCGTTGCAGCTGTCAGTTTCAAGCTTGCAGAGTCTTATAAAACTGATGGTCTTTCCGCCGCATTAATCGGGGTCGGGGCATTCGCCGTACTTACGCCGACGACAGAAGACTTCGGTTTTTCAATGACTTGGCTGGGGGCTCAAGGCCTTTTCGTCGGATTAATCGTGGCTTTGCTATCAACGGAAGCATTCAGGCTCTTCTCTCAAAATGAGAAACTTAAAATCAAAATGCCTGATGGTGTACCTGATGGCGTTACAAAATCCTTGAACGCTTTATTGCCGGCTGCTGTGATATTGGCGGCAGCAGGATTATTTAACACTCTGATCGTTTATTTTTTCGGACAAAGCATACATGAGCTGGTCTTCAGCGCGATCCAAGAACCGCTGCAAGGCCTTTCCAACACGGTTGGATCAGCTTTGGTTTTTACTTTTTTGAATCACTTGCTTTGGTTTTTCGGATTGCACGGAACAAATATCCTGGGACCGATCATGGAATCCATCTACCTTCCGCTCATTCAGGAAAATCAGCATTTATTCTCGCAAGGAATGAGCGCTTTTGAAGTGCCTTATATCGTGACCAAGCCCTTCTTTGATTCCTATGTGTTTATGGGAGGATCGGGGACAACATTGGCTTTGCTCGCTGCTATTTTCATCGGCGTGAAATCGAAGCACTACAAAACAATCGGAAAGGTATCCTTCGCACCCGGCCTTTTTAACATTAATGAACCTGTTCTGTTCGGCCTTCCTATCGTATTAAATCCGATTATGTTCATTCCATTTTTATTGATTCCATTAGTTTTAACGGTTACATCGTACATCGCTTTAGCCTTTGGGCTCGTTCCGAAAACTGTAGCCATTCTCCCGTGGACGACGCCGCCGATTGTCAGCGGTTATCTCGTAACCGGAGGATCAATCCGGGGAGTCTTTTTGCAAATCTTCAACCTCGTGCTGGCTGTCTTGCTCTACCTGCCATTCATTAAAGCGGCAGAACGATCCGCTCTGCATCAGGCAACAAAATAACTAAACAAGGGGTGAATTTCATGGCGGATACACTACATTTAGAACAGGTCTCATTTGAAATCATCTTGCATGCTGGAAATGCGCGTTCATCTGCAATGGAAGCATTACAGTATGTGAAAAATAACGAGTACGATTCAGGGAATCAAAAGATCCAAGAAGCAGAAGCGGAACTGCTTCAAGCGCATCAGGCGCAAACCCGCTTATTGCAAAAAGAAGCACAAGGCGAAGGCCTTTCACCCAATCTATTGTTAATCCATGCACAAGACCATTTGATGACGTCAATGACTTTAAAAGATGTAGCGAAAGAAATGATTCATTTATATCAAGAGCTGAGGAGAGAAAACCAAAAATGAAGATAGCACTTGTATGTTCTGCCGGAATGTCGACCAGCATGCTGGTGAAAAAAATGAGAGAAGAAGCGGAAAGCCGTGAAATAGTCGCAGAAATCAACGCTTATGCTGAAGCGGATTTACAAAGCCATATGGATGAAATTGATGTCATATTGATCGGACCGCAAGTCCGCTATTTAAAAAAACAAATTGCAGAACGAGCGGAACAATACCAGACACCGGTCGATATCATTGACCAAATGGCATATGGAATGATGAACGGAGCAAAAGTTCTGGACCAAGCGATCGAGCTGACACAATAATGCCTTCTCTTCACACTGAAAACAACCCATTTCTTTTGAAAGCGGGTTGTTTTTAGTTTATAAGGTTAAAAGAATGATTTTTTGAAAACGTTTTATTTTGTATAATGATTGGTAAAGGATGTGATCAAAAATGATTTCCCCCCAAATCAAATCCAAGCTGATTGCTATCGTCGGGCGGACAAATTATGATGATTCAAACGCCGGGCGGCTCGTCTATTCTTATGATGCCACACCACAGTTCCAGTCAATGCCTGATGCCGTCATCGCGCCGCGCAGCAAAGAAGAAATATCAAACATACTGAAAATCTGCAATGCTCATCACATCCCGATTGTGCCGCGAGGTTCGGGTACAAATCTCTGCGCAGGCACATGTCCGACAGAAGGCGGAATCGTCCTGCTGTTTAAACATATGAATCAGATTTTGGAAATCGACGAAGAAAATTTGACCATGACCGTTCAGCCCGGCGTCATCACTCTTGACTTGATTCAAGCAGCAGAAGAAAAAGGGCTGTTTTACCCGCCTGATCCAAGTTCAATGAAAATTTCAACAATCGGCGGAAATATCAATGAGAACTCAGGCGGTCTGCGCGGCCTGAAGTACGGGGTGACCCGCGATTATGTGATGGCTTTAGAAATCGTTCTGGCAAACGGAGACATCATCCGCACCGGAGGCAAGCTCGCCAAAGATGTCGCCGGCTATGACCTGACACGTCTGTTTGTCGGCTCTGAGGGGACGCTGGGCATCATCACTGAAGCGACATTAAAATTAATCCCGGCTCCTGAAACAAAGAAAACCGTCCTCGCCCTCTATCAAGATATCGACTCTGCAGCCAAATCCGTATCCAACATCATCGCTCATAAAATTATTCCGACAACACTTGAATTTCTCGATCAGCCGACATTGCAAGTCATTGAGGATTTTGCAAAAATCGGCCTTCCGGTCCATGCCAAAGCAGTTCTCTTGATTGAGCAGGATGGTTCGCCTGAAACGGTCGAACGAGACATCGGCATCATTGAAGAGATCTGCAAAAAAGGAAATGCCGTATCTGTGCAGACAGCACAGACGGAAGCTGAAGCTGAAAACCTTCGCAATGCGCGGCGAGCTGCACTTTCCGCTTTAGCGCGCTTGAAGCCGACAACAATTTTGGAAGATGCCACAGTCCCCCGTTCAGAAATTGCCGAAATGGTTAAAGCGATAAACAGCATTGCTGAAAAGCATCAAATCACCATTTGTACATTCGGCCATGCCGGTGATGGGAATCTTCACCCGACATGCACGACAGACGTTCGGAACAGCGAAGAAATGGAACGGGTCGAACAGGCTTTTGAGGATATCTTCAAAAAGGCCGTTGAACTCGGAGGCACAATCACCGGGGAACATGGGGTCGGCGAAATGAAAGCCCCTTATCTGGAACTTAAAATCGGGGAAGCGGGAGTGGCCGCGATGAAAGCCGTAAAGCAAGCATTTGATCCAAACAACATTCTAAATCCCGGGAAGATATTTGCGAAAGAATCCCGCAAACGAGTGGTGGTGGCAAGATGACGACAGCCGAAGAAAAAATGGCGATACAGCAGCAATTTAAAGAACGGATGGATGAAGAAGAACTGCTCAATTGCATGCGCTGCGGATTCTGCCTTCCATCCTGCCCGACCTACATAGAATCCGGCTATCAGGAGAGCCATTCCCCGCGGGGACGCATCGCTTTAATGAAAGCGGTCGTTGACGGGGTGATTGAGCCTGATGAAGATGTCGAACGCTCGCTTGACCTTTGCCTCGGCTGCCGCGCCTGTGAACCCGTATGTCCGTCAGGCGTTCAGTACGGGCGTTTATTGGAGGAGGCAAGAGACATTGTTCAGCAGCATAAAAAACACTCATTTCCCGCAAGAGTTCTTCGCAGTGCTGTATTTAAAGGGCTTTTCCCTCACCAAAACAGAATTCGGGCATTGACCGGAATGCTTGGCCTTTATCAGCGTTCCGGCATGCAAACCATCATCCGCAAATCCGGGATGCTGCGGATATTGCCGGAGCATCTTGCAAAAATGGAAAGCATTTTGCCCAAAGTCCCGAATCTAAAACAACTGAAAAAACGGCCGGACCGCCTGCCGCCGGTCGGCGAACACAAAAAGCGCGCCGCTTTTTTCTCAGGCTGTCTCATGGATACCTTGTTTTTAGATACAAACATGGCGACCATAAAACTGCTGCAAATGGCGGGATGCGAGGTCGTCATCCCCGGGCTCCAGGCCTGCTGCGGCGCCCTGCACGGACACAGCGGAGAGAAAAATCTGGCCGTTCAATTGGCAAAACGGAACATTCAAGCATTCGAAAAATCAGATGCTGATTACATCGTGACAAATGCAGGAGGATGCGGAGCATTTTTAAATGAATATGATCACCTTCTGAAAGATGATCCAGACTGGTGCGAACGGGCAAAGGCTTTCACAGAAAAATTGAGGGATTTTTCCTCAATCCTCTTGGAGCTGGATTTTGAGCAAAAACCCCTTGAACTGCCGGATCAGACTGTGACCTATCAAGATTCCTGCCATCTGCGCAATGTGATGAAAACGTCTGCCGAGCCCCGCAGGCTTCTCCAGAGCATTAAAGGAATTGAGTTTAAGGAAATGAAAAATGCGGACAGCTGCTGCGGCTCAGCAGGAATTTATAATATTGTCGAAGCAAAAATGTCGATGAAAATCCTCGATTCTAAGATGGAAGCAGCAAAGTCGGTTCAGGCGGAAACGATCGTCACAGCAAATCCCGGCTGTCTGCTGCAAATGCAGCTCGGCATCGAACGGGCAGGACTGTCAGACCGAGTCAGAGCCGTCCATCTCGCAGATCTGCTTTTGGAAGCCAGCGCTGAATAGCAGCAGAATTGAGTCTGTTCGACAACCTTGTATATTTCTCGGGAAATAAAGCATTGATGTCCCCTGAGCGGTTATTTCCGGACAGCAGGAAACTCCCCGTTCGGCTGGATAAACCGAAGGCCTTTCACCTGTCCGGAATCATCCGTCTCAAACCGAATGCTGTATCCAGGAAGATTTTTCAATTGGAACGTCATCTCACGGTAAGGTAATAGCTCGTAAACAGGCTGTCCAGGCAACGCAACCGACAGCGTCCGCTCTCCTCTGAGGGAAACGGCAACCTCTGTTCCGTCTTCCAGCACATATTTCCCTGTAAGCGATGCGAGAAATTCAGGATCGTGCAATCGCTCATCAGGCTTTTTGACAAACTCGATTCCTTTCGCGCCCGGCGCCATTTCAAACGGAACAGATAACCTGCTGATATGTCCGTTTACATCTGCGGTAAATGACGCCAGCATTTTCGTCTCGGTAAGCTTCAGCTCCATCTCGAACGTATCATAATGATAATGAGTCAAAGGCATCACAAACGAATTGAACAGCGCTTGCAATGTTCCGTCCGCCAGCTCTATTTTCATTTCACCGTAGCCCGGGTGCTCGTATATCCCCGTATAATCCTCAAGACCATGGGATGGCTCCGTTCCT
Organism: Bacillus swezeyi; assembly: GCF_001969815.1. Classification (GTDB taxonomy): domain Bacteria; phylum Bacillota; class Bacilli; order Bacillales; family Bacillaceae; genus Bacillus; species Bacillus swezeyi. The sequence continues at coordinate 146,032 of NZ_MRBK01000001.1, read as the reverse complement.
TCGATCCTGCTTAAATCTGCAGTGCGGTCCTGTCCAAAGACAGTTTTTTTGATTTTTTCCGTTTCACCTTTCAGCCGGCCGCTCCAGTCGATTTCCTCGAGACCGAGCATACGGTCAAATATATTGTATGCCAGCACATTCGGAAGCAGGCTGCCGTTCATATTGGTCAAAATGACGATGCCGATTTTTTCATAAGGCATGAAAGCTACAAGTGATGAAAAACCGTCAATATTTCCTCCGTGATGAATCATGTGATATCCCCGGTAAGGTTCAATAAACCAGCCAAGTCCGTAGCTGCAAACCGGAAGCTCCTTCGCTTTAAAAAGCGAGTCGCATGGAATGCAAGGGGTATGCATTTCATTCAGACTTGCAGCCGATAATATTCCGCTGAACTTGCCGCTGCCAAGCTGAAATCTCACCCAATTGGCCATATCCAGCACATTCGAATTGATCGAACCCGCCGGTCCGATCATATCAATATTGCGGAAAGGGATTTGTTCAGCCGATTCGCCTTTTTCCTGATATGGGAGGGAATGGTCAGGATGCTTTTGCATGTCTTCAACTGAAAAATTACTTGATTTCATATTTAAAGGGTTAAACAGCCGCTCGCGCACAAAATCTTCCCACGTCGTTCCGACAACGCTTCCCACTAGGTAGCCGGCTGTCGTATACATGAGATTCTGATACTGCCACACGGACCGAAAATCCTGATTCGGCTCCAGATATCGAATCCGCCTCAGAAGCTCCTCTCTTGAAAAAGGGGAATTGTACCACATCATATCGTGCCGGGGAAGGCCGGAACGGTGGCATGCCAAATCTCTGGGGGTCAGCCGTTCAGCCGCCACAGAATCATGCATGTCAAACTCCGGCAGGTATTCCCTGACCGGCTGATCCCATTCCATTTTTCCTTCATCAGCCAAAAGCGCCATCGATGCGGTTGTAAAGGCTTTAGTCGCTGAACCGATCGCGAACATCGTGTTCGGATTCACTTTTAATTTCCGTTCTTTGTCCTTATATCCGAAACCTTCCGCCATCACGACCTCATCTTCCTTTATGACCGCAACAGCAGCGCCGGGAACTTTCCACCGTTTCATTTCTTTTTCAGCAAACTCGCAAAAACCTTTTAACTCTTCCAAAGGTTGTCTCATGTCAAGCTCCTCTCTGGTTTTTAAAAGTTGTATGCCGTTTCATGATGTTTGTATGTCATACGTTTGATAATCCGAATGGTTTCATGTAGAAAAAAGGTGTATAATTCTTCATCAATTTCAAAAACTAACCTTAAGACGGAAAGAATCAAGGAGGTATGAATCCGTGTTTGGATTTATTTGGTCATTAATTATCGGAGGTATTTTGGGCTGGCTTGCCGGCCTTATTATTAGACGGGATGTGCCAGGAGGGATTATCGGAAACATTATTGCCGGGTTTATCGGTTCATGGCTGGGGTCAACGATATTAGGACGCTGGGGGCCGACGATTGGCGGCTTCAACATCATTCCCGCCCTGATCGGCGCGATCATACTCATCTTTATCGTCAGCCTTGTGATGAGAAGCATGGGCGGACGGAACAACAGAACCTAATAAATAAACGACGGTTTCGTTAGAAATCGTCGTTTCCGATTGTTAACAAAATCCTGAAACGGTTTAAAGTTTTAGGATTTTGTCATCCTTTCAGCGTGATTGAAAACCCTTGCAGTCTAGGAAGGACGAGCATCGGAGCGGAGCGAATGTTGCAATTCGTGAGCACCGACGCGCAGGCCTGACAACGAATGCGAGGGTTTGTCGACACGCTGAAACGACGGTTTCGTTAGAAATCGTCGTTTTTTATTTATTTCATTCCCCCTCGAACTTCTATATAATTAATTAGAAACACGAAATATTTTGAATTGGAGGATATACATTGGAAAAAATGGCTGAAAAGAGATTGAACCGTTCAGAAGTGCCTGAAGAACTGACCTGGAAGCTGACTGATTTGTTTCCCTCAGATGACGCTTGGAAAGACGAGCTGCTTAAAATTGAGCGCGAGCTGTCAGAAATCGCCGCCTTTAAAGGCAGACTTCATGAAGGAGCGAACGTCCTGCTTGAGTGTTTAACGATGCAAGAGAAGATCATGCAGCGTTTGAACCAGGCCGCCGCCTATACTCACCTCAAAAAATCAGAAGATTTGACGAATCCCATCAACCAAGCCAATGCTTCAAAAATGGCCGCGCTGCAGGCGAAAATCAATGCAGGCCTTTCATTTATTCAATCAGAGATTCTTGACCTTCCTGAAGCTTTCATTGAAACGTACATAAAAAATGGAAAAGAACTGGAACCTTTCCGAAAAATGCTGACGGAGATTTTAGAGCGCAAGCAGTACAAACTTTTACCGGAAACGGAAGAAGCGTTGGCCGTTTTGGGCGAAGTATACGGAGCGCCCTACAAAATCTTCGGAATGGCGAAACTCGCAGATATGCAGTTTGAGCCGATTCAGAACCGCGAAGGCAAAGAGCTTGCAAATTCGTTCGCTCTATATGAAGGCCGTTACATGTTTTCCCCTGATACGGACATCCGCAGACAAGCTTTTGATTCCTTTGTCAATACTTTGCAAAATTATAAAAATACAATAGCCGCCGCCTATGAAACAGAAGTCAAAAAACAAGTGGCCATGTCCCGCCTGCGCGGATATGAATCGGTCACCCATATGCTCCTTCAGCCGCAGAGCGTTACGCTTGATATGTATCATAACCAGCTTGATGTCATTAAACGCGAGCTTGCTCCTCATATGCGCAGATATGCCGGCTTGAAAAAACGCATGCTTGGTCTGGACGAGATGCGTTTCTGCGATTTGCAGGCCCCGCTCGACCACGGCTTCAACCCCAAAACCACTTTTGCAGATGCAAAAAACATGATTGTCGAGGCTTTACAAGTGATGGGCCCTGAATATGCGCAAGCGATGCAAACCGCCTTAACGGAAAGGTGGGTCGATTTGGCTGACAATATCGGCAAGTCAACAGGTGCGTTTTGTTCAAGCCCGTACGGTGTACATCCATATATCCTGATGACGTGGACAGATACGATGAGGGATGTCTTTACACTTGCCCATGAACTCGGCCATGCCGGCCATTTTTATTTCGCAAACCGCCATCAGCGGATCATGAACGTCCGGCCGTCATTATATTTCATTGAGGCGCCTTCGACGATGAACGAAATGCTCCTCGCCCAGCACCTGTTCTCAAAAACCAATGATCCGAAAATGAAGCGCTGGGTCATCAATCAGCTGATGGGTACGTATTATCACAATTTCGTCACCCACCTGCTTGAAGGGGAGTATCAGCGCAAAGTTTATCAGCTTGCTGAACAGGGCCATGCCCTCACCGCGTCTGTGCTGTCCGAACAAACAAGTGAAGTGCTGTCTGAATTCTGGGGCGGGGAAGTGGTGCTTGATGAAGGTGCAAGCTTGACTTGGATGCGCCAGCCTCACTATTACATGGGATTGTATCCTTACACGTATTCAGCAGGATTGACGGCTTCAACAATTGTCTCACAGATGATCAAGCGTGAAGGCCAGCCGGCCGTGGACAGATGGCTGAACGTCTTGAAAGCAGGCGGAACAATGAAACCTCTCGACCTCTTAAAGAACGCCGGCGTCGATATGTCGACTGATGAATCGATCCGTCAGGCTGTTGAATATGTCGGATCCTTGGTCGATGAGCTTGAAATGCTGTATGAAAAAAAAGAAGAACGGCCCGTTTAATGCCGTTCTTCTTTTACTGGCTATTTATACGAGCATCGGGTTTCCTTTCATGCCAATCCATAAATCAGACTGCTCTAATGTGAAGGCGATTCGAAGCAGCCAATGTTCTTTTCCTTTCGGCGCCGTAAACTGAACCCCCAGCGGAAGCCCGTCGTTTGTCATATGGACCGGCACGCTCATCGCCGGCTGTCCGGTTAAGTTAGCAAGCTGTGTGAATGGGGTATACGTCAAGCTCTTCAAAAACATCTCATACACAAGCGCCTGCTGCTCGCTCTTTTCCATTCCGCTAACCTTCATGAGTTCTTCGGTTTCTTTTTGTGTATGGGTCAGCTCGCCGATCTTTGGAGCTGGGAATGCCGTTGCAGGCGTGACATATACATCATATGTTTCATGAAATGCCGCCATTTGCGCGGCCGCTTTATCCCACGAGGCCAGGCTTGCCGTAAATTCAGCGGCCGTCACTTTTTTACCGGCTTCATTCAGCGCCCATGTGACGATTTCAACATCCTGCGCTGTGATCGGTCTTCCAAGCGTTTTTTCCATACCTAAAACCATTGCGGAAATTTCACCGCTGTTCATCAAATAGTAGTTTTCCATTAAACGGAGTCCGTCAACTCCATTTGTCTGTTCCTCAACATCATGCCCCTCTGCTTCAAGCCATTTAACGGTGTGATAGACGGCTCGTTTTGCCTCATCACTGACAGGCGTGCCGACTGGAGATTGTACAGAAAAGGCGATTTTCATAGGGCGGCTTGCCCCTTTTTTCATATCCTCGACATAACGGCCGGGGAATAAAGGTGTATGAAAAGCGGCCTCAGGCTGGATCGTTTGGAGAATGTCCAGCAGTGCCGCGCTGTCCCTGACAGTTCGAGAAAGAACAAAATCAATGGACGCACCCTGCCATTGCCGCCCGGCTCCAGGCCCTACAGGCGTTCTGCCGCGGGTCGGTTTCAGACCGAAAAGGCCGGCAAAAGAAGCCGGAATCCGGATGGAGCCTCCCCCGTCACTCGCTCCCGCCACGGGAACAACTCCCGCTGCCACCGCCGCTGCCGAGCCGCCGCTCGAACCTCCCGGCGAATAAGCGGGATTCCACGGATTCCGCGTGGGCCCGTACAGCTCAGGCTCAGAAATATTTTTCAATCCGTATTCAGGTGTATTCGTATGCCCGAGAAATAAAAACCCTGCATCGCGCAGCCTGGCGACAAAATTCGAATCGCGCTTTGCGGTGTATGACTTGAGCAGCTTCGCACCAGCTGTCAGCGGCTCCCCTTTTATCGCTTGGGAAATATCTTTTAACAAAATGGGCACACCGGCGAACGGCTGCCGTGAAACATCAAGCTGTCCGCTTTCACTCTTGACCCGGTCTTTTCTCGTCCGCACGACCGCATTAATCCCGGGATTGACTTGCTCCAGGCGGCCGAAAGCGGTATCGATTAATTCGTCTACTGCCACTTCCTTTTTTTTGATAAGCTTAGATAAGCCAACGGCGTCATACGCCATATATTCAGATATATTCATATCGGTACCTCTCTTTTGAGTTCGCTTGTGTTTACTATTTTGCACGAGCCCCTCGAGGATTTCAATTGTTTAGGATAGGAGGAAAATAAAATGATCATTCGAAAACTTCCATCGGAAAACGCACTTCCGATGGACTTGCTGCTGTCGGCAGATCCTTCAGAAAAACTAATTAAAGACTATGCCAAAAGAGGACAATGTTTTACTGCTGAAATCAACCGGGAAATTGCCGGGGTTTATATACTGCTGGCAACAAGGCCTGAAACGGCCGAATTGGTCAACATTGCAGTCAAAGAAGAGATGCAGGGAAAGGGAATCGGCAAACAACTGATCATGCATGCACTAAAAACGGCAAAATCAGAGGGGTTCAAAACGATTGAAATCGGCACCGGAAATTCAAGCATCGGACAGCTGGCTCTCTATCAAAAATGCGGATTCAGAATCACAGGGGTAGACCGGGATTTTTTTATAAGGCATTATTCAGAACCCATTTATGAAAATGGCATCCAATGCATCGATATGATCCGGTTATCACAGGATTTATAAAAGCTGCCGAATCGCCGGCAGCTTTCTGATCAATACTCATTAAAATATTTCTGGATTTTTTCAGGGTCATCTGTTTTGGTCAGTTCCAGCATTAGCAAAATCCGGGATTTTGGCGGGTTCAACGAATTGGAGGCCGACAGATGTTTCTTTTCCAGCTCCGGATTCGGTGTTACGATTCCGCTTCCGGTGCGGCTGGAGCGAATGACGGCCGCGCCTTTTTTTGCTTCATTGGAAATCGAGCCGTTTCCGCTTCCCGCATAGATGATCCCTTTCGCCCCTGCTTTGACAGCGGCATCGAATAAATAGCGCCCGTCGCTTTGATAACCATAAATAATATCGACTTGAGGAAGCTTATCGATTTTTGAAATGTCAAAATCCGTTTCTATCGTATGCTTTTTCGTCACTTCATTATGAAAATAAATGTCGTCGGCAATATTGCCGAGAAAGCCCATCTCTTCCGACTGAAATGTATCAGGAGCAGTTGTATTGGTTTTTGTCACGTACCGTGCGGCTCCGATGCGGTCATTCATGACGATAAGCGTTCCTTTCCCTTTCGCCTCCTCGCTCGCCGCTACTTTTACGGCATTGTATAAGTTCGCAGGCCCATCGGCTCCGATTGGAGATGGTAAAGGCCCTTATGGATTCCACTCGAAGATCTGACGCACCGCCGGCTCTTTTTTGATTAACAGAGCTATACTACCCACTAATCGAGCCTTATTCCTTTCTAGGAAACCCAAAAAAGGACACCTTGTTTTTTCAACCGCTTTAGATAAAGTAAAACTAACAATAGAATCAACTTCTAAAAGGGTGATCAGCTCACCTCCATTTCTTGACGAAAGGGGGTGAGGGTATGGCAGTTGAAAGCGCGATCCAACTAATGTTTACATTTGGCATTTTGATTGTGGCTATAATGTCATCAGACAAAAAAAGTAAGAACGTCCTGGCCGCTAAACTAAGACGATCTTACTCCTGAAAAATTAGGCTGAAGCTGACTCCTTTACAGGAGCTGTTCTATTGTCGATCGGTTAGATGTTGGCGCATCTGCCGATCTTTTTTTAAAACCTTAATAACAGTGTACTCAAAAGTTCAATATCTATTCAGTATACACTTATTATACCATTGAAGGGTTCAAAAAATTAAGGAATAATCGCATTAGCGCCTTTGATCTGCCATTGTCTTCGATTACTGATCAGAGGCAAGCCGCTAGCTTTAAACCTCAATTGTGATTTAATTTTGTCGGCATCTTCTTGAAGAGGTAAAAAAGCTTACTGGAAGGAAAGCGCAATATCGAGCCTGCTTGCTTCTTATAGGTAATAAGGCATCCGTTTAACCTTCTTGCCCTGAATTAGACCATCCGGGGATTTTTTTTGTAAAATAACCCCCGCTCTGTCTATTGTTTCAGCTGCCTGAATTCTTCTTTCACTTTTTTCACAAGCTCTGCATTCGTCAACAGGTCATAGGCGGTAAACGCCATCGACTTTGCACCGAGCATCAATCCTTCAAACCCTTTGCTGCTCATAGCTGCTTCGCGAAACTCCGGCGTATGACACGCGTACGGTTCATCGCAAATTTGCACATATGGATGAATGGATGGTGCGACCTGGCTGACATTCCCCATATCAACCGAACCTCCTCCATCCGCTTTTTCATGAATCGCATCAGGATCGACGCCTAGTTCGATCATATTTTTTGTAAATACGTCTGATAATGCTTCATTTGTTTTCAAGTCGTCATAGGATAATTCGTAAAAAGAGCTTTCAAGCCGGGCGCCCGTCGCAAGTGCAGCCGCTTTTGCACAATTTTTCACTTTTTCGAGCAGTTCATTGACATAGGAGCGTTCAGCTCCCCTGACGTAAAATTGTGCGACTGCATAATCCGGCACGACATTCGCCGCTTTTCCTCCTTCAGGAATGATGCCGTGAATCCGTGCATCAGGCAGAATATGCTGTCTGAGCGCATTTATGCCGTTGAATGTTTGAATTACGGCGTCAAGGGCATTGATTCCTTCATGCGGCGCTCCGGCGGCATGTGAAGCCTTTCCGAAAAATTCAAATTGAATGGCGTCCATCGCCAGCGATGTTCCGCTTTTTTCATGTCTACAGTAAGGATGTACCATCATGGCAGCATCAAGATGGTCAAAAACCCCTTGTTCGGCCATGGTTACTTTGCCGCCTTTCGTTTCCTCGGCAGGTGTTCCATATACATACACTTTGCCTCCGCATGATTCAATGACTTTGCTGACGCCGATTACAGCTCCGACAGACATTGTCCCGATCAAATTATGGCCGCAGGCATGACCCAGGTCGGGAAGCGCATCATATTCCGCCATAAATCCGATGGAAGGGCCGGGCCGGCCGCTGTCATATTCAGCTGTAAATGCCGTAGCAAGTCCTGATGTTCCTAATTCCACTTTAAAGCCGTGTTTTTTCAGCTCTTCTGAGAGGATCCTTGAAGCTTTGAATTCCTCATGGCCAAGTTCAGGATGGTTGCCTATATACTGGCTGATATGCAGCAAATCTTCACGAATATTTTCGATTTCTTTCTCAATTTGTTTTTTCATAACTGTTCTCCCTTCTGCTTTTGAACCTTATATTCCAGGGGATTGACAAACTAATGTTTATATATTAATAATGTTTAAATATAAAAATATTTGTATAACAATACATTATAAAGGAGATTTGCTGAATGAGCAATGACGCCCCGAAGAAAACACGATTACGATTTCCCCACACATATGCACTGATTTTTTTCATTATGATTCTGGCCGCTATAGCGTCTTATATCATCCCTTCCGGAACATTTGAACGGGTTGAAAAAAACGGACAAACGGTAATCGTTCAAGGAAGCTACCAGCAAACAGATGCCGGCCCTGTTGGTTTATTTGATTTATTCAAAGCCGTCCCGGAAGGTATGATGCAGTCGGCAGACATTATTTTTTACATTTTTTTGATTGGAGGCGCTTTTGGCATCATCCATCAAACAGGAATGATCAATGCCGGTGTCAATGTATTGGTGCGGCGGCTGAAAAAACGGGGCGTCCTGCTGATCCCGGTCATCATGTTCGCCTTTTCACTCGGCGGCGCGACCATCGGATTGTCTGAAGAAACGATCATTTTTGTTCCGATCGGTATCGCCGTTGCAAGAGCGCTTGGCTATGATTCATTGACCGGGCTGGCCATAATCTCTCTCGGCGCCGCAGCGGGCTTTACCGGCGGCATGCTGAATCCTTTCACCGTCGGAATCGCGCAGACGATTGCTGAAGTTCCTATTTTCAGCGCCATCGGTTACAGGCTGGCTGTTTATGTTGTGATGCTTGGCTTTTCCATATTTTACGTCATGAGATATGCACAAAAAGTAAAAGTGAGTCCGGAAACCGGATTGATGTATGGGACAGCTGCCGAGATGAACGAAGAGGTCGCGGCAGGACAGCCTGCTGTTTCTTTCACACTAAGGCACGGCCTCGTTTTTCTGATCGTTGCTTTGGGCTTTGGGATCAATATTTTCGGTGTGTTTAAATGGGGCTGGTTTTTAACCGAACTGTCGGCCGGCTTTCTGATCATCGGACTCGCAGCCGGCTTTGCCGGCGTGCTCAGCATCAACAAGACGTTCGGTTCATTTGTTGACGGAATGAAGCAAGTTGTATACGGAGCGCTGATTGTCGGCTTCGCCCGGGCGATCGTCGTCGTGCTGGAAGACGGCCAGATCATTGATACGATCATCAGCAGTCTGGCTTCTGCGATCAGCACGCTTCCAAATGAAATCAGCGCCATCGGCATGTTCGTCGTCCAAGTCGTGATCAATACGTTTATTCCATCAGGGAGCGGGCAGGCTGCAACCACAATGCCCCTTATGGCGCCGCTGGCCGATTTATTGGGATTTGAACGACAGATTGCCGTATTTGCTTATCAATATGGAGACGGTATTACCAATTCCATTATTCCGACTTCAGGTGTACTGATGGCTTCGCTCGCGATTGCGGGCATTCCTTATGAACGCTGGATCAAGTTTGTCTGGAAACTGATCGTCGGCTGGTTCATCATCGGCGCTGCCGCAATCATCATCGCAATGATGATTGGCATCAAGTGAAGAGCCTTTTCGGCTTTTCACTTCATGTTGAGCCGGGTGCCTTTACCCTCTCCAGCATCGGATGTTCGCCGATTCTTCATTTGAGCCGATCACCGCCGGCTGTTTTAACAAAAGCATTCCTCTTGTGAACTGCCAGTCCCCTCTAATCATTTCTGCGCCATCAACCAGAGAGAAAATCTCAAGGCATTCTGCATCGATTGATCTACTAAATTTTAAGCTTAAGTTAAGGAAACCCGAAACCAGGACTATTTATTCATCCGCAGGGATTTGTCCATCGGTTTCTGCTTCACTGACTTTCCGAAACGATTTCTTATGTTTCTCTAGTGAATATTTATGCTGAACGCTGAAAAAAATGGATTTTCTTCAATTTAATACACACTTGTGTCATCCTAAAGTTTTAGTCTCTTTGTACCACCCAAACTTTGAAATCATGTCTAATCTTGCAAATCATTGTCCAAAATTAGTATTTATCACCTATTTATTAATGATTCTTTAAACCTTAAAATGAGTGATGTTGTTTCTGTTTTTTTATAGAAACTGAGGAAAAAGGAAGATTTATAATCAAATTTTCACTGTTAGATAAATGAAATGACCGGGACTTGAGTAAGATCCATCCCGAAGAGAGGGCTTTATGCCCTAAACCGGCATTTTCTTTTCATTTACATAACATTGAAAAAATTAATAAAAAAGGAGACAGACCATGCGCAGCAAAAAGTTTTTTCTGATGATGCTTTTGATGATCGTAGCCGTCGTGTCAGCAGCTTGCGGAGGCAATAAAAGCGCAAGCGGTGAAAAAGAAGATACAAAAAAAGCGGACAATGCAGAGGTTAAAGTTGTCAGCTCCGAATATACACTGCCTGAGGATTCAACAACAAAACTAGGTGAAGGCGAACTTATCTTAAAAGTAAAAGTGTCCATAAAGAATACAGGCCAAAAACCATTGTCCATCAACAAGAGATCGTTCAGTCTTTACCAGGACGACTCTAAAGTTTCGGATGTGTCAATGTATTCTAATAATGAAGGGCTTTCGTCCGCCTCGCTAAATCCTGATAAATCAACCGAAGGATATATTTACTACCAGGTTGATAAAGGCGAAAAGTTTCAGCTTGAATATACACCTGAAACTTATGGCGACGAAAAAGTCGAGCCGATTGAATTCACAATCGACGGCGGCAGCAGCGACATTTTAGATACTGCCAAAAAGCTTGACGATCCGGCCAAAGCCTTGCTTGCTTATACAGATATCACGCTTTTCGGCAAGGATAACGACAACTTTGAAAAATTGACGGGCGAAAACAAACGTGAAATCGTTACTGATTATCTTGAAGGCGGCCAAAAATCGCTTATCAAGAATATGGGCATCTATGATGAAGATCAAGTCGATAAAAAGAAATTGAACAAGCTGATCAGCACTATTCAAAACGTCTATCAGGACAAAGCAAAAGTCAAAGCGGTTACAAAAACGATTACAAGCGACGAAGCGACAGTTGAAACAACAGTCACACCGATCGATAGCTCAGATCTCGAAAAAAGAGTTCAAAAGAGAATGGAAGAATACGTCAAAAACAGCGGAAAAGATTACATTTCCCGCGAGGAACTAATCAGCCCTACAATCGACGCCATGGTGGAAGAACTCAAAAAGGTAGAGACCGCTTCAAGCGAAAAAACCGTTGAAGTCAAAATGAACAAAACAAAAGACGGCAAATGGCAGCTTGACCTTAATGATTACACGACTGAGGATTACTTCAGCAGCTTCTTTAAAAACTAACGCAAAAAGCACCTTTAGAAGGTGCTTTTTTGCTATCTTTTCTCAATGACAATAAAACAGGTGCTGTCAGGCAAAGAAACGGGATCACCATGCCGGTCGGTCAATTCAATTTTAGGAGAGAGATGCTCTTCATACCCTTTCTGCAAATAATGCTCGAACACAAGAATATTCGCACATTCCCCAAGCTCTTTCTCAATACAGGCTTGAAACTCCGAAGGCGTAAAATAGCCAAACTGCTCCTGCACTTCATGAGGGTACGCTTCTTCCCCCCATGTATATGTATAGAGAAATTCCATCGCATCATTGACATACAGCATCGCCGCATCCTTCTCCATCTTGAGAACCTGTACGCTGCGCCCTTTAAAATCGCGGACATACCTTTTCAGAAAATCCATTCCGCGCGGATCTTTAAAGCGGATACAGCGCAGCTCACCCTTGTCTTCTGTCATGATTCCGTCCCTGATAATGATTCTGCCCCCTGCCTTCAGTACGTCAAAGGAGCTTTTTAATGCTTTCGAGATGACGCGGTGATTAAATTTCCTACCTTCATACGGAATATATGAAAACAGTTCATGCAAAATGGATGAAAAAACGATGGTGTCGACACTTTCTTGTTCAAAGTACTCAGGCAAATCCAATGCATCAGCCTGTTTGACCTGCCACGGTTTATGCTCCCGCACTTTTCTTTTTTGCAGCTCTTCAATGACGTTGACCGACAGATCGATTCCGATGATTTCGGCTTCCGGATGATGCTCTGTCAGCAAATCAAGCATTACTCCGCCGCCGGCTCCGATATCAAGCATCTTCTCTCCTACGGCATAATCTGCAATCTTCTTTTTATAATCTTCCGCACCATTCATATCAGACAAATAAGCCTGCTCATTTTGCAGGCGGTCAAATGAATCCTTGCGAAACTCAAAAAAGTCATAAAGCAGTACGATCGCCCGTTCATATAAAGGCGACTTCTCCGCTTCCTGGCAAAATTCGATCAGCTTCAGTCCGGCCTTTGAAAACGAAAAAGTGACACCTACAATTTCAGAAGCTTGATCAAACGGCTGGACAGAAAGCGATACATGCTCATTCACCGGCACCTCGCCATAAAGCAAATCGCTGATGGACATGTCTTTCAGGCATGCTTCGATAATCCGCTTCTTATAAATATTTGTATGCCGTACACCTTGATAGTCGCGGTACATATCCTTCATCAGCGGTTCAAAGCTGATGTGCCTGATTGATAAAGGATTGGCTGAACGAAGGATGAGCAAAAAGATTTTGACAAACTCTTCGAAACTGAACGCAGAAAGTGCAGATTCCACATACCACAAGTCTGCTTTCTCAAACAACCGCCGCAGTACCTCTTCAGCCGAATGCTCCTTCAGAAATCGCTCATAAAAGCTGCTGTCTTCCCCCAAACTGAGCGCTTGTTTCCGTAATTTTTTCATTCTTTCCGGAAACGGCCAGTCCATGTTCCTTTTCCCTTTGGCAATCTGCTTAATGACCTGGTTCACGTCTTGCTCAATTGATTCCCAAAGCTCAGGCGAAACCCCTGCAATAATACATTTGTTCAGTCCATACAGAACCCGTTTCATGTCGATGTCCGCCGATCTAGATGCTTCAATCCAATCAATCAGAGGCGTGAATTGCCGGTACCTCGTTTCCCCGCGGATATACTGTCCGACAAGACCGTGCGTCAAAATCAAAATATATACCAGTTCCTCAATGTCTTGCCGTTCAGGCATAAGTGTCTTGTTCCGATTTGCATAAATCTGCGCCGATCCTATATTATGAATCGCGAGCTGGAACCCTTTGTCCCGCCACTCCTTTCTTTTATGGGGCTGACCGCATTTAGCTGCCTCACTCCAAATGAGAACCTCTTCGATGATGTCTTTTTCATGTTGCGGAATATCGGTTTGCTCCAAAATGTGCAGCGTTTTTTCAACATAAAGAAGAACGGGGTGAGAAGGCATCTTTTCCAGAGAAGAAACCCGCTCCAAATTAATATTTTGTTCCTCTGTCAAAAAAAGATATTTTAACCATTCCGCATCCCGTAAAATATGCCGATCTCCACTTTTTACTTTTTCGATTGCTTCTAAAGATTGTAAACGTCTCATACAGACTTCCCTCTTTTTTCTATTTCTATATGTTTCATCATAAGGTAAATAGTTTCATATAGGAATAGGGAAAAATACTCAGAACAAGAGGATTGCTACAACGTTTGACCACAGTCTGCCGTTATAATTTGGCCTGTGATTGCTTCTTGTTCCAAAACCGCGCAGATCAGCATGGCGATGTCTTCCGGTTCCGCGACCCGCCCGAGCGGGAGCTTTTGGCTGAGCCGCTTCATTTTTTCTTCATGCCCTTCCCACCATCTCGTAGAGACCGCACCGGGCGCCACACTGCAAACTCTAATCTCCGGCGCAAGCGCATGTGCCAATGATTTCGTAAGCCCGTGAACCGCAGCTTTCGATACGGCATATGGCAGAGATGAACCAGAACCTGTCAGCCCGGCGATGCTGCCGACATTTACGATGGCACCTTGTTTATTTTTCTTCATGAAAGGAGCCGCCGCCCTGGCGCAGTAAAACATCCCTTTGACATTAACGGCAAACAGTTCATCCCAGACTTCCTCAGTAGCCGCATCCAAGTCGCCAAGCTCAATTTGTCTGGTGATGCTTGCGTTATTGACGAGAAAATCAACAGTCCCGAACTCCTGTACCGCTGTTTCAAACATGTCTTCTACTTCACTTACCTGTGAAACATCTGCTTTCACCGCGATTGCGCGCCCGCCTTCACTTTTAATCATCTCAACCGTTTCTTCAGCTTCGGCTTTTGAACGTGAATAGTTTACAACAATCGACACGCCGCGGTTTGCTAAGGCAATGGATACTGCTCTTCCGATCCCCGTGCCGCCTCCTGTCACAAGAGCCGTTTTATTTTTCATGTCCATTTTTCAGCACTCCTTTTTCAGTTGATGCAAGCTGTGCCGTACCATTTCCAAACGACCAGTTCTCTTTCACATTTTCGGTTACAATGATCATGACGTCCTCCTTGCGAATGTTCGCGTCATTCTTCAATCGATCTGCAATATGTTGATATAAAGAGCGCTTCTTTTCGAGCGGCCTCTCTTTCATTGTGATTTGAACATAGATCAGACCCTTCGTTCGCTGGATGTTCATGTAGTTCGGATCAAAGAAAAACTCTTCCTCATCATGCTGTGTGATGACTTGAAAATAATCGTCTTTCGGAACATCGATTGACTCCGTCATCGCCTGGTGAACAGATCGGCTGATGCAGCGAATCTCTTCGTTTGTTCTGCCTTTTACAAGATCAATTCGGACAAACGGCATTTTATCACTCCTCCTCTGATTTGATTTATAGTGTATAATGGTTTTTTAGTTTTGTATAATTGAATCATTTGAATGATTGGTTCAATTTTATTGAATTGATATTGAGGTGATGGTGATGGATCTGAAAACGTTAAAGACATTTCATAAAATCGTGACATGCGGGAGTTTTAACCGGGCGGCAGAGGATTTAAATTATGCCCAGTCCACGGTTACGATGCAAATCAAAAAACTCGAAGAAGACGTCGGAATTCGTTTGCTTGAACGAGGGAAAACCTTCAGGCTGACTGAAGCGGGCAGGCTTTTTTTTGAACAGAGCAGACATATTGTCAAGGATATGGACCACCTTCAAAACAACATGGCAGATTTATTGCTTGGAGAGGCGGGACATATTCGTTTAGGGGCAGTCGAACCGATCGCAAGCTCCCAATTGCCCCGGATTTTGGAGAAATTTTTAGCGGATTATCCGAAGATTCGAGTATCCGTCGATATTGCGAACTCGACGACATTGGGAGAACGGCTCATTCAGGGAGATCTCGACCTTGCCGTCTGTTCAACTCCGGCAATGGGAACAGACCTCTATTTTGAACCGCTTTATGCTGAGGAACTGGCGGTGTTAATGCCTGAAGGACACCCCGCCGGCAAAAATGAGAGCATCATTCTTAAAGATATCAGGGATCACCGTCTGTTGATCACGGCCAGCAACTGCACATACCGAAAAAAAGTCGAAATCGCTTTTCAGGAGATGCCGGGAAGTCAAATGAATACAATGGAGGTCGGCAGCATGACCGCTTTGAAAAACTATGTGGCCGCAGGGCTCGGCATCGCCCTTATTCCCAAAAGCATCATTTCTCCCCCTCCCACTGGAACAGCGGTCCGCCTCATCAAGGACAACCCGATCAGCGTGACGTTCGGCATCCTTTGCAAAACGTCAGCCTATCCGCTTAAACAGGCGGGTGCGCGGCTTTATCAATGTCTAAAAAAGGAGCTTCAGGAACCGTAAAAAACCTTCCGAACGGCTTCGGAAGGTTTTGAGGTTTATCAGTTATCACCGTCAATCGTTTCGGAGCGTCATCTACCCGAAACGGAAAAAGCCCTTATTCTGTAAACAATGGAATGGTTATGCTGACTTGGCCGCCCCCCGTCTCTGCATTTTTTATCGCCAAATCGCCTTGATGAAGCTTGACAACGCTGAGCGCAAAGGTAAGTCCCATGCCGTAATGTCCATTGGATGTCCGGCTTTTATCCTCCATGTAGAAAAGCTGGGCTGCTTTTTTTAGCCCTTCCGGAGAAAAGCCTTTTCCGCTGTCTGTAATAGTAAAAATGAGAGTATCGTTTGTACAGGCGGCTTCCAAAACAATCTTCCCCCCTTGAGGCGTATAATCTGCGGCGTTCGACAGAATATTCATCAGCGCCCGGTGAAGAAGGCCGATGTCGATTGCCGTTTTTTGCCCTTCCAAGTTCTGTTCTTTTACTACAATTTCAATATCTTTGCTTCCTAAGTAAGCTGCCGTATCATTCAGCACGCTTTCGACCAGGTCTTTCACCTTGGTTCTTTTCAGCTCGATATGCAATGTCTCCTCTGTTTTCGACAGATGAATTAATTGGTCAATGTATTGGTCGATTTTATCTCCGGCATCAAGAATATACTTAATATAATCGGACTGCTCTTGATTGTGCGGTGATAGACTCAGCAATTCGGCATTTCCTTTAATAATCGTCATTGGAATTTTAATATCGTGGGCCAATGCGCCGATCTGTTCCTTCTTCGTTTTCTCTAAATGCCATTGCGC
The DNA here is from genome assembly GCF_001969815.1 of Bacillus swezeyi. Taxonomy (GTDB): domain Bacteria; phylum Bacillota; class Bacilli; order Bacillales; family Bacillaceae; genus Bacillus; species Bacillus swezeyi. The sequence continues at coordinate 129,247 of NZ_MRBK01000001.1, read as the reverse complement.
CTGAAGAGAGGCTTTCAGGGCATCCCTCATATCAATTAGCGAGTCAATCACATGATCAAACTCTTTAATATTTGAAAATTCCGGTGTGAAATGAAGGTTCTGCTTCTTGATATGTTTGGCCATTGTGTTCAATGTTTCAAAATGTTTTTTTAATCGATTGGCAAAGAGAGTCGTCACAATAAAAATAACTGTCATTAGAAGGATCACCATGATGCATAGACTTGTCAGCTCATAATTCGGAAAATACTTTCTCAGAAAAGAAGAACGGAATTCAGCCCGCATGGAATACTCTAGTACGCAATATTCATCTTTGCGTTCAATGATCAAGTAACCTTTTTGCTTATAATTGACATACGGCTTGTTGCCTATTTTTTTCCTCACTAGAGGAAGGTCGGATTCCTTTATGTTTCCTGCCGTTTTTTGTTTTGATTTCTTATCAAGAACGGCATATCTCATCGTATCCGGAATCATGCCTTCCTCTATTCGTTCAGCTGATTGAATCAGGGGCTTCAGCTTTTCAGCTTTGTGTTCATAATAATTGGCCGGATAAAACAAGCCTGCATTCATTCCCAGCGTATTGACGGCAACATATAGCGCAGTGACTGCGATTAAGCTGAAGGACAAAGTCACCATATACTTGATCAGCTCTTTGCGCAGCGTCTTTTTTCTTTTGCCTACTCCCATTTGTATCCAACACCCCATACTGTTTTAATGGGGTCTGCATGATATTCTTTGCATTTTTTTCGAATCGTTCTGATAAATTCGGTTATCGTGGAATGCATTGCATCTCCATCCAGACCATATACTTGATCATAAATTTCTTCTCTTGTAAAAATACGCCCTTTATGTACAGCCAATAGCTCACATATTTTATATTCATTTTTTGTCAAATTTAATTTTTGATCATGAATAAATACTTCCTTGCTGTCAAAGTGAAATAAAAAACCAGAAATCAGCCGTTTTGTCTGATATTTTTCCCTCTGTTCTCTTCTTAAATGGGCGTTGACTCTGGCACTGAGTTCAAGAACGCCGAATGGCTTGGTAATATAGTCGTCTCCTCCTGTCATGAGGCCTTTCACAATAGCTTCTTCCTCTGTCTTAGCTGTGAGAAACAGAATCGGACAGTCTACAATCGGGCGGATTTTCCCGCACAGTTCAAATCCGTCCACTTCCGGCATCATGACATCAAGCAAAATTAAATCATAGCCTTCAAAAACGTCGAGGGTGTCCATGGGAACCTGATCCAGTGTATGCACTTGGTGCTCATCTCTGCGCAAAATATTTTGTATGAGTATCAGAATATCTTTCTCGTCATCTACTACTAAAATCTTTGCCACTCAGCGACCACCCTTTTCACATTACTCATAAGCCTTTTTTCCCTCCCAGCGGATAAACCAAATCATGCTCACAATGAATAAAGTTATTATAGCAAACACCATGATCAATGCCCCTCTGTTGATTTCTTGATGCAGGAGAGATAATAAGAAAGCATCGAATTGGCTGAATTGCTCGGCTCCTTTATATTCTGCCAATCTAATCCCCCATGCCCAAGGATTATATTTCCAGACCGCATCCCCCAGTCCCGTATTCATTAAAGCGGTCATCAAAAGACCAGCTCCTCCTATTAAAACTGATGCTCCCATTCCAAAGGCGCAACTGATAAAAAAATAGATGAAATAGAGTGCGACGCTTCCGGCGGCAAGCCATGCCCCGCCCTCTACAAAAAGAGAATATGGAAGATTCGGCACATGAAAAAGAAATCTCAATCCCAACAGATACAGACCGATAGCCAGGTAAATTGCACAGATGTTCATAACGATTAGCAGCGTCATTTTACTTAAATAAGCCGCCAGTTTGGGAGATGTACCTCCCAACAGGACTTGAAATTTGCCTGCCTGCTCTTCCAAAGACGCTGCCATTCCGCACACAATCCCAATGAGAAGCGGCAGAGCAACTGCAATAGCTTCGATATATGCCCGATACAATTGATCTGGCTGATGCTCCCTGTGATAGAAATAAAGCAGAAAGAAACCGGCGCATATGAAAGGAATCGTTGCATGCAGCCATATAAAAGAGGTGCGTTTCGTTTTTCTAACGTCAGCAAGCAAACATCTGAAAAATAACAACAAATCAAACCGCCCCCCGTTTTTTTGTTCCACGGTCGACAGCAGGAGAAAAATACCGCCTGGTCAACATCAACAAAACAGTACAAAAAAGAACAGAAAGCACCGCTGCTAAAGGAACAACCGACCAGCTGTTCAAAGGATCGCCGGTTTCGAGCGGCAGACCGTTTGGATGAATGCCAATCGCGGGGCACATGACTCTGATCGGCCAGCTCCACGGGTTTACCCACCAAAAAGGGCTTGCTGCCGACATAATGCCGAAAATGACGCTGCCCAGCAGATTCAACATGACGGCAGCCGTAAACCCGCACTTTCTCGCGATGAATAAACAGAGCGGTATCTCCCATAAAGTAGTGATCCAAAGCAGCAGATTCGCGCTAACAACAGTTAAATTGACAGCTGGAAATTGAGGAATGATCAGCTGCATGACAAACATAAAGCCTAAGAAAACAACTTGAGACGCTAATGAATAGATAGCAATGACTCCTATTTTTGCATACCACATCATATGCAACTGAATCGGCGACGAAAAAATCCCGTTGTAATTTGACGCTTTCTTTTCCTTTTGATGAGACAGCGCACACAGCAATGCGATCAGCACCGGCATCAAAATGATAGACCACCAATTATATGTACCTGATACAAAGTATCCGGGGTTCATGAAAAAGGCGTAGCAAATATTGATAAAAGGTACAAGAAAAATCATTTTTCTCGAAAAGGTTCTTTTAAACTTCAGATTTTCCGCTTTTACATATTGTCCGATCATCTTTCTCCACCTTCTATCCCGCGGGTTGATTTGACAACCTCCATAAAAAGGCGCTCCAGGTCGTCCCCCTTATTTATTTTCCCTTGATATCCGAGGCAGCCGCTGCTGATAATTCCTATATGGTCTGCGATCTGCTCTACTTCTGACAACATGTGGCTTGATAATATGACAGTAATCCCCTTCTCGGGAAATGATCTGATGAGCTCTCTCAACTCTTGGATGCCGATCGGGTCGAGTCCGTTTGTGGGCTCATCAAGTATTAATAATTTAGGGTGATTCAAAAGAGCAATGGCGATCCCAAGCCTTTGCTTCATCCCCATCGAAAACTGACCTGCCCTTTTTTTCCCGGCGTGTTGCAGATCAACGATTTTGAGCACCTCCTTTATTCTCGCATCCGGAAGACCCAATAATGTCGCATGAACCTTAACATTTTCAAAAGCAGTTAAATTGTTGTAAAGCGGCGGGGATTCTATTAATGAACCGATGTCTTTTAAAACGGACCTCTGCCATTTCCGCCCCGCAAAAAGAATATCCCCTGAAGTCGGATTCAAAATTCCGGTTAATAGTTTTAAGGTCGTGGACTTTCCGGCTCCATTAGGCCCCAAAAGCCCGTAAATGCTGTTTTTATAGACTGTCAGTGAGACATCTGAGAGAGCTGAAGCTCTTCCAAACTTTTTCTGAAGATGATTTGTTTCCAGTAGAATCGTATCCATCGTATAACCCTCTCCCTGTTTTATTGTTTGGGCTACGATATCTTAAAACATTTTTCTCAAGATTTAATCAAAATGTATAAAACATAAAAAAACCTTCCGATTTCCCGGAAGGTTTTAGCGGCCCTGAGTCCACAGCGTATATTCATTTTAAGAAGGCATCAGCTCAAGATGATGATCTAGCTCTTCTTTTAAGACAGATTCAATATCTTTGAAACGATTCGATACGGTCGATGCGCTGACACCGTATTTTTTCGCAAGCTTTGCCTGTGATACCGATTTGTCCGATTTGGAAACCGTATTGATAAAATACTCTAAGGCAGCCGCAAATGCTTCGGTTTTTTTGATGACCGGCGCTTTTTTGGCGCAATATGACTTCCATAGTCCGACCGCCCAGGAAGCAAACGTTTCCGAATGTCCTTCATCAAGCATCCCTTTTTCAATGACAAGCGCTGTCTCTTTTTCCATGTCATTGGCCCATTCGATTTCTTGAGGAGCCTGTTCAGGCGATGGATGCTCTTCTTGTTGGCAAAGTTTCATTAAAACATGGTGAAAATCTTCTCTCATCAATTGTTCTTTCGCTCCGCCTTCTCCTGTAAACCGATCCAAAGCTTCGCTTAGCCTGCTTTTAAGAGCCTCTGCCATTTTTGCAGGATAGATCGTGAATTGCAAAAAGAATTCCGTATGGCCGCCGACCTTGATCGGAAATCCGAGCACATACTCGCCTACAAAAGGCCCTTCCCGCTTCACATTCATCTTCACGGTTACTTCTTCATTTGTAACGGCATCCTCAAAACGAATCAGAGCATCTCCGATATGTTTCACGCGCAGCAAAGCCGGGGCTAGATTTGTCCATGTTTCAACGGCTTCTTTTGTCTGCGACCTGAGAATGGATGAACCTTTTCTCTTCAGGTAGTCTTCAAAAATCGTCAACCCGCCTTCTGCGAGCGGCTGGGAAAATACCCCCCATACCCCTAAATTAAAGACGCATATTTTTTGCGCGGATTGTTCTAAATCTGATAGAAAAGAATATTGGTTGAGAAATTGATCGATCGTTTCTTTATGTTCCGTAAAAGCAAATTCCATGACATCTTTCTGTACTTGTTTCAGTTCCTGCACCGCAATAGACGGAAATTCCGCCTCCGATTTGCCGCAGCATTTTTTATATTTCAGGCCGCTTCCGCAAGGGCAGGGCATATTTCTCTTTACTTTTCCCACGATTAAACCTCCGTATCATTTACTACAACTTATTTATTTTATCAAAACTTTGGAGAGTGGGAAATCGGTTAGTGCAAATGAGTATGATTTAGCGGAATAGTCAAATTTTATCATCCTATAAAAATACTTGTCGAAAATCAGGATTCGTCCCCCATTTATAGCATCATAGAGAGGACGTTATACACATTGCAATGTACAAGGCGCACTGTTGACCGACTGTCTGATTACGGTTGGGTTGCACGTCTCGTCTGACTTGAAGTCGGTTCTCCATTTGTGATCACAGCAGCAGTACTCGTATACATTTTGTATCCGCTATTGATACGGTTGACAAAGCTTCAAGGCACTATTGGAAAGGCGGTTTTTAGAATTCGCATTATCTCTTCGCTACCGGTCAGCACATCATGGCGTCCGCTACATCCCTTCATGGGTGCTATCATATCAAGGCTGTTTTATCTCACAGTCGTTTTTTTAGAAAAAAAAGAAACAAGCTGTTCACGTCTTCGCGGCTAAGACATACGTTATCAAAAAAACATAGATGTACAGCTGCCATCTGAAAGCATGTGCGTTTCTAGATCAGATGTGCAACTGTACTAACAATTCTACCGCTTTAGTTTTCGGTATTCTAATAAACTAATGACCAACAGCACAATAAAGCATCCAAGCCACTGGATGGAGCTTAAACGCTCGTTTAAAAACAAGACCCCAAAGAAAATGGTGAGCACAGGGCCGGCCATTGAAATGAAAGCCCCTCGCTCCGCTCCGAGCCGCTTAATGCCTTCAAGCATGAAGACAAAAGGAATGACCGTCGTGACCACCGCAATCATGATAAATAAACCGTACATTGAGGGATGGTAGGAAACCAAGTTGACCGGCTGCTCTCCCGCTGCTTGAACCCCTGTATAACCGGCCATTGCCAGGCTTGCCGCCGACATTCCGTATGCATTCATGCGAATGCCGCCGATTTGATGGACAAGTTGTCCCGATACAACCAAATAAACGGCATAAAAGATGGCCGACAGAATAATCAAAGCCGCTCCCGCCATGTTCGCTTTGACCGCTTGTGCATCCCAGCCGCCAACAGCAAAAAACAGCCCGCCGATCACAAGCAAAATCGCAATCAGATCACGAATCGGCATCATCTGTTTTTTCCACACAACGGATATAATCAATACGAAAATCGGATAGCTCATGACCAGCATCCGTTCGACAATCGCCGAGACATGATGAAGGCCGATGAAATCAAACAATGGCGACAGAAAAAAACAGAGCAGCCCCGCCATGCAGGCTTTGATGACATCCTTATGTTTCGGTTTAGCCGGCAGCTTTGAACGGTAGACCATATAAATCAGCCAAAACATGGGCGCCGCAATCAATTGCCGAAATAACAATACCGCCTCGGGTGCTGCCCCTTGCTCATAAGCCCATTTGACAAAGATCGATTTTGATGCAAAACACATCGTCCCAAATACCATGAAAAATAGGCCGGCAGCCACATGAAGACTGCCCCGCAAATCTTCGCTCTGCTCAACTATGCTCTTCTCAGCTCGTTTCATTTCTTACACTCATCCTTTATTCATGAAGATGTTTTTTGATAAAATGAAGCAATGTATTTCCTTGCCCTGTCAGGATGACACCTTTTCCCGAGCATTTCGGACAAGGGAGCCGATCTTCTTTGCCGCTTCCTTTACAATTTGGACACGTGGTTTCCAGATCATCTGTCGTGATCACCAATTCGTCCACCTCCTTTCCGATTTGAACCATATGGCCACACCGGCCAGCCTTCTTCCATGGCCACCACCTCCTTAAAAAATACAAAAAACCCTCGTCACAAAAGGACGAGGGTCTCGCGGTACCACCTTTATTAATCGCATAAACGATTCGCTCACAAAAATACGGAAAGGAAATACCCTTTCGATATTTTTCTCTTGATAACGGAGAGAACATCCCGGCATCGCCTACTGCGCTTCAGCGATGCGATTCAGAAGCCCATTCGGCATCAGGGGGGTATCGGTTCACACCAGCCACCGACTCTCTAAAACCCCAGCTCTGACACGTACTTGCTCTTCTTCAATATCGTTTGACCGTACATGATTTGTAAAATATATTACTTTGAAAATGGGCATGTGTCAATCAGCGTTATATGTTCATTTTTTGAATGAACTCATCGCGCGTTATGAGTTGCTTTTGCAGACTCGAATTAGTAATATAAATGTATGGAATAACCTATTTTCATAAACCTAATTCTTCTTTGCCATGCATTTCACATAGGAAGAAACACTATATGATCACCACATGTAAAATGTATTTCTTCTTTAAGAAATGCATAAAATAAAAAAGACCCGACTGCGCCAACAGTCGAGTCGTTGTACACAAAGCGGCCCATCAAGGGGCTTGCTCAGATAGCTCTAATGTAGACACTATCCCTTTCACTTGCTAGGGCTTAAGGGAGTGTCTATTTTTCTTTCTTAGACAACACGGCAATTAACATGCCAAAAGCAATCATTAAAGAGATTGTTTCATATGTTGTCATGATGCATCACCCCCTTTCAAATGGGGATGAGCAAGAACTCCCTCAAGTGAGCACATAGCTTTTGTGTACAAAGAATATTTTACCATACCGCTCTCAAATGCCGAGAGCGTTTTCTTACTGCAAAACAAAATGTTGAAGCTGAATGAAGGAACGAAAAAAGCCATGAATACAATACCTGATTCATGGCTTTCTGTTGAAACAGCCTTATGGCTGTGTGAAAATCGCCCCCTTATGCTATAAAGGAGGCGATTTTGTCATTTTCTATAACCTTTTGAAAAAGCACCAACTATTATGATTTCTTATTCCGATCCGCAAACACCGCCATGGCGTCGCACATGAACTTCGCCAAGCCGGCGCCGTATTGATCGATGTTTTTCGTAAAGCGTTCGTCATCGACATACATTTGCCCGAGGCATTTGAAAGCTTCAAGCGAATAGTGATTGCCTGTATTGGTGTTTAAAAAATCATACCACTCTTTAATGGCCGCCTGTGCCTCTTCTGAGTCAGGCTCGCCTTTTCGGATGGCGGCGATTTTTCTGTAAATGGCGTCATATCGCTGTTCCATCGCTTTTCGCTCATCTTCAGACATGGCGGCGATATGAGCCTTCGATTTGTCGACGGCTTCATCACCCCAGCGTTCACGCGCTTCCTCTTCATATGGGTTTTGGCTGAAATCGAAGCCTGCGAATTTTTCTTCATTTGTCATTTCAATTTCCCCTTTCGCAAATTGTATCGTTTTGTCGATTGTCTCAATCATTTGATCCAGCCGCCTGCGTTTCTCCAAAAGCATTTTCCGGTGCATCTGAAGCGCTTCATTCCGGTCAAAAGAAGGACTATCGAGAATGTTTTTAATCTTTTTTAAAGGGAAGTCGAGCTCTCTAAAGAACAAAATCTGCTGCAGCTTTTCCAGATCGTCATCTGAATAGAGCCGGTAACCGGCCTCGGTTATCTCCGCCGGAGTCAACAATCCGATTTCATCATAATGATGCAGTGTGCGCACACTGATGCCGACTAGATCAGCAACTTCCTTCACCTTCATTTTCATGAATCTGACCTCCCTTTGATATTGACTATAAAGTATCACGCAACGTGAGAGTCAATGCGAAATTTTTAATTTTTTTGTCTTAAAAAAAAGCAAGCCCCCCGGCCTGCTTTATACTTCATAGCTTGTTTTTGCAATATGACAATCTATTTCCCACGATCATCCATTCAGGATGGCCTTTCTTAAAAACGAATCATCCAGCCACTCCTCAATCTGACCGGTGGAGAATCCTTTTGAAACGCCCAGATCGATGAGCGTTCCGCCGGAATAGCCGAACGAAGCGGATCTGTCGGCGATTGTTTCAGGTCCTTTTTTTAGTACATTCTTCAGCTTTTTCAACATGTTTTGAAAGCTGTTTTCCAAATCGCTTTTCGGATCGGCGGCTGCTTGTATAATGTGGTCGAGCTTTTCATTTCCGCCTGTTATTTCTCCCGCTTCATTCAAACCGACGTCAGACAGAGTCAGCCCTGCCATCGTTTTTAAAAACTCATTGACATGCCATTTTTCGTAAACGGCTTTGTTTATTGGCGTTCCATTCTGTTCACCGACTAAGTCCCAATGGCTCAACAGCCTCGCTCCCAGCTGTTCTACTCCATTCAGCGCCTTTTCTATTTGCGCTCTTTTTTGATCATCAAGAGTCCCTTCAACTGTAATGTGATTTTTGCCATCGATATGAATCTGGATGCTTTCATTTTCTGCAAGGGTGATACCGTTTTCGCTGAGGGTTTCTTCGATCGTGCTGCTGAGGCGCTGTCTGTCTACATAGAGAGAATAAATGGCAGACTGTGCACCATTCATTCGCGGTTTTCCAGATTGTCCGTTTTTTTGCGCTTCTTCAGCCTCTTTGCTGATAGTCAGCGTATCTTTTTTTGCAGCGGTTTCGGTCTCAGACTTTTTTGTGTTTGACTGCTTTGAAAGTGAATCCATCAGCTTTTCTGTAAAAAGCGCAAGTTTTACCGTATCTCGAATATTCATGGGAGCTCCTTTCTATATCGGTATTTTTTACCAGTCGTGTGTTTGGTCATATTGGTAGTTGATCTTCAACTGCGGTGATTTCCAAGTTGAACTGCTCCATGCAAGCGAGTAATACCTGGCATTCCATGTCGTTTTGACAGGCAGTCCGTTTTCCAATTTAATGTCCGGGAACAGTGTTCCTCCGGAAACGGTCGTATGCCAGACGCCTTCTTCTTTGTTTAACACTTCTCTAAAGGTGTTGCCAAGACTCGGGGAAATCGTTCCTTCTGCCGATACGCTCTTTACGACCGCTCCGTCAGGAATGGCTGAGACATTTGCCAGATTCACGACAGCCGTTGGCGAGACGGTCCCTTTTCCAGGGCTGGATATTGCTGATGGAGACAATCTGGCCGTATATGTGCCGCTTTTCATTCTGTCTATAAATTCAAGCCTGTAAAACCCCCATCCATCATATGTGCCATTTTTCGATTTGACAGCGGCGATATACTTTCCCGTTTCAGGAACATCAAAACGAATGATTTCATTTTGGGTTCCCGTTCTTTCGGAAGAATCGACGGCGGGATAGCCGTAGGTGTCTTTTAATAAAACGAGATCATAATCTGTACCTGCCGGGATGTTCTTAAGGTGAACGGCAAGCTGTTCCCCTTTTGTGGCATAAAACTTAAAAAAATCTTGATCTTCGGGACTATGAATCGTCGCGGAAATCGTCTTATATTTCCACAATCCGATATCATACGCGTTAGCGGCTGAATTATTTGGTTCGTACTCGTCTTCGTATACGCTCGCTGAAGCCGAATACACGGGAACCGATAACAACAAAAGACTGAACATCAAAAAGCATAAACTTTTTTTCATTTGTCTTGCCTCCCATTCATTGATCTCCAAAAAGGAACTCCCTTTCCTTATATCGGTAATAAAATGTAAGTTTTAAGTGATATTAATAAATAATGGTAAAAATATACCCTCCGCGTGTTTGTTCCTTGATTTGGAGGATTTCAGCTAGTCTTTCGCAGGGTCAACAACACTGCCGAGAAATAAAATGATGCCGGTTTTTTCATCCATCACCGCAAAATAAAACGGACGGTCGGCAGTCATCACAACATCAGGCACAGATGCTGATTCAACGATTTCGACTTTCGTTGCAGCAGCGGCTTCAGTACCGGCTTCATTCACTTTGATAAATGTGTTGTGCTTGACTTCATTTATATAAGCCTCGTCTTTTCCGGCAAATAGATTTGAAAAATCCGCCTGCTGAAAAACCGTTCGCATTCCCAACTTTTTCAGAGGCGTATTTAAAATGGCTTCTGTTTCAAAAGAAAACTTCGGCAGTTTGAGCTCCACCTGTTTCATTTTCCATCCCGCTTGCCACCTGCGCCAATTTTGATAGGTTAATCGCTTCAGAAAGGACTGGAGATTTTCCGTTTTTTCCGGAAGAAAAACGGCTAAAGACAGGCGTTCGTCTTTATAGGGAAGCTTGACGGCTTGAAAATGCTTGTTTTGCAAATATGGAAAGCGGTTTGTCTGTGTCATCATGGGGTGTTTTTTGGCAGAGCCGGCTGGTGAATAAAACGGTTGATCAACGGTCAAATGTTGATCAAACTCTTCTTTCCAGCTTTCTTTAAAATAGACGGTGTTAATGATGTAAGCGAGAATGTCAGGGCCGACATCATCAATGATTCGATCGATGCGTCCTTTAGTCTTCTTTGATACCCAGCCGTTCACTTGATCAGCGGCCTGTTTCGGGTCTTGATCAAGCTGATAAGCATTCCCAAGACCTGTGATCCTGTCTATAAAGCTCTTTTTGATCTCCCGCTTTGACCACACCGAATTGGCGGCGGACAGCTCACCGTTTGGAAGTGATCGAAAGGATTGAAGAAGAGATTTTGACGTTTTGTTGATATCTGAGATGTTCATTTGATGAAGATATAAAGTGTCTAGAATCTCGGTTCGGCTGTCTCCCCGGGCGCCGTTGGCCGTCATGGCCAAAGCCTGCTGAACACTGTACGGGGAGATCAATACATTTTCGGAAGTCCCTTCTTGTTTGATGATTTCGTGAAATAAAGCGAGAGCGAATTTCTGTTCACCTTCTGCAAAAGACTGTTCGATATTCGATGATGACCGTTGTTTAGGAGATTCCTTTGAACGGTCAAGAATCTCCGTCTCCCTTCCACAGCCCGCCATCAGCAAAAGCAAGATAAGTGTCATCAATGTTTTCCGCTTGTAGCTCATCTTTTCCACCTCCTATTGTTGTAGTGGGTTCGAAATTGGGAAAGGTTACAAAAAGCGGGAATATAAATCGCCATATCGCGGCTGGACGATAAAAAGCCAATGCCTTTGTACAAACGAACGCCGGTTTTGCAAAAGCCTAAATAGATTTAACACCGCTGTTTTCGGATTTTTTGAGAATACGTGACTTAGTGGATTCCAATATCTGCAGCACAAGCACAAGAAACAGCATAATGACCCCTAAAACAGTCAATAGCCAAAATGCCGTTTGAATCGGAAAGCGATCCAAGCTCTCCCCATGGCGATCGGCAGCATTGCGCCTCCGAGTCCATTGGAAGCAAGCAAAATGCTTGTCGTTTCCCGGGGAAAAACTGATTGGTAATGATCAAAGCGATCGCGAACATTCCTGCCATAAACAGCCCGATCAAAAAACAAAGGGCAAACCCCGCCCAAACGCTGCCGATGACTGCTAATGCAGCAAGTGCAGCCAAGCTGCCGATGTTAATCAGCCTGAGAAAACGATGGTAGGTGAGTTTCTCGGACACGATCCCCGTTAATGCTCGTCCAATGACCATTCCCGACCAGTAAATCGTCACCGAAATCGTTGCCACCGAATTGGAGATCTTCCAGTTTTTAGCGAAAATCGCCGGCATAAAATTGACGATGGATACTTCACTGCCTCCATAAAAAAAGAAATAAACAGCAGACTTTTTTCACGATAGCTTGACCGGTGCTGGACCTTTTGATTCTGACCGCCTTCTTGATCAGCCAGCAGTCCATCCAAATGTCCGAATTTCAGTCGTTTTCAGCCGATCATAAGCATGAATGCGCTTAGCCCTAATACAAGAAAAGCCCATGTCCATAAGCCTTTAATGGAGTAGGAGCGGGCCGTTTTAATTGAACCCCTGTCTTGCGTTTTGAATGTGTTGGAAAAAGCTGCAATAAAACCGGATGACTCCGTATTGGTATTAGGATCGACCCAATCGGCCTGCTTGTTCAGATGATGGCAAAAAAATCGGCAAGGCTGACGGTTGCAACAGAGATCGGAGACTATAGAGCGGAGGCCGCGCGCCGGCTATCTGATCACGTATATCATCCTGAAGAATTAAACCTTGAGGAAGTTTACTGAATAAATCAAGGAAGAAAATTCGACGTCATTTTTGATGCCATTGGCAATCAGCTGGAGTGGGCTTATCCATTGTTTGAAAAAGGCGGAAGACTTATTCCCATGGGTTTTGATGACACATATGAAATGAAGGTCAAACCTTTTCAGCTGCTCTCAAATGGCGTAACCATTGTGGGAACCGGAGAGGCAAGACAGATCATGGAAGCGGCTTTAGCCTGCGCCTCAGACCTTCCTCATCTCTCAACGCTGATCACAGAAAAGGTAAAGATGGACAATTTTGAAGAGGCCATTCACAACCTGATGGGCATTGACCCGGCAACAAAAGAGAAAAGAAAATTACATCCATTAAGACGATCCTTGTGACAGATCCAGAGATGATGTAGTCATAAAAAACCGGCTCAGTTCCCTTGTTCCTGAGCCGGTTTTTTACTTTGGCAGACTACCGCTTATTCGATCCCCTCTGGCAGCCGCTTCAGCAGCCGTAGTTCAGCTCCCGCTTTTCTCACTGCTGCCCTTTTAGAGCCAGCTCCCGCAAATCTTTTTTGACAATTTTGCCGAGCCTGTTTTTCGGAAGATTTTCCGCAAATACGATTTCAGGAATTTTATAGTCTGACAGGCGTTCTTTACAATATGATATGATGTCTTCCTCACACAGATTTGAGTTTTCATTTTTTACGACATATGCTCTTGGAACTTCTCCGTACATCTCATCAGGAACGCCGATAACGGCTGATTCCACGACGCCAGGCACTTGGTCGATAATTTCTTCCACCTGGTCAGGGTATATATTATCCCCGCCATATACAATCACATCTTTATAGCGTCCGGTAATATATAAAAATCCGTTTTCATCAAGTCTGCCCGAATCTCCCATATAAAACCATCCGTCCTTCAGCACCTTTTGCGTAGCAGACGGGTTTTGATAATATCCTTCGAAAACATAAGGGCTTTTGATGACGATTTCCCCGACTTCACCTCTTGGAAGCTCTTCATGTGTGTCCGGATCTTCGATTTTCACACTGACATTCGGAAGCGGTTTACCGGCCGAATTGGCTTTATCCCAGCCCATGTCAGGCCGCCACACACTGACCGTCCATGCCTCTGTACTTCCATAACCTTGCACCATTTGGATTCCGCAGTCATTGTAATCCTTGATCAAACGCACCGGCACCTTTGTTCCGCCTGAAACAAACATCTTAACCGATGACAGGTCAAATTGGTGCCTTTTCATTTCCTCAAGCATATAAGTGTAAACAGAAGGAAACGCCATCATCATTTGAATCCGTTTTTTCTCGATCTCCTGCAGTATCTCATACGGTTCCGGGTCCCATAAGAAATAAAGCGCAATTCCTTCAAAAGCCGCCTGGAATACATGATTGAGCGAACTCATGTGATACAGCGGGTGGCTTGCTAAAAAGCGGGTTCCTTTCAGCCGCTTCGCTTTGACATTCACCTCTGTCAAATAAGCTGTCAGACTGCCATGGTTCACCATGCAGCCCTTCGGATTCCCGGTCGTGCCCGAGGTAAACAGCATTAAAGCCAAATCATGTTCTGTCACCTGCTCAGCCTTGACCTGCAATGGCCGATCTGTAAAAAGGCTTTCAAACTGTTCGGTCGTATTCATTCCTGCGCCCGCTTCGATCATCAGGCAGAACTGAAGCTGCTTGCGAAGCGGTGACAATATATCGGCAAACTCCATGTCGTAAAACATGACCTTCGGCTGGCAGTTATTCAAGATTCCCTTTAACTCATAAGATGTCAGCTGCCAGCTTAAAGGAACGACCGTCGCGCCGATTTTTAATGATGCCAGCAATATGACGGGAAAGTGGTGGTTATTTTTACATAAAACCGCAATGTGATCTCCCTTTTGAACACCTTCCTCCAGCAGATAATGAGCCAGTTGGCTGATCCGTTGATGGTATTCCTTAAACGTAAATGTTCGGTTTCCCCCGGACAATGCTTCTAACTCATCTGAGTTTTCCATATGATCATTGATTAGTTGCTGAAGTGTACCCAAAATTTTCATCTCCAAATTTTCTTTGTTTCTCACAAAATCTGGTTAGATTATGTGACGCACAAATTCATTCTAAAACAAAAAATATCCATTGTAAAACAATTTCATTATGGAATTGTTATGTTTATGAATTAATAACAAAAGTAATTAATTTGGATGATTCACAAATAGCTAAAACATTTTTTCAACGCCTTGACTTATGATAAAATTGACCTATGTTTGATTAGATCAGTGGATTGATTCTGATCCCCTTTTACACGATGCCGGAAATGAGGAAACCTTCATGAAGCACCATCGGATTGAAGCCCATCTATTGGATCATGCCTTGACGAAATATTTGCGTTCTTCAAAAAAACTAGACGAAGAAACGCTCCCCAAAAACGTCACAAGCGTTAAAGGGTTTATTTTGCGTATCATTTACAGACACGAAACATGTACGGTAAAGACCATTTTGCAGGAGGTATCGCTTTCTCCCTCGGCGACAACGACTGCTCTGAACCATTTGGAAAAAGAAGGGCTTGTCATCAGATCAAGAAATAATGAAGACCGCCGCACCGTCTGGCTTGAACTTTCACAAGAGGGAAAACGGATCGCCGCGCAAATGGTGGAAAACCGTCAAGCATTGATTGACAGAATGTTCGACAAACTGCCAAAAGAGGAAAAAGCGGCTTTTTTTGCGTTGGTAGAAAAGGTTTTTCTGTCATAAAAAACGGCTATCGAATAGATCGATAGCCTCAACTCATTATCAACCTCTTCCCTATTTTACCCCTAGCGCCTCATGCGCCATCTCCAGGTGCTCTTTTTGTTTTGTCTGAAGAGCAAACATGCCGATTTCAATACCGTAGGCGGCTTGCATTTCAGCAATGTGCTCTTTCATCCGCGGCCAGACGCGGCCACCTTCCTCCTCATAATGAGCGATCAGCCGGGCCGTCTCCTCTTCTCCCAAAATTGTCTGATAAAGGAGGAAATCTTTCGCCGGATCGGCGACTTTTGCTTCCGTCCAATCCAACAGGCCTGTGATTTGATCATTTGCGTCAATCAGAATATGGGGCGGATGCAGATCTCCGTGAATAAACGCGGTATACCAAGGCCAATACGAGTCGTCATACAGCCATTTCTGCCATCTCTCCCAGAGAACGTCACTGACACCAAGCTCTTCTTTGATCCGCTCCATCTGCTCCGCTTTTGTTTGCCGTACGTCATGCGGATTCATCACTTGTATCCCCGCTTCAGCCGCGGTCTGATGATTGATTCCATGCAAAGCTGAGAGCGTTTTGGCTAACGATCTGACAAACGCTTCAGACGGCGGCTGATGATTCATATTCCATACATAATTTTTAATCTCCATATCAATGACTGCGGCGGGAACTCCGACAAGCTTCGGATACGCAATCAATTCCGGTGTATGGATGCGCCAATCCGGCACGTCAACAGGGAGGTGGTGCTGAAGTAGCTTCAGCACCCTGCTTTCAGCCGCGGCCCTTTCAATCACATCTTCGCGCCTCGGCTTCCTCAGCACCCATCTCATCCCAGATGCATCATCGGCAAAAACGACTTGAAAATCCATGCCCGACTCATTCATCTGTGCATTTTCCCTATTTAGCTGAAGTCCGTGTTTCTCCGCCAATTTCAACATGTTTTCAATTTGCTCATGTACGTTTGTCATCTATGATTTCCCCTTTACTGATTTTCTCCATCAAAAAACACAGGTCATCTGCCTGTGCTGTCAGTAAACGGAAAAAAGATATGAAAAATAAACTGAAGGTTATTCTTCAGCAAGAGCGGTTTTCCATTTTTAAAGAAAAAAAAGAGGCGCAGGAATCCGCGCCTCCCCCTCTTTTATTGTATAAGGGTTCCCTAAAAATAGGCAGACCAATCCCGATTACCCTGCACACAGGCAGAGACTTTGTTCACTATTTAGTTAGCGAGGACAAAGTTCAATCGGAATCTAATGTATGCCATTTTAGGAAATCCCTCCGTTCTTTATCATTAGATTTATTTTAACAGGTTTTCTGATGACTCACAACGAAAAATTCAAGTATCATGTAAATCATCCTGATAAAGGAAGTGCACTTATGAAAGCAGAAAAAAGGGCATTAAAATTCAGCCTTCAGGAATTCCCGCACATCTAGCGGCGGTCAGCCTGAACGAAGCCATCAGCGATGAAAAGTGCTTTTATGCAGGTTCCGCCAAAGACACCGCTCTTCATCATTAATCGTTTGAAAAACTCGAATGAAACAAAAAAGTCATCTGGATCGCCGCCCCAGCTTTCATTTCTAACATCATGAACACCTCATTCATCTAAAATAGTTAATGTACATTCCTAAGTTTATTTTCGATCCTACAACCGTCATTTCATTTCAAGAAAAGCAAAAAGTGAAATAGACAAAAGGCACCCCACATGTGCGGATGCCTTTTTCCAATAAAAGTGTCCAACTTTCTCTAATCCTTATTCCGAATCCGCTCAATCACTTCATGCAGCCCTTCAGGCTTATAAAACTCCACCGGAGAACTGCCTTTCTCAAACGAAATCGTCTCCGCTTCAATCAGCGCCACATAGCGGCCGTTCACTTTTGCGAGGTGGATCGAGTCCCCGAAGTCGGCAAGCAATCCTTTAATCTCGGTTTCTCCGAGCTTCATTTTCAGCTCTGCCTCGGGAACATGCTCGACGATCTGGGCGGCGGCTTCGACCACCTGATGCGTATCAAGGCGTTCCTGAATCTCCCGCTTTTCGCTCGCTTCCCAGATTTCGAGGTCGTGTTCAAACTGCTGGCGCTCTTCGCTGCTGTCCTCATATGTTTCATACACATGCTCCTGCACCATGTTCATCACTTGCGATTTCATGATTTCCGGCATCGACTCGCCGTACTCGACGAACTTTAAGAAATCTTCAAAGTAGCGCGCGTGTGAGGCCTGGTGGATTTTCACTTCGCTTTCCTCCGTCATCCCCTCTTCAGGCATGTGCGGATACTGGATCGATTTCATGTTTTTCGTCGTGATCGCCATTTCGACCTTTCTGATCAAAGAAGATTCATCAGCAATCGAAGCGACCTTCGGTTCAAAATCGCATTTCATGACAAAGACGAACGAATCATCGAAGTATTTGCGCGGCACCGCCGTCGCCACTAAAAAGACGCCTCCCCTAACAGCGCTCGTGTCAAGGTATGTGCGGACGAACTGTTCGCTCAGTTCATTGAAGTCTTCTTTTGTTTCCGCTTGTTTTGTACGATGAAACAGATTGTAGTTTGGATTGGAGTCAAGCTCATGCCCCGGCTCTGTGATGAAGCGGCCGATTTTCGTCGGCACCTGCTCAGACTTCGGATGGCGCTCCGCCTTCCGTTTGACGATTTTCTTCAATTCCCCGTCTAAAAAATCTTTCAGCTCGCTGCTTTCAAATTCTTCCCTATCAAGCGTCTGAAAGTGTTTAAACTGCTTGTTGGCCTGTTCGTCCTTGCCGTCGACCTGGATGACGTAAAAAGAGATGTAGCGAATTTCAAAATCCATGTTATGTTCACCCGTTTTCCTTGTTGTTTCAGTTCTTCAAGTATAGGTAAATCCGGAACGTCCGTCAATTTTAGACTGATAAGAGGAAATGGAGGTTTTAGTTGAAAAAAGATGACCACTGATTGCAGGGGCCAGCTTTTTTAATCCAGGGGCTTATTCTTTTTATAGTGGAGCGTCACGTTTTGTTTCCGCAGATTTTCAATGATGTTATGATAGCTGCCGGCAAACTGCTCATTATCTTGTTTCATGCGGGTAATGACCGTTTTGCGGTTTTCGCTTTTGTGATCCAGTTCTTCTTTGATTTTCTTGATGATCATGCCTTTTTGCCCTTCAATCTCACTTTTTAGCTTCTTGTCAAACTCGTTCAGCTCTTTCAAAATGCCTTTCAGCGGAGCGTTCAGACGAGCCGCTTTTTCCTTTGCCGAAATGCTGCTTAAAAACATATATGTTGCCGAAACCGTTTTAGTTTCCTCGAACAACGGTTTTACCATCTCTATTGAATCCTCCTATGCCTTAAAATCAAATAACGCCGAGATTTGCTTGTCCTCATCACAAAGTTTCTCAATGCTTGAGCGGATGTCTTTCACAAATCGTTTTTTGTCTGAGGTTTGTTTTTTTAATTCGCTGATGACTCCGTCACACTCGGGAAGCGCAGCTGTGTGGAACGACTCGTTGACGCTGATTTTGTCCAGCTTGCTGCCGAATCCGGCGATGTCTGAGGCAAGTTTGAACTGAAGGTCATATTGATATTGGGAGGGGTTGGCTTCCATGTCATGAATCGCTTTCGTAAGCGCGGTTTTTTGATTTGCAAAGTGATCGTGAATTTCGTGGTGAAAAACGCGCTGATAACGGTCGATTTCATCCTCAATCTTTGAAATGGCGGCCATCCCGACCTGATAAATCCTGACGGCCGACGACAGATTGACTTTAATCTCTTTTCCGTCTTTGCCTTTCTTGGAAAAATAAAGATCCCCGCCTTGGTAGTTGATGCCTTTCTTTTTGGATAAGGCGTTTAACATCGGTGTCAATCCATGGCCTTCGCCGATGAGGCTGAGAAGGTCTTTTGTATCTTGGTCCAGTTTGCCCAGGGCTTTTCCCAACTCTGTACAGGTAGCATAAAATGCGATTAAATTGTTTATTAGTGATTGAGAAAGTTGACGATTACTAAGAGTGAATACAACAGTCTTCCAGTCGACAAGGAATTTGATCTTTTCATATAAAACATCCAGTTTCCCAGTCAGCCGATCTACTTCATCTATGTCTTTTTGGATGGTCTTTTTTTTCGTTTCATCAATATAGCCGTTTGCTTCAAGCTGATCGAGAATAGGGCCGCTGTAATCCTTGACTTTTTTCAAAAATTCTTTGAATTTAGGCAGCTTTTGATCCAGTGCACCAATCATATTTGATAAACGGATCGGGTTTTGTGCGCAATATGCGATTTGTTGAACTGTCCCCTCTTCATTCATTAAATCGTTTAAAAAATCCATATCAGCGCCTATTGCACTCATAGCAAAACCTTGAATACCGCCCTTTTGATAATCAGCCGCATATTTCTGAAAGTATCTTTTCAGTTTCCGCACATCTTCATCAGGAATATGATCAATGACGCTTCGCAGCCCTTTGATATTCGGATTTGTATCCGTCATCCTCACATCGCCGAACGTGATGAAATCCCCTCTGCTACTGACTCCGTAAAGCGGGTCGTCTTTGGAGACGCGTTGGGTGATGTTGGCGATGACGCCTTTGTCGTTGTAGTATTTGATGATGGCTTTGTTGAGTTTGGATTTTGGAATATTGAGTAACTGTTTAAATTTATCAACCTTAAATTTTTCAAGCATGGTATATCTTAAATGTTTATCCGCTTTTAATAAGTGATCTATACTTATTTGTGCACCATTTACACCATATACCTCGTCATATTCTCCATCAATTAACTGAACTATTACTTGATTATTATTTGCCAATGAATGTCCTAATGCAAAAGTTTGCAAATTCTCTTCATTTCCAGCCTTTTTCTTAGCACTTCTTGTGAATTCTTTTGTAGCTTTGTATTGATTATCATCCATTCCAAGAAACAATCCAAAAAAGTTGTAAGACCAATCTTTATTATCTGCGCTTCCTTCCGAGATGATATGAAGCTGATCAACTTTATGTTTTTTGTCTACTATATGAATAGCAGTACCGTCATAGCCTGATTCTTTATTCTGTTTAACAAGATCTTTTGATGTATAAATTTCAATACTTTGGGTAAGATCTTTATTAGTTTCTTCTTTGTAGATTCTACGAATGTCTGATTCAAATTCTTCTTTAGCCTTTTTTACTTCAGCTGGATTCGATGAAGCAAATTTCTTTTTATAGCTATACTCCAAATCTATTAAGCGCAATTTCACATTTTCATTTTCAAAAATGTTTTTACTTCCCATCTTCCTTCCCCTTTTTATCTAAATTGAAAGTAATGGATTTCAGCATTTTTTTAACCTTTTTTTCATACTCATCTGGCTTCTGGCTGCATGTGTCAACTTTTGCAGAACAGCTAAATCTATATGAATATGCTATCCCTAAGTAACTTTGTTCTGTTGATTTTATATAGCCAAGATAAATATAGGAAGGATTGCTTTCCTTGTTAAAAAACTCTTTTTTAGATGCGAAAAAAATGTCTTTCCCTTTTAACGCTAGCTTATCAAAGTCACCTTTATACTCATTTTCTCCACTAACGATATCCAGCATCGTATCAGGGTCATTTATAAATGATTCATTGCGATAAAACTCTATAGAAGCATTCATTACTATATTTGTTTTTTTATCTACACTATCAAAGAAAAGTGACTCATTCTCATTAGATATTTCAGAATCAGAGTACTCCCCATCCTCCGGAAACAACATCGTAAACCCCTTCAACTTAGACACAAGCAGATAATATCCGGGCTCCGCTTCCTTCGTTGATGCCATGTATTCTCTTGTTTTCTCGTCTTGAAACGCCGGAACTTGCGGCAGATCTTTCGGATCCATGTCTTTCGGTTTGATGGCTTCTTCTTGATTGCCGTTCTTTTGGCTGTCGCTCATACTGCATCCCCCTGTAAAAGCTAGTATTATTGCAAAACACATCATCATGATTTTTTTCATTTTTTAAAACCTCCAAGGGTCTATATGGTAAACTGACTTTCAAATATTTCGTTTTGATTCGATTGACCCACTTGAAAACGATCCTTTCTTATGTTACAACATGGAATAAATTAGATGAATAGGAAAAATGTCTTGAACATTCTGCCAATGAGAGGGTGATTCGTATAGGAAATAGGCTAAATGGTTATTGTGACGGGGAATAAGAAAGGTCTTCGGTTTGTTCTTCAAACCGAACAAATCATACAAAAGTCTCATCTGTCGATAAACATTTCCATAAAGCAGTTCCTTACTTAAAAGTGAATATTTGATGTAGTTTCAATCCCAAGCACTCTTCGCTTAATGTGTATACGAAATTAATGACACGAAGTTTCGCTTCAATTAGTCTTGATCGAGATGTTCATCAGATTTGCTGCAAAACAGGCTGTATGTTTGATACACGGGGACAAGTAGAGGAATTATGGAAACATTTAAAAGGGTGAGGC
This sequence comes from Bacillus swezeyi, assembly GCF_001969815.1. Classification (GTDB taxonomy): domain Bacteria; phylum Bacillota; class Bacilli; order Bacillales; family Bacillaceae; genus Bacillus; species Bacillus swezeyi. The sequence goes on along the minus strand of NZ_MRBK01000001.1, from coordinate 107,408 downwards.
GAAGATTGCTGGACCGATTATTTAGCGGAGAGGTTCTTTTGGACATACATTTTCCATTTCTTCTGAAAGTTCATTATCAATTCTGCAAATTTTCATTTAAAGTTTCTTTTTAAGTCATACCATCGGTTCGAGATTTTATGTGAACGGCTGACAGATGAAAATGAGCTCATGATTTCTCAGATCAAGGGCTGGCACTGCCAAATGAATCCTTATCGTCACACCCAAAAAAACGAAGTAATATCAGAATTTCTTTATTTTGAGAAATTCAAAACATGGAACATATCAAGCAAAATACATGGATCATAAGCGGATTAAAAAAGGCATGAGCCCCGAACAATATCGGATTCATGCCAATCAGTTGGCCTGTTCATCCTTTCCATCGACTTGAATGACGCAAAAAGAGATGCCGCGATTTTCAAAACTCACCATGTTCACCCAATTTCCTTGTTGTTTTCTATAAATGGCGAACTAACCATAGTCATGACGTTTTCTTGTTATGAAGCAACTTGGTTTCATTAGTAGTCAAATCGCCGTTCTCATAAGACATCTTCGCGATCAATTTTTCGAACAGACCAATAGGCAATAAAAACCCCTATTACCGCCAATGTAAGAGGAATATAAATAATAGATGCAAGTGAAAATCCAGGACTTTGCTGACTAGTCAGCGTAATCAAGATGCATGATGCCACAATAGTTGCAGGAACTGATTTTTTGCGCATTCCAAAGTATAAGGAGATAAAGCTCAATCCCGCGGAGGCAACCGCATAGATGAGGATATTGGCGACCTCGTTCCCTATTTCGTGCAGGGTCAGCTTAGCCGAGCTGAATGAAAAAAATTCATTAAGATATGAAAAGATAACTGCAATCGTCAGTTCCGATACAACAATTGTAAAAAACGTAAGTCCTCCTATTAGTAAAAGTTTGGCGGCCATCAGCTTTTTGCGGCTGACTGGGTATGTAAACATGACCGTGATCGTTCTGTTTTTGTACTCGCCGATAATGAGTTTTGCAATCAGCACGCTTGCAAAAACAATAAATACTGATCTCACAAAAGCTCCCAAAACCAACAGTGTTGAAGCTGTATCTGCCATCGACATTTCTGCTTGTGGAAGGTTTTTCTCCTCTGATCCGATCAGGCACATAAAACCGAGAATACATAGATTTGCGATTACTGCACCTTTGTAATACCACGCCAATTTTGTTTTTTTCATCTCTAATTTTATCAAGTTTAACAAGGTGTTCTCCCCCTTTACGTGGTAATCGTATTGTCGTTGATTAAACTAACAAAGTATTCTTCAAGTGATGTATACTTTTTATTCATGGATTCAATTTCTACATCATTCAAAATCAGGGCTTTAGAAATGGCTGTCTGAGAAGCTTCGGCATCATAAATTCGGATCGTTTTATCATTTAGGATTTTAAAATTAGCAATCTGAAGCTCATGTTCAAGCACAAAGCACGCCTGCAATTGATTCGGCGTCACGAGTTCAATATACTCAGTGTTCCGTCCCCTTACGCTTTCCATAGACACTTCTTCAACAAGTCTGCCATCCCGAATCACTCCGATTGTATCTGCAATTTGCTCTACTTCGTTCAGGATGTGGCTTGAGATGAGCAATGTCATTCCATACTCTTTGCTCAATACTTGAAATAAGTTTCTGATTTCTTTAATTCCGATGGGATCAAGGCCATTAATCGGCTCATCCAAGATGAGCAAGTTGGGTTTGGTGAGAATGGCCCGCGCTATTCCAAGACGCTGCTTCATACCAAGCGAAAATGTTTTGACCGGTTTGCTGTCGATATTTTTTAAATTCACCATGTCCAGCACTTCTTGAATCTTGGCTTTATTGTGATATCCCATATACTCGCAATGCAGATTTAAATTTTCTATAGCTGTCAGATTTTCATAAAAAATCGGGTATTCGATCATGCTGCCTATTTTGCCGAGAATCTCGTATGATCGATTTGTCAGCTTATGCCCAAGGATATTGATTTCGCCGCTTGTCGGTTTTACAAGGCTCGTCAGCATCTTCATGATGGTCGTTTTCCCTGCTCCGTTCGGGCCGAGAAAACCGTAGATTTCTCCTTTTCGTATATGCATGCTTACATTTGAAACAACTTCTTGACCTTTGAATGTTTTGGTGAGCCCGCTTGTTTGTACGATGTAAGTCAACTCTGTTTCTCCTTTCCTGTCTCTGTTCATGTGTTTATTGTAGCGATCGACACTGTCTTTTTTATTTCTTGTTTCTTAAGAAATTCTTACGTTTGCTAATAGGTCATTCGTTTTAACGTGATGGAAAACGCTGTCTGTTCATACGGCTTGCTTTGGAGAGAAATTTCCCCTCCCATTTTTTCAACGAGCCTTTTTGTAATCGTTAAGCCGAGTCCGCTTCCTTGGAACGCTTTATTTCTTGATTCCTCAAGGGTGTACAGTCTTTCAAACACCCGCTGCTGATCATGCTCACTAATCCCTTTTCCACGGTCCCATACGGTGATGACAGTCCGCGTGTCATCATATGTCAGCGATAATCCGATCAGCTTTCCGTCTGCCCCATATTGAATCGCGTTTGATAAGAGGTTTTGCAGAATCCGGTCAAGCGCCTCTTCATCTCCATGCGCATAAACCGGGGTGTCCGGGATGTCGATGACTGCTTTAAAACCTTTTGCCTGAACAGCGTCATAATGTTGCAGAATGTTTTTTCTGCATATTTCGTTGATATGTATTTTAGTGAGCAGCATTTGCTTATCTTCTGATTCCAATTTGGCCAAATCAAAGAAAGAATTCATCAGCCGAATAATTTCACCTGTTTTTTGATGAACCTTTTCCAGCAGCCTTTCCCGCTCTTCTTCCGTCATGTCCGAACCGCTTTGGATCGCCTCGATATACCCGAGCACGACAGTCAGCGGGGTTTTTAGATCATGGGACATATTGGTCAGCATCCGTTTCATTGACTGCTCTGTTTTTGCAAACCGGGCCGTTATGTGCTGATGATCTTCAGTAAACAGGTTGATTTGCACGAGCAGAGCCCGCAGCGCTTTATCATCCGTTCCTAGTAAAATCTGATCGGCTGAATGCTCTTTTAGCATCACATTGAGTTTTTCCGTTATGTACTTCAAGTTTCGGTTCTGATGCTTTTTCATTTTATATTGAGAAATATTGAGAGACGCCAAAATAATGACAGTGAAAATCCATAACAGTGTCATTCTAAAACTCTCCTAATTTATAGCCGATGCCCCAAAGCGTTTTAATATATTGCGGGGAAGAAGGATCATCCTCTATCTTTTCTCTCAGTCGCCTCATATGGACGTTAATAATATTTTGATCGCCAAAATAATCATCATTCCAAACCGAACGGTAGATTTGTTCTTTTGTAAATACTTTTTTAGGGTTCGTTACAAATAAATCCAGCATCTTCCATTCCGTTGACGTCAGCTGAAGCGGTTCGCCATTTTTTTGTACGGATACATTTTCTATATCAACCGTAAGCTCGTGAACCCGTAATATTTTTTTATTTGCCGGCTCACTGACTGAATATTGCGTTGCCCGCCGAATGGCGGCTTTTATTCTTGCGGTCAGTTCGATCATCGAAAACGGTTTGGCAATATAATCATCCGCACCAAAGCCAAGCCCCAGCGCTTTTTCCACATCCCCGTCTTTTGCAGAAATCATTAAAATCGGGACCTTGCTCTGTTCGCGGATTATTTTCAGAAAATCCATTCCGTTCAGTTTAGGAAGCATGACATCGAGCAGGATCACATCATAATTGTCCTGCTGAAACAATCGAATGCCCTCTTCTCCATCAAAGGCAAGGACGACCTGAAATCCTTCTTTTGTTAAATAATGATTGACCATTTCACTGATCGAATGATCATCTTCAATTAGCAATATACGCTGCATCTCTTCACCCATCCTTTTCAAAATAAAAAACACACGTGCAATTACACTCATTGTAATTGAAAAGCGTGTGTTTTTTACAAAATTATTTATTTTTCTAGTTAAATCCCTCTCGATTTTCCAGGGCTTGCGACCGATATATCAATCTGCCTTCCACACTAATGAAGTAATAACTATTCAGCTCAAGTGACAGGCGCCGGATTGAACAAACACAAATCATTGGAGAGTCCCCAATGTTCAGCCCACGTTTTCCTCCCGCTTGCAACATCCAGAATCGTCCGGAAGATCTCCCAGCCGACATCCTCTATTGAGGCTTCACCGGTTGCGATCCGCCCGGCATTAATGTCGATTAAATCGCGCCAATCTTCTGACAACGAATGCCGGGTTGACACTTTGATAACCGGAGCCATCTCAAGGCCGTACGGCGTGCCTCTGCCTGTGGTGAACACTTGGAGATGCATTCCCGAGGCCAATTGCAGAGTGCCGCACACAAAATCACTGGCAGGCGTAGCCGCAAAAATAAGCCCCTTCTGCACCGCCCTTTCACCGGGCGCCAATACGGCATTGATCGGACTGCTTCCCGATTTCGCAATGGATCCGAGCGATTTTTCCACCACGTTTGCCAGCCCGCCTTTCTTGTTCCCGGGCGACGGATTGGCGCTTCGGTCTGATTCACCTCTTTCCAGGTAGCGATCATACCAGGCCATTTCTTGAATCAGGGCGCGTCCGACTTCTTCATTGACAGCGCGCGGTGTTAATAAATGAACGGCATCGCGAACTTCGGTTACTTCTGAAAATAACACCGAGGCACCCGCGCGAACCAGTAAATCGGCTGCATACCCCGCAGCCGGGTTGGCGGTTACACCGGAGAAAGCGTCGCTGCCCCCGCATTGCAGACCGATGACCAAATCTGAGACCGGGCATGTTGTCCGCTTTCGCTCATTCAGTCTTTGCAAACGCTCTTCGGCCATTTCCATAATCGATTGTATCATTTGCTGAAACCCTTGCCGTTCCTGCAATGAGAGAATGTTTTCGGCGCCGCCTTCAGGCGCTATCCTCGTCGGAAGCAGCTTCTCACAGCCTAGTCCGATCACCATCGCTTCACCTCCGAAATGAGGATGCCTGGCGATATTTTGAATCGTTCGAATCGGAATGTTTGCTTCAGGAGCGTTGATGGCCACTCCGCAGCCGTACTGATGATTTAATGCAGCCACTCCGTCAACGTTAGGATATTTAGGAAGGAGCTCTTCTTTAATTCGTTTAACGGCGTAGTCGAGAACGCCTGCCACACATTGTACGCTTGTCATAATGCCGAGGACGTTTCTCGTTCCGACACTCCCGTCATCATTCCGATATCCTTCAAATGTGTACCCTTCAAGAGGCGGCATTGATTCTGGAATTCTGTTCGAGATCGGCAATTCTTCGAGGGGCGGGGCTTCCGGCAGTCTGATATGCGATTCAGAAATCCACCCGCCTTTTTCAATCGGCTTGACGGCATAGCCAATGATTTCACCGTAGCGGATAATAGCGCCGCCTTGGCTTATGTCTGCCAAAGCCACTTTATGCCCTTGGGGAATGCGTTCTTGCAGCTCGAGCCCGCAAGGAAATACCGTTCCTTTGGCAAGACCCCCTGTATTGACGATAATCGCTGCATTGTCTTTTGCATTCACCTTAATGTAAAGCGGGGCTTCGTTTTGATTTACATGTGCAGCCATAGGTTAAGACCAACTCCCCTTTTTAATCATCGATTTTGAAGCGGTGCAGCAAGTATGATCAGGCGTACCGCTCCAAAAATAGAAAGCGCTGTCAAACGACTCAAGACTGTCCTTTTTCTAATTGTCCAAACGGCTAATGAACAGTATTTTCACCATTTAGACCATTCAATATCTTGTCGCGCACAAATTTCAAATGCTCATACATATGATGATAGGCTTGATAAGGATCTCTTTGTTGAAGGGCTTTCAAAATATTCGTATGGTATTCGACAGTCCGGCCCCTTTCTCTGTACGGAATCTGGCTGTCGATTTTGGCGTGTGTGATCAAGAGTGATTGAATCATGCCTTCCAGCACCGGGTTGTTCGCGCTCAAGGCGATAATCCGGTGAAATTCCTTATCCGCTTCTCCGTAATTATTATCCGTGCTGTTTGCAATGACATCGATCGTTTCCTGCAGCCTTGCCAGCTGGCTGTCATTGATCTTTTCGGCGGCAATCGTGACCAGTCCGAGTTCAAGCGCCATGCGCGCCTCGATAATGGCCGGCAAATTATCGACCGCCAAAGCCAGCATGACAGAAAACGGCTGGATGCCGATTTTATCATTAAAATACGTGCCATCGCGTGTTTTTCTTTTGATGATTCCGAGTGTTTCGAGTGATATTAAAGCTTCCCTTAGAACGGGTCTGCTGACATTCAATTTCTCCATCAGTTCGATTTCCGTCGGTAATTTATCACCAGGCTTCAGCTGGCCGCTTGATAATAAATGAACGATTCGTTCAACAACCTGCTTTGCCAATGTTTTTCGATTGACTGATTCAACTTGCAATGTTTCCATATCTTCTTCCATGGATGTGGCCCCCTTCCAGTTGTTCATATTGTAAGACAAAATACAACATATGACAATGTCGAATTGGGGCCGCTCGAGTCACCGAAAACCGCTGATCCGTTTTTATCGAACAAGGCACGGGCGTTTCTGGTCAAACCGCCAATTTTCAATTAAAAATTGCATGGCGGCGGCATCGTCTCTCGCTCCTAGATTCATTTTTTCATACAGTTCATTCGCCTCTTCAACCTGTTCCATATCAATTTCAACGCCGAGTCCCGGTTTCTCAGAGACATGGACGTGTCCGTCAATGATTGAAAAAGGCTGTTTTGTGAGGCGCTGGCCATCCTGCCAAATCCAATGTGTATCAATCGCCGTGATCTCGCCTGGAGCTGCCGCTGCAACATGGATGAACATCGCCAGTGAGATATCAAAATGATTATTTGAGTGAGAGCCCCAAGTCAGTCCCGATTCATGGCACATTTGAGCAACGCGCACAGAACCTTGCATCGTCCAAAAATGCGGGTCTGCCAGCGGAATATCCACAGCGTGCAATTGTATCGCATGCCCCATTTGCCGCCAGTCGGTGGCCATCATGTTGGTGGCAGTCTGAAGACATGTCGCACGGCGGAATTCAGCCATGATTTCCCGTGCGGAATACCCCGCTTCCGCTCCGCAAGGGTCTTCTGCATATGCAAGCACATCGTGTTTGTCTTTACAAAGCTCAATCGCTTCAGCCAATGACCACGCACCATTTGGATCAAGTGTGATCCTTGCATCAGGAAACCGTTTGGCCAAAGCTGCGGCTGCTTCGATCTCTTCTTCTCCCGCCAAGACGCCGCCTTTTAATTTAAAATCATGAAAACCATAGCGATCATGGGCTGCTTCAGCCAGGCGGACGATCGCTTCGGGTGTCAGCGCTTCTTCCCGCCGCAGACAGAACCATTCATCATGTGCTTCTTGTTCACTGATATATGGCAGTGTCGTGCGATTTCGGTCGCCGATGTAGAACAAATATCCGAGCATCTTCACTTTATCCCGCTGCCGGCCTTCACCTAACAGCGCCGCAACAGGGACGCCGAGAAACTTTCCCAGCAAATCAAGCAACGCCGCTTCCAATGCCGTTACTGCATGAATTGTCGTCCGCTGGTCAAAGGTCTGCATCCCGCGGCCTCCTGCATCCCGATCTTTAAACCGCCGTTTGACAGACTGTAACATAGAGTGAAACGCACCGATTGATTGATCGATGACCAGCGGCTTCGCTTGCTCCAAAGTATGGCGAATCCGCTCTCCGCCCGGTACCTCGCCGACGCCGACAGCTCCGGATGAATCTTTTAAGATGACGATATTCCGGGTGAAATACGGTCCGTGAGCCCCGCTTAAATTCAAAAGCATGCTGTCATGCCCGGCCACAGGAATGACCTGCATATCAATAACTGATGGAGTGTTTGATGTTTTCTCCTCTTTTACTTGCTGGCGGATATGTGAATTCATATTGATTTAGCCCCCTTCTGATAAAGCGCTTACATTTCAGATGGACAAAGATGGATCTGATGCGTCTTCTTCTTTCTTCAGCTTCACGCGCTTGATCGGTCCTACGAGAAATAAATAGCTCAATACCGCGGCAATCGCGTTGGCGCCGACAAAAACAAGCGCTCCGTTAAACGAGCCTGTCGCATTAACAATATAGCCGATCATAATCGGAGTCGTGATAGATGCGATATTTCCGAAGGTGTTGAAAATGCCGCCGCTCAGCCCCGCACACTCCTTTGGAGAAGTATCCGAAACAACGGCCCAGCCCAATGCACCGAAACCTTTTCCGAAAAAAGCCAGCGACATAATGAAGACGACAAGCCAAGCCGAGTCTGCATAATTGCAAATGATCATAGTGCAGGACATCAGCATGCCGAGGATGATCGGCGTTTTTCTGGCAGTCGTTAAGGAACAGCCTTTTTTCAGGAGCAGGTCTGATACAAATCCGCCCAATAATCCTCCTAAGAATCCGCATATTGCAGGCAGTGAAGCGACGAATCCCGCTTCAAGAATCGACATGCCGCGCGCTTGAACCAAATAGACCGGAAACCACGTCAGAAAGAAATAAGTCAGAGTTGTGATACAGTATTGGGCAATATATACCCCAATCAGCATTCGGCTGCTTAAAAGCTGTTTAATATAGGGCCATTGCGATTCCCTGACTTTCTTTTCCGCTATCTTTCCTTCATCCATTGAAACAAGCCCGCCGCCTTTTTCGATGTACGCCAATTCGGCAGCATTGATTTTTGGGTGTTTTTTAGGTTCGTAAACGGTTTTCAGCCAAACAACAGACATAACAATCCCCAAAGCTCCCATGATAATAAAAACCGTATGCCAGCTGAAAGAATGAACGAGCCACCCCATCAGCGGTGAAAAAATAACCAAGGCAAAATACTGAGCCGAATTAAAGATCGCCGAAGCCGTTCCGCGCTCAGAACTGGGAAACCAGGAAGCAACTACCCTGCCGTTTCCCGGAAATGACGGCGCTTCTGACAACCCGACGAGAAAACGAAGGGCGAATAAGAGAATGATGGCCGTTCCGGCAGCAAAAAAACCTAACATTCCCTGCAAAAAGGTAAATAAAGACCAAAAGAAGATACTGGCGGCAATGACGATTTTCGATCCAAACCGGTCAAGCAGCCAGCCTCCGGGAATTTGGCCGATCACATAGGCCCAGCCAAATGCGGAAAAAACATACCCCATCGCAACCGAACTCAACCCAAGCTCATGCTGCACAGAATCGCCGACAATCGATAGTGTCGCGCGGTCAGCATAATTAATAGATGTGACGAAAAACAGCATAGATACGATAAACCAGCGGACTGAACTCTTTTTCCCCGCGGTTTGGGACAAGGCTGCACGATTTTTTTTCATAGCATCTTCTCCTTTATTCATTTGTACGGAAGGAGGTTTTCAAGTTCAAGACTCCGGAAAGAGGGGGCCCTCTTTCCGATTAAATTACGATTTGATAAACACGGTTTTTACAGCTGTGAAAAATTCTTTGGCTGCCTCACCCTGTTCCCGTGAATGTGAACTGGATCGTTTGACACCGCCAAATGGCGCCTGAAGTTCGACGCCTGCGCTTTCTGCGTTCACCCGAATGAGCCCGGCTTCAATATCCTCTATGAATGACAGCATATGGCCGATGTTTTGCGTGAAAATGGAGGCGCTCAAACCAAATTCGACATCATTGGCTGTCTCCAAAGCTTCCGGCAGTGTATCCGTTTTGATTAAAGCGATGATAGGACCGAATATTTCCTCTTGCGCGATGGACATGCGGGATGTGACGTGATCAAAAATGGCAGGCCGGATATAATAGCCGTTTTCATATTTCCCGGCGGTCAGCCTTTCACCGCCGAAAATAAGATCTGCTCCTTCTTGTTTGCCTTTTTCAACATAGGACAGACAGTTGTCGAGCTGCTGTTTGCTGGCGATCGGTCCCATCCACACATCCTCCTTTAAGCTGTCGCCGATTGTAATCTTTTTTGTTTGCTGGAGCAGCTTTTCTTTAAAAAGGTCATAAATATCGCTTAATACAATGACGCGGCTCGTTGCCGTACATTTTTGGCCTGTTGAGCGAAACGCACCGCTGATCACAGCTTCAACCGCAAGATCAAGATCGGCATCATTTGCTATGATCACAGGGTTTTTGCCTCCCATTTCAAGCTGGTACTTCGCCCCGCGTTCAAAAGCCGTCCGTCCGATTGTTTTTCCTGTTTGATTAGACCCCGTAAATGTAATGCCGTTCACATCAGGGTGCTCTGCAAGCCGACGGCCGGCTGCAGACCCCGGACCTGTCACCGCATTGACGACTCCAAAGGGAATTCCGGCTTCTTCAAAACAGGATATGACCTTTAGACAAGTGACCGCTGTTTCCGTTGCCGGCTTGATGACAACTGTGTTTCCATAGATCAGAGCCGGTGCCATTTTCCAAATGGGGATCGCGACCGGAAAATTCCAAGGCGAGATCACGCCGACGACCCCGAGCGGAACCCTGTCGGTGTACATGAAAGCGGATTTGTTAGTCGACGGAATGACATCGCCTGTTTTACGCATGCCTTCTCCGGCATAGTATCGGAGAATGGCGATCCCCCGGGCTGTTTCTCCTTTTGCTTCAGGCAGCGGTTTTCCCATTTCCCGTGTCGCACATTCCGCAATTTCATCAAGGCGCTGTTCCATGATGTCGGCTGTTTTGTATAGGTATTGCCCCCGCTCCGCTCCCGACAGCTTTCTCCAATCTGTTTTCGCTTGCATCGCAGCCTCAACTGCCCTGTCAACGTCTTGTTCCGAGGATTTTTGCACAAGTCCGACGACATCGCGTATATCAGCCGGATTCATACTCTGTTCCATACCGCCTGATTCGGCCTTCACCCATCGGCCATTGATAAAATTGAAATAAGTTTTGTTTTCAGTTGCAACAGACATCTCCATACCTCCTTTTGTTTATATGGCAGCGGTTTTTTTCGGAAAACGCCCCATTGCGCTTTCCAATATGTTTTCAAGCTGCCGGCAATGTTCTTTTTCTACCGGAACAATCGGCGGCCTCGCGGTGTTTTTCGCATGAAGCCCCATGATTTCCATGCCTGCTTTAATCAGGGACACGGCATAGCCCTTTCGCTGTTTGCGGATTTCATTGATTGGCATAATGACATGCTGATAAATCTCCCTCACCAGCTGAACATTTCCGTTTAATAATGCCTCGTAAAACATTCTTGAAATATGGGGAATATAGTTGGAAATCGCTGAAGAGTATGATGTAAAGCCAATCGGAGCATATGCCGGCATCGTGATCTCAGCCATCGGCATTCCGTTGAGCCAGCCCAGCCGGTCTCCCAGTGTATAGGACAAGCTGATATTCAAGGCCATATCTCCTATCCCGTCTTTAAGCCCGACAAGCTGCTCGAGTTCTGTGAGGCGCTGTATCTGTTCTAGCGTCAGGACTGCATTATCGCGCTGATAAATAATCGCATTTAAGTCTGTGCTTTCAATGATCGTTTTCGTATACTGGTAAAGGCCTTCCTGCTCGCCGTGAATTAAATACGGCGGCAGAATCAAATAGCCGTCAGCCCCTTTATCCTCGGAAATTCGCGTCCATTCCAACGCGGTGCTCAAATTTCCGCCCACCCCGGTGTATACCGGCACCTTTCCGCCTGCTGCCGACACGGCGATTTCGACCATTTGTTCATATTCCTTCCCGCTGAGAGAGTGGAATTCCCCTGAGCCGCAAGCGATGAAAATCGCTTCAAGCCCTTCATCCAACAAAAATTGGATGTTCTGATAAAGCGCTTCTTCCTCCAATTTCCCCTGCCCATTAAAGGGCGCTACAGGAAAACCCAATATTCCTTCCGGCGCCTTTCGAATTTGACCCATATACGTCATCTCCCTGTCGTCATTTTCCATGTTTACGAAAGCGTTGTCATTTAGCTAAAACGCCAATTAATCTGCATCCTAACCTCCTTCATTTATCTTTTTGTTTAATTGTAAGACAAATAAACAAATTGTCAATATCTTTATTTTCTGATTTTTCAAATTCTATGGCGAAAAAAAAGAGACTGAAGACAGCCTGTCTCTTCAGCCTCGGGCCTCAGCCCCTGTTTCTTCAGCGATTTTTTTCCTGTAAATAAATGCTGATAAAGATATGCTTAATTCATATAAAACAAGCAGCGGCACGATCACCAAGACGTCTGAAATAAAATCCGGGGGCGTGATCACAACCGATATGACGATTAGCGCAAAATAGGAGATTTTTCTCATTTTTGCAAGCCTGGTCGGATTTAAGATCCCCAAACTCGTTAAAAACATGACGATGAGGGGCATTTCAAATAAAAAGCCAAATGGCAGCGTCAGATTGATCATAAAACGGAAATAACGTTCCGCCGTAAACACCGTTTGAAAATGGCCGGCAGAAAGATTGATCAAAAATTGAAGAACGAGCGGAAACAGTACGAAATAACCGAACAAAACCCCCAGAATAAAAAAGATAAACAGTCCGGGGATATAAAATAAAGCCACCCTCCGCTCGTGTTCGCTCAGCGCCGGGGCCACAAACCGCCATGTCTGAAAAGCAGCCACAGGTATCGTTGCCGCAATCGCCAAAACCCCAGAAATCATCATATATACCCACAAAATATCCCCAGGCCCCAAGACGGCAAGCTTGGCGTCAAGGTCTCTGATCAGCCAGTCATAAATGTCCTGTACAAACAAAAAACCCGTGATGAGAAACAGAATAAACGTCAGCAGCGTTTTAATGATCCGCTGCCGAAGTTCTTCGAGATGGTCGATCAAATGTATTTCCCCGCTTTTCATCTTTTGATGCCTCCCGCTTATCTTTACATGTCTAATTAGAAAAAGAAGCAGACGGGATCACCCGCCCGCCTTCATTCATCCTGCCGATTGATCTCGCTTCTTTTTTAGCTCAGGTGCCTCTCCGGTTTCATTGTCATCAGAAGATACCAAAGATTTGGTCGCACTTTTAAATTCGGTCAGCGTTTTGCCAAAAGCCCGGCCGATCTCGGGGAGCTTTGAAGGGCCGAAAATGATCAATGCAATCACAAGCACCAAAATGAGACCCGGAATACCGATATTAGAAAGCATTTGCCGTCATCCTTTCATAGATTACTGGGTTACTTTTTTCTGCTGTTGCTTCATTTGTTTTTGATGGGCTCTAGTGTGTTCCGTAAAGCGGTCTTCTTCGACTTCGTTCGATTTTTTCACGCCTCCCGGGACGATATTGGAAGCTGTCCGTTTTAAACCTGTATGGTCTTTATGGTAAACATATGAAGCCCTTGTCGAAATCGCAGCGCCCGGCTCTGTCACAAATGGAACGACGCGGTAGTCGGCCCGCCACTCCTCAGGTGTAACCGTACAGCGCACATAGCCGCGGTAGTCATTGAAAAATTGAATGTGGGGATTATTCGATAAAATCTTATCGGTATCCGCCCTTTTATCCGCGCCGTTTCCTCCCGATGTAATCGATGTGCCGACGAATTCCGCTCCAAAGATGGCTGATTTCGAATCGTCAAAATCGATAAGCAGATTGTTTGCCCAGCTTGCATGAACATCGCCGGTCAGGACGACAATGTTATTCATGTTTTTAGCTTTGATAAAGTCGATGATTCGTTTGCGCTGAGCAGGATAGCCGTCCCATGAATCCATACTGTAAACCGGCGCCGAGCTTGTCCCAAAGTTCCATTGGGCAAAGAAAATCTGCTGCGCAAGAATATTCCAATGTGCTTGAGAACGGCCTAGATTGTCAAACAGCCAAGCCTCCTGTTCGGCTCCAAGCAGCGTCCGCTTTGGATCATTTGATTCATCGGAAGGGGGTTTGTTTCCATCGCCATTTGCCTGGTCATCACGATATTGGCGGGTATCAAGAACATTGATATCAGCCAAATTGCCATAAGAAAAATTCCGGTATAATTGCATATCAGGACCGTTTGGCAGAGATTTGCGGCGGAGCGGCATATGCTCATAGTAAGCTTGATATGCAGCCGCACGGCGTTTGATAAATGCTTCAACAGATTGGCCTTTTTCAGGAATCACATTTGCATAGTTGTTTTCCACTTCATGGTCATCCCATGTCACAACCCATGGAAATGCGGCATGAGCCGCTTTCAAGTTCGCATCGGAACGGTATTGGGCATGGCGGTTGCGGTAATCAAGAAGCGACATAATTTCCGGACCGCTATGTGTTCTGACATTACCGGTTTTCGATACATATTCATTCGGGCCGTATTCATAAATATAGTCTCCGAGATGAAATACGAGATCGAGCTTTTCTTTTGCCATATGCTTATAGGCGGTATAGTAGCCGTGTTCATACTGCTGGCATGAAGCGAAAGCGAATGTTAATTTAGACACATCCGATCCCGGCGCCGGAAGCGTTTTTGTTTTTCCAACCGGGCTTATCTGGTTGCCGCATTTAAAGCGGTAATAGTATATATGGTCAGGCTTCAGCCCCGATACCTCGGCATGGACCGAATGGGCAAGATGCGGTGTCGCCTTTTCCGTCCCGTGTTTGACGATATGGCGGAAGCGTTCATCTTTTGCAATCTCCCATTTCACAGATACGGCTTCGTTCGGCATACCGCCCCCATTAAGCGGATCAGGCGCCAATCTTGTCCACAAAACGACACTGTCTGAAAGTGGATCTCCAGATGCAACACCAAGTGTGAAAGGATACTCAGAAAATCTCGGTGCCGCATTGACTTCCATTGCCCCCATCGATTGTGCGATCGCAAGCCCGAGCGAAAGCCCGGCGATTTTGCCGGCTCCCTGAATAAAACGGCGGCGGTCAAACGTATTTTCTTTCAAATTTTCCTCATTCAGCTTCTTGATCCAGTCCTCCAGCGGCCCTTCTTGTGTCATTCGTATTACCCCTCTCTATACAAATGATTGATCGGGTTCTATTATAGGGAGTGTTTGTTAATACACTGTAAAGTATTGTAAATCGAAGATAAGACGAGATACATGGATGATCAAGTCACATCGCCTTGGACCATATCGAAATTTGTCGAAAACCAATCGTTCCGCCTATGATTTCGACAAAAACCCGGTCGTTTCCCGCAGATCTATTCTCCCGTTTTTCTTCACATTTTCTTTAAAGAGAGACAACAAAAAAATGCGCATCATGGTAAAATAAAGTAATCAAGTCATAGAAGGGAATGAACAATGCGCAGATAGATAAATGGTCTTTTCACTATTCCTAAACATACAAAATCGACAACTTTAGGAGGCAAGACCATGGAAACGCTTTATACTGAAAGATTGATGTTGAGAGAAATGATAATCGAGGATGCGGAGACCCTCTATCATTACTGGTCAGACCGTGAAGTCACTAAATATATGAACATCTCACCTTTCACAAGCGCCGCCCAAGCGAGAGAGATGATCAAAATGATCAGCGATTTAAGCCTAGAAGGGCAGGCAAACCGCTTTTCAATCGTATCAAAAGAAACGAATGAGGTAATCGGAACATGCGGTTTTAACATGATTGATCAAGAAAACAGCAGGGCTGAGATCGGCTATGATTTAGGAAGGAGCCATTGGGGAAAAGGCTTTGCTTCTGAAGCCGTCAAAGAGCTGATTCATCATGGCTTCACAGAGATGGGCCTCAACCGGATTGAAGCGAAAGTAGAGCCTGAAAACACGCCTTCAATCAAGCTTCTTCAGCAATTATCCTTTCAGAAGGAAGGTCTTTTAAGAGAGTATGAGAGAGCGAAAGGTGTGCTGATAGATGTATACATGTTTTCGCTGCTCAAGAAAGAATATGCGGAGGAAGAGACTCTCAGATAACACATGAATAAATAAAGGCTTCCTCGAGGTTCGAGGAAGCCTTTTTCTTCAGCCTCTTTTTCCGGCGCTCTCATTCAAGCGCTTGGCTTCTAAAAAGAAGACTTGAATGAATTTTTTTGTATTGACTCGTGCGGACGTCATTGCAGCAGCGGAGTCTTTTTGCAGCTCTTTCATTTTTTTGCTGATGACTGTAAAGTCAAAAAACCTTGAAGCATAGCTTTCAAACTTCGGATTTGAAAAGTCTGTTAAACCGAGTGATGCAAAGTGATTTAACGAATGGCTGACAGCCCGCCGTATCCGCTGCTCAGACGCTTTGACCTCCCGGTTGATATCTACGGGGGGAGCGGCTGGTCCGAGCTTTTCCTCTGCGATCTTGATAAAAATGTGTTTAAGCGGAGGAAAATTCTTTTCGTATAGTGATGTTTGTTCATCGTCAAATAAATATTGAAGGATGGCAATTAAATCTTTAGATCCGCTTTCACCGACGATGCCAAGCTCAGAAAGGAGAAATTCCCCCGTTTCCTGAATGCTTTTTTCTCTCAGCGCGTTTCTTCGTCCGCCATTCACATTGACGAGACGATTTAAAGAAGACTGTATATCTTGAATCGATCGTTCAAGGTCAATCCGTTCCTTGACTTTTTGAATGACATTTAAAATTTCAATTCTGTTAATCGGTTTATGGATATAATATTCGATCCCGAGAGAGTACGCCTCACCGATCATTTCTTTTGATTCGACCTGGGAGATCATGATGATTTTTCCTGAAAAAGACCCCTGCAAATGGCGGATCGTCTCGATCCCGTCACGAATCGGCATTAAAAGATCGACAAATAAAATATCAATTTGCTGCAAATTTAAAACATGTCCTTCTAATTGACAGCCGTCCTCCGCTTCACCGGCTGCCTCTCCCAAATCTTCGTCTTCAATAATTTGCTTTAAAATGGATCGTACAGCACGGTCATCATCAGCGATAAAAAAACGCATAAGGTGGTTCACCCTTTCTGAATCAATGGTTGAATGGGAAGTCTGATCGAAAAAACGACACCGTTCGGATGACTGCGGAATGCGATTCCGCCTCCAAGCTCTTCGACAGCTTCCTTTACATAAGAAAGTCCGATTCCTGTTGAAGGGGTGCCAAACTCATCATACTTTGAAGTATATCCAGGCTCAAACACCACATCTCCGATTTTCTCGGGAATGCCGGGTCCGTCATCCTCCACTTGGCATTCCATCATTCCTTCGCCGCTCCGATAGAGGCTGAGACGGATGCAGCCGGTTTCTTCAATAGCCTCCACTGCATTGGCCATTACATTATTGATCATCGACAATATTGTATAAACATGGTATTTCGGATGTTCTCCCGAAATTGTATATTGAAAGTCTATATCCTTTCCAAGCGATTCGGCATACTTGTGATTAATTCCAATCACAAGGCGGACCAAATCATCCGCATTCATATAATCTCTGAAGTTTTCATTAGAGATTAATTTGGAAAGTCCGGCAAAAATACGCTGATTATCCTTTTTGACTTCGTGAATTTCACCTGCAAGCCTCAACACCTTCTGGCTGAGCGATTGCTCTAAAGGATTTTCCCGGCTGCGTTTATTCAGGAGCCGGTACAGCTGATAGGAATCATTTGTGATCTGCTCTGTGTTTTTCAGCGTTTTTTTTAAATGAATGGTTTCTTCATATAAGTTTGAAATGATCATCAGCATATGCTCATTTTGTTCACGGATTTGCTTTTCCCTTGATTGTGACTCATACAGCTTCATAACATTAAAAAAGCTCAGCACGATAAAACTGTGGGAAAAGGCAATCGCCATGATATCGCGTATTTTCTCCGGTGTGACGGTGGATGCGAATGTCAAATATTGAACGGTTAATTCCGCTCCGTCTGCAATGATTTCAATGGCAAAACCGAGAAACCCAATGAAAATCGGCCGATATTGAAATCGTTTCACCTTTGCCAAATAAAACAGAAAAGCATACGTGAAATAAAAGAAAGAAGTTGGATAATGGTGATAAAAGGCTGACAGCCAATCGGCATTTTCCCGGCCGAGAACGTCAAGCAGCACCCGAAAGGCGACAATCGCCGCACCGGTTAACAGACCAGGCAGCACAGCCGGTACATTTCTTAACAGCAGCAAAAAAAAGAAAAATGTCGGTACGCCAAAACTAATGCGAAAGGTCTCATTCAGGGGGTAGAACTTCAGTTCACCTGCAAGCGGCACCGTTAAAAGCATCAACAACAAAATATAGCCGTCTTTTTTGACAAGCTGGCCGACTTTCTTAATCAAATTTCCCCATTTTTCACCAAACATGCTGATCCCCCATTATACTGTGTTGCTTTATTTTGACGTTAATTGAACATTATTCGCAACTCCCATTTTACCCACTGTCCATTCGATTTTTAAATCCATCGGCTTATTTTTTAATTAACTTTGTCGTTTTTTGTATGATCTTGTAGGTTCTATTATAAATTGAATTTATATTTTCTCAATTTGAAAACGCTTATATTTTCCCGCAAATCACTCCCTTGTGTTTATCCAAACCCCTTTTACCCAAGAAAGAACAGACTCTGAATCAATCATCGCGGCAGCGGCAATACCCCTTTTGCTCGCTGCCGCCATGCCTAAATCGCCGCTAACAGAGTCCCGTATTTTTCAGTAAGCTTGCGACTTTATCAAAGGTCAGATTGGAGGAATTTCGATGAATGAAGCTGTAAAAGAACGTTATGACGCCGATTTCTGGCAATCACGCCTTGAGAATTTAGTCGAACACTATCGTCCTTTTTCCGTCAGCGGACGCAACGCCGAATATATCCCTGCTTTAGGAAAAATCGATTCGAGCCAGCTCGGCATTTGCGTCATTGGCTCTGATCAAACCATGATCAAATCGGGGGATTGGGATGTCCCCTTTACACTGCAAAGCATCTCTAAGGTGATCAGTTTTACTGCCGCTTGTTTGACGAGAGGAATTTCGTATGTATTAGACCGCGTCGATGTAGAACCGACAGGAGATGCGTTTAATTCCATCATCCGCCTTGAGATGCATAAACCGGGAAAGCCGTTTAATCCAATGATCAACGCCGGAGCGCTGACTATCGCTTCGATTCTGCCGGGAGAAACGGCTCGGGAGAAAACAGATTCGCTTTATTCAACCATTGAAAAAATGATCGGAAAACGCCCTGTCATCAATGAGGAAGTCTTTCAGTCAGAATGGCAGACCGCCCATCGGAACAGAGCTTTGGCTCATTATTTGAAAGAAACCGGGTTTTTGGAAGCCGATGTCGAACAAACGCTTGAGGTTTACCTTAAACAATGCGCCATGGAAGGAAGCACCGAGGATATCGCCCTGATTGGCATGATTCTATCAAACGACGGATATCATCCTTTCCGCGGCGAACAAGTTATTCCAAAGGATGTCGCAAAACTGACAAAAGCTTTAATGCTGACATGCGGCATGTACAATGCATCAGGAAAATTCGCAGCCTTTGTCGGCATTCCCGCAAAAAGCGGCGTTTCCGGCGGAATCATGTGTGCGGTGCCTGCCAGCCTGAAAAGGGAACAGCCTTTTCAGACCGGATGCGGCATCGGCATCTACGGACCGGCCATAGATGAGTGCGGCAACAGCGTAACAGGCGGAATGCTTTTAAAACATATGGCCCAGGAATGGGATCTTAGCATTTTTTGAAGATAAAACGAAAAAAGAGGTGAAAGTATGCAGCAATTCCTTCAAGAAGTCATCGGTGTCACAAATGATTTTCTTTGGTCAAAACTTTTAATTATCATGCTTCTTTCTTTAGGATTATTTTTTACGTTTAAATCGAAGTTCTTTCAAGTAGGTTTACTGAAAGAGATGTTTCGGGTTTTAAGAGAAGGAGCGCCTGATAAAAATGGAATATCACCGTTCCAGGCATTTTGCATCAGCATGGCTGCCCGTGTGGGGACAGGCAATATTACGGGGATTGCGATTGCGATCGCCTTAGGCGGGCCCGGGGCCATCTTTTGGATGTGGGTCATCGCCATTATCGGTTCGGCTTCAAGCTTTGTCGAAAGCACGCTGGCGCAGATCTATAAAGTGAAGGACAAAAACGGCTTCCGCGGAGGACCTGCTTATTATATGGAAAAAGGGCTCAAAAAACGCTGGATGGGTGCACTGTTTGCCGTGCTCATCACCTTGTCGTTCGGTATCGTGTTTAACGCCGTCCAATCCAATACGATAACGGTTGCCTTTGAAAATTCATTCGGCACAGACCGCCTGACGCTGGGTATCATCATCACCATAGCGTTCGGCATCATTACCTTTGGCGGAATCAAACGCATCGCCAAATTATCTGAATATATTGTCGTTTTTCTCGCTGTTTTGTATATTGGTGTGGCCGTATTCGTGATGCTGATGAACATTACGAAACTGCCTGAAGTCATCTCTTTGATTGTGGGACATGCATTCGGCCTTGAACAAGCCGCAGGCGGAGCCGTCGGTGCGGCGCTGATGAACGGAATCAAGCGCGGTCTCTTTTCAAATGAAGCAGGGATGGGGAGCGCGCCGAATGCAGCGGCGGCGGCGACCACGAGCCATCCGGTCAAACAGGGTCTTGTCCAGGCTTTGGGGGTCTTTACAAGCACATTGGTCATCTGTTCAAGCACAGCCTTTATCATCTTATTTTCCGATGCATACAAACAGCCGGAACTGAGCGGCATCGAATTGACGCAAGCAGCCCTCAGCACACACATCGGCGCATGGGCATCAGGCTTTCTCGCCATCATGGTGTTTTTGTTCTCGTTCAGCACCTTAATCGGCAATTATTACTATGGGGAAACAAATATTGAATTCCTGCATACGAATAAAGCTTGGCTGATGGTTTACAGAATCTGTGTCCTTGCCATGGTTATCTTCGGCTCTGTATCAAAGGTTCAGCTTGTCTGGGATCTGGCCGATTTGTTCATGGGCTTTATGGTCATCGTCAACTTGATTGCAATTTTCCTGCTGTCCAAAGTGGCATTCGCCGCCTTGAAAGACTATGTAAAGCAGCGAAAAGCCGGCAAAGATCCGGTCTTTTATAAAGATGTCATTGAAAACCATGAAAGCATCGAATGCTGGGAACACTCCGAAACTGCCCAAGATGCTAAACGCAAAAATGCGATGTAAATAACATGCCGCCCTGGTAAGGCGGCTTCAGATTGTTGACAAAATCCTAAAACGGTTTAAAGTTTTAGGATTTTGTCATCCTTTCAGCGTGATTGAAAACCCTCGCAGTCTAGGAATGACGAGCATCGGGCTTTCACAGGACGTGATGACGGCGGCGTTCAGGCAGGACGCCTGAGCGATTAGCCCGCCGTTCCTTCCTTGAACATGAGCACCGACGCGCAGACCTAACAACGAATGCGAGGGTTTGTCGACACGCTGATGCCGCCCTGGTAAGGCGGCTTTTTTATCTTCTAAACAGCATGCTGAAAATCCCTCTTTTTTTCGGCTTCTTGGGCTTCGCCTCCTCTTTTAAAATACCTTTCTGTTTTGCTTCGTTTAGCCATTTGGGAAATTCATTGAGAAGCGAGTCATATAATTCGTTATCTGAAAGTCTGTCAATATCTTCTATTTGGATAAAATTGGCGTTGTCGACATAACGGCCCTCCATCGTATCTAGTTTTTTAAGAAAATCGAAGTTTCCACTCCCAATCCCGACAAACTGCCAGAATAATGGTTGATCTGAGGACGCTTCTATAATAGGTTTGATCGACTTTTTACAGCCGCCGTCATTGATAAAAATGATAAAAGCAGGATATGAGCTCGGCTCTTCAACCGTATATTTTTGTAAAACATCTTTCATAACCGGCGGCTCATTATTCCTTCCAAACTTATGCACTGAATCATTTTCGATGATTTCCCTGTTTACATACCCAGAAAAATCCCTTTCTGTCACCGGAGTCAACCGCGAAAATTTGTGGTCATATACCCAAACATCAAGCACACCGTCATCATCAAATCGATCGGCGACAGCCAGCAGCCTTTCAACGGTCTTCTGCACGGTTCCTTTTTTATAGAGGCCTCTCATTGAACCTGTGATATCCAGCACTAAGCCGACTCTGGCCGTCACGCTGGTTAATTGTTTTTTCTCCAGAACGATATTCAGACTTTTCTTTTGCAGGTCTATTGTCATTTCCAAATCTCCTTTTTATAAAAAACGCTTGTATCACACCAGTTTTTTACGAGTCCGGCATATCAAAAGTTTCAGTTTGCCATTAACTAAAAACCTTAAATTGGATAACCTCCTTCAGAGTTAGTTAATCAATGCTAAAATGAATGTAAATAGGCTCTGTTTGAAGCCATGTTCTCAGGTAAAATGTGGCGGGAATGATCAATTTAGAGATGCTTTAGACAAAAGAATGCAAGAAATGAGGTTCCAAATGACAAAGAAACGCAGCCGCATATGGCAGGCATCACTGACGTTGGCAGCCATGGCGGCGGGATTATTATCGAGGAAAATGTCCGGTATGCTGCCGGACATTGTGAATTCATATGCAGGGGATGCTCTTTGGGCGCTGATGATTTTCTTCGGCTTTGGATTTTTGTTCAGTCGGGCCGCTACGAAGACCGTTGCACTTGCCGCACTCTCATTTTGCTATTTGATTGAATTCAGCCAGCTTTACCACGCCCCATGGATTGACGATTTGAGAGCTGCGCCGCTCGGAGGACTCATCCTTGGGTACGGATTTTTATGGAGCGATTTATTGGCTTATCTGCTGGGCACAGGAGCAGGAGCCATGTTTGAACGCATGATGCACACAAGAAAAAGACAGCCGTAAAGCTGTCTTTTTGGGGAAGATTTACACCCTCTGATTTTGAGTCTTTTTACAGTTTAAAACAAACATGACAAGTCCGATAATAAGAAGGATGGGTCCAATGAGTAAAGCACGATACAGGCCGTCATTTCCTGTATTCGGCAGCAGGTTGCCTCCTGTTTTTTCGACATGCCCAGTGTCTCTATCCTTTTTGGCAGGAGGAGCTGCGGTATTTGTCTCTTCCTTATGATTCTCTACCGCATGCTTTACGATTTGCCCATCTTTTTTGATTTCAAATGCGAATGTCTCTTCATTTAAAATATATCCTTTCGGGGCGATCGTTTCCGTGTATGTGTACTTCCCGTAAGGAAGTCTGTCAAAACGGGCGACTCCGTTTTCATCTGTCTTTCCTCTCGCAATTTCTGCGCCTTCTTTATTATGAATGACAAATTCCGCACCTTTTAAACGGGTATTTCCATCGGCTACATCCGTTTTGGTCAGTTCAAGCGATCCGGTGATTTTTCGATTGGATGCTTTCAGCTTTACGGTCTCACCGAGTTTTGAAACCGAAAATCGAAGCGGTTCAGGGTTTAGCACATAACCGGCAGGCGCTTTTTTCTCTGTGAATGTATAAGAGCCGTACGCTAAGTCTTGAACAGAAATTCTTCCGTCCTCGTCTGTTTCATATTCGCCGATTAGAGCGCCATCTTCGTTTTTCAGCTCAAAAACCGCACCCTTCAGCGTTTTTTCCGGGGATTCTTCATCAACCTTGATGAGCTCTGCATGACCCCGGATATGTTTGTTCTCAATATGAAACTCTACAGCCTGCCTGTGCTCCGTGATATTGAGCGGATGTTTAGTCGCATCCGGCACAAAGCCTCGCGGGGTCTTTGTTTCTTGAACGGTGTAATGCCCATAGGCGACATTGTCAAAGTAGGCTTCGCCTTTCTCACTTGTGACGGCGGTTTTCAGCTTTTCCCCGTTCTCTCTAAACAGGGTAAATTCAGCCCCTTTCAGATCATGGCCGTTTTCATCCGTCTTCTTGATCTTTACGCTCCCGGAAACCTTTTGGTTGATAAACGTCAATGTAGAGGTTTCATCTGTATGAACGACCACGGTTTTGGGGTCAGGGTTTAATACAAATCCCTTCTTTGTTTTTGTTTCAACCGCTGTATATTGGCCCAATGGCAGATCATGAACCATAGCTTGTCCATTGTCATCGGTCACAACAGAAGTTATTTTTTCACCGCTCTCATTTTTAATATCAAACGCTACGCCAGAAAGAGGCGTATGATCCTCATCCGTTTTTACAATTTGAATGGCGCCTTTTGTCTCCCATGATGCCGCCGCAGTTGCCTGAATATGTTTCGTTACGCTTGATAATGAGACAACATCTTGATAAGTGCCGTCAGATAGATACTTCATCGTCACGAATTGATTCAGTTCCGCATCGATGAACACTTCCATATTTGACGTCGGGGTATTTTTCGGCAGCATGATTTTAAATGATTCATTTGTTTTAAATAAATTTTTCTTGTTTCCGTCGGTATCCGTCACCACAGCTTGTTTCGGTGCATTTTTTAACGATACCGTATATGTACCCGTTGCAGTACTTTTTACCGTATAAGGCTCTGTTATCAGATGGTTTCCGTGAATTGACGCTTTTGCGTGGTCAGGCGTCACTGAAACCTTGATGTCCTGTGTATCATCTGTATGTTCCGCTTTCTCTAAAAGGGAATGAACTGCTTCTTCAATACTCTCATCACGATATGTAAGGCTGCTTTGTTTTACTTCACCGACCGCAATCCAAACAGCCATTTGCGTCGCATAGTGAGCCTTTGCCTTGCTCGATACTCCCAGCTCAGAAGGGGCTGCGTTCGGATAACCGTATGATAATATGCGATACACCTTATCACTCATCTGTCCGTTCGACGGCATATCGGTATGATCAGGCGAGCTTTTTCCCGGCTGCAGACAGTATGCCAGCCTTGTCGGATCATCCGCCGCTTTAATCTGCTCTGTCGGCAAATAGCCGCCAATGCTTGAATCAAAAGCCCAGCCGGTTACTTTCGTAGTGGGATCGCCGGCAAATGTATCGGCCAATGCCCGAGGGGATGTTAAAGTGAATAGCGAGCTTAAAATCATCAGAAAAACAGTCAACAGCAGAAATGGCTTCTTTACATTCATGGTCTCACTTCCCTTTCTTTTAAAAGCGTTTTAGATTCGTTTCTAAAAAGGAAGTGAAGGGCTTAACCTGAATCAAAAAAGAAGACCAGGCAATGGAGTGTTGAAGAAGATGCCAGAATATCAAACACCTCCCTCCTGCTGCTTCATCATACCATAATTACCAGAAAATTCTGAGAGAAATTCGGATTATTTCCACAATCCCTTTATAGCGCTTTTTTCTTATGATTCATCCCTCTGCTCGGGCTAATTTCATAAATAATATCCCGTTTTAGAGACAAACTATTGAATAAAGGAGGCGGATAATATGAAGTTGAGCAACAAACTTATCCTGGGATTAACGGTTTCGTCGCTTGCCGGCAAGTTTCTTGAAAAGATGCTGATAAAAGACAATGTCAGTCCCAATACGGTCACCTCATTCAATGAAGACTCAGATATTCCAAACATAGATGCATCCTCATATATCCATCATTTTGCATCAGTTATCGGCAGTGTCACAATCGGGCGAAACGTTTTGATCGGGCCTTTTTCATCGATCAGGGGAGACACGGGATTGAAAATCTTCATTGGCCATGATTGCAATATCCAGGACGGAGTGGTCATGCACGGTTTAAAAAACTATGAATACCACAATCCCATTACAGAGCATTCCGTTTTTAAAGACCGTGAAGCGTATTCCATTTACATAGGCGAAAAAGTTTCACTTGCCCCGCAATGTCAAATTCACGGCCCTGCCCGGATTGATGGAAACGTTTTTGTCGGTATGCAAAGTCTTGTTTTTGATGCTTATGTTCAAGAAGATGCAGTGATCGAACCGGGGGCAAAAGTCATCGGTGTTACCATCCCGCCGAAACGATATATTCCGGCAGGGCAAGTGATTGCAAACCAGGAGGATGCCAATCAGCTTCCTGAAATAACCGATGCCTATCCATATCATGATCTGAATGCAAAAATCACAGCCGCCAATCTTGAATTGGCAAAAAGTTATAAAAAGGAAGAAAGACAATGGAAACAGTGAAAGAAATTTTACTCGTTTATGGACGAATCATCACCATTCTGCCGCTTTTACTAATCGTCACATTGTTTATGGGAAAACGCTCGATCGGGGAAATGCCCGTCTTTGATTTTTTAATCATTCTTACACTGGGAGCCGTTGTAGGAGCTGATATTGCCGATCCAAGGATTGAACATTTGCATACTGCCGCTGCTATTTGGGCGATCGCCCTGTTGCAAAGGCTGACTTCAAAAATCATGATAAAAAACAAGCTGCTGGGACGTCTGATTACATTTGAACCGACCATCGTCATCAAAAATGGAACATTCATCGTCGGCAATTTAAAGCGAATCAGATATTCAATCGATAATATTCTGCAAATGCTTAGGGAAAAAGACATTTTCAATGTCAGTGATGTTGAAATGGCGTTTGTAGAGGCAAACGGAAATTTAACGGTATACAAAAAGCCAAATAAAACAGAAGTCACGGTAGAAGATCTGGGGATTCAGAAGAGCCGCGGGGGATTCTCATATCCGGTGATCGTTGACGGTAAAATGTATACGTCTGTCCTTTACCAATTGAATTTGACTGAAAACTGGCTTAAAAACCAGTTGAAAAAGAAAGGGATCAAACGAATCGACGAGATTTTTTTCGCTTCTGTAAATGACAATCATGAACTGCATTTTTCGCTGGATAATGATACGACGAAGGTTGAACCTGAGGTATTGCATTAAAAAGTTCCGGCATGTTTTAGGCGCACACCGGAACGGATTTTTCCTTTCATCAATCGTTTTCAAAACAGTAGTCATTGTGAATCATATAATATTCGAACACTTGCTGCAGCCACTCTTCTTCTTCTTTTGTATAAGGCGATGGAAACTTGTTTGCCAGCTGCTGCGATTCTATCGTCTCCATCTGTCCTAATGACGACAGCACGCCCTCTCCGACAAATTCCAAACTCGCCTTCATATGCCGGTCGGCCATCTCCTGCACCTCAGGATCATCAACCGGCTTCCCCTTAAGCCTTTTGACTTCCTTAGATAAACGAATAAACGCTTGATCCAATTTAGCCATCTCTTCTTCGGGTTTATTGAATAACTGGTCAGCAAAGCTTTTTGACATCTGCTGTTCAAGCCATATGCGCTGCTCCTTCTCTGTTTGAATGCTGCTCATCAGGCTCATGAAAACAGAGCTGTCCATTTCCTCTTCCTCCTCCAGCAGATGGATCGCCCGGCTGATCGCTTTCAATCCTGTTTCAATATGCTCCTTTTTCTCCTCAAGCACCCTTTTCTGTTTCTGCAGCGCCTCAATCAGACTGGCATCATAGCGGGATTCATTCATGAAAGCGCGAATTTGTTCAAGACTGTACCCTAGAAACTTAAAACATGTCATTCTCTGCAAATCCATCGCATCCCTGTCTGTGTAGAGACGGCGGCCGGAACCCGGCTGTTTTTCAGGTTTCAATAGGCCGATTTCATCGTAATAATGGAGCGTCCGAATGGATATTCCAGTCATTTCCGAGAAAACGCCGATCGAATAATACTCATCTTTTTTCATATGAGACACCTCCTACTGACGATTCATATCAATCATAGCGCCTCACGCTGCTGGAGGTGCAAGCTTATCTGTTCAAAAATTCCACATATTCTATAATGGAGCCGTCGGAATGCCTTAAAGTCATGTTTTTTGTCCGCGCAACTTTTTTCATGTCGCGAATGACGGCAGCTCCTCTGCTGATGATTTACATTCCTCCAGAGAATCTCGTTTTTTAATAAAGCCTCTTTTGAACCAGTAAGAAGGAAAAGGCTGCATTTCCATATTCATCTCACGATATTGAAACCTAAAACCCGCTTTTCGATTCAAAAGCTGATTGTCTGTATAAAGCCTTGTTTCATTTTTGAGTACTTGCAAAAAAACAACCGCCGATCCATTGGTTTTGTGCCATTTTAATGCGGTGGAGGCTCTTCGATCATGTTCTGCAAGTCTTTTTTTACATTGCCCGCTTCCGTTCCGATCACAATCTGGATATGATGCCGGTCAATCTTGATCACACCGTGCGCTCCTAATTGCTTTAGTTTTGCTTCATCGGCCAATGACGTATCTTTTAATTTCATTCGCAAACGGGTCATACAGTTTTCACATACCACAACATTCTCACGGCCGCCGATATGCTTGAGAATGCCTGCAGCCATAGTCTGATGCGGCTGATTTTCTCCAGGTATTTCCCTGTTCTCTTCCGATCAATGGAACGTTTCGCTTTGTAATCACAAAGTAAAATGTAACATAATAGAGGGCAAAAAAGGCAAGGCCGACCGGTATGATCAATAATCCGCCATCTGATAAATTAAGATTCAGCATATAATCGATGGCGCCCGCTCCCCATGAGAAGCCATGCCGAATTCCCAGCAAACAGAGCACTGCTCCGGCAAGCCCCGTATAGATCGAATGAAGAAAGTACAATAAAGGTGAAGTAAATAAAAACGTAAATTCAACCGGCTCTGTGATACCGGTGATAAATGATGTCGCAGCTCCGGAAGACATCAATGCTTTCGTTTCTTTTTTTCTTTTTCTTGCGGCCTGTGAAATGGCCAATGCGATAGCCGGAATGCCGAACATCATCGTGATAAAAAAACCGCCGAGAAAATATCCGGCTGTCGGATCTCCATTTAAAAACCGCGTAATTTCTCCTGTTAACGCCTCTCCTGAAGCCGTCTTATAACGCCCGAGTCCAAAATAAACATACGTATTCATCACATGGTGAAGCCCGAATGGAAGCAAAAATCGGTTGAGAAATCCGAAAACAAACACCCCGAAAGCGCCGAGCCCCACAAGCGTCTGGCTAAAAGCATCGATCGCCGCCTGGGCATAAGGCCAAACGACGGAAAACAGCCCCGCCACGGGAATCATGATCAAAACGATCATGGTAATCGGAAACTTCTCTCCGCCAAAAAATGAGAACATGCTTGGAAGCTGCGTATGCTGAAATTTGTTAAAGATGAAAGCTGCCATTAAACCTGCAATCACCCCTCCGAACACACTCATGTCAAGTTCCGGATTCATGATACCCAGCCCTTCTTTTAATACGGCGATCGCCAAGTATCCCGTAAGAGCGGGTATTCCTTTATTTTTGGCATTCGCCAGGCCCATGGCAATGCCAATGGAAATCAACACATCCATATTGTTCAAAATGACGCCTGACGCCTGAAAAAGCGGAATATTAAGCATGTCTTCCGCAGAAAGACGGAGCAATAAACCTGCGATCGGGAGGACGGTAATCGGAATCAGCAATGACTTTCCTAATAACTGAAGAAAGTGTTTCATTCCGGTATTCTCCTTATGTCAGATTCCTAAATGATACAAGCTGGATATCCCTGAGCGTGTTCACACGGATGACGACGTCCGGATCGGTTAAAAATTCAAGTTCATCGACTCTCGGATAAGTATATGAAGAGTGAGCCAACAGCTCTTTGTCGAGATAAGCGGGATGTGTCATGACCTCAACCGTATCATGCTCTTTAAAGAGCGAGGAGATGGCTTCTTCATCCTTTAAAGCGCCTTCAAGGACAGGAGAAAAAAAGTCCGTCGTTTTCACATTTTTTTCTGTCATCATTTTGGTCTCCATATTATGTCTGACCGGCAGGCGATACTCATTTGCAAGCGTCAAAAATACGTCGGAAATCTCCGGATAAGCATTGATATGATGATGGCTGTCCAAATGATCGGGCTCCAAGCCAAAAGCAAGAAACTTTTCAATCTGTGCTCTCCATTCGTTATAGACTTCATCAGCATCTATCGTAAATGCCCCTTTATAAAAAGCGAGATCGCGAAAGTTTCCTCTCGCATCAACAATTGTCCGATGACCCGGCAAAAGCGGCCTTCCGCATGTGAGGACCAAGTGGACGCCGACCCCCAATTCAGGAGACTCACGAGCAAGACGGGCCGCATGACCGGCGCCCGGCATATTCGTCATGAATGTGGCTGATGTTAAAATCCCCAGCTTATGGGCATCAATAATTCCGTAATTCACACCTCTTGAGTAGCCAAAATCATCAGCATTGATTATTAATTTTTTCATCGGCTGATTCTCCTTCTTTTGATTCATCTCTTCATTTACCTGCCGCTCTTATCAAAATATGCGCCTGCGGACGGTTTTATCATTTCTGAGTCCTAAAAAGGAAAAATACTCAATCATCGTTTATAAAATCGATTTTCGGTAGATTGACAAAAGCTATCTCGTCTTTTAAACTATTTTTCATATATTTTTAAAAACTCTGAAAGGGGGCTGGGGTCTCGAACGGCGGAGCCTCATTTAATAAGATGACAAACACAATTCAGTCCATTTTGAATAAATTTCCTTTAATCATCCTTGACGGCGCAATGGCCACTGAGCTTGAGCGCTATGGCTGTGATTTGAATGACAGCCTGTGGTCTGCCAAAATCCTCATGGAAAATCCCGATCTGATCAAGCAGGTTCATTTGGATTATTTCCATGCGGGAGCAGACTGTGCGATTACAGCCAGCTACCAGTCAACGGTAGAAGGCTTCACAAAACGAGGCCTCAATGAAGCAGAAGCGCTCCATCTCATACAGGAATCGGTTCGTCTCGCTGTAAAAGCGCGCGACGAATTTTGGGCGGTTCCAGAAAACCGGGAAGGACGGCCTAAACCCATTGTGGCCGCTTCAGTAGGTCCTTACGGCGCCTTTCTTGCCGATGGTTCCGAATATCAGGGAAATTATAAGGTCACAGAAGATAAATTGGCCGATTTTCACAGGCACCGCATGAGCGCTTTAATCAATGCCGGTGCCGATATTTTAGCGTGTGAGACAATACCGTGCCTTTCAGAAGCAAAAGCAATCGTTCATTTATTAAAAGAATTCCCAGACACGCATGCGTGGATCAGTTTCAGCGCAAAGGACGGGCGCCATATCAGCGACGGTACGCGGGCTGCCGATTGCGCTAAATGGCTTGATCAGCATGAACAAGTCGCCGCCGTGGGAATCAACTGTACACCGATCGAGCACATTCCTTCACTCATCGGTGAAATAAAAAAACAGACAGCTAAACCGATTATCGTCTATCCGAATTCCGGGGAAGCGTACGATCCAGAGACGAAGACATGGCATGGGAATGCATGCAGCGAGTCTTTCGGAGAAAGCGCCCGCCGCTGGTACGACTCAGGCGCTCAGCTGATCGGCGGCTGCTGCAGAACGAAGCCCGAAGACATTAGAGCCGTAGCTGAATGGTCAAGAAAGTTGGAGGTATGATGGAACAATCAAACAGTAATCGTCAGAACTTTCAAAGAAAAATGCAAAGCAGACACCTTGTCATGCTTTCATTGGGAGGTGTCATCGGAACAGGGCTTTTCTTAAGCTCGGGCTACACGATTTCTCAAGCCGGGCCGGCCGGAACGATTCTGGCTTACTTGGTCGGCGCCCTTATCGTTTATCTTGTTATGCTTTGTCTTGGAGAATTATCGGTGGCCATGCCTGTTACAGGATCGTTTCACATGTACGCCGCCAAATTCATCGGACCCGGAACGGGATTCACGGTTGCCTGGCTTTACTGGTTGACCTGGGCTGTCGCATTAGGCTCGGAATTCACCGCTGCCGGCTTATTGATGCAGCGCTGGTTCCCAGATACTTCGGTCTGGATGTGGAGCACCGTCTTCGCTGCCTTGATTTTCTTGTTAAATGCTTTCTCAGTGAAGTTTTTCGCAGAATCGGAGTTTTGGTTTTCAAGCATTAAAGTGCTGGCTATTATATTGTTTATTATTTTAGGAGGAGCCGCAATATTTGGTATGATTCCGATGAAAAATGCCGATGCTGCCCCGCTGTTATCAAACTTTGCGGGAGAAGGCGGACTATTTCCAAACGGTTTTCTTCCCATCTTTATGGCGATGCTTTCCGTTAACTTTGCCTTTTCGGGAACAGAACTGATCGGGATTGCGGCCGGAGAAAGCGCCGACCCGGAAAAAAACATTCCGAAAGCCATCAAAACAACAATTTGGAGACTCGTATTGTTCTTCATCGGTACAATCGTTGTGCTCTCATGCCTGATTCCGATAAAAGAAGCCGGGGTCATCAAAAGCCCGTTCGTTGTCGTTTTTGACCGCATCGGTGTGCCCTATGCCGCCGATATCATGAACTTTGTCATTCTGACGGCCTTGCTTTCCGCGGCCAATTCGGGTTTATATGCCTGCTCCCGGATGCTGTGGTCACTGTCCAAAGAAAACACGCTGCATCCCGTTTTTCAAAAGCTGACACCCAGGGGAATACCTTTTAACGCGTTGATCTTCAGCATGATCGGAGGTATTTTGTCACTGCTTTCAAGCGTGTTTGCACCAGATTCGGTTTATATTGTCCTTGTGTCGATTTCAGGCTTTGCCGTGGTTGTCGTCTGGATGAGCATCGCGGCCTCACAGTTTATGTTTCGCAGGCGTTTTTTGGCTGAAGGAAACAGCACAGCCGATTTGAAATACCGAACACCGCTTTACCCTGCGGTCCCGATTGCCGCTTTCCTGTTATGCCTGGCTTCCTGCATCGGGATCGCATTTGATCCGAATCAGCGAATCGCCCTTTATTGCGGTGTGCCGTTTATGGCCTTATGCTACTTGATTTATTATGTTAAAAACGGAAAAAGTCATTTGCAGGTGTCGGAAAAGGTAAAGGATGCGGGATAAAACGTTTGGATCTCTGAATATGAGGAAAAAGTGAACTAACACCTCGTATAAAGGAGTGAATGTGATGGAACACGTCAAAGCCCTTGCAATCAAAGGGGCCATGACCATTGTGATCCTATATCTTGTACTCGGCCTCGGATCTGGCTTTCATTTTGAACATACGCTTTTTATTACGCTAGTATTGGGAGCCGTTTCCTATTTGCTCGGTGATTTGTTTATTTTGCCTAAAACAAATAACATCACCGCAACACTTGCGGATTTAGGCGTCGCTTTTCTCACCATTTGGCTGATGTCTCTCGCTATGGGAACGACAGCAGACACGGCTGCACTCGCTGCATTTTTTGCAGCAGCCGCAATGGCAGCGGGAGAATACATTTTCCATTTTTATCTGATCCATAAAAACCTCGGCTTTTCCAATCACCGCCGATTGGAGACAAGAACGGAATAATGGCCTGCAGAAAAAAAGCACGTCCAGCATGGCTGGGCGTGCTTTTAAATCGTGATTCGGCCGATTTTGCCGCATTCTTCTGCAAACCAGATCGATTTGTCAGGACCAGCTGCAATGCCATGCGGTTCAGATTGCTTTGTCGGAATCGGATATTCTGTGATTTTTCCATCAATTGTGATTCGGCCGATTTGTCCCGTCCCCCATTCCGTAAACCAAAGCGCTCCGTCTCCGCCCGCAGCAATGGCATGAGGCCGGGCATGTTCGGATGGAATCTGAAATTGGCTGATCGTTCCGGATACAGTGATTCTCCCAATTTGATTTCCGTTTATTTCTGTAAACCATAATGCGCCGTCAGGACCGGATGCAATTCCGACAGGACCGGATTGTGGGGTGGGAATCGGGTATTCACTGATTTCTCCGTTCACAGTGATTCGGCCGATCGAGTTGCTTTGGTTTTGTGTAAACCAAAGCGCTCCGTCAGACCCTTCCGCAATAAATGATGGGAATGATCCCGGACTTGGCAGCTCATATTCCGTTAACTTCCCTGATGATGTCATTCTGCCAATGCTATGGCCTGCCATATCCGTATACCACATGGCACCGTCTGAACCTTTAGTGATCCCAAACGGCGCAGCTCCGGACGGAAGAGGGTATTCAGTTATGGCGCCTTCTGCCGTGATGGCACCGATTTTGCCCGCTTTATATTCTGTAAACCACAGATTGCCGTTGATTCCAGGGGTGATAATAGACACACCCGCATTCGCAGTCGGAACATTATATTCGGTGATGTCTCCAGAAGCCGTTATCCTGCCGATCCGATTTCCCTTCTGCTCCGTAAACCAAATATGTCCGTCCGCACATGAAGTGATTCCATAAGGACCTGAGGAAAGATCAGGAACCGGATATTCATTTATGTTGATTTTCATGTATGTCCCCCTGTATGTTTTAGAATGATGGATCAAGCCTGCTGATTCTTAAAATAAAGCGTCAACTTCCTTTCCCTCAGACTTTCCATAGTCATGACAACAGTCTGCTCATAAGAGATTCAGGCTTTTTTGATACGAATGGACTGTTCACAAAAAAACACCTTCAACTTTTTCCATATTATATCACGTCATCATTTAGTTAAATAGGAGATTGATGATAAACAGCTGTTTGAATCGCCCTAGCATTCCCCTACATTGCAAAGCTCGACTCAGATGCTGAAGCCAAAATAGCTTCTCCTCCCCAAACATGTATAGATCAATATGACCTATACAGCCTCGCTTTCATTTAATAAGATGGTTTTATCACATTCCTTATTTTTATAAATAAGGAATTAAAATGGATGATGAAGCCTTTATAGAGGAAGGGCTCTATTGATTCCATCTTATTATTTTAGGGGACTCACATTTTCGCCCTATCAATTCAATAACCGCGGCATATTTTGTTTATAAAGGCGGACGCTGTTCATTGTCCTATTTACAGCGCAGGCAATAAACTAAATTGGAGTGGATGTGTTCAATATGTTTGAAGATGAGAGACTGGAGCATTTGATATTTCCCTATACCCCGCTTTATAAAAAAGACTTTCCTCTCATTCTGTTTTGGATCCCGAAAAGCGGCTGCACAACCTTGAATCGCTGGTTCTTTTTTCAAAATGGACTGCTTGAAGACGTCGGGCAGCAATCCGAAGGAGAGGTTCATCATTACAGAAATACGATCTATACACAACAGCCTGATTACACGAAAGACCTTTCAGAGCATTTGCTGGAGAGTAAAAAGGATGCTTACAAGCTTGTACGCAACCCCTTCCGGAGGGCGGTAAGTTCATTTCTGGAAACGATTTGCTCTCCAAATTTTATTTGTCTGTTTGACCGCGACATCGACACCGGACTGTCTTTTACAGAGTTTTTATATCAGCTGAGAGATCTAGGTTCTGAGATTGATTCGATCGACCGCCATCTCGGGCCCCAGTATTTAGAGGGAGAAGAGGAATTTGTAAACAACTATATCTATCTGGAACAATTTAACGCCCAAATTAGAGAAATCGAAAATAAATACAGATTGTTAAAATCGCCTCTGTCACAGCTGTCAAAATCACCGCACCATTTATCAGCCCTCATGCTGAAAAAAGGAAAGTTCGCAGACGCCGTGCTGACCATGTCATCATTTGATTGGGTTTTTCCGACTTATGAGAGCTTTTACAACAAGGAAACAAAAGAATTGGTGCAGGACATTTTTGCGAAGGACTTTGACATGTACGGCTTTGACCCGAATCATTTAAAATAACGAAAAAACATTACGATCTCCTTTCAATTCGATTACAAATTGGAAAGTTGATGGAAAATGGTTTATTTTTAAGAAAAGTTCGTTTAGAATGCGCACTAGATCCATTTTTTAAGATTCACTTCTGATGAGAAGAAAGGAGATATATCATGAAAAAAATAATGTCCTCTCTCATGGTCGGATTGATGGCTGTTGTGCTAGCAGCCTGCGCTTCAAATGATGACGCTCGGTCGAATGCAGATGACCAAGGCAAAACGGCTCAAAGCGGGCAGCAGGACCAAGAAAAACAAATGAAGGCCATGCAGAAGAAGCTTGATAAGCAAAAAGTGGATGATACGAAAACCGTAGCTGTCGTAAACGATGAGAAAATCACCGGCAAAGACTTCAACAGTTTATTATCCACTGCTCAAATGCAGTATCAGCAAACCGGACAGGATCCGACTTCTGATGATGCCGCAAAGCAGATCAAAAAACAAACAATCGACAGCTTAGTCGGACAAGTTCTGATTACTCAGGAAGCAGACAAAAAAGGCTATAAAGCCTCTGAAAAAGAGATTAATAAACAACTGGACAACAGCAAAAAACAATATAAAGATGAGAAAGCATTCAATGAAGCTCTAAAAAAAGCCAACTTAAACTTGACGACGCTCAAATCTGACATTGCAGACAGCATTAAAACAGAAAAATATATCGACAAAGAACTGCCAAAAGATAAAGTCACAGACAAAGAAATCAAAGACTATTATGACCAATATGCAGCACAGCAAAAGGAAAACAAACAGAAAGATACGCCAAAATTTGATGATGTCAAACCGCAAATTAAAGAACTGCTTGAACAGCAGAAAAGGCAGGAAAAGCTCGGACAGCAAGTTGAGAAATTGAAGAAAAACGCCGATGTTAAGGTGGAAATTTAACATTGCAAAAGCGGACGGTTTAAACAGATTATTGCTCAGTTCGTTGACATAAAAGGCCGGATTCATAGAATCCGGCCTTTTAGCTTGCGGTTGCTGCTTTATGCAGCATTGGAAATCATTCTACTACGTATGTATCTGGGAAGTGATTAAAAAGTTCAAATGACCGGACTTACAATGTGCACTTGGATGTGGCATAATTGCTGGAAATAGGGTATGTGGTTAATATCCTCATCAGGAGGTCTAGCATCTATGAAATCTAAGACTTTACTATGGATTTTAATCGCTGTTATGATCTTTGTTGCAGGTATATTTATTCGATATATCAACACCGGAATCGTAACAGCGGGTACCGTTCTGGGATCTCTTGCTTTTACTTTAGCATTCAGCCTTGTCTATTTTATTGGATTCAAATTAAAAAATAAATAAGGTGAGATTGTTGACAAAATCCTAAAACGGTTTAAAGTTTTAGGATTTTGTCATCCTTTTCATAGGATGGCTGCTTCAATTATTTATAAATATCCTCTTTTGACAAATGTCCGTCTTTGACCACGGTCTCATTAATATTGCTTTTCGTGACCGCATATGGCTCAAGCAGAATCGAAGGCACTTTAGTTTTACCGTTATCAACGGTTGTGTCCGTTTTAATATCTTCCCCTTTGGCTGCTTGAACGGCCGTTTCAGCAGCCTTTTTGGCGATCGTGTCAATCGGTTTATAAACGGTCATCGTCTGCGTGCCGTTCACGATCCGCTGAACCCCTTCGAGTTCGGCGTCCTGTCCGGATACCGGAATTTTTCCGGCCAAGCCCGCTTCCTTAAGAGCCTCTATTGCTCCGCCCGCGGTACCGTCATTGGCAGCGATGACCGCATCGATATCTTTGTTCTGCTTCAGCGCTTTTTTCACATTCTTTTTCGCTTCTTCAGGAAGCCAGTCTTTCGTATATTCGTCAAACACGATATCGATTTTCCCCTGCTTCTTCAGCGGTTCAAGCACCTTCATGGCGCCGTTGCGAAATAACACGGCATTGTTGTCAAGAGAAGATCCGCCAACATAGACAAAATTGCCTTTCTTCGCTCGTTTGACAATTTCTTCAGCCTGCAATTCACCGACTTTTTCATTGTCAAATGAAACATAATAATCAACATCCGCATTGCGAATCAGCCTGTCATAAGAAATCACTTTGACATCAGCTTTATGGGCCATTTCCACAATCTCCGCGGCGGCATCGGCATCCGTCGGGACGACAACGAGTACATCAACACCTTCACTGATCAAAAGCTCGGCTTGCTGGACCTGAACATCTTTATTTCCGTTTGCCGCCAGCGTCTTCACTGATGCGCCGAGGTTTTCAGCCTCTTTCTCAAACGCCTCTTTATCTTTGTACCAGCGCTCTTCTTTCAGCGTGTCGATCGCAAAGCCGACATATAATTTATCAGAGTCGGCAATCAGCTTTATTTTTTCTTCTTTCTGAGCACTTTTTTCCGCCGTATTGAGCGAGCACCCTGCCGCGGCGAACAGCAGGCCGAGCAACGCGAGCGAAAACAATCCTCTTTTCAAATATGTTGGCAAAATGAAAACCTCCCATTCATTGAAACATCAGAGTTTAAACCGTTTGATCATCCCGTTCATCCGCTCAACCATCTCTCCCAGCAGCTGGGCGCTTTCATCCATTTTTTCAATGGAACCGCTCTGCTCATGAACAGATGCAGAAATTTCTTCAGACCCTGCTGCACTTTCTTCAGATATCGCTGCAATGTGTTCGACTGAACCGTTGATCTCTTCGCTTGAACGTCTAAAATTGGATAATGCAGCGGAAATGTCCGATACTCGCTCAGCCATATCAGTCACTTTATGTTTGATCTCTGAAAAATACTGTCCTGATGTTTCAATCTGGTTTTTTCCTTTATTCACTTCAGAAAAACCGATTTTTAAATCTTCTGCCATAGAAGATGTCTCCGTCTGAATCGTGCTGACGATTTCGGTGATGCTTCCGACAGAGTTTTTCACTTCTTCCGCGAGCCTTTTGACTTCACCGGCCACAACCGCAAACCCCCGTCCGGCATCACCGGCTCTCGCCGCTTCAATAGACGCATTTAATGCGAGTAAATTCGTCTGTTCAGCCATGCTCGTAATCACTTCGACAAGCTGATGAATGGATTGCGTTTGTTCTTCAAGTACACTGACCTTTTCAACAGACGCCTCCATCACATGATTGATAACATGCATTTGCTGCAATGATTGCGTCATTTGCTGATCACCGTCGACAGAAACATGCAGCACTTCTTTAGAAAACTTCGCCAAAGTTTCGCCATTTTCATTGGCATTCTGTATTTGTCCGGCCAGTTCTTGCGTCTGTTCGGAAATGTTCGCCGCCTCATTGGCCTGATTGCTTGCCCCGTTTGCCAGTTCTTCAACGGTAACCGCGACCTGTTCGCTGCCCTCTTTTACTTCAGCAGAGACGTTTGTAAAAGTGAGACATTGCTTGTCGACCTCATTTGCGATACTGGACACTTCAACGATCATCTCACGCAGGCTTTTTCCCATATCATTGATCGATTGGGATAGCTGGCCGATTTCATCTTTTCCTTTATAGTCAAGGGCTTCAAAATTTAAATGACCTTGTGCAATCTCATCGCTTGCAGCGACCACACGATTGAGATTTTTCTTGATCTGCCGGCTGACGATGATGAGAAGTCCTGCTGACACGACCGCTGAAACAAGAATAGACACCGCCAGAATGAAAATGGTCTTCGAAATATTGGACTGTGCATCCCCTATTGATTCAACATTTGATCTGACAGCATTTTCTTTCAATTTATCACCGAGCGCCAAAGTCTCCTCTTTTAATTGACTCGCTTTTTTCTGAAGCTCTAAAAACTTCTTGGTGTTGATCTGCTGTACATTCGGCACAATGTCGCTGAAAAAATATTCATCTAAGGAATGATTGTTTTCAATAATTTGATGAAACATCTCAAGCTGTTCAGCTGAATGCAGCTCTTTTTTCAGCTTTTTTGCCGTATCTGCAAACGCTTGGCTGTATTTCATGTAGTCCGACAATTTTTCATCTTGAGCATCAATGATATATTCGGGAATATGTAAATATTTATTTTGGTAAAGCGACATCAGCTTAGCTGATTGAACCGCTGTATCATTTTTCGATTTCGTATCTTGAACCGTCTGGCTCGTATCCTTTAACAGACCGTACGTAATCAAAACAGATGCTAAAAATGCGGCTAGCATTACAAAAAAGATGATACCGTATTTGCCGCCGATTGTGATATTGCTCCATCTCGGGTTCTTCACATTGCTCCCCCTTCTCTTCAGCCAAAGTATTTTTATTTATATCGGCAATTGATTGAACTTTTTCACGAAATAAGAGAAAGGGGAAATACGAATAACGCCCTTGAAGCCATCTTCAAGGGCGTGTTCTTGTTTTATTCAAGCGATGCTATCGCCGCAATCACATCAGCTTCACGAAAAGATCCCATCAAACATAAAGATTCATCCGGTCTGCAGGCATGGGCCGCGATGGTCTGTTTGGCCCGCTCTACATGTTCGACAATTCCCAAGTCACTCAATGTCACCGGAAAGCCGAGCGCTTGGTAAAATGGAAGCAGCTCCTGAATTTCATCTGTCCGCCCTTCCAAAGCAAGCTGTACCAATATTCCGTATGCAACCTTCTGGCCGTGCAGCACTTGATGGGTTTCTTCGATAAATGTTAAGCCGTTGTGAATCGCGTGGGCACCGGCCATTCTGCCGTACCTTCCCGCATAGCCGCCCACCGTTCCCGCAAGTGCAATGACCGCTTCCAAAACATTTGTTAAAGATGAAGATGATTGGCCTTTTTCAATGCTTTCCACAGCCTTCAGACTTTCTTCCAACAGGATATCGCGAATATAGACGGATTGCCTGAGTCCCGCCTGAACCATAATGGAAAGCGAATCAGCCGTATTTCTGATGATGGCTTCCGCTTCATACCATTTCGCCAGTGTATCGCCGATTCCGCTTTTCACATAACCGATCGGTGAAGAAAGAAGCAATAGCGGATCAACCAGCGTCAAAAAGCTTGAGCGCTTATGGTATTGCACCCCTGAAAAGTTCCCTTCATCATCATAGATCACACTTAGCGGTGTGCTCGCTGCACATGTCCCCGGAATCGTCGGAATTGTCATGACTTCAATGTTTAACAGGTCAGCGACGGCCTTCGCCGTATCTAAAACAGTGCCTCCGCCGATCCCGATGATAATATCGGCTGAGCCGGCGCGCTCGGCCGCATGTCGTATCCCTGCGAGCGAACTGTAGCCTTTATGCTGAACGACTTTCCAATCAGCGGGAAGCTTCGCGTGATTTGTAAAAGCCGCAAACGATTGAACACCGGTTATAATGACAGGACGGTCAAACTCTTCTAAAAATGACGGCAGCTCTTTCGCGATCCCTTCTTTGCATATGTATTGGTTCGGGCCGCTTCTGACGATATCTTCAGGCTGCATGATCCCCATCTCCTTCTATTATTTTCTAATTTTCATCATCTCACTTTCTTTGAAAATATGTCAAATTATATAACGTTCACCGGTTTCCTTCAGCTTTAAATACATCGAGCCCTCTTTTCGCTCCAGCTCAAACAGCTGCTCCAAATGATACATCCCCTGCGGGAACGTTCCGGTAAACAAAGCAGAAGCGGCGGCAAATGCGACCCGCGCCGTGATCAATGATTCATTTTCTCCATACACGGAAAGACCGATAGCTTGATGCAGGCCGTCTTTCAAGCCTTCCGCATCCACTTTGACCGCGTACTCCGCCGAACCGGCTTTTAGCAATTCCAGCAGCTTGACTGTCCATCCGCGGATGACGCTGTTTTTTAAAAGGCGAACAGCACCGCTTTTTCTCAACCGCGCAATCACGAAAGTCGCCAACCTGGAATCAAAACAAAGCCGGGTGGAAACGGAAGGAACCTCCAATGTGCGTGGCAGTGTGGCCTGATCTGAAAAAGGAAATCGATAAGCGGTCCTGCATCCTAAACGGCCGCCAAAGTCTGTTTGCCGGCCGTCTGTGAAACTGCTTACCTTTTTGATGTCACCTTTTTCTATGACGTCAAACACCGAATGCAAATGATCGACCGTCCATTCAATAGCCGCTTTTCCATGGCTGTCTCCCAAACCGAGCATGATCGCTATGTTGATGCGGATCGTCTCATCTAACGCCTTCGCTGCTTCCTGCGACAGCAAATTGGTTAGTCCCGGTGCCAAACCGACGCTCAGCAAGCCTGTTCCTCTACAATGTCCGTTATTCAGTCGTTCAAGCTGTGTCAGAAACGACCCGTTTGCCGTAATGTCTAAATAATTCGCACCGTTTGCCAAACAGGCCTCAGCTAAAACCGTATTCTCCTGATCAATACATACGATCACAAGCTTCGTCTGTTCAAGCCAATCCCAATCAGCCTCCGCATCTCTATTGAAACGCATCGGCTTCACTTTATCTCCTGTTTCCCGACAAAACCGCTGAGCGCGGTCTAGATTTCTCCCTGCCGCATACACAAGCCCAGGGTACTTCTCTCCGAGCATCCGGCTGATGTGACCGCCGACATGACCGTATCCGCCAATGACGACAATATACTGTTTCATCATTTACCGCCTCCTTTTACAGCAAACCAGCCATCGATTAAATAAGCGCTGAAAAACCGCGTCACATTCGTAAAACCCGATTCTATCAGCATAGCCTCTACCTCTTCAGCCGGAATCGGATGTGAATGCCTGCCGATTGAATCCGCAAACCGCTCCCACTCCTGTTCAGCAATTCCGTTTGCCAGCATATGCTCCTTCCAGGCCCTCATCTGCCACCAAAATGATTCAGAATCAAGATCACCTTGAATCGCCGCAATGAAAAATGGCGCCCCCTCAGCTAAACGGTCTGCGATATGCTGCAAAAACTTGCGCTTATCTTGCACAAAATGCAGGACGAGCATACAAGTCGCCGCATCATATTGATGCTTCCGCTCCAGCTGCTTCACTTCCCTTTCAATGAAGTCGGCGTTGAGCTGAATACCGGCGATTTTCAGCCTTTGCCGCGCCAAATTAAGCATATTGGCTGATGTATCGACCCCTGTAAACGACCAATCCGGATGTCTCCTGCCGAGTGTCAGCAATTCCTGTCCGCCCCCCGCTCCAACAACCATCACATAGGCCGCATCCTTATCAAGCCGAACCGTCAGCAGGCGGTCCATCATTTCGTATAACATGTGATAGCAAGGGATTTTCAAAGCGATCTTTTTTTCATATTGATATACATCAGGATGATTCCAATCCATATTCATGACAAGGCGTGCTCCTTTTAGTAAAATTAATTAAGAATTGTTCTCAATTATAAAGGAGATTTTCAAAAGCACCATCCCACAAATATGGGATTTTCTAATGAGGAGGAGCCATAGTGAACCGACCGTTAAAAGATATAGTCAATGAACTTGAACGAACATCTGAGACTACCCCGCAATACATCGAAGCGGTGATCTCCGCATTGCGAAGCGCCATTCCATTTGATGCATCATGCTGTACAGCGGTCGATCCCAAAACCCTCCTGTCCATCGGAGCCGTCACAGACGATCTAATTGAAAGTATACATCCACAGCTATTTGAGCTCGAATATACGGATGACGATGTCAACCAATACGAAACATTAATCAAAACCTCGCAAACGGCCGCCATTTTAAGTGAAGCCGTAAAAGGAGATCTCAAACGAAGCAAACGGTATCGCATGATTCTCGAACCGGCCGGTTTTGGAGATGAACTGCGAGCAATCCTTTTGAATAAAGGAGAATGCTGGGGCTATCTCACACTGCTTCGAAAAATCGGACAGCCTCCATTTAATGAAAAAGAGCGCACCTTGGTCGCTTCACTGGCTCCGATCATCGGCCGGCACTTGCAGCGATTAAGACATAACCGGCCAAAAAAAGACATGTTTCACATGAAACATGTCGGAGGCATACTGATTTTGTCGGAGGACCTCATTCCCTTATCGTGTAATCAAGCGGCGCTTCACTGGCTGAACGTCCTGCGAGGCTGGGAGAAAATCGACAGCGCGGTACTGCCAAGACCCGTCCGTGCCGTCTGTTCACGAGCTGTGGCAGAAACGGATAGTCCGGCGAAAACCGTCATCTCGATTCCGGGCCAATGCTTCCTTTCCATCAAAGCGAGCCGCTTGGACGGCTTAGGCCCGTCAGAACAAATCGCCGTTTCATTCGAACCGGCTTCATCCGCAGAAACGATACCGCTCATTGCAGACGCGTACGGCCTGTCTGAACGGGAAAAGGACATCGCATACCGGATCATCCGCGGACTTTCCACAAAAGGCATCGCTGATGACTTGCACATTTCAGCTTATACCGTCCAAGACCATTTGAAGTCGATTTTTTTGAAGGCTGAAGCGGGAAACCGGCGGGAATTGATTTGGAAGCTGCTTGATGATGTTTTGGAGTGAAAAAAGGGCGGCGGAAAGCACGCCCTTAGGTATTGGACGCACAATGTTTTTCACTATACATTGACTTTCCAACACGCATGTCATTGCGTTCATCCTTCTCACAAAATTGAATGATGTCACCCGTCTTTTTGTTCCCGTCATAATACGTCACATGAGCTCATCTTTAAAGACAGCCATATATTGTGTATGGAAATAATCGTTATCAATGTCCGTCTAAAGGTGCTCAGCTTCCGTGCGAATCCACGCATTCATGATCGGATTGCCGTGCTCAAGTACATATAAAACAACATACGGGCCTACCAGCAGTACCAAACTGATGATGTCCAATATGAGATTTAACTTTTTCACCCTTCAACCTCTTCATTTTCATTTTATAGCTCGTCCAAACGCGCGAGGGCATCCTTTTTTTCAAATGTGCTGAACCATAGATCATCATAGGAGTCTAAAATCCGGTAATGGTGAGAAAACAAATTTTGCTGCAAACGAAATTCCTCTTTTCTTTAAATTTCTCTCGACCAAATCCTGCCGCCGAGCGTCTTCCCTTTCGGCCTGTCAATGCTCCTGCGGGCCACAGTCTCAACAGCCTCCAAAGGCTCATCACCGAGCACAGACTGCAATACCTCACTGTTCTGAAATAGCGCACACACAGCCACAACATGCGCCCAACGGCAGTCGACCTGCCCTTTTCAATTTGCACAAGCGTCTTTTTCGAAATCCCGAGCACATTGGCCATTTTTTCTTGGGTATAGCGGCTTTCTGTCCGGATTAATCTTAATTTGGATGAGATGAGCTCTGTTATGTAGTCTTTGTCCATGAAAGACCTCCATTTGTTACTTTTAGTGCAATATTACATTTTTTGTTTTTTTCAATAATTGACTGTAATGAAAACAGCAACATCATACAAGAAATCCCCCAAAAACATGCTAAACTAAAAAAATCATCATACCGACAGGAGGCCCGCCATGCGAAACGAAACCCGCACCCTTTTCCTTGATCTCGATCTGCAAGTTGAAGCTTATCGCTTTAAAGGCATCATGCAGAAATTTCCGAATCACTTTCATGAATATTATGTAATCGGCTTTATTGAAAAGGGTCAGCGCTATTTGCTTTGTCAGGGGCAGGAATACATGATCAACCCAGGCGATCTCGTGCTTTTCAATCCGTATGACACGCACAGCTGTGAACAAATTGACGGTGAGGCGCTTGAT
Organism: Bacillus swezeyi; assembly: GCF_001969815.1. Classification (GTDB taxonomy): domain Bacteria; phylum Bacillota; class Bacilli; order Bacillales; family Bacillaceae; genus Bacillus; species Bacillus swezeyi. Next base: position 62,703 of record NZ_MRBK01000001.1, on the reverse strand, counting down.
TACCGCTGCATTAATGTGATGCCTGACGTTATGAAGAGATTCGTGATGGAGATAACCGGGACTGACAGCCTCCCATACTTCACACAGAATGTCTTGTTCCGCCATGAGCTGAACGCCAGTTTGAAGGAGCTTCACATACAGATTTTGCAGAAAGAAAAAGCCCTTAAGAAAGAAGAGCTGTTTCTAAACCTTCTTGAAGAGCTGATCCGGACGTATTCTGATGTCACGTTTCTCGAAAACGCGCCTGAACCGTCCGATGAGGTCAAAGCGGTATGCGGTTATTTAGAAGCCCATTACACGGAAAACATTACCCTTGATGATCTAAGCAAATTGACGGGCTGGAGCAAGTACCATCTCCTGCGGTCGTTTACAAAGCAGAAAGGGCTTTCCCCATACAGCTACTTGGAAACCGTGCGCATCAACCGTGCGAAAAAGCTGTTGGAACAAGGCGTAAAGCCGATCGAAACCGCATTTCAGACGGGTTTCAGCGATCAAAGCCACTTGACCAAATTTTTTAAACGGCAGGTCGGACTGACGCCGAAGCAATATATGAAAATCTTTGAATATGACAGACAGGAGCTTGAAGGATGAATACTCGACGAGAAACCGCCGGACATCTTGCGGCTGTTTTAACCATTCTCATCTGGGGCACGACCTTTGTTTCGACAAAGGTGCTGCTCGAGGATTTCTCGCCAATTGACATTTTGTTTTACCGCTTTTTGCTCGGATTGATCGTGCTGATCATTGTCCATCCGCGTTTTTTGAAAGTGGCAAGCTGGCGGCGGGAGGCTCTTTTTGCCGGAGCCGGGCTGTGCGGAGTGACGTTATATTTTTTGCTGGAAAACATCGCGCTTACCCTTTCCTATGCCTCAAATGTAGGGATGATTGTGGCGGTCATTCCAATGATCACCGCTGTACTTGCTCACTTTCTGCTTGACGGTGAAAGATTGCAGCCTCACTTTTTCATAGGATTTGCGGCAGCCTTTATCGGTCTCCTGCTCATTTCTTTCAATGGCAGCGCGATGCTCCATTTGAACCCGCTCGGTGATGTTCTTGCCGCTGCCGCAGCCTTGGTATGGGCAATATACGCGATTTTAATGAAGAAAATCAGCACATTCAAATATCATACCATCCAATGCACACAGCGGATCTTTCTGTACGGACTGCTGTTTATGATTCCGGCTCTGTTTCTGTTTGATTTCCGCTTCTCCTTCAGTCCTTTCACCTCTCCCGTCAATTTGTTGAACATCATTTTCTTAGGCGCGGGTGCATCGGCTCTTTGCTTTGTGACGTGGAACTGGTCAGTCGGAGTGCTGGGAGCTGTAAAAACGAGCGCCTACATTTACATGGTGCCCGTCATTACGATTGCCGCGTCCATCATTATTCTGCATGAAAAAATGACGTGGATTGCCCTCTTTGGAGGAGTTCTTACATTAACAGGCTTGTATATTTCAGAAATGAAAGCAAAACCTCAGCTGAAGGAGGAACAAATCTCATGAATGAAACAAAATGCGCACTGATTATTGATGAAAACCTGCCTCTCGGACTGATCGCCAATACAGCGGCGATCCTGGGGGCTGCGCTCGGCAAAAACAAACCCGGCCTGCTCGGGGAAAATGTCACAGACGGATCGGGAATCGAACACTTGGGAATCGTCAAAGTCCCCATTCCTATATTAAAAGGAAATGCCGAGTTGCTTCATGAGTTAAGAAACAAGCTTCTGACCGACGACTTCAACGATATACTAACAGTTGATTTCACCGATGTCGCGCAAAGCATTCATACATATGAAGCATACACTGAGACATTTCAAAGCACCGCTTCTTCCGATTACCGCTATTTTGGCATTGGCATATGCGGGGATAAGAAGAAGGTCAACCGGCTGACCGGGAGTTTGGGATTGTTGAGATAAATCCGGGTACCGGCTAACATTATTCGATAAGTTAGTCAGCACCCGTATTTTTTATTTATCAATTTAATTTACGGCTCCTAAAATCCCAATAATAGCTAATATACAACTGGACATTTTACTATAATAACATTTAAAATGAAAAGTATTAGTTACATAATTTCTCCTTTTAGGAGATTTTTTTCGTTTGTTCAGGCTAGAATGGCTACAACCGTGCCTTTCATAAACACTTCCATTAGTTGAAGCAGGGGCAGGTTCTACTGTAGTTTCTCTTTCAATTATATAAAAAGATTAAAATTTCACTATTTTAGAGGGATTATAAAATGAAAAAAGACAAAGAAGCATTCCAAAAAGCAAGAAGTATGATTGATACCATAAAACTGTTTAAATATGACGAAGAACTGATGAATTTTCTTTCCAGACAGGACTCTCTTTCTCTCAGCCAATTGAAAGTGTACTGCTCTGACTCTGGATTTCCGTCCAGTTTGTTTATGAAAATTGGATTAGCTTGCAACATTTCCGCAACGACATTCAATGTTTTGTTCTTAATCAAAGCGAAAGACTTCTTCCCCAGTCTGCCGATTATTCCTCTGCTGTTCTTACTGTTCACAACGGGCTGCATCTTTTGGTTTCTCTTTCAGGTGATCAAATGGAAAAGAAAACCGGTGAAGCTCACCTCACACTTCGAACATAAATCAGGATTCGCAAAAATGAATAATATGATTGATTTGGTGTTAGAACAAAGATACAAAAACACTCTAAAACATGACTAAATAAGACATATATATAAAGTGAGGGCCACCGTAATGAAAAAAGATAGACAAATATTAAAAGAAACGAAAGAAGCCGCTGACATTGCTGTTTCCTACGGCAGCAAAAATGATGAAAAACTTCTCGCTTATCTTGCCAAACTGGATACTCCCGTATTAAGCCGATTGAGAGTCTATTTTTCGAACCCAACTTTTACATTAATCTATTTTATTAAATGGGGATTTGCCAGCAGTCTTATTGGCGTATTCTTACCAATTGGCGCTTTGGGAGCCGTACCATATATCCCTTCAGTCGGCTTTTTACCTTACCTGATAGCCGTTGTGTTTTTGTTATGCATCATCTTGTTAATTAGATTGACAATAATTTCTAGAAAAGGCGTTATACAATCTATTTTACACTTCGCCAAAAGATCAGAAAACGCCAGAATTGTAAGTATGATTGACTTTGTTTTAAAGCAAAGATTCGCTAATGAACTTTCTCAGCATTAAAAAAGGCATCCCTAAAGATGCCTTCCTCCACGATCACTCACCACTAGACATATTCTGTCTTCTCTCCTGCTCAGCGATGATTTCATTATCTTCAGCATTGTCTCTCGTCACTTTCTGCGTCAGAATCGCGCCGACCGCCACTAAAATCATCACTGCGATGTAATAGCCTTTTTCATTGAGCTGCAAGTTGTCAGCATTGTAAAGACCGATGGCCGAACAAAAAGACACCCGCGAAAAATGTGAAATATGACATAATCGTAAATGCCGTTGTATTTCTTCTTCTGTATTTCTGCATCTTAATACCTCCTAAAGAATAAAACTATTATACTTTATTTAGGTCTCCAGAAGAAGAATGTTCTTCCTTTTCGCTCACAATTTAGTAAATATGTCACACTGCAATAAAATAGACCTACATAAAAAACCGGGGTCATCCCCCCGGTTTTTAATGCTTTTCTTCGCCTAAAACAGCTTCTGCAATATTGACGGCATGGTCGCCGATCCTTTCCAGGTTGCTGGTGATATCAACGAAGATCACACCGGCTTGTCCGCTGCATAATCCGTCGTTTAAGCGAAGAATATGCTTTTTGCGAAGCTTGCGTTCCATTTTATCAATTTGATTTTCTTTCTCGACCACACTTCTTGCGGCTACTTCATCATTTTGCGCTAGAGCGGTGAATGATTCTTTGACTGTCGAAATGGTCAGATCAAGCATTTCCGTTAAATCCGCCATCGCCGCTTCAGAAATTTTCACTCGGTTGGATTGCTGGTACTCGCCCAGCTCAACCAAGTTTTCAAAATGGTCGCCGATTCTTTCAACGTCTCTGACGGTGTCCATTAACTTATGATGTTCTTCAGATTCTTGTTCAGAAAGCGTTGTGGCTGACAGTTCGATCAAATAATCCGTAATCTTCCGGTCTAAATTGTTGATAGCATCTTCTATCTGAAAAGCGTTTTGTGCATGCTTTGCCTGTTTTGTGCTTAAAAATTCCTTTGTTTCTTCAAGCCCTTTCACAGCAAATTCACCCATGCGCAACACTTCTTCTTTCGCCTGGCCAAGAGCAATTGAAGGAGACTGCTGAATGAACAGCGGATCAAGATGTGTTGCTTTATAGTCCACAACTGTGTCCTTGCCGGGGATGAGCTTCGTGACGACCAAAGCCAATACTCCGACAAACGGAAGCTGAATCAGCGTATTTGACGTATTAAAGATTCCGTGGGCAAACGCAATCAACATTTTAGGATCAAGTCCCAAAGAGGATTGAAGCATTAAGATTAAAGCTGTGAACGGCTTCAGCAAGATGAGGAAAATCGCTGTCCCAATAAGGTTAAACATTACGTGAACGGCGGCAGCCCGTCTTGCTGCGACAGATGCGCCGAGAGATGCCAATACAGCGGTAATCGTCGTACCGATGTTATCTCCAAATAATACAGGCAGAGCACCGTTTAGATCTATTAATGAATCGGCAAACAATCCTTGCAGGATACCGATGGTTGCACTTGAACTTTGAACAAGAACTGTAAAAAGAGTACCGACAAGCACACCGAGAACAGGGTTCGTACTCATGCTGACGGTTAAATCATGAAAGGCCTCAACCGTCCGGAGCGGCTTCATACCGCTGCTCATCAATTCCAATCCATAGAAAAGCGCACCAAACCCAAACAAAACTTGTCCGATGTGTTGAGACTTTTTGTGCTTAAAGAAAAACAGCAAAAACGATCCGACAGCGATGATCGGCAGCGCATATGCACCGACATCAAAGCCGATAATAAAGGCCGTGACCGTCGTTCCGATGTTTGCACCCATAATGACGCCGATCGCCTGGCGAAGGGTCATAAAACCGGCGCTGACAAGACCGACAGTGATAACGGTCGTGCCAGAACTGCTTTGAATTAAAACCGTGACAATAATACCTGCCAGCACACCCATTAGTGGGTTGCTTGTAAAACGATCTAAAATGTCTCTCAGTTTATCTCCTGCTGACTTTTGGAGCCCTTCCCCCATAAACTTAATACCTAAGAGGAAGATACCGAGACCTCCTATAAATTCAAAAAGCAATTGCTGCACATCTATTTCCAAAGTCTTGCCCCCCTAATTCGACATAAATCTACAAACACTATGATTATGATGGAGATCAGAGCTTATGTAAACGATTCACATTAAAAATTTACAATAACTTAACATTGAACTGCTGAGGATTTACATTCTCTTAACATTGCCCCCTCTCATCGCGAATATACGCGGTATCCGATTGACGAAAATCACGAACTTTTTCATGTTTAAACCGTATGCAGAAGAAAGGAGGGGTAACCCGTGTCAAATTCAGCCGAACAATCTAACATAATCAGTCCGAAGACAAAAAGCGAATCGGTTTGGGATGTATTTGGCTATCTGTTTTATATTGGATCAATCATTTTTTTGATTGCTGCATGGGGTACATTGCCCGATTTTGGATTATTCATCATTCTTTTCATGCAATTCTTAGAGAGGCATCCCTAGATTTCAACTACCCAAAGCGCCTGAATGAAACAAACGCCGCACAGTTCTACTTGCTCGGCAGAAAACTGATCAACCGGTTAAAAAATGCATTTTTTCTCTAATATTATTTGAATCGGAATCGAACGCTTTAGGCTGGGGAAGCGGATTTGGCAAATGGTTTTCGCCTATAACAATACTCGGTACCTTGGTTCCAGTTGTCATCCATATCATGCAGCAAAGTAAGTTACAATACTCCCTGCAGTATATTCTGAAAACCGTCCATCAGACCCCATTATCTTCTACAAATTAAAGAAGATTAACGGAGGAAACGAAAATCGGACAGCTAATATACCTGCCCTTTTCCTATTCGTTTCATATTAAAACAGTCTCTTCCTTGGAAACATCATCAAAAAGCAAACGAATGGAGCCGATCGAAGTCGTCAATTTCACCTTTAAAGCAGCGGATTAAAACCGCAGCTTTACAATCGCAGGCCGCAATCATTATAGCATGGCTCAATTCCCGCACCTCTTGCCTGCGTTGAGAAAGAAAAGTGAAAAGTGATCACTGCACGTTGTTATTGCTTTATCGTTTGATTTAAAAAAGAGCATTCCGTTGTAGAATGCTCTTCATTAGTTTTATATTACCAATTGATGCAGACTGCCAGTCCGCCGACGCCTGTAATTTCAGCTGCTAAACTCTTAAACGCACTGCCTCCGACCCTTAGTTTTTCTTCCCATGTCGTAGCACCGGCTAGAAGTTTAGCAGTTTCTTTAAGTCCACCAAGTTCCTTTATATATTTCTTCACTCTTATTATTTTTGCAGCTGCAAACAAGTTTGATCCAATGAACCACGCTATAGCTGCAGAACAAGCTCCGATTTTAGCCCAATCAGGATCTGCGATAACTGGAAATGCGGTGTTTTCATTGAAATCTATTACTTGAATCAATGAGTTTCCCTCGACTCTAAAATGAGAAGGAACATCATTTTTATTCGCATCTTTTGCCCAAGCTGGACTGAAAACACTTGTCACAATGTTATTAGAATCAACAACAAACACTTCTCCCGTGTCAAACTCTTCACCTAGGTATTCTGCTGCAGTCATTAGTTTGCTGCCTTCAGGCAATTGCAAATCATATTTATATTCTTTAGGAGCCGTTTTATTTTTTATTTTAATTAAATTTCTTACTCCGTCTTTTGTTGGTTGAACGCCAAAACCCACACTGCTATTTGGATGATCAAAAACTATTGTTCCATTTTTAGTTGCAACACCCGGTGCGTTTACTTTTTCAGCTGGTAAATGGATGCTTGTTGATACATTAGTCAATTGTATTGCTTTTTTTGAATCTTTAGGTATTTTTATGATTCCAGTCTCATTTTTAATGACTGAGTATGTATCGGTACTTTCGTTTGATTTCATTATGTTTTGAATTCCTGTAACATGTTCAATATCCTGGGCTGTTTGCTGAATTTCCTTATGAATCTCAGTTGTTTTAGCACTTGATGCTTTTGGCTGGATAACTGAAATGACCAGTGCCAAAGACAAAATTAATGGTAAAGACACAAATAAACGTTTCTTTAAACTTCTCATTTTTGTCTCCTTTCTTATACAAGTAATTTTATAGTATACTTATTTTTAACATAAAATATAATTACTGTAAATGGAGGTATTGTATGTTTGAAGCAATTATTCTGCTAATTTTAGGATTATCGGTTCTCGCGGCTGGCTTTTTAACTTTAAAAAGAGAGTTGTCGATTGAATCTGTTTCTATATCTTCAGCTGATGAAGCAAAATCAGAAATGAAAAAGATTTTAGACGACCATGGCTGGTTTTACCTGTCTGGAATCGCCCTTTTCATGCAGTTTGTTTTTCGGGGATTTGAATTCACATTTGAGTATTTCTTTCATGCATTTTTAATTAGCTCCGGAATCCAGTCCCTATTTTACCTTTTCAATAAAAAGGAGATGGGCTATAAAGTCTGTGCGGTTATTGTTGTTAGCTTTTTAGTTATTTATTTATAACAAACAAGAAAAAGAGTGATGAATCGTCCATCACTCTCTTTTTCTATTCCTTTATCTTCTTCCTGCCAAACGGCCACCAGTTGCCTTCTCCAAACGTGACGATGATGGCCGGAATAAGCAGCGGAAGGACGACGAGTCCGTAAAGCAGCAAGCCGACAATGACAACGGTGGCGACCTGCATGAGCGTATTGACACCTGAAGGCATCATCGCCGCAAATGTTCCGGCTAAAATGATGGCTGCTGTCATGATGACAGAGCCCATCTTGCTCATTGATCTGACGACGCCTTGATGGATGCCGAGGTGGACCTCTTCTTTAAACCGGTCAAGCAAGAAGATCGAATAATCCACCCCTAAAGCAATCAAGATCACAAAGCTGAAGAATGGAACGGCCCAGCTCACCCCGTCATTTCCCATGATATCGACAAAAATGAATTCCGTGATCGACATCGACGTATAATACGTGATAAATAGTGATGCAATCATATAGACAGGCATGATCATGGAACGGAACAAAATGGTTAACACCGCAAACAAACCAATGACCATAATCAGCATCGTACGGGATAAATCCATTGTCGATAGTTCTTTTAAATCTGCATTCTGGCTGGTCACCCCGCCGTACACGATCACCGCATCTTCCAAAGGTGTACCGGCTGCTTCGTCAGCTAAGGCTTTTTTTATCTTATTGACTGTCTCAATGGCTTGTTCTGAATAAGGATTGATGTCCAATACCACGCTCAATTGAACTCCCTTGCCGTCTGAAAAGGAATAGTTATCAATTGATTTTTGAAAATCTTTGTTTTCCATGACACGATTCGGTATAAATATCCCCGTGTCTTTCACGGTTGAACTGTTGCTCATGTCCTCCAGCATATCACTGGATGCCGTGATGCCGTCGGAAATTTTGGCCAGCCCGTCTTTCGCACTCTTTACACCGTCTGCAAGCTGCCCCAGACTTTCTGTAAGCGTTCCGGCTTGCTTTCGCTGTGCTTCAAGCCGTTGATTTGCCTGTTCAAGCCCGCTTTGAATTTTTCCCAACTGGCCGCTGATGGCTGTCAGCTGCGGCACCGCCTGTGAAGCGTTGCCCGTTTGTTCCATCTGCCCGCTGACAAGCTGCAGCTGGCTATTGATTTTTCCCAGCCCATCGGCCGCATCCCCAAGCGATCCGCCGGAGTCGCCATTCGCACTTGAACCTGCGGTCTGTCCGGCTATTTGTCTTAGCCCTTCTTCTACATCTGTTAAACCGCTTTGAACATCGCCAAGTCCTTTCGTTGTCTTATTCAACCCGTCTGCTACCGCCCCCAGCTGATGGTCAATAGATAAACCTTCGATTTCCTTTCCAGTTGGCTGTGTGATGGTCATGACAGAATCAACATGTTCCACTTTCTCGATGGCTTTGCTGATATTTCCGAGATAGGGGATTGTTTCAGCTGTCGTTAACTTGTTTTCTCCTTTCATCACGACATTCACAGGGAACGCTTTTCCTTCGCCAAGACCTTCTTTAATCGCCTCGAGACCTTTAACCGATTGATAGCTGCTGCTGATTTCTGAAGTAGAATCAAAGGAAATTTGATCATCATACGTCAGAATAAACGGTACGGTAATGATGGCTGTGATGACGATAAATAAGAATGGACGCGCCACCGAATGCTTTCCAAGAAAAGCCCATAATTTATTATCATTATGCGAAAGAACCTTCTTCGATGGCCAAAATAATGTTTCACCCAGCGTCACCATAAACAACGGCAGCAACGTATATAAAATAATCATTAAGACGCCCACGCCGACGGCGACTCCTACGGCAGATTGGAATACAGCAAACTTTGCAAAACCAAGAACAGAAAACCCAACTAATACAGCAAAACCGCTGATAAAAAGTGTTTTCCCCGCCGTGCGGTAAGCGATCAGCGTCGATTCGACCTTGTTATGTCCGTTGGCCAGCTCTTCGCGGAAACGTGTGAGGAGGAGGATGCAATAATCCGTCCCTATCCCAAACAATATGGCGACGAGAAACGTTTGGGTGAAGGTCGAAATCGGAAAGCCAACATTGTGGACTAAAATCGCTAATAAGGATTGGCTGATGAAATAGGAAAAACCGACAACGATAATTGGTACGAAAGGCGTGACGACTGAACGGAAAACGACCAGCAGCAAGCCGACAATTAAAATGACCGTGATGACTTCTGTTTTCTTCAACCCTTCCTCTGAGCTGTGGGCGAAGTCTTGATTGATGAGGGATGCTCCTGTAATGTATGCAGTCAAATCATCGGGAACAGCCTTATAAATGTGATCCGCAATCTTTTCCACTTGTTGATCAGATCCCGTCACAGTGACAGGAATCAGGATTGTTTTCTGATCCTTTGACATGAGTTGATCGCGAATTTCCCGATCGCCTGATAAAGGAGATGTCACACCTTCTATACCATCGATTTTTTTTGTTTCAGTGATGAATTCGCGCAGCTGATCTTTTTCATTTTTCTTTAAAGCGTGGTCTAATGTAACGACAACGCTTATCACATTATGGTTTTCCCCTGCATCTTTTAAAATCGCACTTGCTCTTTCCGACATCGAATCCGCCGGAAGCTGAGCCTGCCCCTTTTCATTGGCCAGCTCAGTCAAGTTTGGCGAAAATAGACTCAATATGACCGTCAATGCTAAAACAACCGCCGCGATGACCCATTTAAATTTGACGATAAATCTCATTCCGTATGGTCTCCTTTAAATTTTCTTTTTAAAATGGTGAAAATAGCAATAAAGGAATCTAAATGCTCCTCATCGGCATCATCAATCAGTTTTCTTAAAGCCTGAAAAATGGCTGAATCGAGTTCTGCCATAATGTGTTCGCCTTTTGCCGTAATTTTAATATGCTTAGAGCGTTTATCATGATTGATGTGGGATTCATCCCATTCCACAAATCCTTTTTCTAAGAGCTTTTTCAGCCTGTTGGAAACAGCGCTTTTATGTACGTTTTGTATTAAAGCCAAGCTGCCTGGAGAAGTAGGGCCTTTTATCTTTAGAATCGTTAACAAGTCGGCCTGTTCTCTGGAAATGTGTTGAAATACATCCTGGTTGATTTCACGCTGCACAAACTCCGTGCCTTCAAACAATACTTCCGCGAAGAGATCGATTGCCCGGCACAATTTCTTTTCATCCAACAGTTTTCACCTCTGCATTAGTTTATACCGCTAAACTTGCTAATATGCCATATAGTTTATACCGTTAAACTATATGGTGTCAATATCGTATTTAGACATAAAAATGGCTGAATGTTTTGCCGTTATAAACAAAAAGAGCCTGAATGATTGTGTAATCATTTACAGGCTCTTCTAAGGCGGAAAGCTTATGATAGCGCCGCTTGATCAGGCCGCTTCATGTTTTCTTATTTCTCAGAAATACTATCTGCGATTTTCGCCAATCCTTCTTTAATCGGTGTTAATGGACGGCCTAAGACTTTTTCGAAATCATCGCTCTCGACTGCGAGTGTGCCTTCGCGAATGCCTTTTTGGATATCAACAAGCATTGGAATAAGGAAGTCGGGTAAGCCGGCGTTTTTCATCACATCGGCATAGGCAGCATCATCTACCTGTTGAACAGGCACTTCTTTGCCCAATACCTCGGCAAGGGCTGAAACGAATTCTTCTTGAGTCAATAATTTGCCGGAAAGCTCATAGACGGTATTTTCGTGGCCATTGCCGGAAAGCACCGCTGCCGCTGCGTCTGCATAGTCCTGCTGCAGCGCCCAGCCTGCCTTTCCATTGCCTGCCGATGTCACCCAAGGAGCTCCTGCCAGAACGCCTTGGATGCTTGACGTTTCATTTTCCAAATACCAGTTATTGCGCAAGAAAGAATACGGTATTCCTGTTTTTAGAATGGCCTCTTCTGTCGCCTTATGCGTCGGCGCAAGGAAGTTTTTGCTTTCGCGCGCATTCGCGATGCTCGTATAAGCGATAAACTTGACCCCGGCGCGCTCTGCGGCAGCTACCGCATTGCCGTGCTGCCGGATTCTTGTTTCATTGTCTCCATCCGCAGAAATCATCAGCAAACGGTCGATGCCTCTAAACGCCGAATCCAATGATTCAGGACGATCAAAATCTCCTTGGCGCACATCTACCCCGCGAACTCTTAAGCCTTCCGCTTTTTCCGGATTACGCACACTGACAGCCAATTGATCAGCAGGTACTGTTTCAAGCAATCTTTCTACAATTTTTGAACCTAATTTTCCTGTTGCCCCTGTTACTAGCATTTTCATGTTTTATTCCTCCTGAATAATTTGTCGCAATCTGTAACAAAAAATGTTACACCAATATGTAACTATAATAATTACAAATGAGTCCTTTGTCAACAGATTGTTGACTGGTGCAGATCGTCATGCGTTATATTTATGCGCAATTTTTTACATATATTGTGTTAATATCAAATCAGATGTGAAAGGAGGGAAAAATGTGAGAAAAAACCTCGGCACGGAAGAAGCTATTAAAAGGTGGGATAGATTCGCTGATACATATTCCGCACTTCATACAGAACAAGGCGACATTCATAAGAAAGTACTTTTAAACCCCGCTTTATTGAGCTTAATGGGAACCGTAAAGAATAAAAATGTGCTGGATGCCGGGTGCGGCGAAGGGTATTTAAGCAGAATGCTGGCCAAATCGGAAGCTCATGTAACGGCAGTGGACTACTCACCGCGAATGATAGAAATCGCCAAGGAAAGAACGCCGAATGACTTGCCCATTCATTACAGAGAGGGCAATTGTGAGAACCTGCATTTTTTAGAGGATAATAGCTTTGATTTAATCGTATCGAATATGGTCATTCAAGACCTCGCCGATTACGAAAAAGCCTTTCAAGACATGTATCGGCTATTAGCAGACGGGGGATGTTTTATTTTTTCAATCTTACACCCTTGTTTTGTTACGCCAGACAGCGGCTGGGAGAAGACAAACGACGGTAAAAAACTGCACTGGAATGTAGATCAGTATTTTTATGAAGATGCATACGAACAGAGGCTGGGTGATCAGGAAAAAATGCTGTTCTTCCATAGAACCTTGACAAGCTATATCAATACGATCATCAAAACAGGCTTCCATTTGGAAGGCATCATAGAACCGAAACCATCAAAAGAGATGCTGAAACTATACCCTTCATTTGAAGAAGATTTGCGGTGCCCTGATTTTATCGTTTTTAAATTAAGAAAGCCTTTAAGAATTCAAGATCAATAAAAAAGCAGGCGGCTTCGCCTGCTTCATCAAAGTCATTTTTCTTTTGCTAACTTGATAAATAAGAAAAAAATCACGATTGCGATACAGTAATTTAAAGGGTTTTTAAAAATGCTCATATGTAATGCTAGCTGCAATAGAATCCACAACATAAAAATGACGATTACAGAAGGCAATATTAACTTATTCATATGACATCACCTTTTAACATATTAGATTAAAATAACGAGGGAATTTTCATTTCCTCTCGTTTTTAACAGTTATTCAAAACAAGATGCCGCAGCACCAGTAGTCCTCCGCCTACAATCGTTCCTTTCATGGTTATAAATACTTCTATTAAAGAACTTTATTGCTATTTTTATAGAAAAAACAAAAAAGGTAGGCTCTTGCCTATCCTTTTTTCATCTCATCTTTCTTCGCGACCAAATGACAGCTGGGATAAGAGCTAAGGATAACAGCCCTCCTGTCAAAGATAATGCGGCATAGCTTGAATGAGCGACAACCATTCCGGAAAGAGCCCCGCCGGATGCTCCTGCTAACGCAATAAAAACATCAAGTGTTCCTTGAACTTTTGCACGTGTTGAAGGCTCTGTCGAATCAACAATTTGAGCAGTACCGCTGATTAATCCAAAATTCCACCCTAATCCAAGCAAAGAAAGAGCAACGATTAAAAGCACCATTGAATCACTCGCCGCCAGTGCTGCTACTACACCAGCCAGCAGCAATGTAATACCAGAAGCAATACTCATGGCTGTCCGGCCAATTTTATCAACAAGGACCCCTGTTACAAGTGAAGGAAGATACATTGCACCTATATGAAAACCTATCACAACCCCGACTTCACCTAAACTATGTCCGTGGTTCTGCATATGAACCGGGGTCATGGTCATAATGGCAACCATCACAATTTGAGTAAGTACCATCACTGTTGCGCCCACTGTAATACCCTTTTTATCATCCGCAGCACCAACAGATTTCGAATGGTCCTCTGCTTCATTTGCTTGTTTATAGGTTTCGATTTTACTCGCGATTTCTAATGGATCCGGCCGAAGCATTATATAAAGTACAAGCCCTGCCAAGATAAAAGCTGACGCTGATAAAATAAACGGTCCTGCAAGCGGCGGAACACCGATCATTGAAGCAAATTCCCCCATTACATTGACCAAGTTGGGGCCTGCAACTGCTCCAAATGTTGTCATCACCATTGTGACGCTTATCGCAGTAGCCCGCTGTTTCTTATCAGCCAAGTCTGTACCTGCATACCGGGCTTGTAAGTTTGTCGCTGTACCTGCTCCATAAATAAACAGGGAAACGAACAACAAAATAATGCTGTTGATCATAGCTGCAGCAACAACCCCAATTGCGCCAAATCCCCCCGCAATAAAGCCGGCAGCTAAACCTGTACGGCGTCCATAACGTTGAGACAATCTTCCTACGATCAAAGCAGCTCCTGCTGAACCTAAAGTAAATAAAGCGGAAGGCACACCTGAAAATGCATCCGTCCCAAGCATTTGCTGTGCTAAAAGGGCACCTACTGTAATCCCTGCGGCCAGCCCTGCACCCCCAAAAATTTGTGATATGCTCACAATGATTAATACTCTTTTATATAATTTCTTTAATTTTTCCGGTGAATCTATGTAACTCTTAGCGGTACTATCAGAATAGCTCGTCACTTTAAACACCTTCTTATCAAAAATTTGATCATCTCTCCACCGCCCTTTCTCTCAAGATGTTCTCCTCTTCATCACAGTGCATTGATGCCTTTAGCCGCCTTCTGCAGCTTTTGTTGGCATTAGATCCGCATATGCGGTTATTTTCACATTTTTCATTAGGTATAAAAACAGCATCAGCAATCCTGAATGAAAAAGAGTTTTAAATGTGGAGACATATTTGCACTTTTTACTAAAGCTTCTGCAAACTTGAACCTTGTACTTCAGCCTATTCTGGTGAACTCTTTCGTTTATGAATAGTTGAATTTTACTACAAAAGAACCTTTTGTCAATTTCGTTATTCCAAAATGTTGAGGAGGCCATTATTTTAATGGCATGGCCTTCTCAACATTTTATGAATTGAATCTATCTATATTCCGGCTTTAGTTGATGAAGTTCATCATAATGAGCATTATGATCGTATTTAATTGAGGGAGTTCGATAGGATATCTATAAAGGTAAAAAAGAAACTAGTCACGAATCGGCAACTAGCAAGGGATTTTCACATATATCTTTATTTCTTTATCTTTGAAACGGTCATCCCGTCACCGATTGGAATCAGCAGGGATTCTAATTGAGGATGTCCGGCCACAGTTTTATTGAATGCCTTCATGAATTCAGTATGGCGTTTAGGTGCAGCACCCTGGTCTGCCACGCTGCCGCCCGCTAGTACGTTGTCGGCAACGATTAAAGCGCCCGGTTCCGCCAGTTCAACACAATACCTCAAGTAATTTTCATAATTATCTTTGTCAGCATCGATAAAGAAAAAATCAAATCGTTTTTGATCGCCGGCCAGTTTTTTAAGGCTCTCTAAAGCTGGCCCTGTCATATATGATACTTGCTCTCCCAAGCCGGCTTTAGAGAGATTGCTGTGCGCCAGCTTTGCATAGCTGTCTTTTAATTCAAGGGAAGTTAATGTTCCTTCTTTACCGAAGCCTCTCGCAAGGCAAATCCCGCTATAGCCTCCAAGAGCGCCAATTTCAAGAATATTTTTAGCCCCTGAAATGGATACAAGCATCGTTAGAAGCTTTCCAGATGAGGGAGATACCGAGATGGAGGGCATTCCGTTTTCTTGTATCGATGAAATGACTTCCTCCAAGAGAACATCTTGGTTAGAAAACACCGAATCGATATAACTGTTAATTTGTTTCATCATTCTCACCTTTATCTATAGACGCTTCACTTTCCGATACAAAAGCTTTCGTTTCTTCATGTTTCTTATCGGGTAATTCCATTGCTTCGCTTTCGTGCATTTCAAATAATTGACTAAATTCGTTGATGACCATATCAATCGCTTTTAATTCACCGACTAAAATCGGCTGAATCGACTGAAACTCTGGTTGATCCAACTGCTGCTTAATGGTTGAGCGCTTAAGATTCATCATCTCCAAGAAAGCAATCGCCCTCCCCCGCCGGAACGTTTTCGGCCCGCCTTTTCCTTTGTGACGCTCACCGCGATGATGTCCTTCCTTCTTAAAATCCTTATGTTTCATGATGAATCACCTTCCCTTGTATATTTGACGCTTATTGTATACAAATGTATACATTGTGTCAATCCAAAACAATCACAGAGCAATGGAATTTATTGTTCAGAAGCAAGCGGCAAGAGACTAGCAATCTGTTATATTAATATAATTAATACTGTTTCATTTATTTAAACCCTTATTTTTGATGATCATTTCCCTTTTAATTAAATCTGTATTATATTATAATAAAATTCTGTAATAATATATAATGGCTCACCTGCACGCAGAGGCAATTAATTTAAACGGGATTGGGAGGGAAAGTTTTATGACTAACCATTCACCTTTTATTCCAAAATCAAGTGACAGCGGCACTCACTATTTTCAAACCTATGATGAAAGCCTTGCTCTTTGGCCAGTCCCCTGCAAAACATTCTACGTTCCTACTCGTTTCGGCCAAACACATATTATAGCAAGCGGACCAAAGGATGCCCCGCCGCTTGTATTGCTTCATGGGGCACTATTCAGCTCCACCATGTGGCATCCCAATATTGCCGATTGGAGCAGCAAATACCGAACCTATGCAATTGATATCATAGGTGATAAGAACAAAAGTATTCCCGCCGATTTATGTGGTACGAGAACGGGTTACGCCGACTGGCTGCTTGATGTGTTTGAGAATCTAGGGATCGAAAAGTCACACATCATTGGACTTTCGCTTGGCGGGCTTCATACCATGAATTTTATTTTACGTGCGTCAGAGAGAGTGAAGAGCGCAGTTATACTTAGTCCCGCGGAAACGTTTTTACCATTTCATCACGATTTCTATCGATACGCTCTTCGTCTTGCAGAACCTAATGGGGTTGATCATTTTTTAAAGTGGATGATGACAGATCGCAATGCGCTGCACCCGAAGTTTGCGAAGCAGTTTCATGCAGGAGTGATGTGGCAGAATGGAACACGAAATCAAAAGCCTAATGCCGACGGATTTCCGTATGTTTTCACCGACGACGAATTACAATCTGTAAAAGTACCTATTTTATTATTACTAGGTGAACACGAAGTCATCTATGATCCGCAATCAGCCTTCAATCGCGCTTCTGCATTAGTTCCTGGTATTGAAGCGGAAATAATAAAACATGCCGGCCACGTCTTATCAATGGAACAGCCTGAATACGTAAATGAACGTGTTTTGCGTTTTTTCAGTAAATAAACCACAGTCTTGTAGTTGTGTAAAAGAACCTCAATCGTTATTCGTATTCTGGATATTTCTATTAATATAGAAATAGAGTCTCTTAGAGGCTCTATTTCTTTTGCGGGATTAATAATTAGATTCAGCCTGCTCCGCATAGAAAGTCCCCCACTCAGACAAAGTGCTTAAAATCGGCAAAAGGCTTTTGCCCATTTCAGAAAGAGAGTATTCTACCTTAGGCGGTACTTGATGATGAACAAATCGATTGACTATACCGTCCTCTTCCAATTCCCTCAGCTGCTTTGTTAACATTTTTTGCGTAATTTGCGGTAAAGCTCTTTTTAATTCGCCAAAGCGCATATTTTTTTCGCCTAAATACCACAAGATGAGTACTTTCCATTTACCCCCTATTAACTTCAATGTCAATTCTATTGAACATCTATACTCGTTATCCTTGTATTTCACCAGCATTCGCTTCCCTCCCCAGATTAGTATCAAAATGGATACTGCGTGTCACAAAAGTGCCTACTTGTTATTTTATACCATAGTTCTTATGATAGTATCAAAACAACGGAGGTGCAGGCTATGTACGTGATTACAGGGGCAACCGGACGAACAGGCAGTGCAGTTGCAAACTATTTATTAGACAAAGGACAGCCGATCAGAGTAATTGGCAGAAACCCGGAACGCTTACAGCCGTTTGTGCGTAAAGGAGCTGAACCGTTTGTCTCTGAACCAGGAGATGCAACAAGACTGATGAAGGCTTTTACCGGCGCGAAAGCTGTCTACGTGATGCTTCAGCCTAATTACATTGTGACGAGCACTGATTTTCGCGCTTACCAGACTCGCATTATCAATGCATTAATCCCTGCTCTGGCACAAACAAAAGTTAAGAATGTTGTTTCTCTCAGCAGTTGGGGAGCAGATAAAGAAGAAGGCACCGGACCGGTAGCAGGATTACACTTGCTCGAACAACGCCTGAATCAAATAGAAGGGTTAAACGTTTTGCACTTACGGGCTGGATACTTCATGGAAAATTTACTTTCACAAATACAAAACATTTTAATTCATGATGCTGCAAAAGGTCCTTTTCTCCCCGATGTCCAGTTTCCTATGGTTTCTACACGGGACATTGGACAAATTGCAGGAGAAGCGATGCTAAAAGTTAACCATCAAGATCAACAAATAAGAGAGTTGCACGGCAGCTGTGACTTGAGTATGTCTGAAGCGGTGAGGCTCATAGGAAAAGCGATCGGCAAACCAAACCTTGGCTATATACAAACAACCGAAGAAGCAGCCCGAAATGAAATGAGAAGTCAAGGGTTTTCAGAACATATTATAGACCTTGTTTTAGAAACAGCACATGCTCTGAATACAAAGCACATTCGAATGTTGGAACAGCGATCATCCGAAAATACTACCCCGACGTCTTTTGACACGTTTATAAATGAAGTATTTATACCTCAATACGAGAACGAAACACGGGTAAAATAAAAACTCCATTACTCTTTTATCCAGTTGAACAAGAATCTTATATTATTGATAACACTCTCTGTAAACTTTCAAGATGAAACCCTCTCAATACAATATTTTTTGAGAGGGTCCTTCACTAACTTGCCTCCGAATGAGGCGTTTTACATTGTTTATTTATTTTTTGGCCTTCTCCCCATAACCCAAAAGCATTGGCGATCTTAAAGACAGGAAAAGGGGTAGGAGACTGACTAATACCGCCCCTCTTTGTAAGTTGCTCTCGAGTCCATCCTTTCTCGTAAATAACTAATTTGTTTTGTACCAATAGCAACAACAAGAATAAAACACACAGCATTAGTTAAACTCGAAAAGCAATACATTTAATAAATGAAAGCAGGCGATCCCATGCCAACGAACAGATTAATCAATGAGTCACCTACTTACTCCAACACGCCCACAACCCCGTTGATTGGTTACCTTGGGGCGAAGAAGCCTTCGAAAAAGCAAAGCGCGAAAAACAAGCCGGCACTTGGCAGCATCGGCTATTCGACCTGTCGTTGGTCAACGGTTGTATTCTCTTAAGACATAATAAAAAGAACCTGAAAAGTTTCAGGCTCTTTTTATTGATTTGATTTTTTTCCACTTTTGACTTCTAGAAAATGAATCTGCCGTCCATCAATTTTTTGCACTTTAAAAATATAACCCTCGGCTTCTAATTCAGAACCAACTTTTGCATCAATGTTTTGTGTCATGAACCAGCCGCCTATTGTATCTACTTCCTCATTGGATAAATCAATTTCCAAAAGATCGTTGACATCTTCAATCAACACCTTTGAGTTTATCATAAAGTGACCTTCATTTAACTTTCGAATATCCGGAATTTCATCAACATCAAATTCATCTCTAATTTCTCCCACGATTTCTTCAAGGATATCTTCAACTGTTACTAAACCTGACGTACCTCCATACTCATCCAATAAGATAGCAATGTGAATTCGTTCTTTTTGCATTTTCGTCAGCAGATCATGAATAGGGACAGATTCAATAACATGTATAACAGAATTGATGTGTTTTTCAATTTTAAATTCCTCTTTTGCTTTTTTATCTTCATCAATATACGCAGACAAAAACTCTCTGGCGTTAATAAAGCCGCGAACTGTATCCTTATCTCCATTTACAACCGGATATCGGGTATAACCCTCGGTTTTAATGGTTTTAATAATATCTTCATAAGAATCGTCAAGAGAAATCGTCACTATTTCTGTACGGGGAACCATAATCTCTTTTGCAATTCTCTCGTCGAATTCGAATATGTTATTGACATATTTCAACTCATTCTTATTGATTTCTCCGCTCTTATAGCTTTCAGACAATAAAATCCGCAGCTCTTCTTCTGAATGAGCCAGTTCATGTTCTGCGGCAGGTTTTAAACCAAAAAGCCCCACTAATACACGAGCAGAACCATTTAAAAACCAAATAAACGGGTACAGTACTCTGTAAAACAATCTAATTGGCTTAGCAGTTAAAAGTGTAATCGCTTCTGCTTTTTGAATGGCAAGTGTTTTAGGAGCCAGTTCTCCAACTACAACGTGTAAAAATGTTGCGAGAATAAACGCAATGACTAAGATTAAGATATGTGTGACTTGCTCGCTCACATTGAAATAAGCAAAGATCGGATGCAGGATGACTTCGAATGTCGCCTCTCCAACCCATCCAATACCCAGCGCTGTAACGGTTATGCCCAGTTGGCAAGCCGATAAATATTCATCTAAGTGGGTAACAACTTTTTTGGCGGATACCGCTCCTTTTTTTCCTTCAAGTACAAGCTGGTCAATTTTAGTTGTCCGCACTTTTACGATCGCAAATTCCGTTGCAACAAAAAACGCCGTTAAAGCAATCAATACCGCAAAAATAATTAAATTAATGGCTGTCAATAAGTCGTCTTACTTTAAAGTAAGACTTACACCTCCCATAAAAGAGTTACTTTTATCGTTCCTTAAAAAGGGGTTAAGTAAACAACAAAAGAAGTTTTTGAATCAAAGAAAAACTTTACTGTGATATTTTCTTTTTGATCTATTCGCCTCTCTTTACCCCTGCTTTCTCAAGACTTGTCAGAAATGCAGATACATCTCGGTTCAATTCATTCATTTTCAGTCTTAGTTCTAATAAATCTATTTCCTCGGAATATATTTTTAATTTCGTCTATTGTTAATTCTGCCTTTTAGCGGTTTTCAATACATTTAATACGCTTTATTGAAGAATGATCATAAAAACGATAATTGGAACTGGAACGTTCTGCATTTAACAAACCCAGCTTTGTATAATAATCAATTGTTCTCTTCGTTACCTTAGTTCCTTCCGCCAACTCGCCGATTTTCAGCTTTCCAGCCCCATCAAATCCCTCCAAACCATAACGGTTATTGTCGTAAATTATACGTTCTAATGAACTTAAAATCAACTAATTTTTTGAAAGTTCTTGCGAATTTATTTATGCACTCATGGTATTTTTTTATCCCAGTGTGGTAAGTTAAAACAAAGAAATTATTGTAAAGAAAGAAGGTGATCCCATGCCAACTAACAATAAACCCAATAGATTAATCGCTGAGAAGTCCCCATATTTACTTCAACACGCTCACAACCCTGTGGACTGGTTTCCTTGGGGAGAAGAAGCATTTGATAAAGCGAAACGCGAGAACAAGCCTGTACTCGTATCTATTGGGTATAGCTAGTTTGGTTATTCTAATGCACATGCCATTGGTGTCACGTCATGGCCCACGAAAGCTTTGAAGATGGAGAAGTTGCAAAGCTTTTAAATGAGAATTTCGTATCGATTAAAGTCGATCGCGAGGAGCGGCCTGATGTCGACTCGATTTATATGACGATCTGCCAGATGATGACGGGGCAGGGCGGCTGGCCGTTGAATGTTTTTTTGACGCCTGAGCAGAAGCCGTTTTATGCTGGTACATATTTTCCGAAGACAAGCCGTTTTAACCGTCCGGGATTTGTCGAAGTATTGCAGCAGCTTTCTGATACGTTTGCGAAAAACCGCGATCACGTGGAAGACATTGCTGAAAAGGCGGCCAATAATTTAAGAATCAAAGCGAAAAGCGAATCCGGCGAGTCGCTTGACGAGGATATTCTGAAGCGCACGTATCAGCAGCTGATCAACAGCTTTGACGCAGCATATGGCGGATTCGGCAGCGCACCGAAGTTTCCGATTCCCCATATGCTGACCTTTCTGCTTCGCTATCATCAATACAGCGGTGAGGAAAACGCCTTGTACAGCGTGACGAAAACGCTGGACAGCATGGCGGACGGAGGCATCTATGACCATATCGGCTTCGGATTCGCCCGTTATTCGACCGATAATGAATGGCTCGTTCCCCACTTTGAAAAAATGCTCTATGACAATGCTTTATTGCTGATCGCTTTTACAGAGGCCTATCAAATAACGAAAAACGAACGTTACCGCCGGATTTCCGAGCAGATCATCACTTTTGTCCGCCGTGAAATGACGGATGAGAAAGGCGCTTTTTATTCTGCGCTTGATGCGGACACTGAAGGTGTAGAGGGCAAGTATTATGTATGGTCAAAAGACGAAATCCTTGAAACGCTCGGAGATGATCTTGGCGAATTATATTGCGCCGTTTATAACATCACGCCTGAAGGGAATTTCGAGGGGAACAATATTCCAAATCTGATTTATACCAGGTTGGAAAATGTGAAGGTCGAGTTCTCATTAACAGATGCAGAACTTCAAGAGAAGCTTGAAGAAGCGAGAAAAAGACTCTTTGAAAAACGGCAGGAAAGAACATATCCACATGTCGATGATAAAGTGCTGACATCTTGGAACGCCCTGATGATTGCCGGTCTCGCCAAAGCGGCGAAAGTCTACAATGCGCCTGAATATCTGAAAATGGCGCGGACTGCCGCTGCATTTATTGAAGACGAGTTGATCAAAGACGGACGCGTCATGGTCCGCTACCGTGATGGCGAAGTGAAAAATAAAGGGTTTATCGATGACTACGCATTTCTGCTGTGGGCTTATCTGGAATTGTATGAAGCAACATTTGACTTGGCTGAATTGCGCAAAGCGAAGGAACTGGCTGCAAAGATGACCGACCTGTTCTGGGATGAAGAGCATGGCGGATTTTATTTTACCGGGAGCGATGCAGAAGCGTTAATCGTCCGGGACAAAGAAGTATATGACGGCGCTCTCCCTTCAGGAAACGGCGCAGCGGCCGTTCAGTTATTGCGGCTCGGGCGGCTGACGGGTGATTTGTCATTGATTGATCAGGTCGCGAAGATGTTTTCAGCGTTTCACGGAGACGTCTCATCCTATCCAAGCGGTCATACAAACTTTCTCCAAAGCCTGTTAAGTCATGTGATGCCGCAAAAAGAAATTGTCGCGATCGGAAAGCAGGATGATCCGGACAGGCAGAAAATCATTGCGGCATTGCAGCAGGCCTTTCAGCCGAATTATGCCGTCCTCGCAGCCGAATCGCCGGGTGATTTTAAAGGAATTGCAGATTTTGCGGCAGACTATAAAGCCATAGATGACAAAACAACGGTTTATATTTGCGAAAATTTCGCCTGCCAGAAACCGACGGCAGATATTGATGGAGCGCTTAAACGGCTGCTATCCGTTTAAGCAGCGGCGACCGTGGGAAAACAAATACAAATCCATCAATAGAAAGGGGTTTAGAGCATGAAGCAGAAAAACGTCATTTCGGGTCTCGCCGTTGTCGCCGGAGTCGCCGCTTATATGTTAAAAGATCAGTCAAACAGACAAAAGCTGAAAGCGTATATGCAAAACGCAAAAGAAAAAATCCCTTATTTTTCGGAAAAACAAAACAAAGATTCATTCCCGGTCGAAAAAGCAGGCAATCCGTCCCCGCAGGATGTTGAAGACAATAAAATGGTTTCGGAAGGGTCCATGTATCCGGTTCATTATTATGATAAAGAGAAAAAATAGCGTCCCGTCATAAAAGCTGTCATATCAAGTATGGCAGCTTTTATTTCTTTTTTTCCCGCCGCTCTAAAAATTCGAGGCGGTTGCCGAATGGATCATTGATATAAAACCGTTCTGCACCCTCTAAAGGTTCATCTTCTTTTATTTCAATTCCATTAACCTTTCTTTCAGCTTTTTTAGATCGGCAACACTGAATGCCGGATGGGCTTTTACTGCCGGAGTAAAATTTTCTTGAATTCCTACATGAAGCTCCTGTTCGCCGCATTGAAACCAGCCCCCCCCTCGCTTTCTCAAGTTCTCAGGCTTCGGAATTTCCTTCATTTCAAATATGCCGGAAAAGAATTCCCTGCATAGATTCTCACTGTTTTGAGGAGCGGCAATTTGTACGTGGTCAATGCCTTTCAAAAACATAACATAGCCTCTCTTCCTTTAAGATTTCTCAAAACTAATTTATCATAAATTCCCAATAATTTAACAATTTGTCCGATGTACATATCCTGCTTCGTCAAAGAAAAAAGCTGCCAAGAAATAGGGCAGCCTGGTTGGTTTATATTTTATTCTCATAGCAATAATGATTTACCAGCTCTTCGATCAGATCATGCTCTGGAATTTCTCCGTAAAATTCGAATGGAATCTCCTCGACAAACTGACCGCGCCGGTACACATGAATCGCTCCGTTTTGCCTTGTCACGCTGTACTCCGGTTCAAACGTATAGCCGTTCCGTTCTATTGCACCCATCTACCCCGCCCGCCTTTCAAAACAGCAGTTCATACACTTCGTTTAATTCTCTCGTCCGTTTATGATCCTGTTCATTCATTGCATATTTCATCTCATGTTCAAGCACTTGATTCAGAAAAGCAATTTCCCGCTCATCCAAGTGTCTGACAAACTCTTCCTCATTCGCATACTGCCGGGATGCGATTTTTCTGTAAATGCTCTGTCCTGTGCCATGTTCAAGATGATTTGACAGTGATTCGCGCAAATAGCCTAATGTTGTATCCATGTTCCGCGCTCCTTTTTTACCCATTAGGTTGGTTGAATTCCCCAAAATCATGCATTTTTTTAGAAAATCGCACCGCTTTAGTTAATTGTCTATCAGCTCTGCCTCTTTACACAGCTCTAGCAACTGGTGAACACCGTAGAACTGCCTGCGGTTGCGCTGATTGATGCTTTTCAGCGCATTTTCGGTGACTTCCTTTGCTTTTTCAATGCTTTGATATTCAACAGCCTGAACGATTTCCTTCATATTCTCCAAAAAATAAACGGTCCTTCTCAAAGTGCGGATCAATAAAATTTGCCTGATATGCATCGGAGTGAATAGACGGTAGCCATTCTCCTGATCCCGTTCCGGCGAGATCAGCCCTTCTTTTTCCCAGTGGCGGATGGCAGAGGTTTCTACATTTGTGAGAGAAGCCGCTTCACCGATCGTCATACGGCGTTTCAACCTTTTACCTGAAACAACCGGGAGTTCCGGATCTCGCAATACGGCAAGCGTTTGATCGGCAACAGCTTTTTCCTCCTGCAAATCGGCTTGTTCTTTGTTCACAAGCCAGAAGGCGGCGTCCATGTCGCCGTTTTGGACATGACGAAGCACTTTGCAGGTGAGCCCTACGCCAAACGCCGGAAACATGGCGCGAAGGCAGCGGAAATAAGCCAGATGCAGACTGGTATAGAGGCGATAGCCATTCTCCGCGCGCTCGGGTGCAGGAACGACTCCCCAAGACTCATAATGCCGCAACGCGCTCGTACTGATGTCAAGCTCCCTGGCGATCTCAATCGGTTTGTAATAGCGCATCTCGGGTCCTCCCCATCGGTTTTATCGGACCTTCACTATACCAAACTGCAGACGCTCAGACAAACTTTAGAGAAAAACATTAAAGTGCTAAGATAATCTAACTCCCAATAAAATTAAAGACATAAACATAAACCTTATCACTTGCATTAACCTTGTAAAATAGATGGTGAAAGTGATAAATCTATACAAAGGAGGCTATGATGAAGATTTCTTATGAAGTTCCAAACCCAAGTGAGTATAACGAATTGCGAACGGCTGCCGGTCTAAGCGAAAAGGAGGTCTCTTCAGCCAAAACGGCTTTGAGCCGCTCGGTTTTTTCGGTCCTGATAAGGGATGAAGAGTCAAAGCTTATCGGAATGGCCAGAATTGTCGGGGACGGCGGCTGCTATTTCCAAATCGTCGATATTGCTGTCAGACCCCCGGACAAAGAGATCAAGAAAGCCATCATGAACGAAATCACAGACTATCTCCGGGAAAACGCACCAAAAGACGCCGATGTGATCTTAATGGCAGATGTCCCGTCAATCGGTTTATATCAGACATTTGGCTTTGATTATACGTATCCAAAATCAATCAGTTTGTCGGGAACGCTTTAAAACAAATCCCAATTGTTCATTCCGAGCAATTGGGATTTTTAATGCGGGCTTTTAAGAAAGAAGTGCTGCATAAAATACGTCTCAGCTTACTCAAGATAGACACCGAACAGCCGAAGGCTTTCTTCCAAGGTTTAAAATTTGTTGCAGCTCATCGAGCTTTTGGATTTGATATGTCGGCACAATGTCCGTATCATTTGCTTTCTCACCAGGATTGACCCAGCATGTATCCAATCCGGCCAGCCGGCCTCCTTTTATGTCCGCTGTCAATGAATCCCCGATGATCAGCCCCTGTTCTATAGAAAAATGAGGAATCCGCTCAAAAACATAATCAAAGTATTCCTTCATCGGCTTTTGAAAACCGGTATCCTCCGAAACGAAAATATCCTTGAACATCGGATACAGCCCTGAATCACGCAAGCGCTTATACTGCGTTTTGGAAACACCGTTCGTCACAATATATAAATCATATTGTTCGTGCAGTCTTTCTATCAATTCATAGGCTCCGTCCATAAGCTGATGCCCTTCCTCAAGGAAGCTGCGATACTTCTTCTCTAACAAAGCGCCGTCAGCCTCAAGGCCATATTCCTTGAATAACAGAGAAAAACGGGTGTTCACCACTTCATCGCGGCTGATGCCGCCGTCTTCAAAAGCCCTCCATAAACGCTGATTGATTCTTTTGTAATCGGCTTTGATTTGATCTGTGAAAGGAATGTTCTGTTCCTCAAAGAGCAGGCGCAGCGCGGTGTTTTCCGCAGCGCCGAAGTCCAATAGTGTATCATCGACATCAAACAATAAAGTGCGATACGTTTTCATAGATATGCCTCCGCTTTTGTCTTTTGTTGGCCAGCGCCCTACTGCCAATGCTCAGGGGTCTTTAAAGCAGGCGGTAATTGCGTTTTGCGATCACCCTTAGCCGAATTGACCTGAACTTGCGTGAGAAAAATGCTTCCCAAAAGGTTAGCTCCGCTCAAGTCAGCGTCTCGAAGATCGGCTCCAATCAGATCCGTCATCCTCATATTAGAACCTCTAAGATCCGCCGCAATCAAAAACGCCCCTCTGAGATCTGCCCCCTGAAGGTCGGCTCCCTTTAACTTTGCGCCGATCATATCGATTCCCCTGCCTATTTTCATCCGCTGGTTCTTCTTTTTCACTTTTGCCCGAACGAATTCGCTTGTGCGCAGAAGCAGGTCATTCACCATCGCCCGATGCCCTGGAACATCAAGATCCAGAAGTGATGCTGGATTCAGATTCGTGAGGGACTCCGTTTTTTCTATAGCAATCTGCAAATCTGCTTGAATGGGCTGGGCAGCTTTCACATGAATCGCTTCATTTAAATAATAAAGCATTTCATGAAGCTGCTGCATCACGGGAAACACGGCAAACATTTCTTCCGCCAATGCCGGGTGATCCCGCCAATCGTTTGCGTGATAGGCGTCTTGCGATACCTTTTGACCGGCTCCGAAGCATTCATAAACAGCACAGCCCCGAAACCCTTTTTCCCGCAAATCGTGATGAATGCCGCACCGGTAATCCGCCTGCAAATTGGGACAAGGATCGCCTCCGTCTTTATCAAAAGCAAAGTCAGCAGACTTTGCATAAGGCAAAGCAACACAGCACAGCCCGTAACAATTCTCACAGTCCGCTCTTAAATGACCGGGAATACTGTCATTGTTCATACTTACACTTCCTTCTGAAGTTAATGGCTATGCTTAATCATAGTCTGATCTTGGAAAAAATACAATCGGGAATTGAAACAAGCCTTGCACGTCGTGTGCAAGGCTTTCATGTCAGCTAAAATCAATCTCCTTGGCGCCGGATGGCAGATGCTGAACATACGCGAGGTACCGCTTGACGTTGTCAGCTTCTGCAAAAATATACGAAAAATCGATCTGTTCAGCCACTTCGACAGCCGTCTGCTCAAATAAATCCGCCATCTGGAACAAAACGTTCCACACCTGTTCATCATCTGCTGCGGGATAAGTCAGCAAAAGTCTTCCCCACGTTTTCTCATCAAGATAACGATTAAGAAATTTTGCGTTTTTTCCAATGCTCAGTGAAAAATTGGTTTCGATGCCGACCTTCCATTCAAGCATTTTCAGCAGCATCGCCCTTACAAGGTTTAAATGATCCAAAGCATAAAGAATTTCCTGCCGCCACAAACCTTTTGCCACATATGTCGATGTCCACCAAAATTCATTGCAGCAGTCGGCAAAACATTGTGCGGACGGCTTTTGCACCCAATACTCCTGATCCGTCGGCTGAGGGATCGCGGGCAAGACATCATCCTTATCGAGCAAGATGACAGTCAGTCCGTCTTCACGGCAATATTGATCCTTTTCTTCTAAAGGAATGAGCATCAAGTCGATCCGGCTGCCGTCCGTAAACAGCATCAAATACGAAAAACGATTGCCGAGATCATTCGGAAACAGCTCCATGTCTTCCGGCGTCTGCATGATAATCCGCTCGCCAAACACATCGACCCAATCGGGATCATCATCGAGAAAGGACTGCATGTCTGTCACCAGATACGCAATATCAAAATCGCGAAAAGGATCTTTCGGAACGTTTGGGTTCGTTCGCGAGCCGTTCATGCCGACAGCTCTGACGCGGCTGTCCTCTTCTGCAACTCTTAGCACCAAATCCATGATTTCTTTTTCTGAACGCATTTTCTTCAGCCTCCTATATCGTGATTGTTTGACAAAACACACGAACATTTGGAGGTCCCCGAATACATGGTTATATGAAATGCTCTAAACATGTCATTGATATGTCCTCCCGCTTTTAGCGTATGGCCTTCAGGTGATCGTCAAGGCGCTCCATCTGTGAGGAAAACCCTTCGACCATCCCCTTATCCATCAATTGCTGAAGCTCCTCTGGTGAAGAAAATTGAGAACGTGTAATCAGTTTTGTTTGATCTTCGTGTTCCGCGAAATTCACCTCGATCAAAATCTCCGGCATCCCGGGAACAACATTCCCTTCCTCGTCTGTAAACATATCCGTGTACACGATTTTTTCAGGGGTCACAATCTCCTGATAAACAGCCTTGCCGCAAGACTTGCGCCCATAAAATTCGCCCTGGTTCTCATCTTTACACTCCATGCAATAATGCCATACACCATGCGGCTTAAATTCAAACTTATAATTTTCGGTTTGCCACCCCTTAGGCCCCCACCAGCTTTCCAATTGCCCAGACTCGGAAAAAGCCTTAAACACAAGCTCCCGCGGAGCATCGAAGACCCGCTCGATGACGAGGGTTTTTCCTTCTGCTTTCGCTTTAATGCTGTTTACTGTTTTGTCGGACATCATGATTCCTCCCTGAAATGGAATGTTTGTAAACCGGTAAGAAAAGAAACATGAAGAACATATGTAAGCGCTTTTCCACAGAAGTGTTCAACATTTCTTCATAAATCAAATATAACGAAAAAGGGTTTTTTCGCCAACATAAAAAATCCCTATAGATGAATTTCATCTATAGGGATTATATGCAACATTCATTTCCGTCAATATCGCATTGCCTTCTATTGCTCAACCTTTTAGCAGCGAAAGAAAAAACGCAAAGCTGTTACGAATTATTCTGTTCAACATTAACATTTGCTGGTGTTACTTTTTTAAAGAACAAAACCCCATCATATTGCTGAACCGGCTTAAAAGAAATGCGCAAACCTCCTCCTTCAAAAGCCTTCCACTTATTTTCTCCCCACCTTGAAGTGCATGGTATAAAAAAATTTTGGTGGGGTGAATGGCTGAGCAGCCATTCCATGTGCTTTTTGTTCGTTTTTTTAATAGGATAGTCGCTCCCTTTGTAATCTCCCATTCTTCCCTCTCCTGCATAAAAACCAATAACAAAGCTGTCCTCTTTCATGAATAGCGGAAGGTTTTCTACAAATGATCGATATGGGGAAAACCGATTGGCACTGCTCTGTTTTTTGATGTGAAGATTGTGAGCCCATATGATAAATTTCTCATCGGGATAAACATGCTGAGATAAAAATTCAAGATTCTTCGCCATTAATTCATCTCGATACTCAAACAATTTGGAAAAACCTTTTGTAAAATTCGCCTTAAAATAATTCATTCTGTTTTTCATTGTCTGTAACACGACATCACGAAGCATGGCAGAGGGAAAAGTCTGTTTTTCAAGCCCATTCATCAGTTCTTGGCCCATGCCTTCAATCTCTTCTACTGTTTTCCTAAAACGTCTTTTTAATATGTAATCTTTATCCAGCATCTCATTTGTGCGCGTATCAAATGCTACATACATCTTCCTGAGGTCCCCTGTCAAATGCGAACGCATGTAGGAGGAAAAGTGCTTATCCATGCTCTGCTGAACATCAACGCCTGTTAAATGCAAAGGCTGCCGCTGTTGAGTTTCCTTCATATACTCAAACAAATCGAGCATAAATTCGTTTTGCCAAACTTTCCCGATGGAACCGGACATAAACTCTTTGGAATTGAGTTCTGTTGAAAGGTCATTTCCTATGGTGCAATCCCCCAATTCACTTTCAAAAGCAAGAATACGAAATCCTAATTCCTGATGCAGATATTTGATCAAGCTTGCCTTCGCCTCAATGTATTCTTTGACACAATGACTGCTTTCACCAAGAAAAACAAATCTTTTATTTCCCAATATCTCTTTAAAGAAGTCAAATTTATAACCATCAGCCCCTCCAATATTAATCGATTCATCTCTTATTTCAGCAAATAAATCATCCACTGTTTTAACACCTCCATTTTAGATTGATTGCTCATTGTTTGAATTGTACAGCTTACTGTAAAATCCTTCATTACGCGAAAAAACCCTTTAGATTGTCTCATCTAAAGGGTTCCAAGTAGACTGGTTTTTGTTAACAAGACTTCCCGTCAACATCGCATTGCATAGCTTCAGCAAAACGGTTTTTTTGGCTTTCCTCTTCAAGCACCTGTTCAAACACTTCTTGAGCCGCAGCTCCGGCGATCCGCTCATTGCCGATGATAAAAGTCGGTACGGCGGTAATCCCGGCTTCTTCATAGGCATGCTGAAGCGCTCGGCGCTGCACGTCTTGATACTTTCTCTCCGCCAAAGCATCTTTAAACGCCTTTTCATCCAATCCCGCTTCTTTTGCGAGCTTTGTCAGCACATCGATGTCTCCAATATTTTGATCTTCTTGGAAAAACGCTTCGTAAACCCGGTCATTGTACGTTTTCGCTTTACCATGCTCTTTCGCAAAATGATAGCCTTCATGGGCTAAGTCTGTATAAGGATGCGGGGAGATTTCAGGCAGCTTCATATTGACGCCCCATGCTTCAATTCTCGGCTTAATCGCACCATCCCACATCGCCAATTTTGAAGGATCGTTCAACGGGTCCAATTGTTCAGAAGGACGAGGCCTCAGTTCAAACGGCATCCACTCCACTTCGACGTCCTTTCCTTCGATCGCTTTCTCAAACTGGTCTTTTCCCAAAAAACAAAACGGGCATACGTAATCGGAATATACTTTTATTTTGATTGTCATGTCTTGATTCCCTTCTTTTGTAACAACATCTGTTACAAATATACGATATGTAACTATAATAGTTACAATCGAGACTTCTGTCAATACTTTAATATGAGATTAAAAATTTGCGGCTTTAGAAACTTTCCGCCATTCAAATCGTAGTATGAGGCGTTGCAAGTTACCGGTTTATTTTCTTTGAAGTACATTAATTGATAAGGAGTCCAGCAAATGGAAACAAAGAACAAAAATAGCTTAAAACCGTTCTTCTCATTGATTCTCTCGGGCAAGATTCCCAGATTGGCGCTTGCCATCGGATTAACCGCAAGCTTCATCACAACGTTAGTCGGACTGTCCATCCCGTTACTGACGAGGGAAATGGTTGACGGCTTCTCCGCCAATTCCATCAACATGGCCTTAGCGGGAATCCTTGCAGTCGTTTTTATCATTCAAGCGATCTGCGACGGGTTTTCAACCTACTTTCTTTCCTATGCCGGGCAAAAAGTGGTCGCTTCTTTGCGGGAGCGGATGTGGTTTAAACTGCTGCGGCTTCCTGTCCGTTACTTTGATGAAAAGAGGAGCGGCGAAACAGTCAGCCGTGTTGTCAATGATACCGGTATCGTCGAGAGTTTAATTTCCGACCATTTTCCACAGTTTGTTTCAGGGATCATCACCATTGTCGGATCGGTGATCATTTTGCTGATCATGGACTGGAAAATGACGCTCCTCATGCTCGTTGCGGTACCGATTACGACCTTCATCATGATCCCGCTTGGCATGAAAATGCACAACATCTCAAAAACATTGCAGGATGAAACGGCTTCTTTCACCGGAAATGTCCAGCAGACATTAAGCGAAATCAGATTAATGAAAGCATCGAACGCGGAGCATACAGAAAAAACAAAAGGGTTGTCAGGCATTTCAAAGCTGTTTGAATACGGCCTGAAGGAAGCCAGGATTTTTGCGCTCGTCTCCCCGTTCATGCACCTTGTGATTATGATTGTCATCGTTGCCATTATCGGTTATGGCGGCATTCGCGTCGCCGACGGTACGATGTCAGCAGGCTCGCTTATCGCGTTTTTGCTCTATCTCTTTCAAATCGTTTTTCCGATTACATCATTTACAATGTTTTTTACCCAACTGCAAAAAGCAAAAGGAGCCACAGAGCGAATAATCGAGATTCTCAATACGGGAGAGGAGGAGGGGCAAAAAGGAATCGAAAGGGACATTGCAAACGAGCCGGTACGTGTTGAAAATGTTTCATTCTCCTACAGCAATGATGAACCCGTCCTGCACAATGTCTCCTTTGACGTCGAACCTGGGCAAATGATCGCCTTTGTCGGCCCGAGCGGCGGCGGAAAAACGACGATGTTCGGCCTGCTCGAGCGTTTTTACGAACCGAGCTCAGGAGTGATTAAAATCGGTGAAACGCCGATCGGCGAACTGTCAATGAAATCGTGGCGCAGCCAAATCGGCTACGTATCTCAAGACAGCCCGATGATGGCGGGGACAATCCGTGAGAACCTTTGCTACGGATTGGATAACGCCGACGAAATTGACGACCAGAAACTGTGGGAAGTAGCAGAAATGGCCTTTGCCGCTGATTTCATCAAACAATTCCCAGACCGGCTTGACACGGAAGTCGGCGAACGCGGCGTCAAGCTCTCAGGAGGTCAGAGGCAGCGCATCGCCATCGCCCGCGCCTTCCTGCGCGACCCGAAAATGTTAATGATGGACGAAGCGACAGCCAGCCTCGACAGCCAATCAGAAGGCATCGTCCAGCAAGCCCTCGCCCGCCTCATGGAAGGCCGCACAACCTTCGTCATCGCCCACCGGCTATCGACGATTGTGAACGCGGATCAAATTATGTTTATCGAAAAAGGCGAAATTACCGGGATGGGGCGGCATCATGAGCTGATTGCTTCGCATGCGCTGTATCGGGAGTTTGCGGAGCGGCAGTTGACGTAGCCTATAAAAAAAGGTGTCCCGAGGGAATTTTGGGATACCTTTTTGTCTTTTCTATCAATCGGAATCGTCATTCACCTATAAAGAGCATACGCCGAAACAACCTCTATAGATTTCTCTTCTTCTATTCATATTTTCTCTTTTATTTCATGTGCATACTTCCAGGCTTTTCAGGGAGATCACACAAAGGTTGGCCGCGGCCTGCGAATACTGTGATCACCGTTACAATATTCGATCAATAGGTCATACCGTGCTTCAGTTCGACGACGCCTTCAGCTAGAGATCTTATTTTTAATCCAGTTAAAACTTTGAACCTTCTATTTATTCAACCCCAATAGAATAACGAAGTAAGCGTTTCTCTTTTCCAACTGTTCTATTAAAATAAATGTAAATCACGTCGGTCTTATCTCATCTATTATTGTGGAAATCAAACCTTTTATTTTAAATTGAATATGGAGGTCATATACATGAACTTTCAACTCAAAGAAACAATCGAAATCCTGGAGCGCACACCGCAAACATTGAGTCATTTGTTGACTGGATTATCAAGCTCGTGGATTAGCTGCCATGAAGGCGAAGGTACTTGGAGCGCCTTTGATGTCGTGGGGCATCTAATCGAAGGTGAAAGGAATAATTGGATTCCGCGGATCAAAGTGATCCTCACAAAAGGAGAAACAGAAACTTTTCCGCCGTTCGACCGCTTCAGCCAGTTGAATCAAAACGCCGGGAAAACGATTGAACAGCTGCTTAGCGAGTTTGCCGAACTTCGGCGGGCGAATTTGGAGACATTACGGCAACTCGTTGATCCAGAAACCGACTTCGAACAAACGGGGGTGCACCCTGAGTTTGGGGTCGTCAAGCTTAGAGAACAGATTTCAACATGGGTGGCACACGATCTCAGTCACATCTCGCAAATCGCAAGGGTGCTGGCGAAGCGGTATCAGGATGATGTCGGGCCTTGGAAGGCTTATCTTCGGATTTTGGCGGACTGACAAAACGTCCGCTCGCTTTAGCGAGCGGATATTTTCACTGAAGAATTTTTAGCGTTCCCAAATGTAATGAATAAACCTTAGGTTTTGGCCGTTCATTTCAAACTCGTTATCACTGATACAGACTTGATTAAAACCGTTTTTTCGAAAACCTTTTGGGAGGCAAGATTGTTTGTTGTTGTTTTTTAGATTTAATTCCGATTGTAATAACAGCTTTAAGGCGCTAGTTGCTATTCCTTTCCCCGTATATTCTTGTCCCACTTCAAACCGACTTCAGCCGCATGATTAGCTGCATCAATATCAACTACATTAATCCTTCCCGCAATATTGCCTGAGTGATCCCTTATGATATAGAATGTTGCCTTTTTTCTTTTTGCTCAGCTAATCGTTCTCTATGTTTGATTTTAAACATATTAAATTGAAAATAATCTTCCTCTCGACTGGGTACCATCTTTTCAAAAAACAGCCTATTCGTCTTTTCAAACTGAAACAATTCTTCTGCATCGCATTCATGTAATCTATGAATTGATATTGCCATATGAACTCATTTCCTTTTTTGTTTGTCGAAACAACAACCTCTTACTATTAAATAAATCAGTATTAAAAAAAGTCTTTAGCCGCAGGGAACTTCAATTTGGCACACTTCAGTAAACATTGGAGGGAGAGGATATATTTTTAGAAAACAGTTGTAATTGATCCATACTTTGTGTATATTGTACATATTGTGTATATTGTGTATGTTGAAGCACAGATAATGTAAAGAGGTTTTGAAATGAAAATTATAATTTCGAACAATTCAAAGCAACCCATTTATGAACAAATTTACACTCAAATTAAGGATCATATTCTTGCAAATGAATTGAATCCGGGACAGCCGCTGCCTTCTATGCGCCAATTAGCAAAGGATATGAATGTAAGTCTTATTACGTCAAAGCGTGCCTATGAAGAACTCGAGAAGAATGGGTTCATTTATTCTGTGGTCGGGAAAGGCTCTTTTGTATCAGATCAAAATGACGAAATAATGAAGGAAGGAAAAATGAAAGCAATTGAAGAGCAATTGCTGGCAGCAATAAAAAATAGTAAAGACATTGGCATTACCCTTACAGAATTAAAAGATTTGCTTACCATTTTATATAGGGAGGAAGAATGATGGACAATGTAATTGAACTCCACCATGTTCATAAGTCATTCGAAGGTTTTCATCTAAAGGACTTTTCAATGACGGTAAAAAAAGGTTTTGTCACCGGGTTTATAGGTGGAAATGGTGTAGGGAAATCGACAACGATTAAATTGATCATGAATTTATTGCAACCTGACAGCGGAACGGTTACGGTATTTGGCTTGAATTACAAGGAGCATGAGAAAGAAATAAAACAACGAATTGGTTTTGTATTTGATCACAATATATTCTATGAACATTTAACGTTGGCTGAAATGAAAGAAATTGTGAGAAGATCCTATGTAAATTGGGATGATCAAGTATTCAATGATTATGTGAAAACATTTAACTTGCCGCTAACTAAAAAAATCAAGACGTTCTCAAAAGGTATGATGATGAAAGCTTCATTAGCCGTCGCTTTGTCCCATCATGCGGAATTAATTATTATGGACGAACCTACGTCCGGACTGGATCCGATTTTCCGCCGGGAGCTGTTGGATATCTTGCATCAACTCATTCAGGATGGGGATAAAACGATCTTTTTTTCGACTCATATTACAACTGATTTAGATACGATTGCAGATTATATAACGTTCATTCATAAAGGAGAGCATATCTTTACAAAGGACTTTTACGAAATTGAGGAAGAGTATGCCATTGTAAAAGGCGGAATGGAGTTATTAGACCGGGAGACAGAACAGGAATTTATAGCGGTTCGAAAATCAACTCATGGATTTGAGGCATTAGCTGCGAATAAACCACGAATAAAAGATATTTTTGGAGAAATGGTGTTAATTGAAAAACCCACACTCGAAGATATTATGTTTTATACGGAGAAAGGGGCTGAGCAGCATGTTCAACTTAATACGTAAGGACATTGTCTTGCAGAAAAACACATTAGCGGCTTTGTTTCTTGGTTTATGTGTTTATTTAATATTAGATGCTTCTCCCATCTGGGTTGGAATTGCATTTAGTATAGCTATTTCTATGAATGCCTTTTCAATAGATGAAAAGTCTTCTATACATATACTTCTCAATTCTTTGCCTTATACACGAAAAGAGATTGTCAGTTCAAAGTATATTGTCGTGGCTCTCTTTACATTTATGGTGGCTGCATCCATATTTATTGGAAACATAATGATTCATGGAGAATTCATTTTATGGAAAGAGATCTTGTTAATGGTTGCCATTGTGATAGTAGCTGCCTCATTCATGCTGCCATTCTGTTATAAATTTAAAAGTAACTATTTGTTGATTGCTTCTATTGTTGCATTTGGCGTGTATTTGCTGGCTGTTAATTTTGTTTTCCATAACTTGAACGATAAAATGAGAGAGTTCATTCACATGCTTCTAACCTTACAAAATACTCCGTTGTATCTGATCGTCGCCATATCGGTTATTACCCTATATGGATGTTCATGGCTTCTGTCGGTTCGTATTTATAGAAATAAAGTGTTTTAAGATATTTAAGGAGAAATGATAAAGAGGCTATCCAAACAGGATCGAAGCTGGATGCTCACCCATGGGGCTTAAATCATTTTTTCATCATTGACAACTCTTCATGGTCACTGGTTTCAAGCATTGTCAAGCTTAGAGAGCAGATCTCCGCATGGGTTCACATCTCGCAAATCGCAAGAGTGCGTTATCAGGACAATGTCGGGCCTCGGAAAGCTTATTTGCGGATTTTGAACAGCTAATGGCCATTCTTGTAAAAAACATCCGCTCGCTTTTGCACCGAGCGGATGTTAGATCTTTCAGTTTGTAAAGTTCGATGACAAATGAAACCTTGAATCTCCAAAGCTAATCAATGCAGCGTATCATTGATTAATTTCTTCTAAATGTGATGCTTTCTCTTTAGGATGTGAACTGAAAATCATCAATGAAACTACAATCGCAATCATAACCCCCAATGCCCCAATCCAGGTAATCGAAGCCAGTGATACGTTCTCTACAAAAACTCCCCCTATTCCTGCACCTGCAGCCATAGCGAATTGCATCATCGACTGATTGATGCCAAGCAATACACCTGACAATTCCGGTTCTATAGTCGCTAAGTGATATTGCTGTGTCGGGCCGGTAGACCATGCCGCCAACGACCATAATATGAGAATCACCAACACTCCGATATATGAGTGGGTGACGAATGAGAGCAAAATCAGTGTGATGATATGTAATATCATCCCGCCAGCCAGTGTAAGGGACACTCCCCATCTATCGGTGCTATATCCTCCAAACTTCGATCCAACCAAACTGGCGATTCCAAATATAAGCAAAACGCCGCTAAGCAACTTGTCGCCTATCCCTGAAATGGTCAGGAGATATGGTGATAGATAGGTATAAACAATGGAATATCCCCCGAGCCAGAAAAAAGTAATAGATAATCCCATCGCAACTCTTCGTTTCTTCAAAAGAGAAAGCTGTTGAGATAAAGGTACAGGCTTATCCCCTTCAGTATGCGGGAGAGTCAAGAAGATAATGACCATGGCTATTAATCCCAATAGAGCAATTCCGCCGAACACAGATTTCCAGCTCAACGCTTCTGCTGTCATTCTTCCGAGTGGAACACCAATGATGAGAGAAGCGGTAAACCCCATGACGACAGTAGCAATCGCACTACCCTGCTTCCCTTCCGGTGCAATCTTGGCGGCAACCGTTAATGCGGTTACAACAACCATACCTGCTCCCAATGCCATAATAACTCTTGCTGTAATAAACCATCCATAACCAGGCAGGGCAAAGGCCAGGATATTTCCTATCACAAACAAACCGAGAGCATAAATCATTAACTTGCGTCTATCCATACTTGCTGTCAATGCCATGAGAATGGGTGTGAAAATAGCATATACAAGTGAAAAAATCGTAATGAGCTGGCCCGCGGCAGCTAATGTGATCCCGAGTGTATGAGCAATCTGATCCAAAATACCGGAAATGATGTACTCTGAGGTTCCTACCAAAAAACTGATGATGGCTAAAATATAAATTTTCCAGGTGTTAGACATAGTCGTTCACTCCTTAATCAATTATAAATTAACATATCGTGAAATGTAGATATGATAATTAAAAAATAAACACTTCGCAATATGTCGATGTGTTTGCCGTAAAAATAAACATCTAGAGATGCTTATTTTCTATGATCATATCTCCGTTTTAAGAAAGTCAGCAAGTTTCCCAATGGCCTCTTCATCTCTTTTGTAGTACGTGTACTTTCCTATGCGTTCCGCCTTAATTAGGCCGGCTCTTAAAAGGATGGTGAGATATTGGGAAGCAGTCGATTGCGTCATTTTCAATTTGTCTGTGATTTGACTGACACATACCCCGATTGTATTCATATCAATCCCTTCATGGGGCGTAAAATGACGATCAGGCTCCTTCAGCCATTGCAAAATTTGCAGCCTTGATTCATTTGATAAAGCTTTGAAAACTTCAATTGGTTCCATATGAATTATTATATCGTGATATTCCGATATGTCAATTTATATTTTATCTTTAGATGTCCGTCTTTCTTTGAACATCAAAATACCCCTTTGATTAAGCATAACCAAAGGGGTGAATTCGAATCTTGAGTCAATGTTGATTTGTAATAATTGAACCGAACCCCGAATAGTCGACACTTAAAAAAAGTGAACCTATTCAGGGTTCAGTTCGCCCTTAATCATCCGATTTTTTTATTTCCGCCAAAAAGTTGAACAGTCTGTCTTATCCTGAATATTAAATTCAATCATTTTCTCAAGCAATTCGTAATTGACCGGCTCATTCCATGGAATTCGAAACAAGCCTTTTGTAGCGGTGTATCCGGCTTGGGCAATGTCGTCGGCAAAGTGCGCAATGCCTGCTTCTTCGGGTGAAACGCTCAAATGATGCTTCGCTGTGGAAAAGCCGATGATAAATGTGCCGTGATCGGAAAACATTGGCGTATTCCATTTGATTAGCGGTTCCAAATTCGGGAAATGCTCAGCGACCCACGCCAAAATTTCCTCCGTTTGGTCGCGGTGGTCAGGGTTATCGATACCCGTTAAATATTTAGCGAAAACTTCCACGTCATTCCCTCCTAAAATAAAAAATTATTTTTGAACGATGTAATTTTTCATGCCAATACGCATGACACTCAATTGCACCATTCACAACCTTATCCGTATTTATTACTTAGACAACCCAAAAATCGCCTTTTGTTCAGTCATAGCTTTTTACTTCTTTTCAATTTCGGCAAAGCCCGCAGACTCTTTTTAGGTCCTATATGCACAATCAGTTTGTAATCTAACCTCGCTGTATAATTTCACCCTTAAAAATGCAGCAATTACCTACCGACAGATTTGATATAAACAACTTTATTGTCACTAATCCATTTCTCCAATTTGGATGTTTTTTGGACATAAAAACACCCCTTTGGCTAAGCATAACCAAAGGGGTGAACCTTCGCAACTTTTTTATAACCATCGTGACTTTTTTTAAAAGTCACGTATGACAACAACCTTACTCCACCGTCACACTCTTCGCCAAGTTCCGTGGCTTATCAACGTCACAGCCGCGGTGCAGCGCTGCATAGTATGCGATCAGCTGCAGCGGGATGACGGAGACGAGCGGTGCGAGCTCCGGATGCACTTCAGGCAAGACGAAGCGATCGTCTGCTTCTTCCAGGCCTTTCAGGGAGATCACGCAAGGGTTGGCACCGCGGGCTGTCACTTCTTTGACGTTTCCGCGGATGCTTAAGTTGACGTGCTCCTGTGTCGCAAGGGCAATGACTGGTGTGCCGTCTTCGATCAATGCGATCGTACCGTGCTTCAATTCGCCGCCGGCGAAACCTTCAGCTTGAATGTAAGAAATCTCTTTCAGCTTCAGGGATCCTTCGAGGCAGACGAAATAGTCGAGGCCGCGGCCGATGAAGAAGGCATTGCGTGTTACGGTCAAGTATTCACGTGCGATCATTTCCATTTCGTCTTTTTGGTCGCAAAGGGCTTCCATCGCGTTTCCAATAATGCCGAGCTCTTTGACAAGATCAAAGCCGAGTTCTTTGCCGCGGCTTTCCGCAGTCACGGCTGCCAAAATAGCGAGAACTGCGATTTGCGCCGTATATGCTTTTGTTGACGCTACCGCGATTTCAGGGCCGGCATTCAGTAAAAGCGTGTAGTCCGCTTCACGGGAAAGCGTGGATCCCGGTACGTTGGTCAATGTCAGCGCTTTATGTCCGAGCTTTTTCACCTGTACGAGAACCGCGCGGCTGTCAGCCGTTTCTCCGCTTTGAGAAATAAAGATAAACAGCGGCTTCTCAGAAAGCAATGGCATGTTGTAAGAGAATTCGCTGGCAACATGGACTTCAGTCGGAACTTTTGCCCACGTTTCAATGAATTGCTTGCCGACAAGTCCGGCATGGTAGCTCGTTCCGCAGGCGATGATATACACGCGGTCAGCTTCAGCGACAGCATTTGCGACATCTCCCGGTACGGAAAGCTTTCCGTTCTCGTCTTGGTATGTTTGAATGATTTTCCGCATGACAAGCGGCTGTTCATCAATTTCTTTTAACATGTAGTGAGGGTATGTGCCTTTTTCGATATCGCTGGCATCAAGCTCTGCAATATAAGAGGCACGGGACATCATTTCACCTTCAAGGTTTTTGATCACAACTTTTTTGTCTGTGACGATGACCATTTCTTTATCCATAAGCTCCACATATTCATTTGTCACTTGAAGCATAGCCATCGCATCAGATGCGACAACATTGAATGTATCTCCAAGACCGACGAGCAGCGGGCTTTTGTTTTTTGCGACATAGATTGTTTCCTTGTTTTCATGATCGAATAGTGCAATCGCATAGGAGCCTTTAAGCAGCATCAGCGTTTGGCGGAACGCTTCTTCTGTATCAAGTCCTCTATTGACGAATTGTTCGATCACCTGAACAACAACCTCTGTATCCGTATCACTTTTTAAGTTTACATCTTGTAAATATTCGCGTGTCAGCTGTACATAGTTTTCAATGACACCGTTATGAACAAGTGTAAATCGGCCTGACGCGCTTCGATGCGGGTGGGCGTTTAAGCGGCTTGGCTCTCCATGAGTCGCCCAGCGTGTATGTCCGATTCCCGCCTGGGAGACTATGTTCTCATCAACGGCTGCGCGAAGATCGGCGATGCGGCCTTTTTCTTTAAACACGTGCACGCCATCTTCGTTTGCTACAGCGATTCCTGCTGAATCGTAGCCGCGATACTCCAATTTTTCCAACCCTTTTAGTAAAATTTCCTTTGCATCAAGCTGGCCAATATAACCTACAATACCACACATAATTTTCTTCCTCCTGAATCGCAGGCAGGAGACAAAGAAAGTCTGCTTTAAGGCGGGGACATTTCTTCGTCCCCTCCTACATGTTTTTGTTGGAAGATCATGTGATTTCCCTTTGTTCAAAGAGTCGCCTCTTTGGTTTGAGGAAATCCTTGCGGCTGTGATCTTTTAGGTCAGCCGGGAGGCATCCGCCGAACATTTCGATAACCTCCATCCTCGTCAACTAAGCCTTTATCCGTACGCTTAGTCCGGGCGCTATAACTATAAAATAATCTTTCTACCCTGCCTTTCCTTTTGAATAAAACAAGACAAGCTGATTTTACTATAAGCAGAAAGGAACCGTCAAACCATTTTTAAAATGGTTCACATTTTTTTCAAGATTGAACCGGTTCCCTTTATCATATGCCGAATCAGCATGTCCTGTTCATTAGTCTTTTGCGGAAGATTACTCCGCTCCCATTTCCGCCTTCACGACATCAACAATGCGGCTTACATATTCCTCGCAAAGCTCCTTCGTTCTGGCTTCAGCCATCACGCGGACTAGCGGTTCCGTGCCTGAGGGGCGCACAAGGATGCGGCCGTCGCCGTTCATTTCCTTCTCCACTTGTTCGATGACTGCTTTCACTTTTTCGTTATCTGTCACTTTATACTTATCCGTTACTTTGACATTGATCAAGAGCTGCGGAAACTTCTGCATTTCCGCTGCAAGCTCTGATAACGGCTTGCCTGTCATTTTGATCGTGTTCATCAGCATGATCGCTGAAAGCAGACCGTCGCCTGTTGTATTGTAGTCAAGGAAAATCAGATGGCCCGACTGTTCGCCTCCTAGCGTATAGCCGTCTTTTTTCATGGCTTCCACTACATACCGGTCGCCGACTGCCGTCTGAACACTTTTGATGCCTTCCGCTTCAAGCGCTTTGTAAAAGCCGAGGTTGCTCATCACCGTGGAGACGACGGTATTATCTGCAAGACGGCCTTCACTCTTCAAATACTTCGCACATATGTACATGATTTGATCGCCGTCAACAATATTTCCTTTTTCATCTACAGCGATCAGGCGGTCGCCGTCGCCGTCAAACGCCATGCCGACGTCCGCACCCTTTTCCTTCACAAACGCGGCCAAAGCTTCAGGATGAGTCGATCCAACACCGTCATTGATGTTTAATCCGTTCGGAGACGTTCCCATCGTGGAAACATCTGCGTCAAGATCGGCAAATAAATGGGTTGCCAGTGAAGATGTCGCCCCATGTGCACAATCCAGTGCGATATGAATGCCCGTGAAATCCTCGTCAGCCGACTGCTTGAGAAACTGCAAATATTTCTGTCCGCCCTCAAAATAGTCGTTCACCATTCCAAGGTCAGCGCCGACAGGCCTTGGCAGATTGTCTTCCGGCTGATCCATGAGACGCTCGATTTCAAGCTCCTGTTCATCGGACAGCTTGAAGCCGTTGCCGCCGAAAAACTTGATTCCGTTGTCTTGGACAGGATTGTGGGAAGCTGAGATCATCACCCCTGCTTCCGCATCCATTGCTTTCGTCAAGTATGCAACACCAGGCGTCGAAATGACGCCAAGACGCATGACCTCCGCTCCTATCGAGAGGAGACCGGCGACAAGGGCCCCTTCCAGCATATGTCCGGAAATACGTGTGTCACGGCCGATCAGCACCTTGGGACGTTCTTTATCTTTTGTAAGGACATAACCGCCAAAACGTCCGACTTTAAAGGCCAGCTCGGGTGTAAGTTCACTGTTCGCCACACCTCTCACACCGTCTGT
The DNA here is from genome assembly GCF_001969815.1 of Bacillus swezeyi. Taxonomy (GTDB): domain Bacteria; phylum Bacillota; class Bacilli; order Bacillales; family Bacillaceae; genus Bacillus; species Bacillus swezeyi. Next base: position 18,996 of record NZ_MRBK01000001.1, on the reverse strand, counting down.
TCCAAAATACTTGCCCATTAATATCGCTCCTTTTTGATTCATGAAGGTTGTGAATCTGTTTCATTATGATCCTGCTCTTCATCCTGACCTTTGTCATTTTCATTTTGAGATGTTTTTGAAGAAATTCTGACTTTAACGCTTTTTTGCGGCAGCGACCATGCTACATTTTGCGGTCCGTTGACTTCAAGTTTGACATCGTGTTCGCCGTCACTCAGATCCGCCACATTGACATAGAGCTCTATGTCTGACGGCTGAAGATTTTCAATCGAGGCTGCTGACCCCTTGGCCGTGAGATCGAGCTTGCCTGTTTTCGGATCTAGAAACTCAAGATTCCGGCTGTCATTCATTCCCACGGTTTTAATTGAAACGTCTTTTAGTTTCTTTTCTTCTTCCTTGTCAACTTTCACCTTAATTTTCACTTTTTCAGGCGACACTTTTTTAGCCCCGTCAGGCACTGGAATATCAGCTTCCAATTCAGTATCATCTTTCATTTTACTTAAATCAATCTCGGGGCCGTCGACAAATTCTAACGAATCAAGAACATTTTGCGGTCCGTAGACGGTCACTTCGCCCGGGCTTGTATCCAAGCTTGATATGCTGATGCCGTCCGGAAGGCTCCCTTTCCGATCAAGCTTAATCGGAACTTTTTTGCTGGGGCTTGTGACCGGAACGGTGATTTTGACGACAGAAGGATCAACTTCAACCGGAAGAACATTGCCGTCCCGGTCATAGACCGTAAGCTTCGCTTCCTTTTCAACCGACTGGTCTACGCCTTCCAAATTAATCGTCGCCTTAATGTTTTCGATTCTGTCGATCACGGCTTTTGAGCCTGTGACACTGACATTTTTCGGATTGACAATCGGCTGTTCCGGCGTGTAGCCGTCTTTCATCTTGTTTTTATTGTAAAAGTCGACTTCAACCGGAAATTCCTTCGTCGTTTTTTCTTCGATCGTCACCGTTGTTACCGATGGGTTGATGGAAATGCTGAGTCCGTCGGCAACATTTCTGGCTTTTAACTCTACTTTGTGTCTGCCGGTCTTCAGGTTTTCCATGTCTGCATAAATCTCAAAATCCTTAACCTGTCTTACTTTCTTTACAGTTCCTGTCGGTCCTTTGATCGTGACATTCACGGTTTGCGGTACACCAGTTACGACGTAGTTTTCATCATCATAATACGACTTCACCGGTATATCGGTCAGTGTCGCTTCATCTGTTGTCGCTGTAGGGAAAAACGATTCACCTGGTTTCTTCGGGGTCGGCGCTTGTGCACTGTGGACCGCAAAGTAAAGCAGAAACGCGAACAACAGCGCGACTACTTTGACAGCCCAAGGATTGTTTAAGAACTTATCCATTCTTCTTCCCCCTCCAATACCAGCGATTTGAGGAAGCTTCCCGCGTATTTTTTTTGAATTCCGCCTCAAGCATATTTTTCAAAGCTTCTTCCGATAAATCACGGTGAAGGTCTCCGTTTTTGGCGACACTGATTCCGCCGGTTTCTTCGGAGACGATGATCGTCAGGCTGTCGGTTACTTCACTGATCCCTACCGCCGCTCTATGCCTTGTGCCGAGCTCTTTAGAAATAAAAGGGCTTTCGGACAGCGGGAGATAACAGGCGGCTGCGGCGACTTCGTCATTTTTCATAATCACGGCGCCGTCATGAAGCGGTGTATTCGGAATAAAGATATTGATCAATAGTTCAGAGCTGACCTTTGCATTCAAAGGAATCCCTGTTTCTATGTAATCGCCCATGCCAGTTTCCCGCTCAATCGTTAACAGCGCACCGATGCGCCGTTTTGCCATATATTTAATCGCTTTTGTAATCGCATCAATCGTTTTCTGCTGCTGCTCTTCTTCAGGGGTTCCGCTCCGGGAAAAAAAGCGTCCTCGTCCGAGCTGTTCCAGCGCTCTCCTTAATTCAGGCTGGAATATGATGATAATCGCCAAAAACCCCCACGTTATCGCCTGGTCAACCAGCCATTGCAGTGTACTCAAACCTAGATACTGACTGGCCAGCCGGACGAGAACAATGACTACGATTCCCTTTAAAAGCTGAACCGCCTTCGTTCCGCGGATAACCATCATTAATTTATATATTACGTACCAAACAAGGAGAATATCAACGGCATCGCCGAGGTACTGCAAGAAAGGGATATCCTCAAAAGCCATTTCCTCGTCCTCCAAGAATTCAGTCATTAGTCAAGTGAATATGTTTTAAAATGGTGTGATATATCATTATATATACAGAGGCTATTATAGCACAATTTGAATTCCCAAGTGAAATGACCGCCCTTTATAAAAAAAGAGCAAAGCTCTTAATGTCCGCTTTGCTCTTGATCTTTTGAATCATCCGCGCCGAAAACCGTTTTTCCGGTCGATTTGATCTTGTACCAGACCCAGTCAAACACCGCGTTGATTTCGTGAATCTGACCGGTGACTTGTCCGGCTGAAGCCGTATATTTTTCTCCGTTTACAATAGTGACGTCACCTTCAATTTTGCCTTTTATAATAAGCTTGCCGTTTTTCACGGTTACATCGCCTTTGACAACCTCGCCTTCAGGCACGATAACCGTATTGTTTTTCACAACGAGATTAGGCTGGTTGGATACACTGAAATCATGATCATTTTTCCAGCTTGAAAAAAAGCTGCCGCCCATCAAAATCATAAATAAAGCTGCCGCCACAATAAACGGATGGGCTTTCAGCCATCTGTTAATGGAAACCGTCCGTTTTTCCTTCGGTAGATTCGCCAGCACATTGGCCGTAAAGTTTGCCGGAGCTGTAAGATGCGACGTACTTTGCACAAGAGCGATGGATTTTTCCATTTCATGAAGGCGCTTTTTACATCCTTCACATGATTGGAGATGCTCTTTTAATCGCGTTTCATCTTCCGGAAGAATGTCTCCATCAAGATATTTATGCATAAGCTGAACAATGTGCTCCGGACAGCTCATTTCATCACCCCACTTAAAGATCCCTTAATTGTTTTCTTAGAGCCTCTCTGCCCCTGTGTATTCTCGTTTTCACAGTACCTACGGGAATATTCAAGATTTCACTGATCTCAATGAGTGAGAGCTCATCAATGTACTTCAATACGATGACCGTCCTGTATTTATCGGGAAGCCTTAAGATTTTTTCCTGAATGGTGCTGTGCAGCTCCAAAGAAATCACTTCGTCCTCCGGAAGCGCAGCATCCGCCGCAACCTGGGAATACATCGTTAGTCCTTCTGTCCCTGCCACCTCTGCATCCAAGTAATAGTCCGGCTTTTTTTTACGGATACGATCGATGGTTAAATTCGTTGCGATTCGATAAAGCCATGTGGAAAATTTCCGGTTTATATCAAAACTGTCGATATTCACGTATGCTCTGATAAATGCTTCCTGTGCAATATCTTCCGCCTCATGCGCATTCCCGAGCATACGGTAGCAAAGCTGATAAATTTTGTCTTTGTAAATATCCACGATGTCTGCAAATGCGTTACGGTCGCCTTTTTTCACCTGTTTGATTCTTTTTTTTATCATTGTTTCCATATTTATCTAACCTCTGCCTTCACCGGTCTTTATGTATACGAATAGATTTTTTAAAAGGTTTCATGAAATTCATAAAAATAGTTTATCAAATTTTTGGGAGGGTGTAGATGGTTTCAATAAGATCGAGCCCTTAATATTAGCTTAAAAATATTAAACATGATAAATGGTTTGAAATTGAGACTTTCCTCCAAAAATAACAGCGGCCTCCGGAGCCGCCGATATCGAACTTCTTATAATAATTTTTCGCCAAACAATGAACCCATTAAAGCAACAGCCGTTTCAGCCGTTTTGTTTCTCTCATCCAATATCGGATTCACTTCAACAAACTCAGCCGATGTAATGAAATTGGATTCTTCAAGCATTTCCATCGCCAAATGGCTTTCCCGATAGCTGATTCCACCCGCCACAGGGGTTCCGACACCCGGCGCATCATTTGGGTCAAGAGCGTCTAAATCAAGCGACAAATGAACACCGTCCGTCCGCTCCCGCAAATAGTCAATCGTTTCCTCCATCACCCTCGTCATGCCGAGGCGGTCGATTTCATGCATTGTGTATACTTTGATTCCTTTTTCACGAATCAGCTTCTTCTCCCCATCATCAAGAGATCTCGCTCCGATGATGACAATGTTTTCCGGTTTAATTTTGGCATCTTTTCCGTACAGGCCGGTTAACCCTTCATGGCCGATCCCAAGACTGATAGCCAGCGGCATACCGTGAATATTGCCTGAAGGAGATGTTTCCTTTGTATTTAAGTCAGAATGCGCATCATACCAAATGATGCCCAAGTTTTGATAGTGTTTCGCAAGCCCGGCAAGCGTACCAATCGCAATGCTGTGGTCTCCGCCAAGAACGAGAGGAAATGAACCTGATGCTACAATTTTGTCAACGGCTGCTGCCAGCTTCAAACTCGCATTTGTAATCGCTTTCAAATTGCGTAATTCTTCGGATGCTGTTTCTTCGCCTTCCTTCTCATCCTCTCTCTGGCCGATTGTCAGATCCCCCAAATCTTCAATCCCTCCGAAAAGGCCTTCCAGCCGTTCATTAACTCCCGCACAGCGAATCGCACTCGGCCCCATATCTACTCCTCGTCTCAGCTGTCCGAGATCCATCGGCACACCGACCATTGAAATCTGTTGTTTTAACATGTGATATCCCCCTTCCAGACCTTCATTGTACCGTTCAACACAAAATTGACTCAACAAGACATTTTTTTGAATAGTTATACAAAAAGGCAAAATAAAAAGGACATCCGCACAGGATGTCCAAAAACTGGGCTAGCTGGATTCGAACCAGCGCATGACGGAGTCAAAGTCCGTTGCCTTACCGCTTGGCTATAGCCCAAAAATGGTGGAGGGGGACGGATTCGAACCGCCGAACCCTGAGGGAGCGGATTTACAGTCCGCCGCGTTTAGCCACTTCGCTACCCCTCCGAAAAAAACAGTGCCGGCCAGAGGACTTGAACCCCCAACCTACTGATTACAAGTCAGTTGCTCTACCAATTGAGCTAGACCGGCATGATGAAGAATAAACATTATATAAGAAATAAGTTTAAATCGTCGTCCCGAACTCAGCAGGCTCAATCACAGAAGCCTTTCCTTCGGTACGCTGAAGCCAAGCTCCGAAGCACATTCGATCGTGCTCTACCAATTGAGCTAGACCGGCATATCAATATATCTTATGCTTTCACACTTGCGGTTGTGAATAACCGCTCCGCAAAAATGGTGGAGGATGACGGGATCGAACCGCCGACCCTCTGCTTGTAAGGCAGATGCTCTCCCAGCTGAGCTAATCCTCCGCAGTACAGGACGTACAAGTGCATGCGTTGCAACAGGATGTTGCGCCTTTAGCATGCCTTCCATTAAAAAGCCCCGGTATGCACCTTACGCTTTTTAACATGCTGTCCTAAAAAATGGTGACCCGTACGGGATTCGAACCCGTGTTACCGCCGTGAAAGGGCGGTGTCTTAACCGCTTGACCAACGGGCCAAAACCTTGTTTTCAAACAGCTCTCGTAAAGCTGACAAAAGTTATTATATACAGGTTCCTCCCCATTTGTAAAGGGGAAATTAAAAATTTTTATTTTCAAACTTCTTGCGTGAATCTTTTTAGAAATGGTTTAAAATATGAGTATCTGAATACAGGAGAGGGGAAGACGGACATGATATTGGTCAGCTCGTGTTTAGCAGGTGTTGAATGCCGCTATAACGGGACGCACAGCTATGTCGAAAAAATAAATAGACTCGTTGAAGACAATAAAGCGATGATCGTTTGTCCTGAATTGCTCGGCGGTTTTCAAACCCCGCGGGAACCTGCCGAAATTTCAGGCGGAACGGGTGAAGATGTTTTAAACGGTGATGCGGTCATCATGACGACATCAGGAGAAAATGTAACAGATCTTTATTTAAAGGGTGCTTACAAAACACTTGAACTCGCCAGGCAAATTCAGGCTGATACCGTTGTTTTAAAAGAAAACAGCCCATCCTGCGGAAGCAGCCGCATTTACGATGGCAGTTTTTCAAGCCAAAAAATAGCCGGAAACGGAATCACAGCAGCCCTTCTCAAACGAGAAGGCTTTCGCGTAGTTTCCGAACATCAAATAGATGAGCTGTAAAAACACGTGGCGAAAGCGCAGTCAAGACTGCGCTTTATTTTATTCTTCCGCCGTCTTCATTAGAACCGTTTTAAAACAAAATTTCATTATTTTTCTTTTCTTGTTGAAATAAATTTCCAGAGTGAATATACTGAAAATTAAGAAATATATGCTATTCCGTGTCAGGAGGATTGGTTAATGGAAAACAGCAGCCTAAGCTCCTTAACGACCGAGCTTCGCAATGAAAAGTCAAAGCGTATTCACCAAGCGGAAACAATCGATATTCTCACAATCATCAATGAAGAGGACAAAACAGTGGCTGAAGCAGTAGAAGCCGTTTTACCCGATGTGAAAACTGCCGTTGATTTTGCTGTCGAGTCGTTAAAGAAAGGAGGGCGGATCATTTACATTGGCGCCGGAACAAGCGGAAGGCTCGGCGTACTCGACGCAGCGGAATGCCCGCCGACGTTCAGCATTTCTCCAGATACAGTCAGAGGAATGATCGCCGGCGGAGAAAAAGCTTTGTTCGAAGCTGTCGAAGGTGCCGAAGATCATGAAGATTTTGGAATGCGCGATCTGCAATCGATTCAACTTTCAAAAAACGATACGGTTATCGGAATTGCCGCCAGCGGCCGGACCCCCTACGTACACGGCGGGCTGAAGTATGCCAGACAGACCGGCGCCAAGACAATCTCCTTGACCTGCAACAAAGATTCGGCGATCAGCAAAGCAGCCGACCACAGCATTGAAGTGGTCGTAGGACCTGAAGTCGTTGCGGGATCGACGCGAATGAAGGCTGCAACCGCTCATAAAATGATCTTGAACATGATCTCGACAACAGCCATGATCCGAATGGGCAAAGTCTACGAAAACTTGATGGTAGATGTTCATGTCAGCAACGACAAACTGAAAGAGCGAGCGATTCGAATCATCGAAACCGTCACCGGCGCCGATAAGAAAACGGCCGAAGCAGCACTGGATAAGGCCGGCAATCAAGTCAAAATCGCAATCATTATGTTGAAAACAAAAACGGATGCAGACACAGCACAACATCTGCTGAAGCAATCAGAAGGCAATATTGCAAAAGCATTAACGATTCATGGAGAAAGCTCCTAAAGGAAAGGAAGAAACAATGGCTACAGGAGGATTGGAAATCATTCAAAGCATGCTTCACAAACTCCCTCAGTCTGAACGGAAACTTGCTGAATACATTTTAGAAAACCCACATCACATCGTAAACAGCACGATTCACGAAATCAGCTCTTCCGCAAAAACAAGCGGCGCGGCGGCGATCCGCCTCTGTAAATCACTTGGTTTAAAAGGATTCAATGACTTAAAAATGCGCGTCGCCGGCGATCTGATGAAACCTTCTGATCAAGGGTACCGGGATATTGAACCGCAGGAGCCGCTTTATTCAATCGTTCAAAAAACAACAAGCAATTCGATTCAGGCGATTCGCGATACATTTGACAACATTGACCATGAGCAGCTTCAAAGAGCGATTCAGCTGCTCATCGATGCAGGGACGATTCACTTTTGCGGAATCGGCGCCTCAGGCATCGTCGCACAGGACGCCCAGCAAAAATTTTTAAGGATCAAAAAAAAGGCGACGGCATTTACAGACATGCATCTTGTCGCAACATTAATCGCCAATGCAGATGAACATGACATCGTATTTGCCATCTCACATTCTGGAGAAACCCGGGAAATCGCCAATGTACTAAAACTTGCCAAAAAATACGGCGTCACGGCCATTGGATTGACCCGCTTTTCACAGTCTGCCGTTTCATCTTTAAGCGATATCGCGCTGTATACGTCATGTTCTAATGAAGCACCGTTTCGAAGTGCTGCAACCTCCTCTCGTTTAACACAGCTGTATATGATTGACATTTTGTTTTTAGGAATGGCCGCGGAGAAATATGAAGAAGTCATTCGATATATAGATAAAACAAAAGCGGCCATCAGCTTGATGGGAACAAATGGATTGTAAGGGGGAAATATAGATGACCGATGAAAAAAAATACGCGATCTTGGCTAGGCATATTTTGGAACAAATTGGCGGCGCGGAAAACGTCGCAGACTACACCCATTGCATGACCCGGCTGCGGATCACGCCTGTCAGCAGTCAAAAGGCAAACATCAAATCCATTAAAGCGTTGGAGGGCGTCATCGGCGTCGTCCAAGGAGAAACGCTACAAATCATTCTCGGCACAGGCGTTGTTCAGCATGTATCAGATGAATTCGGGAAGCTTCTCGTTTCATCAGACCTTGATGATTTAAAAAAAGCCGCAGCCAAGCATAAATCGGCGGTCTCAAAGAAAAACGCAACACCCTTTAAACTGTTTCTGCGCCGGATCGCAAGCATTTTTATCCCGCTTATCCCCGCACTCGTTGCTTCCGGCTTAATTACGGGCATCACAAAAGCCATTGTCCAAGCCGGCTGGCTCTCAGAAACGTCACAAACCGCCATTATCTTAACGGTGATCGGCTCCGGTTTATTTGCTTATTTAGGCATCCTTGTCGGAGTCAATACGGCGAAGGAATTCGGCGGTTCCCCTGCACTTGGCGGATTGGCGGGTATTCTGATCCTGAATCCGGCCGTGGGCGACATCAAGCTGTTCGGCGAAGCCCTGCTTCCGGGCAGGGGCGGTTTGATCGGCGTTTTATTCGCAGCTGCTTTTATCGCTTTTATCGAAAAACGAGTCAGACGATACATTCCTCATTCACTCGATATCATTGTGACACCTACTGTCTCCCTTCTGCTCACCGGAATCGTCACATACGTCATCTTCATGCCGGTCGGCGGCTTTATTTCTGACGCCATTACCTCAGGACTTTTAGCCATACTAAATATCGGCGGCATTTTCGCCGGATTCATATTGGGCGCCACCTTTCTTCCGCTCGTTGTTACCGGACTGCATCAGGGGCTTACACCCGTTCATATGGAATTAATCAACTCGATCGGCGATGATCCTCTGCTGCCGATTTTGGCAATGGGAGGCGCCGGACAGGTAGGAGCCGCTTTTGCCATCTACTTTAAAACGAAAAAAGCCAGGCTGAAAAGAGCGATTGCAGGCGGACTCCCGTCAGGCATGCTCGGCATCGGTGAACCGCTCATTTTCGGTGTGACCCTTCCTCTCGGCCGGCCGTTTTTGACCGCTTGCCTTGGAGCAGGCGTCGGCGGAGCTTTCCAGGCCTATTTCAAAATCGCAACCGTTTCGCTCGGCGTCTCAGGACTCCCTCTTTCATTCCTTGTTCATACACATCAAATCTTTTTGTACGTGATTGGTCTATTGATTTCATATGCTGCCGGACTTTTCTTTACGTATGCATTTGGCTTCAACGATGATATGGCAGTTGAATTTGATTAAACGTTTGTTTAACATTTCCACCATATGGTTTTAACAGGAAAGGAGTGACAGCATGAAAAAAATCATCGCCGGAACCATCACCGCCCTTTTATCACTTGCATTCATTTTACCTTCTCCATCACCGGCCCAGACAGTCATTGCAAAAGACAGGCAGCATCAGACATATCCGGTTTTAAAGAAAGCAAAAAATCCTGAAGAAGCCGGTTTTTCTTCAGAAAAACTAAAACAAGTTGACCGCCTGATTGAACAGGATGTGAACAAAGGATTTCCCGGTGCATCCCTGATCGTAGTCAAAGACGGAAAAATTGTGAAAAAAGAAGCCTACGGCTACAAACAAAAATACAGCGGACTCACGCCGCTCAAGCATCAGAAAAAGATGAAACCAAGTACGATGTTCGATCTCGCCTCCAACACAAAAATGTATGCCGTCAACTATGCGCTGCAGCATTTGGCAAGCCGGGGAACGATTGATCTGAATGCAAAAATCTCACATTATATTCCCTGCTTTAAAGACCTTCCAGAAGACATCATCAAAGGAAAAGACCGCCTTCGTGTGATTGATTTGCTTCATCATACGGCGGGGTTTCCGGCAAGCTGGAACTATTACGATCCGCAAACGGCCGGAAAGCTGTACTCTCAGACAAGGAAAAAAACGTTGGCATTTCTTTCAAAGACCCCCTTGGCCTACGAACCAGGCACAAAGCAGCTATACAGCGATATCGATTATATGCTGCTCGGGGTGATCATCGAGAAAATCACAGGCCAGCGCTTGGACCAATATGTTGAAAAACAGTTTTACCGGCCTCTCGGCTTGCGTCACACCATGTTTAAGCCGCTGCAAAAGGGCTTTAAACCTTCTCATTTCGCCGCTACCGAGCTAATGGGCAATACAAGGGACGGCACTGTGTGGTTTCCTAATATCAGAACATATACGCTGCAAGGAGAAGTTCATGACGAAAAAGCATTTTATTCGATGGGTGGCATTTCAGGGCATGCAGGCCTGTTTTCAACAGTGGATGACATGGCAGTACTTCTGCAGGTCATGCTGAACGGAGGCGGCTATGGCGATCGGCAGTTATTCAACAACACGGTCATTTCCGAATTTACAAAACCGTCAAAAACAAATGCCGCATATGGACTAGGATGGCGCCTCAACGGCAATACCGATATGGAGTGGATGTTCGGAAAGCATGCGAGCAGCAAGGCATATGGACATACCGGCTGGACAGGAACCGTCACCATCATCGATCCGGCATATCAATTGGGTATTGTCTTATTGACCAACAAAAAACACTCACAGGTGATCGATCCTTCAAAAAATCCGAATCAGTTCGAAGGTGATTTATATTCAACAGGAAAGTACGGAAGTGTGATCACTGCTGTCTATGAAGCGCTGAATAATAAATAGGAGGCGATTCTCCATATGAAAAGATTTTTTCAATGCACGCTGATCGCTGTATTGCTGTCAGCCCTCGCATTGCAGCCCGGCACCTCAGAAGCTGATGCAAAACAGCATTCAGAACAGAGTGTCAAACAAATGGTCAGCGATATGACGCTTGAGGAGAAAATCGGGCAAATGCTGATGCCTGATTTTAGAAATTGGAAGAAAGAAGGCGATTCGAGCGCCAAAGAGCTAACGGAAATGAATGACGAAGTAGCCGGAATCATACAAAGATACCACCTTGGCGGCGTGATTCTTTTTGCCGAGAATGTCACAGGCACGGAACAAACGGTTCGCTTAACTGACGGCCTCCAAAAAGCCAGTCCGGATACTCCGCTCTTCATTACGATTGACCAGGAAGGCGGAATAGTCACCAGGCTGGAATCAGGCACAAACCTGCCCGGCAATATGGCAATCGGCGCTTCAAAAAGCAGTAAAAATGCTTACCGTTCCGGAAAAATCATTGGAAAGGAATTAGCAGCGCTAGGCATTAACGTTAATTTCAGCCCTGTACTTGATGTGAACAACAATCCCAATAACCCGGTAATTGGCGTTCGCTCGTACAGCTCCAAGCCGGAGTTGGCCGGCAAGCTCGGCATTAAGACGATGAAAGGCCTTCAAGACGAGCGAATCATCGCCACCGCAAAGCATTTTCCCGGCCACGGTGATACAGCGGTTGACAGCCATTACGGCCTTCCGCTTGTCCCACACGATGAAAAGCGGCTCAGAAGCGTAGAGCTTGCCCCCTTTCAAAAAGCGATCGATGCAGGAATTGATATGATCATGACAGCGCATGTCCAATTCCCCGCATTTGACGATACAACCTACAAAAGCAAAAAAGACGGAGAAGATATCATGGTTCCCGCAACACTCTCCAAAAAGGTGATGACAGACCTTTTACGGAAAGATCTCGGCTTCGACGGAGTTGTTGTGACGGATGCCTTAAACATGAAAGCCATCTCCGACAATTTTGGGCAGGAGGAAGCTGTCGTCATGGCCGTCAAAGCAGGGGTTGATATTGCGCTTATGCCAGCTCAAGTCACCTCTCTTGAGACAGAGAAAAACCTGACCGGTGTATTTGAAGCCCTTCTCAAAGCCGTCAGACAAGGAGACATTCCGATTGAACAAATCAATCAATCGGTTGAAAGAATTCTTACGCTAAAAATGAAGCGGGGCATACTCGACAACACTGCGCCCGAATCTCTTCAGAAAAAAATCAAATACGCCTTGAAAACAGTCGGCAATCAAAAGCACGCAAAGTCAGAAATGAAAATGGCAAGAGAAGGCATCACCGTATTAAAAAACAGCAGCGGCACCCTTCCATTCAAACCGAAAAAAGGGGATACCATTCTCATTCTCGCTCCATATGAAGACCAAACAAGAGCGATCTCAAAAACAATCAATAAGATAAAGAAAAAAGCGGTTTTAAAAGAATATCATTTTGCAGAGAAAGTATTTAATGAAGAAGTTGAAAAACAAATCGACCAGGCCGATTATGTCATCACAGGATCATATGTCGTCAAAAACGACCCTGTAGTGAACGACGGAATCATCGATGATAACATTCAGGACTCAAGCAGATGGGCAACCGCTTTTCCGCGCGCCGCAATGAAATACGCCCAGTCCAAACAGAAAAAGGTTGTCTTAATGAGCCTCCGCAATCCTTATGACACGGCAAATTTTGAAGAAGCTCAAGCGGTGATTGCGGTTTATGGATTTAAAGGCTATACAAACAGGCGTTTCAGGCAGCCGAACATCCCGGCCGGGGTTGAAGTCATCTTCGGCAAGGCAAAGCCTAAAGGAACATTGCCGGTTGATATTCCTTCTGTTACCGAGCCGGGAGAAATTCTTTACGAATTCGGATTTGGATTAAATCTGAAAAACGGCAAACCGCTTAAATAAGGAGGGGATACGATGAGAAAAAAAGCGCTTTGGCTGCTCGCAGGAATGGTTGTCTTAGGCACCTTGACGGCAGCTGCAACCTATCCGGGCAAGGAAAAGAAACCGAAAGTCACACCAGGCATCGAAATGCTCATGAACAAGAAAAGCTTATTAAAAGGAAAAAGGGTTGGGCTGATTACAAACCCTACAGGTGTTAATGCAAGCTTAACGAGCAGCATAGATTTGCTTCATCAAGACCCCGATATTGAGCTGACCGCGCTTTTTGGACCTGAACACGGCGTACGGGGGGACGCTCAAGCAGGAGATGAAGTTGAATCATATATTGACGAAAAGACCGGTCTTCCCGTCTACAGTCTTTACGGTGAGACAAAAAAGCCCACACCGGAAATGCTGAAAAATATTGATGTCCTGCTATTTGATATCCAAGATGTCGGAACACGCTTTTACACTTACATCTACACCATGGCATATGCGATGGAAGCAGCCAAGGAAAATGACATTCCGTTTATCGTATTGGACCGACCAAATCCGCAGAGCGGAACAAAAGTGGAAGGCCCGGTTCTCAACCCGGATTATTCATCATTTGTCGGAAGATATCCCATTCCTTTAATACACGGAATGACGGCAGGAGAACTGGCAAAACTGTTTAATAAAGAGTTTGACATCGGCGCCGACTTAACCGTCATCAAAATGAAAGGCTGGAAACGGCAGATGTTTTTTGAAGATACAGGGCTTCCTTTCGTCCTGCCTTCCCCAAACATGCCGACGGCTGACACAAGCATTGTCTATCCCGGCACAGGCTTAATTGAAGGAACCAACATTTCTGAAGGAAGAGGGACGACCAAACCTTTTGAATTAATCGGCGCACCTTACATGAAAAGCACGGAACTGGCCGAGAAACTAAACAACATGAAACTTCCTGGGGTTCGATTTAGAGCCGCTTCGTTTACTCCGACATTTTCAAAGCATCAAAATAAACTGTGTCACGGCGTGGAGCTTTATGTGACAAACAGATCGGCCTTCAAGCCGGTAAAAACCGGCCTCTCGATCATTAAAACTGTCCATGACCTGTATCCGAAAGACTTTGAGTTCCTCCCTTCGGGCAATTTCAACCGCCTGATCGGAAACGGCTGGGTCAAAAAAATGATCGAGCAGGGTGAGTCAATAGAAAACATCGTCAAAAAATATGAGGCAGAGCAAAAACAGTTTATGAATACCAGAAAGAAGTATTTGCTTTATTAAGAAGGGCGGCAGCCGCTCTTCTTTATTTTTTGCCGCAGGTTGGGCTGTTCAATAACCCTCATCTCATGTAAGATATGTAAAACTGCCTTTGGGCATCTGTATTATTTTGAGGGGGAGAGATTCATGGAATTTTATCTTGTAGATGTGTTTGCAGAAACAAAATATGCGGGAAACCAACTCGCTGTATTTAAAGCAGAAAAAAACTTATCGGGTGAAGAGATGCAAAAAATCGCAAGGGAAATCAATTTCTCCGAGACAACATTTATTTTATCCGGAAAACAGGAAAACGGCGGATATGACGTCCGAATCTTCACCCCGGAAAAAGAAATTCCGTTCGCTGGCCATCCGACATTGGGCACAGCTTTTATTATTAAGAATGAAATCGAAACAGAACCTTCTTCAAATGTCATTTTGAATGTGAAAGCAGGCGCGATTCCCGTGGCATTTGACAAAGGTGGTGATCATGTTATTTGGATGAAACAAAACCCTCCTTTGTTTAACCGCACTTTTGACAAAGAAATGCTGGCGGGCGTACTGGGAATCGACCCAAGTGATATAGATTTGAATTTTCCGATACAGGAGGTTTCCACAGGTCTTCCTGCGGTTATTGTGCCATTAACATCACTAAGTGCAGTTAAAAAGTGCAAAATCAACAGTGATCAATATGAAGCTTTTATAAAAGACATAGAAGCCAGTCTACTCGTTTTCTCCCCGGAAACATATCATGAAAAAAACGACATCAATGCACGGGTATTTTGCGATTGTTTCAGTGTTCCCGAAGATCCGGCGACAGGCAGTGCAGTTGGGGATCTCGCCGGATATTTACTGCATCACCGTTACTTTGATAAAAGTCAGATCAGCATAAGGGCTGAACAGGGATATGAAATAAACCGGCCTTCCCTGCTTTATATTGAAGCTCAGACAATGGAAAACAGCATTGAGATTCATGTCGGCGGAAATGTCCACCTTATCGCAAAAGGAACTTGGCGAGTTTGACACCGAAGTCTGGCCTTCTATGAAGGCAGACTTTTTTTATCGAAAGTCAGCCCGCTGAGACTTTGCCGACGAACGAAAAGCTGCGAAGAACCAAATAACATTTACGATGGTTAATACAACGCAGAGACTTATAACTCCCCATAATGCAGATTGAGTTCCGCTAAATGAGCCAAACAACAAAATAACTGGAATCATTGCAACAATGATCAATAGTCCAATTCCGCAAAAAACGGCCATTACAAACTTCATTGCGTCAATTCCGATCATATAAACAATGAGAGGAAGAATATAAAATACCAAAACGGTTCCAATTGCCGCCCACATGCCGAAAGTGCCAAACTGATTGGCATGTGGGCCTGAATCGGCGAGCGGTGAAAGTGAAGCGGTGACTAACAAAGAGGAAAAGAGAAATGCAGAGATTAATGTCATGATAACAACGCTTGCTTTATTTTCCATGATGCTTTTTACTCCTTTAATGTATTGGATATTTGCTGGGTGTCCGCCGGAAAACGGTTCATCCGGGATTTGCAGAGGCTGCCGTTTAAATAAGTTCTTTATCCGCGCAATTGCAAAGAAGCATGGCAAAGTCTGTTGATCAGAGTCTGGTCTTCTATGAAGGCAGACTTGTTTTTTCATCGAAATGATTCGCTTTCTTCAGCTCGCTTCTTGCAAGCAAATGTCCAAACAACGCAGCCAGGATTTGCTGGAACAGCATGCCGATCACAACCGGCACAGCCACTTTCGCCGGAAAGAAACTGGTGGCCAAGACTGCGCCTGCACTGATATTCCGCATTCCTCCGGTAAAGATTAAAGCAACGATTTCCTCTTGCGGCCGTTTCAGCATCCGGCCTAAAAGCCAAGCCGTTAAGTAGCCTGTGAATGCGACTAAAAAAACCGTTAAAGCTATCGTTAAAAACTTTAAATCGACCGTTTTCAAATAGGGAGCGACCACTGAGCTGTTAATCGCCACCACTGCAGCTAATCCCATTTTAGAAAATGGTGCGCAATTCGCGCTTAAACGCGCTGTCCTCTCCGGAGTTGAAAATTGGTTGACGAGCATCCCTAATAAAGAAGGGATCACCACCATTCCGAATAAACCTTTCATCATACCCGCTACATCCATTTCGACCTGGGCGCCTGCAAGAACTGAAAGACTGAAAGGGACAATAAAAGGAGAAAGAATCGTGTCAATTAAAATGATCGATAGGGTCAAGCCGATATTCCCTTTATACATAGCTGCCCAAATCATACTTGTAATACCAGTTGGGATCACAACGCCGAGAATAAGCCCTGTAATCGTAAATGAATCGCCATTAAACACAAGATGCCCCGTGCACCATGCCAACACCGGCATAAATACATGCAAAACAAATAAAGCCAGCAGCATTGGCAGGGGATGAACCACTGCAGCTTTAAGCGACTGAAAGTTGGCCCCCAAACTTCCAGCAAACGTCATAAAAGCAAAAATCCACGGTACAAAAGCAGCAAACCCGTGTAAATGTTCTGACAGCAATACCCCGCTGACAACGCTTATAGGCGTCAGTAAAGGCATGATTTTCCCAAGTGTTTTATTTATTGACTGAAGCATAGATGTTAAACGCCCGCTCTCTTTGAATTATATATATTGATTATAACAAAAGATGGAATATCAAAACAGGAAGGCAAAAGAAAGAGGAAAACTGTGGATTGAAGTTTTATGCATAATGTTTTCTTTTTTTATACGGAACAGCAGCCAAAATGGCATCAATCTTAAACATTCTGATCTGCTGTTTTTGGAAGCAAAATGCCTTTACATAACCGTTTTTAATTTCCTTGATGAGAATCGTTCGTTTGGAGAATTCGCTCTTCTTCATATAAATCATTTCTACTGGAGAACCGTCTTCCATGGCCCGGTAAAGCACTTTTCTCATCTTCTCACTCCTTTCTTTTACCATTATTTTATACGAACATTCGTTCCATTTCAAGTGTGGATTTATAGTAAATATTGGGACTCTTTAAGTTCATGTATGAAATTATTAGCAAAAGGAAGAAACTTTTTAAGGAGATTATGCGTCAGTAAATACGTCACATCTTAAAGAAGGAGTCCCGCCATGGCCAGAACCTATAAAACTCGAATGAAGAAAAGGAAAAGGCAAAACAGAAATAAAAGGCTTCTCATATTTGCCTTTCTGCTTATTTGCGGATTGATTTACATTGCTTTTCCGGAAACCCCATATGATCATCAGGAAAAACATTTGCAAGCAACTGAAAAACAGACAAAGCCTGAAAAGAAAGAGGATCAACATCCTGATCAAAAAGAGGAAAAACAGAGCCGCATCGTAACAAAAGACGATAATGCACAATTGGATGAGTATTTAAAAAGCATTGAATTCAGCGGTACGGCATTGATCGTGGATGAAGGAAAAATTGTTACAAGCAAAGGCTATTCATATGCAAATCGCAAACAAAAGGTGCCAAATACACCGGATACCGTTTTTTATGTTGGTTCTTCACAGAAAGCGATCATTGCAGCTGCGATTCTTCAGCTTGAAGAAAAAGGTCAGCTGTCGGTAAACGATCCCGTATCAACATACCTGCCGGATTTTCCAAATGGCTCAAATATAACTCTTTATCATCTTCTGACACACACATCAGGAATTCGGGGCCACAAAGAAGGTAATGGATATATTTCACCAAAAGATCTGATTCAAGACATTGAAGAACAAGGCATTAAAAATGGGCCGGGGAAGTGGGATTATAAAGATTCCAATTATTCCGTGCTGGCATACATCGTTTCAACGATAAGCGGCGAACCTGTCGATCAATATGTTACAGAGCACGTTTTTAAACCTGCCGGTATGAAGCATGCTGGCTTTTATAAAACTTTCGCAAAACAAGCACATCAATCAACAGGCTATAAACTGAATGCACTTAAAAAGCTGTATACACCTGATATACCGGATTTGTCTCAGCTTTACGGAGCAGGGGATATTTATATGACTGCTTATGATATGTATTTATTTGATAAAGCGCTTTATGAAAGAAAAATTATTTCGGATGAGAGTTTCACAAAAATGTTTACACCCAACAAAGCGACATACGGGATGGGCTTTTACGTTTCTCCTGGAAGCTATTCAAGCCACGGTGTGATGCCCGGTTATAACATTTTAAACAGCTTCAGCCTGACAGGGAGCAGATATGTCATTCTATTTTCCAACATCCAAAACAACATAAAGTCTTTTGGGAAAGTGAACAATCGTATCTACTCTATATTAAACGCATATTAAAATGAGCTTTCTGTCTGAAGACGACAGAAAGCTTTTTTATAAAGACATTTTTTCAGTCAGAAAAGAAAAAAGGATTTTTTTCATATTTATAGAAATAGGAATATTGATGAGATTTCAATATGAAGGAAGGTTATAATGTCAGCTTTAACAATTTGCAAAGTTGTGATGATCATTGCGGTTGCAAGTTTATTTATACGAGCTTTCAAAGGTCAAAAACATCATGAACCTGATACGTTAAAATACGGAAGTTACATGATGTTCCTTCTTGTTTTGGAAGTAGCGATCACCGTTTTATATGAGTTGGTATAAAAACAATAAAAGCAGGCGTTGTGCCTGCTTTAAACATCGTAATACAACAAAAAAGCTTTCCCCTCATTTGGAGAAACCTTGTCATATCAACGTATTCACTTAAGCTTCCAAGCGGGCTCGAACCGCTGACCTCTTCCTTACCATGGAAGTGCTCTACCTGCTGAGCTATGGAAGCATTGGCTCCGCAGGTAGGATTCGAACCTACGACCGATCGGTTAACAGCCGATAGCTCTACCACTGAGCTACTGCGGAATAAGTTAAGCTTCATTTCATGCAAGGTAAAGATATAAATAAACAGCTTGGCGGCGTCCTACTCTCACAGGGGGAATCCCCCAACTACCATCGGCGCTGA